>NZ_DASUSQ010000098.1:0-7561 GCF_036375055.1 Umezawaea sp.
CTGGTCCGGCATCGCCGCGTACAGGTCGTGCGGCGCGAAGAACCCGATCGTGTTGTAACCCCAGTAGTTCCGCAGCCCCTTCTCCGCCAACCCGTGGTCGGTGATGAACTGGTGCACCGGCATCAGCTCGATCGCCGTCACCCCGAGCTTCGTCAGGTGGTCGATGACCGCCGGGTGCGCCAGGCCGGTGTACGTGCCGCGCAGCTCCTCCGGGACCTCGGGGTGGTTCATCGTCAGGCCGCGCACGTGGGCCTCGTAGATCACCGTCTCGTTGTACGGCGTCCTCGGCGGCCGGTCGACGCCCCAGTCGAAGAACGGGTTCACCACGACGGACTTCGGCACGTACGGCGCCGAGTCCTGGTCGTTGCGCTGGTCCGGCTCGCCGAACGGGTAGCCGAACAGCGACTCGTGCCACTCGACGCCGTTCGAGATCGCCTTGGCGTACGGGTCGATCAGCAGCTTGTTCGGGTTGCACCGCAGACCGCGCGACGGGTCGTGGGGTCCGTGCACCCGGTATCCGTAGCGCTGGCCGGGCCCGACGCCGGAGAGGTAGCCGTGGTGCACGAAACCGTCCACCTCCGGCAGCCTGACGCGCGTCTCCCCGCCCTCGTCGTCGAACAGGCACAGCTCCACGTGGTCGGCGACCTCGGAGAACACGGCGAAGTTGGTGCCGACCCCGTCGTAGGTGGCGCCGAGCGGGTAGGAGGTTCCTGGCCAGGCGTGCATGTTCGCTCCTCGAAGGACGGCGTCGACCGTGTTCTCGCAGCCGGCGCCAACCTCTGACCGCCTGCCGGGGCCGGGTTCCCCGCGTCGCGGCGCTTGAACCAGTAGCGCGCGTCACGTCGGCTAGCCCTCGCGCGCGTGCGCCCGGTGGCCGTCCTGGGTGAGGATCGCGAGGATCTCGACCGGTTCTCCCCCGTGCGCGCCGATGCCGTGGGGGGTCATGGTGGAGAACCCGGCGGCCTCCCCGGCCCGCACCAGGACGAGGCGGTCGCCGAGGCGGAGTTCCGCGGTGCCGGAGAGCACCATGAACCAGTCGCGACCGGGGTGGACTCCCGCCTCCTCCAGGGGCGGGGCCGGGGTGGTGATGTGCATCTTGGCGACCGTGAGGTCGTTCGGGGTGTGCTCGCGCGCGAGCGTCCAGATCGTCGTGCCGCGGCGTTCGTCGTGGTGGGGCCGGATCACGACGTCCTCGTCGTTCGGGGATTCGATGAGCAGGTCGATGCTCGTGTCGAGGGCTCGCGCGATCAGGACGAGCTGGTCGACCGCGATCCGCCGGGACCCGGTCTCGATGCGGCTGAGGTTCGACGGACTGAGGTGGCACCGCTCCGCGAGCGCGTCGAGCGACCAGCCCCGTGCCAGGCGGAGTGCCCTGATCCGCTGCCGGATCAGCCGGTCCACATCCACTTCTTGCTTCATAGACAAGATGGTATGCCCCTGAGGCAGGGCGCGCCTAGGGTCGTGGCATGACCGAACAGCACTCCCACGGCCCCCTGCTCGCGACGCTGCTGGACCTCGACGCGGAGATCCACTCCGAGGCGCTCACGGAGGCGATGTCCGTCGTGTCCGCGCTGGTCACGGACCCGCGAGGGGTCCGGCGCGTGCTGGACGTCGGGGCGGGGACCGGCACCGGGAGCATCGCGCTGGCCCGCCGCTTCCCGGCGGCGCGGGTCGTCGCGGTCGACGTCGACGAACGGATGCTGGAGCGGGTCCGCGACAACGCCCGGGCGGCGGGTCTGGGCGACCGCGTCGAGGCGCTGCGGGCGGACGTCACCACCGCGCCACCCGGCCTGGGAGTCGCGGACCTGGTGTGGTGCGCTTCGGCGTTGCACGAGGTCGCCGACCCGGATCGGGCGTTCCGCACCCTGTTCGAGGCGCTGCGCCCCGGAGGCGTGCTGGCGGTCGTGGAGATGGACGGGCCACCGGCGGTGCTCCCGCTCGCCCACGCCGACCTGGAGGAGCGGGTGCGCTCCGCCGCCGGGTCGTCGGCCGACCACCCGGACTGGACGTCCACGATCACGGCCCACGGCTTCGAGGCGCCGCGCACGCGTCGGCTGACGACCGACGTGACGCTGCCCGCCGACGGCCCGGCCGGTGAGTACGCGGCCCTGGAGCTGCGCCGCGTCGGACACGCCGCGCCCGCCCTGCGGGACTCCGACCGGGCAACCCTGATGACCCTCGCCGGTGACGGCGCGGGCAACGTGCGCACCCTCGGCGAGGTCCGGATCCGCGGGACGCGCACCCTCTGGACCGCTCGCCGCCCCTGACCCGCCCCACCCCCGCACCGGTGCGCCCCGCCGCACCGGTCCTCGACGTGCCCGAAAACCCAGGAGGACCCCGTGACCGACACCCGACCACCCGCCGTCCTGGCGGCCCCGAGGCGGTGGTGGCTGCTGGCGGCGCTCGCGGTGGCCCAGCTGATGATCGCCCTGGACACCACCGTCATCACGATCGCCCTCCCGTCGGCGCAGGCCGACCTGGGCTTCGCCGACAGCGCGCGGCAGTGGGTCGTCACCGGCTACGCCCTCGCGTTCGGCAGCCTGCTGCTGCTCAGCGGACGCCTGGCCGACCGGTGGGGCCGCAAGCGCGTGCTCGTGACCGGCCTGGTCGGCTTCGCCGTCACGTCGGCCGTCGGCGGTGCCGCGTCCACGGCCGCGGTCCTCGTCGGCGCCCGCATCGGGCAGGGGCTCTTCGCCGCCCTGCTGGCCCCCGCCGCCCTCGCGCTCGTGTCGACCACCTTCACCGACCCGGCGGAACGAGGTCGGGCGTTCGGGGTGTTCGGTTCCGTGTCCATGATCGGCACGACGGTGGGCCTGCTCCTCGGGGGGACGCTCACCCAGACGCTGTCGTGGCGGTGGACCATGTACATCAACGTCGTCATCGCGATCCCCGCCGTCGTCGCCGCGGTGCTCCTCGCGCCGGACTCCGAGCGCCGAACCGGGCAGAGCCTGGACCTGCTCGGCGCCGCCACCGCCACCCTCGGCCTGTTCAGCCTGGTGTTCGGCACCTCCAGGGCCGAGACCGCCGGGTGGACGGCGCCCGTCACGGTCGGCGCGCTCCTCACCGCGGGAGTCCTGCTCGTGGTGTTCGTCGTCGCGCAGACGCGGGTGGAGGTCCCCCTGCTGCCGCTGGGGATCCTCACCGACCGCGGCCGGGGCTCGGCCCTCATCGCGCTGCTGCTGTCCTCGGCGGGCCTGTTCACGACGTTCCTGTTCCTGCCGTTCTACCTCCAGTCGACCCTCGGGTACGGCCAGGTCCACACCGGACTCGCCTTCCTGCCCGTGCCCGCGGCCCTCGTCCTCTCCGCCGCGGTCGTCGGGCCCGCCCTGAGCAGGGCGCTCGGAGCCCGTCCGGTCGTGCCGATCGGCCTCACCGCCGCCTGCGCGGGCGAGTTCCTGCTCAGCCGGATCAGCGTGCGCGGCGACTACGTCCCGGACCTGCTGCCGGGCCTGGTCCTCATCGGCGCGGGCGTCGGACTCGTCATCGCCACCGCCACCGCGTCCGCGACCGCCCGCCTGGACGACGACCTGGCGGGCACCGCCGCCGCCTCCGTCAACGCCGCGCAGCAGATCGGCGGCTCCCTCGGCGTGGCCGTGCTCGCCGCGGTCGCCGCGTCGGCCGCGGCGCGGGTCACCGACCCCGCGGAGGGAGCCGTCCACGGCTACGGCACCGCGTTCGGCTGGGCCGCCGCCCTCTTCGCCACCGGCGCGGTCCTCACCGCGCTGCTCACCCCCTCGAAGGAGCCCGCATGACCACCGCCCGTCCCCGACCGCCCTGGAAGGCCCGACTGGGCGGGGCGCTGCTCGTGCTCGGCACCGTGCAGTTCTTCGTCGCGCACGTCGTCGTCCAGAGCGCCTGGGACCAGCCCCGCTACCGCTGGTCGACCAACTACATCAGCGACCTCGGCGCCGTGGGCTGCGGCCCCGTGCTCGGCAACGACGTCTGCTCACCCCTGCACGCGGTGATGAACACCGCCTTCGTCGCGCAGGGCGTGCTCCTGCTGGCCGGGATCGTCCTCACCTCCCCCGCCGGACGCCGCCACGCCTGGCGGACGATGGTGGGGCTGACCGGGATCTCGTGGGTCGTCGTGGGACTCGTCCCCGAGGACGTCGACCTGACCGTCCACTCGATCGGCGCGCTGCCCGTCTTCCTCCTCGGCAACGCCGCCCTCGTCGTCGCGGGAACCTCGACCCGCGACCGTCCCGCGGTGCGGAGAGCGGCCCTGGCGCTGGGGGTCATCGGCCTGCTCGGCTTCGCCCTCACCGTCCTGGCGACCGCGAACCCCGGCGGCGCCATCGGCGTCGGCGCGGCCGAGCGCGTCACCGTGTTCCCGCTCCAGGTCTGGGCGTTGCTCTTCGGGGCGGCCGTCCTGGCCCGCCGCTCCGCGAAGGTCCCCGGAGCGGCGTGAACGATCAGTGGTCGTGCCCGCCGCCGTGGTACCGGTGCACGACGGCGTGCCCCTTGCCGCGGGCGATCATCCAGCGGTTCACCGGCACGGTCACGACGAACGCGACCGCGAGGGAGAAGACGAGGCTGACCCAGAAGACCCAGTTGGCCAAGCCCGCCTCCATCGCGCCGGGGACGCCGAGCATCACGGCGTTGTCGACGACCTCCATGACCGCGATGGAGACGGTGTCGGCCGCGAGCGCCACGCCGATCGCCGCGCGCAGCGGGAGTCCCGACTTCAGGACGGGGCGGATGGTGAGCGAGTACCCGAACAGGAACGCCAGGGCCACCGCCAGCACGACGGTCGCGAGGTTCGACCACCCGAGGGCCGTGCCGACCACCATCCCGAGCACCTCGCCGATGGCGCAGCCGGTGAGGCAGTGCAGCGTGGCGGACACGGCGAGCCCGGTCAGCCCCTCGGGTGCGGGAGCGTGGTCCATGCTTCCTCCTTCGACTCGCGTCTCAACATACCCCTAGGGGGTACCCGCATCAAGCGTTCGACGCGCGGGCCAGCAGCCTGCGTCCCCACACCAGCGCGACCGCGCTGAGCGCGAGCCAGGCCCCGAGCGCGAGGAAGGAGCGCGGCGAGCCCGGCTCGCGCAGGGCGTCACCGAGCACGACGGCGATCAGCGTGGAGGGGACGAGGCCCACCGCCGTGCCGAGCGCGAAGGACCGGGCGCGCACCGAGGTCACCCCGGCCGCGAAGTTCGACACCGTGAACGGCACGACGGGCAGCAGGCGCAGCACCAGCGTGGCCGCGAACCCGTTCGAGGCGAACACCGAGTCCACCAGGCGCAGGCGTCCGCTCCCGAGCCGGGCCTCCACGGCGCTCCGCCCCAGCGCGCGGGCGACGCCGAAGGACAGCAGCGCCCCCGCGGTGAACCCGACGACGGCCAGCAGCACCCCCTGGACCAGGCCGAACAGCAGTCCCGCCGCGGCCGCCAGCACCGGCTTGGGGAAGAACACCGCGGTGCCGAGCGCGCTTCCCGCCACGAACACCAGCGGCGCGAGCCCGCCCGCCGCCCGCACGTGGGCGCGGAGCTGCTCGACGGTGGGCACGTCGACCACCGCGGCCACGACCGCCAGGACGACGACCAGCACGACGAGCGCCACCACCCGAACCCGTCCCCGCATCGACCACGTTCCGCTCTGCCGGCTCCAGGACGGTGGACACGTCCGCCCCGCCATCGTAGGCGCCGTCACGCTGGCGTACCCCTACCCCCCTGGGGTATACATGTGCCACCGCCAAGCCGATCCGAGGGAGAAGGACATGAACACCGCCTCCAAGGTCTCCGCGTTCGCGGTCGCGCTGGTGGCCACGTTCGGCGCGACCTGGGCGGCGGGCGCCGCCGTCGGCCCGTTCGCCGGGACGACGCCGCCGAGCGCGACCGGCGGTGCCCCGGCCGAACCCGTCGACGACCTGCCGCCGGGTCTCGCCGCGGCCCGGAACGGCTACGCCCTCAGGGTGGCGACCGAGGCGCTCACCGTCGGCCCGCCCCAGCCGTTCAGCTTCCGGATCGACGGCCCGGACGGGAAGCCCGTGACGAGGTTCGAGGTGGAGCACGAGAAGCTCCTGCACCTGGTGCTCGTGCGGCGCGACGGAGCCCACTACCAGCACCTGCACCCGCGGATGGACGCGAGCGGCACGTGGAGCACCCCGCTCGCGCTGCCGGCGGCGGGCAGCTACCGCGTGTTCGCCGACTTCAAGCCCGAGGGCGGCGCGAAGACGACGCTCGGCGCCGACGTGCAGGCACCGGGCTCGTTCGCACCCGAGCAGTACACATCGGACAGCCGTTCCTCCGAGGTGGACGGCTACACCGTTCGACTCGACGGCGAACTGGCCGCCGGCGCGGAGTCCCCGGTCACCGCGACGGTGACCCGCGACGGCGCCCCCGTCACCGATCTCCAGCCCTACCTCGGCGCGAACGGCCACCTGGTCGCCCTGCGCGGGGCGGACCTGGCCTACCTCCACGTCCACCCGAAGGCCGCACCCGGTTCGGGTCCGGAGGTGGCGTTCCTGGTCGAGGTGCCGACCACCGGCAGGTACCGGCTGTTCCTCGACTTCCAGCACGGGGGCAGGGTCCGCACCGCCGAGTTCACCCTCGGGACCACCGGGTCGGCCCCGCCCGCGGCGGCCACCACGACAGCGGACGACGGCCATGCCGGTCACGGCTGAGCACCCCAGGGAGGCGCGCTCCATGAGCCCCACCACGACAACCCCGCCGAGCCAGGTCGAACTGACGATCGGCGGCATGACCTGCGCCTCCTGCGCGGGCCGCGTCGAGCGCAAGCTCAACAAGCTCGACGGCGTGCAGGCCAGCGTGAACTACGCGACGGAGAAGGCGAGGGTGGTCTTCACCGACGCCTACTCACCGGCCGACCTGGTGAAGGTGGTCGAGGCGACCGGCTACACCGCGGAACTGCCCGCTCCCCCGGCGAGCGCGGACGGCGACCAGCCCGTCGAGGAGGACCCGACGCGGTCGCTCCGGCAGCGGCTGGTCGTGTCCGCGGTGCTCGCGGTGCCGGTGGTCCTGCTGGCGATGGTGCCCGCGGCGCAGTTCACCTACTGGCAGTGGCTCTCGCTGGTGCTGTCCGCCCCGGTCGTCGTGTGGGGCGCGCTGCCGTTCCACCGGGCCGCGTGGACCAACCTCCGCCACGGCGCCGCGACGATGGACACGCTCATCTCGGTCGGGGTCACGGCCGCCTTCGGCTGGTCGGTCTGGGCCCTGTTCTGGGGCGAGGCCGGCACGCCCGGCATGACCATGTCGTTCAGCCTCGACGTCGAGCGCGGGGCGGGGACCCACGAGATCTACCTCGAAGTGGCCACCGCCGTCACCGCCTTCATCCTCGGTGGCCGCTACTTCGAGGCCAGCGCGAAGCGACGCTCCGGGGCGGCGCTGCGGGCCCTGCTCGAGCTGGGGGCCAAGGACGTCGCCGTCCTGCGCGACAGCGCCGAGGTGCGCGTGCCCGTCGACCAGCTCGCGGCCGGCGACCGCTTCGTGGTGCGGCCCGGCGAGAAGGTCGCCACCGACGGCGTCGTCGAGGACGGCACCTCGGCCATCGACGCGTCCCTGCTGACCGGCGAGAGCGTCCCGGTCGAGGTGGGCCCGGGCGA
>NZ_DASUSQ010000099.1:0-17107 GCF_036375055.1 Umezawaea sp.
ACGTCGACCGCGGTCCTGCGACCGGATGGCACCGAGGCGCTGTCGGCGGCGCAGTCGGGGACGTGGCGCACGATCGCGTTCCTCGTGGGCTGTGCGATGTCGGGCCTGACCGGCTTCATCGGCATGGGCCTCGCGGTGCGCGGCAACGTCCGCGTCGCCGCGGCGGCGCAGGAGTCGGGCCTCAAGCGGGCGCTGCGCATCGCGTTCCGCACCGGCGGTGTGGCCGGCATGTTCACGGTCGGGCTCGGGCTGCTCGGCGCGACCGTGATCCTGCTGATCTACAAGGAGGACGCCACGAGCGTCCTGGTCGGGTTCGGCTTCGGCGGCGCGCTGCTCGCGATGTTCATGCGGGTAGGCGGCGGCATCTTCACGAAGGCGGCCGACGTCGGCGCCGACCTGGTGGGCAAGGTCGAGCAGGGGATCCCCGAGGACGACCCGCGCAACGCCGCGACGATCGCCGACAACGTCGGCGACAACGTGGGCGACTGCGCGGGCATGGCCGCGGACCTCTTCGAGTCCTACGCCGTGATGCTGGTCGCGTCGCTGATCCTCGGCACCGCCGCGTTCGGCGCGCAGGGCCTGCTGTTCCCGTTGATCGTCCCCGCGATCGGTGTCATCACCGCCGTCATCGGCGTGTACACCACCAAGGCGCGGCCGGGCGAGAACGGCCTGTCGGCGATCAACCGCGCGTTCTACATCTCCGCGGTGATCTCCGCGGTGCTGTGCACCGTGGCGGCGTTCGTCTACCTGCCCAGCTCGTTCGCGAGCCTGGACGGCGTGTCCGAGGAGATCCAGGGCACCAGCGGCAACCCGGCGCTGATCGCGGCCATCGCGGTGATCATCGGCATCGTGCTCGCGGGCGTCATCCTCTGGCTGACCGGCTACTACACCGGTACCGAGCACAAGCCCGTCAAGGAGGTCGGCCGCACGTCGCTGACCGGCGCCGCGACGGTGATCCTGTCCGGCATCTCGGTCGGCTTCGAGTCGGCGGTCTACACCGCGCTGGTGATCGGCGCGGCCGTGTACGGCGCGTTCCTGCTGTCCGGCTCGGTCATCGTGGCGCTGTTCGCGGTGGCGCTGGCCGGTTGCGGTCTGCTCACCACGGTCGGCGTCATCGTCGCCATGGACACGTTCGGCCCGGTCAGCGACAACGCGCAGGGCATCGCCGAGATGTCGGGCGACGTCGACGGCGAGGCCGCGCAGATCCTCACCGAGCTGGACGCGGTGGGCAACACCACCAAGGCCATCACCAAGGGCATCGCCATCGCCACGGCCGTGCTGGCGGCGACGGCGCTGTTCGGCTCCTACAAGGACGCCATCACGCAGTCGCTGGCCAAGGTCGGCTCGACGTTCGACAACGCCGACTACGTCGCGTTCACGCCGAACGTCCTGGTCGGACTGATCATCGGCTCCGCCGTGGTGTTCATGTTCTCCGGTCTCGCGGTCAACGCCGTGACGAGGGCCGCGGGCGCCATCGTGTTCGAGGTGCGCCGCCAGTTCCGCGAGAACCCCGGCATCATGGACCACTCGGTGAAGCCGGAGTACGGCAAGGTCGTCGACATCTGCACCAGGGACTCGCTGCGCGAGCTGGCCACCCCCGGCCTGCTGGCCGTGCTGGCCCCGGTGGCGGTGGGCTTCGGCCTCGGCGTCGGCCCGCTGGCGGGCTACCTGGCCGGTGCCATCGCGACCGGCACGCTGATGGCGGTGTTCCTGGCCAACTCCGGTGGCGCGTGGGACAACGCGAAGAAGCTGGTCGAGGACGGCAACCACGGTGGCAAGGGCTCCGACGCCCACGCCGCGACGGTCATCGGCGACACCGTCGGCGACCCGTTCAAGGACACCGCGGGCCCGGCCATCAACCCGCTGATCAAGGTGATGAACCTGGTGTCGGTGCTGATCGCGCCCGCCATCATCACGTTCTCCATCGGCGCCGACGCGTCCACGGGCATCCGCCTGTCGATCGCGTTCGTCGCCGTGGCGATCATCGTCGGGGCCGTCGTGGTGTCCAAGCGCCGCGGCACCGCCATCGCCGACAGCCCGGCGGAGACGGTCGCCAACGGCGCCGCCTAGTCGCACCGCGCTCCACCACCGAAAAGGGCGCGTTCGGGTCCTCACCGACCCGGACGCGCCCTTTTCGGTTCACACTGGACGGGGAACCACGACCCGATCCAGGGAGATGGACATGAGGCTCAGCCTCGCCGCGCTGCTGGCCGCCGCCGCGCTCGCCGCCGGGTGCACGTCGGGCGGTGGCGGCTCGACCAGCCCTTCTCCGTCCGCGCCGACGGCCGACCCGGCCGTGGCGTACATGGACGAGGTCTGCTCGGCCGCCTCCGGGTTCGCGAGCGCCGCCCAGTCGCCGCCCAAGCTCGACGCGACCGACCCCGCCAAGCTCAAGGCCGACATGAGCGCCTACATGGGCCAGCTCGCCGCCGCGTTCGGCACGTCGGCGACCGACCTGCGGGCGGTGGGGCCGTCGCCGGTCGCGGGGGGCGACGAGCAGGTGAAGCGGATGGCCGACACGTTCGACGAGGTCGCGAAGGTGTTCACCGACGCGAAGGCGCAGGTCGAGCAGGCCGACGCGGCGGACCCGAGCGGCGGCCTCCAGGCGGCGGGCGAGGCCATCGCGAAGCTCACCGAGTTCGCGGAGCCCCTCAAGGACCTCCAGACCAGCCCGGAGCTGCTGGAGGCCGCGGAGAAGGCGCCGAAGTGCCAGTCGATCCGCCAGCCGGCCACCAGCGCCTCCGAGGCTCCCACCAGCGGCGTTGCCCCCACGACCACGTCCTGAGCGTCGGTCTCGATTGGGGAACGGGGCGCCGAACGGCGCAAAAGCACATCCGAGTGGCCCATCGGAACGGTAGGTTCGCCCCTCTCAAGCTCGACTCGATTGCAACCGGGAGTTCTCCATGAGGCACCGCCTCGCTGTGGTCGGCGTGTTCGCCGCCGCGGCCCTGACCATGACCGCGTGCGGCAACCAGACCGCGGGCACCGCCTCCGGCACCGGTAGCGGTTCGACCGGCACCACCACCTCCTCCTCGGCCGCCGCCGCGGGTGGCGACGAGACCGTCCAGTGGATCGACAAGGTCTGCGGCGCGAGCCTCGACGTCATCAAGACGCTGTCCACCGAGCCCGAGCTGGACACGACGGACCCGGCGAAGATGCAGACCCAGTTCGCCACGTGGCTGGGCGACGGCTCCACGGCCGTCGACGGCGCCATCACGAAGCTCAACGACCTGAAGAAGGGTCCGCACCCGGACTCCGAGAAGCTGGCCACCAGCGCCGCGGACATCTTCGGGCAGCTCAAGACCGCCCTCGACAAGGCCAAGACCGGCGTCGAGGCCGCGAACCCGCAGGACCCGGCGTCGATCGCCGCGGCGTTCACGCAGGTCGCGACCGACATGCAGGCCGTGGCGAAGGTCGGCGAGGACTTCGACGGCGTGCTCGTCCGCTCGAACCTGGCCGACGCCGAGAAGAAGGCGCCGAACTGCAAGGCCATCGAGGGCGCGGCGGGCAGCGCGTCCACGCCGCCGACCACCTGATCCACCGCCTGCGCCGCGTGGACGGGAACGTCCACGCGGCGTTCGGCAGCTGACAGGGGTCGAACAGGTGTTCTACGCTCCGTGCGTGGGGCAACTGTCCTTCTACTCCGCCGAGGCGCGCCAACCGGGGGTTGGGGACCTGGCGGGCCTGCTGTGCGGGCCCGGCCAGGCGATGGGCTTCGGACGGGGTACGGCGGCCCGCGTGTCGGTCGTCGTGGCGGACCGGGGGCGGGCGACGGCACTGGCCTCGGAGTGCGCGCGGCGGGGTGTCGTGGCAGGGATAACACCCGTCGAGGAGTGCGGCGCGTTGGTCCGGACGGCGTTTCGCACGGATCTCACCCGTTTGGCCGCTGAATGGCTCCGCGGGGGTGCGGCCAAATCGGTGCCCTCGGAGTTCGAGCTGGACGGGGCGGTGCTCAGGTTGTGGGCGCTGGCGTCCGGTGGCTGGGTCGATTCGGCGTACGCGCTCGGGCTCGACCCCGATGCCCCGGAGACGCACGAACCGCTGCTCGCGGCCTTGATCAGCTCCGGATTGCCCGCCACGCTCGTCACCGGACCGAGTGGTGGGCCGGTCCTGAGGGTGATCGGCAGGCGCAGGCTCGCGAGGCTCGCGGAACTGGTCGGGGAACCGCCGGGAGGCGTAGCGGAAGTCGACTGGCCGGCCGCCTCGCCGGGTCCTCCCAACGGGCGATAGAGGGCGCTTGTGTCACCCTGTCCGCACCAGGCCTGCCCAGCGGGGCTGGTCGACAGTGCACACTGGCGGGTCGAAGCACAGGGTTGGAAGAGAGCGGGACAGCGTGGCTGGATCGACACGGACGAAAAACGGCTCCGGGGCTACGGGTGACGGCAATCGCCGATTGGTGATCGTCGAGTCGCCCGCCAAGGCGCGGAAGATCGCGTCGTACCTCGGCAGCAACTTCGTCGTGGAGTCGTCCAAGGGGCACATCCGCGACCTCCCGCGTGGCGCGGCCGACGTGCCCGCGAAGTACAAGGGGCAGCCGTGGGCTCGCCTCGGTGTCGACGTCGACCACGACTTCGAGCCGCTGTACGTCGTCACGCCGGACAAGAAGTCGACCGTCGCCGAGCTGAAGGAGCTGCTCAAGGGCGTCGACGAGCTCTACCTCGCGACAGACGGCGACCGCGAGGGCGAAGCCATCGCGTGGCACCTGCTCGACACGTTGAAGCCGAAGATCCCGGTCCGCCGGATGGTGTTCCACGAGATCACCGAGACCGCGATCCTCGCGGCCGCCGCGAACCCGCGCGACCTCGACCAGGACCTGGTCGACGCGCAGGAGACCCGCCGCATCCTCGACCGCCTCTACGGCTACGAGGTCAGCCCCGTGCTGTGGAAGAAGGTCATGCCGAAGCTCTCGGCGGGCCGCGTGCAGTCGGTCGCGACCCGGATCGTGGTGGAGCGCGAGCGGGAGCGGATGAAGTTCGTCTCCTCCTCCTACTGGGACATCTCGGCCACGATGGACGCCGGCGCCGAGGCGACGCCGCGCAACTTCGGCGCGCGCATGGTCGCCGTCGACGGTGCCCGGCTGGCGCTGGGCCGCGACTTCGGGTCGGACGGCAAGCTCAAGGCCGGGTCCGAGGTGCGGCTGCTCAACGAGGCCGAGGCGCGGGCGTTGGCCGCCGGTCTGGCCGACGTGCCGCTGACCGTGGCGAGCGTCGAGGAGAAGCCGTACACGCGGAAGCCGTACGCGCCGTTCATGACGTCGACGATCCAGCAGGAGGCGGGCCGCAAGCTCCGCTTCACCGCGGACCGCACGATGCGCACGGCCCAGAAGCTGTACGAGAACGGCTACATCACCTACATGCGCACCGACAGCACGACGCTGTCGGAGACGGCCATCACGGCGGCCCGCACGCAGGCGACCCAGCTCTACGGCGCGGAGTACGTCGCGGCCCAGCCGAGGCAGTACACCCGCAAGGTCAAGAACGCGCAGGAGGCGCACGAGGCGATCCGCCCCGCGGGCGAGGTCTTCCGCACCCCCGGCGAGGTCGCCCGCGAGCTGGACTCGGACGAGTTCAAGCTCTACGAGATGATCTGGCAGCGCACGATCGCGTCCCAGATGAACGACGCGCGCGGCAACACGACGTCGGTCCGGATCGTCGGCAACGCGACCACGGGCGAGGAGTGCACGTTCTCCGCCTCGGGTCGCACGATCACGTTCGCCGGGTTCCTCAAGGCCTACGTGGAGACGGTCGACGCCGAGGCCGGCGGCGAGTCGGACGACGCCGAGTCGCGGCTGCCGCAGCTGGTCAAGGGCCAGTCCGTCACGGCGGCGGACCTCACCGCCGACGGCCACTCGACCAGCCCGCCCTCGCGCTTCACCGAGGCCAGCCTCATCAAGACGATGGAAGAGCTGGGGATCGGTCGCCCGTCGACGTACGCGTCGATCATCAGCACCGTCCAGGACCGCGGCTACGTGTGGAAGAAGGGCTCCGCGCTGGTGCCCTCGTGGGTGGCCTTCGCGGTGGTCGGGCTGCTGGAGCAGCACTTCGGCCGCCTGGTGGACTACGACTTCACCGCCGCGCTGGAGGACGAGCTGGACGGCATCGCCGCCGGTCGCCAGCAGCGCACGACGTGGCTGTCCGGCTTCTACTTCGGCGGCAGCGTCGGCCCGGAGAGCTCCATCGGCCGTTCCGGCGGGCTGAAGAAGCTCGTCGGGTCGAGCGTCGAGGAGATCGACGCCCGCCTGGTGAACTCGATCGTGCTGTTCGACGACGCCGAGGGGCGTCCCGTCGTGGTCCGGGTCGGCCGCTACGGCCCGTACCTGGAGCGGGAGGTCGTCGGCGACAACGGCGAGCCGACCGCGCAGCGGGCGAACCTGCCCGAGGACATGCCGCCGGACGAGTTGAACCTGGAGATCGCGGAGAAGCTGTTCTCCACGCCGCAGGAGGGGCGTTCGCTGGGTGTCGACCCGGTGACCGGCCACGAGATCCTGGCGAAGGAGGGCCGCTTCGGCCCGTACGTGACCGAGGTGCTGCCGGAGGTCGCGGAGGAGAAGACCACCGCGAAGAAGGCGGCGGACGCCAAGAAGCAGGCGAAGCCGCGCACCGGCTCGCTGTTCAAGGACATGTCCCTGGACACGGTGACGCTGGAGGACGCGCTCAAGCTCCTGTCGCTCCCGAGGGTCGTCGGCAAGGACCCGGAGACCGGGGCCGAGATCACCGCGCAGAACGGGCGCTACGGGCCGTACCTGAAGAAGGGCACGGACTCGCGCTCGCTCACCAGCGAGGACCAGCTGTTCACGGTCACGCTCGACGAGGCGCTGAAGATCTACTCCGAGCCGAAGAAGCGGGGCAGGTCGGCCACCAGCGCCCCGCCGCTCAAGGAGCTGGGCAACGACCCCGTGTCCGGCAAGCCGATGGTGGTCAAGGACGGCCGGTTCGGCCCGTACGTGACCGACGGCGAGACCAACGGGTCGCTGCGCAAGAGCGACACCGTCGAGGGCCTCACCGACGAGCGCGCGTCCGAGCTGCTGGCCGAGAAGCGCGCCAAGGGGCCGGTCACCAAGAAGAAGCCCGCGGCGAAGAAGCCGGCGGCTCCGCGCAAGAAGGCGCCCGCCAAGACGAAGAGCTGATGACGTAGGGGGTGGCGGTGCCTGGACCAGGAGAGTTCGGACCCGACGGGACTCAGGACCCGCCACCACCCCGCGCGTACCCGGACGCGCTGGCGGGCCTGGTCACGGGGGAGACCCCCTACCGGCCGAAGCGGGTCGCGCCGCCGGTGCAGCCTGCCTACTCGCCGGTCGCGCCCGACCCGGAGCTGGCCCGCGAGGCGATCCGGACGGCGATGCTGCACGAGCAGCGGGCCCGGCCGGTGCGCACCCGTCAGCCGCAGCCCCAGACGCAGGTCGGCGCCCACCGCGTGCAGTACCGGGCACCGGTCGCCCCGACGCCGCAGGCCCATCCCCAGGCGCCGCCCCAGCCCCAGCAGGCCCAGGGGGAACGGCCCAGGTCGCGGGGTTCCGCGTTCGGTGGTTGCCTGGTGGCACTGCTGATCATCGGATCGGTGTTCTTCAACGTCATCCGGCAGGTCGTCGAAGCGTTGTTGGACGCAATCCGCTGACTGTGCGCACTGACCGGGTCGGCCGCGGTTAGGCTGATCGGTGGGTGGCTACAGGGGGTGGACGACATCCAGGACAGCGACGACGCAGGTCAGCTCAATCCGGGCGCGACCGGCGCGGCTTCGGCAACCCACCGGTTGCGGAGCGTGCTGGCGATCAGGCCGTTCCGGCGGCTGTGGGGCGTCACCTACCTGTGCAGCGTTGGTGACTGGCTGTCACTGCTCGCCCTCACCGGTCTGGTGACGAAACTGGCCGAGGGCTACGGCTGGGAGGGCTTCGCGCTCAGCGCGGTCGTGCTCACCCAGCTGCTGCCCGGCATCCTGTTCGCGCCGCTCGGCGGGGTGCTGGCGGACCGGTTCGACCGCCGCAAGGTCATGGTGGCGTGCGACCTGGCCCGCGGTGCGCTGTTCCTGTCCATCGCGTTCGTCGGCGCGGCGTGGTGGCTGTTCATCGCCAACTTCCTCGTCGGCTGCTGCGCGATGCTGTGGATCCCGGCCAAGGAGTCCGCCGTCCCGAACCTGCTGCGCAGGCCGGACCAGGTGGAGTCGGCCAACCAGCTCGGCCTGGTGATGACCTACGGCATCTCCACGATCAGCGGCTTCGGCCTCTACGCGATCATCTCCGGCATCCCCGGCTACCTGCACCTGACCAGCGACGACGTCGTGTTCCGGGTGGCCATCATCGCGGTGGTCGTCAACGGCCTGCTCTACATCACCTCGGCGGTCCTCGTCGCCACGCGCATCCCGGAGCTGTCCGGGCGGGCGACGTCGGCGAAGAAGAGGGAGGACGCCGAGGACGAGGTCGGCTTCGCGGCGATGATGCGCGACGGCCTCCGCTACGCCTGGCGCACCCCGCTCGTCCGCGGCCTGGTCATCGGCATGATCGGCGCTTTCGCCGCGGCGGGCGCCGTGATCGGCTGCGCGAAGCTGTACGCCCTGAGCCTGCTCGGCGGCGACAGCGCGTTCGCCCTGCTGTTCATCGCGGTGTTCATCGGGCTGGCCAGCGGCATGGCCCTGGCCCCCCGCTTCGCCCGCCGCCTCACCTACAACCGCCTGTTCGGCCTCACGATCGTCTGCGCGGGCCTGAGCCTGGTGATCGTCGCGCTGGCGCCGCACCTGTGGATCGCGCTCATCGCCGTGGCCATGGTCGGCGGGTGCGCGGGCATCGCGTTCCTCACCGGCCTCACGATCATCGGCTCCCAGGTCGAGGACTCGATGCGCGGCCGCATGGTCGCGCTCGTCCAGTCCCTGATGAAGATCATCCTGGGTCTGTCGACGGTGGTGACCCCGCTGCTGGTGACCGTGCTGAAGCCCCGCACCATCACCCTCTTCAACCACCCCATGAACGTCGACGGCACCCGTCCGGTCATGTTCGGCGCGGGCGTGCTGGCCGCCGTGGTGGGCCTCATCGCCTACCGCCAGATGGACAACCGGCGCATGGAGCCGATCTTCTCGGAGCTGTTCGACGCGATCAGGGGCAAGTCGAAGGCGTCCGCGGGCGTGCTCATCACGGTCGAGGGCGACACCCGGCAGGACACCAGCGTCCAGGCCCGCCGACTGGCCGAAGCGCTGCGCGCCGCCGGCCACGCCGTCCTCCTGGCCAGCGACCCCGACCTGGACGAGCACCGCCTCCGCAGCATGCTGTCCACGGTCGACCTGGCGGGGGTCCGGGCGCACGCGCTGGTCGCGGCGGCCGTCCGCGCGGACGTGGTCGAGCGCGAGGTGCGGCCCGCGCTGGACAACGGGGCCCTGGTCGTCATGGAGCGGTACGTGGACAGCCCGCTCGCGCACTTCAGCGCGGTCGGCAGCATCCAGCCCGCCGAGGTGGAGGGCCTGGTCGACTGGGCCACCGGCCGCCTCCGCCCGGACGTCACCATCCTCCTGGACCGCTCACCGGTCACGATGCCCGCCGACGCGCTGAACGAGACCGTCTTCGGCAAGCCCGGTCGGCGGGCCATCGACAACATCGAGCACCATTGGCGCGTGCAGCGCCTCCTCACCGAGATGGCCTCCGCCGACCCGGACCGCTACGTCGTGGTGGACGCGGACGGCACCGAGGACGAGGTCTCCGAGCGCGTGCGCACCGCGGTGCTCCCGCTGTTCGCGGAACGCCGCGTCCCCGAGGCCCAGCCCGTTGTGGAGACCACATGAACACGAGCGTGTGGGCCGACGTCGTCGGCCAGCCCGCCGCCGTGGAAGTCCTGTCCGCCGCCGCCGAAGCGGCGGCGACGATCGTCGCGGGCGGCACCCCGGCACCCGGCACGATGACCCACGCCTGGCTGTTCACCGGCCCGCCCGGCTCCGGCCGTTCGGTCACCGCCAAGGCGTTCGCCGCGGCCCTCCAGTGCACGACGGTCGACGACCGCCCCGGCTGCGGCGACTGCCCCGGCTGCCACACCACGGTCGCCGAGACCCACGCGGACGTCCGGTTCGTGGCCCCGGAGGGCCTGTCGATCTCCGTCGCGGAGATGCGCGCGCTGGTCCAGTCCGCCGCCCGGCGCCCCACCGGTGGCCGCTGGCAGGTCGTGATCATCGAGGACGCGGACCGGCTGACCGAGGGCGCGGCCAACGCCCTGCTCAAGGCCGTGGAGGAACCGCCGGACCGCACCGTGTTCCTGCTGTGCGCCCCCTCCGACCACCCCGAGGACGTCTCCGTGACGATCCGCTCGCGGTGCCGGATCATCCCGCTCGGAACGCCGAGGCCCGACGCCATCGCGGACGTGCTGGAGCACCGCGACGGCGTCTCCGCCGAGGTCGCGCGGTGGGCCGCGTCGGTCTGCGCCGGTCACGTCGGCCGCGCGCGCAGGCTGGCCACGGACGAACAGGTCCGCAAGCGCCGCGAGTCGGTGCTGCGCATCCCGCTGGCGGTCCGCAGGGCGCAGGACGTGTTCACCTGCGCCGACCAGCTGGTCGCCGCCGCCGAGGCCGACGCCACCACCGCCAACGAGGCCCGCAACGAGGACGAGCGGTCGGCGTTGGAGACCGCGATGGGCGCGGGCGGCACCGGCAAGGGCACCGCGGCCGCCACCCGAGGGGCCAAGGGCGCGATGAAGGACCTGGAGAAGCGGCAGAAGTCCCGCGCCACCAGGACCCAGCGCGACTCCTACGACACCGCGCTGGTCGACCTGGCGGGCTTCTACCGCGACGTCCTGGTCACCGCCACCGGTTCTCAGGCCAGGCTGAACCACCCCGACCGCGCGGCGGAGGCCCGCACGGCCGCGGAGGCGTGGACCCCGGAGTCCACGCTGCGCAGGCTGGAGGCGGTCCTCGCGTGCCGGGACGCGCTGGAGATGAACGTGAAGCCGAGGATCGCGATCGACGCCCTGGTCACGGCCCTGCACCACGGCTAGCGCTCGACGTACCCCAGCGCGGTGGACACCTCGTCGGCGGCGCGCAGGACCCGCGGGCCCAGCGCCGCCAACTGCTCCATCGTGTGCTCCATGGCCAGCGTGGACGCCGAGATCCCGCCGACCACGGCACCGGTGTGGTCGCGGATCGCGGCGCCGACGCACCGGATGCCGATCTCGTTCTCCTCGTCGTCGAAGCCGTAGCCGACGCGGCGCGCCCGCGTGACCTCGGCCCGCAGCCGGTCCTCGGTGGTGATCGTGCGCGGGGTGCGGCCGGTGAGCGTGACGCGGGCGACCAGCGCGTCGAACTCCGCGGGCGCCATCGACCCCAGCACGGCCTTGCCGATGGCCGAGCAGTGCACGGACAGGCTCATGCCCAGCCGCGACGGCATCCGGTACGGCTTGTCCGCCTCCACCTTGTCCACGTAGACCAGTTCGTCGCCGACCAGCATCGCCATGTGGACGGTGCACAGCGACTCCTCGCGGAGGGCCCGCAGGGCGGGGCGCGCCCGTTCCACGGTGTCCACCGGCCGGAGCACCTTCCCGGCCATCACCAGCACCTTCGGCCCCGCGAGGTAGCCGCCGTCGGACCGGACCGCGGCGAAACCCCGGTCCACCATCGCTTGCAGCAGCCGGTGCACGGTCGACTTCGGCAGCCCGGTGACCCGTGCGATGTCCGTGATCCGCGAGTGGTCGGCCAACGCCTCCAGCACGGCCAACGTCTTCTCCACCGCGGTGTCGGTCACCGGCCCAGCCACCCGCCGTCGACCACCAGCACGTGCCCGTTCACGTAGTCCGACGCCCGCGAGCTGAGGAACACCGCCGCACCGACCACGTCCTCCGGCGTGCCCCACCGCCCGGCCGGTATCCGGTCGCGGATCGCGGGTTCGCGACCCGGATCGGCGCGCAGGTCCGCGGTGTTGTCGGTGGCGATGTATCCGGGAGCGATCGCGTTCACCTGCACATTGTGCGGTGCCCACTCGTTGGCCAGCGCCTTGGTCAGCCCCGCGACCGCGTGCTTGCTCGCCGCGTACGCCGCCACCGTGACCCCGCCCTGGAAGCTGAGCAGCGACGCGACGTTCACGATCTTCCCGCCCGCCCCGTCGAGCATCCGGCCGCCGACCACCCGGCTCAGCTCGAACACCGAGTCCAGGTTGACCGACAGGACCCGCCGCCAGTCGGCCAGCGACACGTCCGCCGCGGGTTCGCGGTGGATCGTGCCCGCGTTGTTGACCAGCACGTCGATCCGCCGCTCGGCGAGCACCGGGGCCAGCGCGGCCTCGACCGCCTCCGGGTCGGCCAGGTCCACGACGACGGTGTCCACCACGGCGTCCGGCACGGCGCCGAAGTCGGCGGTCCGCCCCAGCAGCACCAGGTCCGCGCCCGCGTCGGCCAGCCCGAGCGCGATGGCGCGACCGATCCCGGAGCGGGCGCCGGTCACCAGTGCGGTCCGCCCGCGCAGGGAGAAGAGGTCCACGAGGGCTCCTCAGCGGAGGTCGGTCACCGCGACGGGTTCCACGTCGTCGTAGGCCTGGTTCTCGCCGCCCATGGCCCAGACGAACGAGTAGGCGTGCGTTCCGGCTCCGCTGTGGACGGACCAGCTCGGCGAGATCACCACCTCCTCGTTGCGCACCACCAGGTTCCGGGTCGCGTGCGGCTCGCCCATCAGGTGCACCACCCGGTGCTCGTCCGGGAGGTCGAAGTAGAGGTAGGCCTCCGTGCGCCGGTCGTGGGTGTGCGGCGGCATCGTGTTCCACACGCTGCCGGGCGCCAGCGTCGTCATGCCCAGCACGAGCTGGCTCGACCGGATCCCGTCCGCGTGCACGAACTTGCGGATCTCGCGGACGTTCGACGTCGCCGGGTCGCCGAGCCGCAGCGCGTCCACGTCGTCGTACCGCGCGACCGCCGTCGGGTGCTCGGCGTGCGACGGCGTGGAGAACAGGTAGAAGCGCGTGTGCTCCACGGCGGCCTGGAAGCGCACCACGGTCGCGCCCCTGCCGACGTACACGCAGTCGCGGGCGTCGACCTTGTGCTCGGCGTCGTCCACGGTCACGCTGCCCGACCCGCGGACCACGACCACCGCCAGCTCCCGCCGCGCCAGGAACGTGTCGGCCCGCAGCGCGTCGACGGCCTCCAGTTCCAGCGGCGTTCCGGGCAGGGGAGAGGCGCCACCGAC
This sequence comes from Umezawaea sp., assembly GCF_036375055.1. GTDB lineage: Bacteria > Actinomycetota > Actinomycetes > Mycobacteriales > Pseudonocardiaceae > Umezawaea. The sequence continues at coordinate 13,135 of NZ_DASUSQ010000099.1, forward strand.
CACGACGCGGTCCTCGTGGGAGTGGACGAGCCTCACCTCGCCCGCGACGAACAGGTCCTCGACGAGGAAGCGCTGCCGCAGCTGATCGGTGTCGAGCGCGGCCACCTGCTCCGGATGGGTCGCGTGTCGGATTTCCATGGCGGTGATGCCTTCCGCTCGTCGCTGTCCAGTGACACCATGTGCTCGGTCCATTCATGGAACTACGTTCCGCTGGATGGAACAAGTGTGGTCTCGTCACTTCGCCGCCGCCGGTGACGAGTTGGCCCGCGGTGCGCTCGGAAGGCGGCGGTAGACGTATGCACCAGCCAGGGTGTCGCCCTCCCGCGCGCCGCCGGTCCTCCCGCGCGTCCCGGTCCGACCTGTGATCAACGCCGATTCTCGGATGGATGGTGCCCATGTCCGTGTCCCGCCGTACCTTGCTGACCTCGGCCGCCGTGGCGGCCGGAGCGACCGCCGCGACGGGAGGAACCGCGTTGGCGCAAGAGCCCGTACCCGGTCCGGAGGCGTTGCGCGACGCCCTCGACTACGCCGTGTCGAAGGTGCGCGTCACCGGCCCGGCCATCACGACGTTCCCCGAGATCACCAGGGCCGAGAAGTGGACCTACGTCGCCGACGGCGGCTGGGTCGGCGGCTTCTGGCCGGGCACGCTGTGGATGGCGTACCTCGACACGAAGGAGGACCGGTTCAAGCAGCTCGCGCTCGCCGCCTCCGAGCGGCTGTCCCCGCGCAAGGACGTGGCCCGCGACCACGACATGGGCTTCCTCTTCTACCCGTCGTGGGTCACCGCGTGGCGGCTCACCGGCGAGGTGAAGTGGCGCGACGGCGCGATCAAGGCCGCCGACGGGCTGATCGGCCGGTTCAACACCGCGGGCCGGTTCATCCGGGCCTGGGGCGCGCTCGGCACGCCGCGCGACGAGGGCCGTTCGATCATCGACACGATGATGAACCTCGACCTGCTCGCGTTCGCCACCCAGGAGACCGGCGACCGCAAGTACCTCGACGTCGCCGTCGCGCACGCGAAGACGACCCAGCGGCACTTCGTCCGCGCGGACGGCTCCACGCCGCACGTCTTCGACTTCAACCCGGCCACGGGCGCGCCGATCGGGCCGAACACCGTGCAGGGCTACAGCCCGACGTCGGCGTGGTCGCGCGGGCAGGCGTGGGCGATCTACGGGTTCACCACCGTGCACCGGCGCACCGGTGACGCGTCGTTCCTGGCCACCGCGCGGAAGCTGGCGGACTTCGCGCTCGGCCAGCTCACCCCGGACCACGTGCCGGTGTGGGACTACCGCGCCCCGCAGGCGCCCAACGACATCAAGGACTCGTCGGCGGGCGCGGTCATGGCGGCGGGCCTGCTCGACCTGGCCAAGGCGTCCGGCCGCACGCAGTACCGGGACTCCGCGCTGCGGATCCTGCACGGCCTCACCAGGGACTGCCTGACGAAGAAGTCCACGCGCGCCGAGGCCGTCCTGGCGCGCGGCACCCGCAACCGGCCGTCCGAGGACGGCGTCGAGGTGTCGCTCCCGTACGCCGACTACTACTTCATGGAGGCGCTGCTCCGGGTGTTGAAGCCGGCCGAGGTCTCCCGCGCCATCGGCCTGTGAGGACGTGAGCTGGTTGGGAGGCGCGGCCTCCCAACCAGCTCAGCCTCAGGCCTCGTCGCCGCTCTCGGACTCCGCTCCGGGCGCGGGTTCCGCTTCCTCTTCGGACTCGGCCACTGCTTCGGTCTCGGGCTCGGCTTCGGGCTCGGCTGTCGTGTCTTCGGGCTCGGCCGTCGTCACGATCGCGGCTGCCCCGGTCGTGCCGACCAGTGCGGGTTCGCGGCGGCGGCTGGGCATCGCGGACACGATCACCACGCCCGCCAGCAGCAGCGCGGTGCCGAGCCAGAAGATCGGGATCGTCTTGTAGGCGGCGGTCGTGTAGGCCAGCGGGATGGTCGGCCGGGCCTGCGGCGGTGGTGGCTGCGCGCCCGCGGGCGGTGCCGTCGTGGTGCTGCCGCAGACCACGCCGCCCTCCGGCGCGGCGGCGCGGACGATCTGCTCGCCCAGCGACACCTGCGCCAGCGCGGACGGCAGGTTCGGCAGGCCGAGGGCGTCCGTCGGCAGCAGTTGCAGGTCCAGCAGCCGGGCCGTGGCGCCGAGCATGAAGCCCTTGATGGTCGGACCGCCCTGCGTCAACGGGCCGTTCAACGCCATCTTCTTCTCGTTGAACTGCGCGATCTGCAACCGCAGCACCCCGATGTCGAGCTTCTCCAGCTCGGCGGGCACGTCACCGCCGCTCGGCAGGATCCCGCCGATGATCGGCAGCTTCGGCAGTTCGGGCAGGCCCGCCACCGGGATGCCGACCGGGATCTCCAGCTTCGGGTTGGCCGCGTCCAGCGTGCCGAGCACCTTCCCGCCCTGCGTCACCCGCAGCACCGGTGCGGTGTACGTGATCGCCGACGTCGCCTCGACGCCCGTGGCCAGCGCCACCAGCGTCGGCTGGCTCACCACGTCGATCCGGACCTCCATCGGCGTGCCCGCGAGCAGCCGCACGCTCGCCGCCTGGAGCGTCGACGTGGTCTTCACGGCCTTGTTCGCCGAACCGGGCAGGTCGACCAGTTCCACCGACGACTGCGCCATCAGCGTCTCCGGCAGGCTGAGCAGCGAGCCCTTCTCGCCCGTGTCCGGCGTGCCCGACAGCAGCCCGCCGAGCTGGCTGAGCGGCGCGGTCATGCCCTTGAGGCTGTCGATCAGCGACTGCTTCGCGGCGGCGTCCAGCTTCGGCGTGTCCTGCGTGAGCATCCCGGTCAGGTCCGGCGACGACGGCAGCGTCGGGATCGCGTTCAGCACGGACAGGCTCGCCAGCGACGTCTTGGCCTCGCTCAGCGGTGTCACGCACGGCCCGAGCGCGTCGTCCCAGCGCGCGTGCACGTTCCCGTTGAGGCCCTTCACGGTGAGCAGCGTGTCCAGCGGCGTCTTCGGCAGCGCCAGCCCGCCGCTCAGGCCCTGGGGGTTGTCCGGCGACGCCGTCTGGGCCAGCGAGCCGGGTGTCTGCGGCGCCCGCCCCTGCACGGCGAACCCGAGCGGCGACGCCTGCGCGACCGACCGCTCGAACGCCAGGTACGACTCGGTGTTCACCTGCGCGCTCGCCAGCCCGACACCCAGCTCCGCCGCGGACTGCTTCGGCAGCTCGTCCCCGAACCCCGGCAGGATGGTGTTCGTCGGCGTCGACTCCGGTGCCAACCGCACGACCGCCAACCCGGTCCCAGCATCACCCACCGCGTGCGCAAGCGATTGCGGCCCGTTCGGAGCGGACACCGGCGGCTGCCCCGGACTCACCGGACCGGGCACCGGCGTGGTCACGGGAGGCTGCGCCAGAGCGGGTGCCGCGCACAGCGCCAACAACGCTGCGGCGGTGGGCAAGGCCAACGCGAGCCGGCGTCTGCGCATGTCGGAAGTCCTCCTCGACGGTGAAGAGCCCGTGACCCGTGGTGAGCGGCGTCACGAGAAGCCTAACGAGGGGGACCCCTGTCGGTGACGGTCTTGGAGTCGGCTATAGTTATCGCGTCTCGCCGCCTTAGCTCAGTCGGCTAGAGCGGTTCACTCGTAATGAACAGGTCATCGGTTCGATTCCGATAGGCGGCTCTGGTGAGATACGAGTCAGGCCCGGTCGCGCTCGCGCGACCGGGCCTGACGCATTTCGGTGCGCCTCGCCTACCATCGTTCGATGGTGAGGATCGACTACGTGGCTCCGGGGCTGTTCACCTCACTCGGCGAGGCCGCCGGTTCCGTGGTCGCCGACGATCCGCTGGAGATCTGCGAGCCCGTCCACGGGCTGTTCCTCCACCCCGACGAGCAGCCGGGGCGGGATCTGCCCGCTGAGCGGCAGGTGGAGAAGGACGTTCGCCCCGCCGCCGAGTTGGCGCGGCTGTTGTTGGCGCTCGACCCGATGCCGTTGACGTCGCCGCGGGCGCCGGACAAGCGGCTCGTGG
>NZ_DASUSQ010000100.1:0-2656 GCF_036375055.1 Umezawaea sp.
CGCTCCGGGTGCCGCCGAGCTGGTGGAGGAGCTGGACGTTCCCGTCGTGGTCGCCGCGTGCGACGTGGCCGACCGGGACGCGTTGAGGGCGCTGTTGGAGGAGTACCCGCCGAACGCCGTCGTGCACGCCGCGGGCGTCGAGGCCTTCTCCCCGTTGGCCGAGCAGGACCCGGCCGACTTCGCCCGCGTGCTCTCGGCGAAGGTCGCGGGCGCGGCGAACCTGGACGAGCTGGTCGGCGAGGTCGACGCGTTCGTGCTGTTCTCCTCCATCGCGGGCACCTGGGGTGCAGGCGGTCAGGGCGCGTACGCCGCGGCCAACGCCTACCTCGACGGGCTCGCCGACTCGCGCCGCTCGCGCGGCCTGGCCGCCACGTCGATCGCCTGGGGCGCCTGGGCCGACGGCGGCATGGCCACCGAGGGCGACGCCGAGGAGCACCTGCGGGCCCGCGGCATCCGCCCGATGGCACCGGGACGCGCGCTGACCGCGCTGCGCCGGGCCGTGGGCTCGAACGTCGGCGTGCTCACGGTCGCCGACATCGACTGGGAGCGGTTCGCGCCGCTGTTCACGTCGGTGCGACCGAGCCCGCTGCTGCGCGACCTCCCGCAGGTGCGCCAAGCCCTCTCGGCCGCGCCGGCAGGCGACTCCGGGGTGGTGGCGAGGCTGACCGCGCTGCCCGAGGACGAGCAGCGCCGCGTGCTGCTGGAGCTGGTGCGCGAGCAGGTCGCGGCCGTGCTGGGTGGCGAGCAGCTCGTGGAATCGGGTCTGGCGTTCAAGGAACTCGGCTTCGACTCGCTGACCGCCGTGGAGTTCCGCGGCGCGATCGGCACCGCGACCGGGCTGAAGCTGCCCGCGACGCTCGTCTTCGACCACCCGACCCCGGCCGTGCTGGCCGAGCACCTGCGGTCCGAGCTCGTCGGCACGCGCCCGGAAGCGCTGTCGGCCGAGGTCGCCCTGCGCGTGGACGAACCGATCGCGATCGTCGCGATGGCCTGCCGCTTCCCCGGTGGCGTGGCCTCGCCGGAACAGCTCTGGGACCTGCTGGAGCAGGGCCGCGACGCCATGACCGGCTTCCCGACCGACCGCGGCTGGGACCTGGCGAACATCTACGACCCGGACCCCGAGCACGAGGGCACGTCGTACGTGGTCGAGGGCGCGTTCGTGGACGACGTCTCGGGCTTCGACCCGGCGTTCTTCGGGATCTCGCCTCGGGAAGCGCTGGCGATGGACCCGCAGCAGCGGTTGCTGCTGGAGACCTCGTGGGAGGCGTTCGAACGCGCGGGCATCGACCCGGTCTCCCTGCGGGGCGGCCAGGTCGGCGTCTTCGCGGGCACCAACGGCCAGGACTACCTTGACCTGCTGCCGCGCATCCCCGACGGTCTTGAGGGCCACGTCGGCACGGGCAACGCGAGCAGCGTCCTGTCCGGCCGCGTCTCCTACACCTTCGGCCTGGAAGGTCCGGCGGTCACGGTCGACACGGCGTGCTCGTCGTCGTTGGTGGCCCTGCACCTGGCGGTGCAGGCGCTGCGGTCCGGTGAGTGCTCGCTGGCGCTGGCGGGTGGCGTGACGATCATGGCCACGCCCGGCGCGTTCGTGGACTTCTCGCGGCAGCGCGGTCTCGCGGTCGACGGGCGCTGCAAGGCGTTCGCGGCCGGTGCCGACGGCACGGCGTGGGGCGAGGGCGTCGGCATGCTCCTGGTGGAGCGGCTGTCCGACGCGCGGCGCAACGGGCACGAGGTGCTCGCGGTGGTCCGGGGTTCCGCGATCAACCAGGACGGCGCGTCCAACGGTCTGACCGCCCCGAACGGCCCGTCGCAGCAGCGGGTGATCCGCACGGCGCTGGCGGGCGCTGGTCTGTCCGCGTCGGACGTCGACGTGGTGGAGGCGCACGGCACCGGCACCGCGCTGGGCGACCCGATCGAGGCGCAGGCGCTCATCGCGACCTACGGGCAGGACCGGACGACTCCGCTGCTGCTCGGCTCGGTGAAGTCGAACATCGGCCACACGCAGGCCGCGGCCGGTGTCGCCGCGGTGATCAAGGCCGTGATGGCGATGAGGCACGGGATCGTGCCGAAGACGCTGCACGTGGGTGAGCCGACGCACGAGGTCGAGTGGTCTGCCGGGCTGGTCGACCTCGTGACGGAGAACGTCGCCTGGCCGGAGACCGGCCGGGTGCGCCGGGTCGGTGTCTCGTCGTTCGGGTTCAGCGGCACCAACGCCCACGCGATCCTCGAAGCCGCGAACAGCGACTTCGAAGGTTCTCCTCCCTCCCCGCTCGGCGGTGGAATTCCGGAGGAGGTCGTGCCGGTCGTGCCGGTCGTGCTGTCCGGCAGGACGCCGGAAGCGTTGCGGGCCCAGGCGTCCGCGCTGCTCGACCACCCCGCCGACCTGCTGGACCTCGGGTACTCGCTCGCGGGCCGGACCCGGATGGAGCACCGGGCGGTGCTCGCGGTGACCGACGACCTGCGCGCGGAGCTGGAAGCCGTGGTGAACGGCGACTCCACGCCTGCTGCCGAGGGCCGGTTGGCGTTCCTGTTCACCGGTCAGGGTTCGCAGCGGGTCGGGATGGGTCGTGAGCTGTACGAGGCGTTCCCGGTGTTCGCGGAGGCGTTCGACGCGGTGGCGGCGCTGGTGGAGGTGCGGGACGACTGCCTGGAC
>NZ_DASUSQ010000101.1:0-42850 GCF_036375055.1 Umezawaea sp.
GCAGTCATAGCGGAGGGGAAACACCCGGTCCCATTCCGAACCCGGTAGTTAAGCCCTCCTGCGCCGATGGTACTGCACTGGTGACGGTGTGGGAGAGTAGGTCGCTGCGGGACAATTTTTCCCTCAGGGGGAGTTCCTTTAAGGGACTCCCCCTGAGGGCTTAGTGCGTTCGGCGGGGCGGGGGTCGCCTGGTGGTGAGGGCCCCCCGATTCACAAGTTAGCGGAGGGGTCCGACAGTTTTCGGCTGGTGGTCGTGACGGTCGGTGGTGGGGTGTTGTCGCGGCTGTAGTGGTGGCTTTGCGGCTGGTCGGGTCGTGGGGGAGTAGTCCGTTCGGTCGTCTACCGTTTCGGCATGGAGAGCGAACACCCCGACCCCCGCACGGCTCGTCGGTCCGGTGCTGTGGGCACGTCGCCCGCCGACCTGACGTCCAGCCCGTTCCGGGCGGACCGGGATCGGGTGGCCAGTTCGCCGTTCTTCGCCCGCCTCGGTGGGGTGACGCAGGTCGTCAGCTCGACCGGGTCGGGGTTGTTGGTGCACAACCGGCTCACCCACAGCCTGAAGGTGGCGCAGGCGGCTCGTGCCATCGCGGAGCGGTTGTGCGCTCGGCCCGAGCTGGTCGGGGTGTTGGACAAGCTCGGTGGGTGCGACCCGGACGTGGTGGAGGCCGCGGCTCTGGCGCACGACCTGGGGCACCCGCCGTTCGGGCACCTCGGGGAGCAGGTGCTGGACCGGATCGCGCGGCACCGGCTCGGGCTCGCCGACGGGTTCGAGGGGAACGCGCAGTCGTTCCGGATCGTGACGACCACCGACGTGCGCGGACCCGCCGCCGTGGGGTTGGACCTGACCGTCGCCGTGCGGGCGGCGATGCTGAAGTACCCGTGGACCCGCCTGTCGCACCCGGAGGCGCACCCGCGGGACATGGCTGCCCCGCCGCGCGGCGCGGCCGAACCGTCGGACGGGCCGGGGACCGGGGCGGCGAAGTTCTCCGCCTACGTGACCGAGCTGGAGGACCTGGTGCAGGCCCGCGCCCCCTACGAGGGGCGGGTCGAGGGGTGGCAGCAGACCGTCGAGGCGTCGGTCATGGACACGGCGGACGACATCGCCTACGCCATCCACGACCTGGAGGACTTCCACCGCGTCGGTGTGCTCCAGCACGCGACCGTCGCGGCCGAACTGGGGACGTGGCTGAACGAGGGCCTCGAACTGGCGGGCCTGTCACGGGCCGAGCTGGACCAGCAGCAGCGGAGGCCGGGGCGGTCGCTGGAAGCGCTGCGGCGCAGGCTGCACGCGAAGGACTCGTGGGCGGTCGACGACGACGCGTTCGCGTCCGCCGTGGCGAAGGTCCGGACCGAACTCGTGGACGGACTGCTGTCCGTGCCGTTCGACGGCTCGGTCGAAGCGGAACAGGCCGTGGCCGGGTTCTCCGCGCGGTGGACCCGGCGACTGGTCGACGCGGTCGGCGTCGTCGAGGAACCGACGACCCGGTCCGGGCACGTGGTGCTCGCGGTCCCGCAGTGGCACGAGGTGCAGGTGCTGAAGTTCGTGCACCGGCGGTTCGTCCTGCTGCGTCCGGACCTGGCGCTGCACCAGCGCGGCCAAGCCCGGCTGATCACGGCGCTCGTGGAGGCGCTGGAGCAGTGGGTGACCGACCGGCACGAGTCCGACCGGCTGCCGAGGCGCCTGCACGACCTCGTCGAACTCGCCGAGACCGAGTACGCGACGCTCGCCCGCACCCAGCCCCGCGCCCTCATCGGCGCGACCGGTGAGGCGCCGACCGGGAAGGACGCGGTGCGCGCGCTCGCCCGCGGCCGGGCGGTCGTGGACTTCGTGGCGTCGTTGACCGACAACCAGGCCGCGGCACTGCTCGAAGCGCTGTCCGGCCGGACGGGTCAGCTGTGGACGGACGCCTTCGTCCTGTGAACGGGGAGAACCACCCGGCACACCAGCGGTGAAGTCCCCGTGGGAATTCCCCGTGACGGCGCAAGGCGAACGACCGCGTGCGCCCACTCGTCCGAACGAGCACCGCCGTTCGGGTGCGGCGACGCGCGTCCATCGCGCGGCAATCCACTGTGAACGGTCAACTCTTGGGTGCCCCGCGTACTGAGACGTCCTCCAAACGGACGCTGACCGTATCCGGGCGGGCACAATACGTTGACGCGGCCGGTTCGATCCGGATCACAGGCCGCGTGCGTCGGGGCACGCTCAACTTCGGGGGAGACGCCCGTGCGCTCACCACTGCACCGTTCGCGAAGAAGATCCCTCATCGCCGCAGGGACGGCGATGCTGTTGGCCACGTTGGGTTCCATCACCCCCGCCCAGGCCGCTCCGGCCAAGGCGGGCAAGGACTTCTCCGACGTGACGGCGAAGCAGATCGCCGCACTCCAGGAGATCAAGAAGTCCACCACCAAAGCCGAGTCCAAAGTGGACAGCGCGCTCGTCGTCGAGCAGCGCCGCCGCTCCTCGGTCGGCACGATGTCGGCGCTGCCGGACCTCAAGACCGGGGTCGAGGTGCAGTCCGGTGACACCGTCCTGGTCGACATCCGCGCCGAGAAGGTCGGCGACGAACTGCTGAACGCCATCCGCGGCGGCGGGGGTGGCATCCGGTCGTTCTCCGTCGAAGGCGCCACCGTGCGCGCGCAGATCCCGCTGTCCCAGATCGGCGCGCTCGCCGAGCGCGGCGACGTCAAGCGGGTCGAGACGGCCGTGGGCGCGATGACCGCGCACCTCGACAAGACCAAGACCACCAAGAGCAAGAAGCCGCGCGCCGAGCTGTCCAAGGAGGCCAAGGCCAAGCAGGTCGAGGCCAAGGCGCGCCAGGCGCTCATCTCCGTGCAGGCCGTGAAGACCGGTGAGGGCGACCGCGCCCACGCCGCCGACACCGCCCGCGCGCAGTTCCACGTCACCGGCACCGGCGTGAAGCTCTGCGCCCTGTCCGACGGCATCGGCTCGCTCACCGCCTCGCAGGCCGCGGGCGAACTGCCCGCCGTCGACGTGCTCACCGGCCAGGCGGGCTCCGGCGACGAGGGCACCGCGATGCTGGAGATCCTCCACGACATCGCGCCCAACGCCGAGCTGGGCTTCGCCACCGCGTTCAACGGCGACGCCAGCTTCGCCGACAACATCAAGGGCCTGCGCTTCCAGCTCGGCTGCGACGTCATCGTCGACGACGTCCTGTACTTCAACGAGTCGCCGTTCCAGGACGGCATCATCGCCCGCGCGGTCGACGCGGTCACCGCCGACGGCGCGGTGTACTTCTCCTCCGCGGGCAACGAGGGCAACGTCGCCGAGGGCACCTCCGGCCACTGGGAGGGCAACTTCGTCGACTCCGGCGTCAGCATCGGGAAGTTCGCGGGCTCGGCCCACGACTTCGACCCGAACCCCAACGCCAAGCAGGTGTTCAACCCGCTGTCGAACAACTCGGGCAACGTGCCGGTCACGCTGTTCTGGTCCGACCCGCTCGGCCAGTCCGCCAACGACTACGACCTCTACGTGACCAACGCGCAGGGTGCGGTCGTGGCGTTCAGCCAGAACCCGCAGGAGGGCACGCACGACCCGTACGAGCGGGTCAACACCCCCGCCACCGGCACCGGTCTGCGCCTGGCCGTGGTGAAGTTCCGCGGTGAGGACCGCTACCTCGCGCTGTCCGCGCTGGGCGGCCGGTTCAAGGACTCCTCCGACGGCCTCAAGAAGTTCGCCACCCCCGGCGTGACCCGCGGCCACTCGGCCGCCAAGGGCGCCATCAGCGTCGCCGCGGCCCCGGCCGCCTCCGCGCTCCCGTTCGACCTGGAGCCCGGTGACCCGGCGAACCCGAAGGGCCCGTACCCCGGCACCTTCACCGCCGACTCGAAGCTGGAGCGGTTCACCTCCGACGGCCCGCGCAAGGTGTTCTTCAAGGCCGACGGCACCCCCGGCGCCGAGACCCGGCAGAAGCCGGACCTCACCGCCGCCGACGGCGTCGCCACCAGCGTGAGCGGCTTCAACCCGTTCTTCGGCACCTCGGCCGCCGCGCCGAACGCCGCCGCCATCGCCGGTCTGATCCTGTCCGGCAACCCGACCCTCACCCCGGCCGAGGTCAAGGAAGCCCTCACGGCGACCGCGATCGACATCGCCGAGCCGGGCACGGACAACCGCTCGGGCGTCGGCGTCGTGCTCGCCGACCGCGCGCTGGCCTACACGGGTGCCAGCCCGCAGGCCCTCGCCACGGCCCAGAAGCCGACGATCGTCAACGACGCCGACGGCAGCCAGTACCTGAAGCCGGGCACCACCTCCACGGTCACCGTGCCGGTGCTCAACTCCGGTGACGGCACCGCCGCGTCCACCAGCGTCGTGCTCACCACGCCCACCGCGGGCGTGACGATCGCGCCGAGGTCGAAGTCCTACGGCAACATCGAGGTCGGCCAGACCGTCACCAACACCTTCAAGGTGACCGTGCCGGGCACGTTCGTCCCCGGTGACCAGGTGAAGCTCGACGCCCGCGTCACGTTCGCCGGTTCCACCTCGCCGACGACCAAGTCGTTCCAGATCGGCGTCGGCGAGCCGTCGCGCGAGTTCAAGCACTTCGCCTACAGCGGTGCCCCCATCGCGATCCCGGACAACAGCACCGTCGGTGCCGGCGTCCAGTTCCCGGTGACCGGCGTCGGCCGGGCGTCGAAGGTGACGTTCTCCGTCGACGGCGACACCTGCTCCACCGCCGACGCGTCGCCCACGGTCGGCATCGACCACACGTTCGTCGGTGACCTGGTCGGCACGCTGACCTCGCCGACGGGCGCGACGGCCACGCTGTTCTCGCGCTCCGGCGCGGCGGGCAACAACCTCTGCAAGGTCGTCTTCGACGACAGCGCGGCGGCGTCGTTCTCCACCGTGACGTCGGCCCTGGCGCCGTTCACCGGCTCCTGGAAGCCCGCCTCGGGGACGCTGGGCTCGCTGACCGCCGGTTCGGCGGACGGCACCTGGACGTTCAAGGTCGTCGACGCCGCGGGCACCGACGTCGGCTCCCTGCGCGCCGTGTCGCTGCACCTCGCGGGGTACGTGTCCTAGTTCGCCCGGTGGTGGCCCCTGACGCGTCGGGGGCCACCACACCACCCCTTCACACGTGAACGGCCCCCGCTGCTCAGCGGGGGCCGTTCACGTGTGAAGGGGGACCGGGTTACTTGGGCCACTCCCAGCGGACGCCGAACACGCCGGGACCGAAGCCCAGCGCCACGGCGTGCACGCCACCGGCGTTGTCCAGCGTGAGGTTCCGGCGCCGCGACGGCGTCTCGTCACCCGCGGGCAGGCTGTACTGCTGGCAGCGCGCGGGCAGGTTCGACTGGTCGAACCTGACCTCGATCACGTACTCGCGCACGGGCAGGCGGAACTTGCGCGCGAAGGTGTTGTTGCCCGCGGGGTAGTGCCCCTCGGGGAAGACCAGTTCGTACTCCATGATGATGGTCTCGCCCCGCGCGAGGGGGCGGTCGAACATCATCTCGGCGACCATGATGTTGGCGTCGGTGTCCTCGGCGACCCTGCCGAGGTGGCAGTTGCGGAGGTTCGCGACCTCCGGCAGCACGTCGGACTCCTCGGTCTCGAACACCAGCGCCCAGCGGTCAGGGCCGTCCTGCTCGGCGCGCAGGATCTGCCGCACCCAGATGGAGCGCTGGCCGCCGTCGGCGGCGATGTCGATGCGGTCGTGCTGGCTGATCCGCCCGAGCTTGACGTCGGAGGTCGTGTCCACCTTGCTGAGCAGGTCGGCGACCCGCTCGCGCCGCGCCCAGAGCGCGTCGATGGGCATCATCGTGGTGGGGCGGCAGCGCCGTCCGCGCGGACGAGGTGGCCCGAGGAGGGCCGACAGACCCGCCTGCGGGACGCCCAGGACGGATTCGAGGTGTCGCAGCGCCTCCAGCGACTCCGGCCGCTCGGGTCGACGACGACCCGACTGCCAGTAACTGAGCGTAGCGACGCTGATGGTGACCCCGCGCAGGCCCAATCGGTGCTGGATGCGGTCCAGGCTGAGCCGACTCGCTTTGATCGCGGCTCTCAGGGCCTCGGGAAACGGTCCCGTGGTCAGGAGCTGCGCCAGACTGCCGTGGCCCGTCGAATCGATGTCTTCGACAGACAGAGTAGGTCGACCGGCAGCGTTGGTCATGGTGACTCCCCGCTGTCATTAGATCACGCCCAAGTGACCCTACCCGCCAACGATTGGTGTTGGTGGCGACCGGATGGAGTCAATGGTTGGTCCGTACGGGTTACACGTTTTCTCTGTTGACGCCTATCTGTCAAGTGGTGATCGTTGGTCCTTCGCCCAGTGTGAACCCGTCGGTAACATTGTGCACGAGGCGCTGGATGTGCGGGAAAACCCCCTTCGGTGTCGGTTGTGCCGTCGTGGTGGTCCGGTGCCGACCGTGCCGGGCCACCAGCGACCGCACACCTACTGGCGACGCCTGATCGGGTGGCTCTACTGTGTCCACGGTGACTTCGGGCCAGGACTACGCCACCGGACCCCACGAGCCGGAGGACGTGCTCGTCGAGGTCGCGCGGGCCGTCCTCGGCCCCGGTGACCACCGCATCATCGACCTGATGGACGTCACGCGACAGCCCTACGGCCGCGTGGTGGACGTGGTGCGCGCCAGCGACGACCTGGTGCCGAGGCTCGCCCACGAGGGTGCCCTCGACCAGGCCTTCCTCCTGGCCCGCAAGTGCCTCCGGCCCGGCGGGATCCTCGTCGCCGCCGTTCCCGAGCTGGACCGGCTCAGCAGGCTCCGCCCGATCACGGCACCGCCGAAGGTCCTCGGCCGCGGCGAGAGCCGCCAGGTGACGGTGCAGCTGTGGGACTGGTCCAACGACGGCGAGTCCTACGAGCTGGAGGTCGTGCAGCTGGAGCGCGCGCTGGGGACGTGGCAGATCGCGTCCTCGGTCGCGACCAGGCACCGCGTCCTGACCCCCGAGCAGATGGCCGAGCAGTTCGCGCTCGCGGGGTTCGGCGCCGTGCAGCGGCTCCTGCCCGGTGAGAGCGGCCACCCGCTGCCGGTGTGGGTCGCGGTGGCCCCCGCTTGAGCCGCGTCCGCGCGGTCGCGGGCGGCGGCCGGGCGGTCGAGGTCGAGCCGGAGCGCCTCGCGGGCTGGTTCGAGCGGTTCGCCGCGCGGCACGGCGGGCTGTCCCGCACGGCGGGCGACGGTGACCGGCTGGTGGTCCACGCGGTCGACGGGACGCGCGCCGAGGTGGACGTGCCGTTCCCCCCGCTCGCCACCCCCACCGTCGCCTGCCTGGTCGAGCACGCGCTGCTCCCGCGGCGGATCGGTCTGCTGCTGGTCCGGCTCGGCGGGCACAGCGTCGGGATCGCGGTGAACGGCGTCGTGGAGGTCTCGACCACCGGCAGCCGCCAGGTGCACGGCCGCTCCAGCGCGGGCGGGTGGTCGCAGCGGCGGTTCGCGCGCCGCCGGGAGGGGCAGTCGCGGGTCGCCCTGGAGGCCGCGGCCTCGGACGCGGTCCGCGTGCTGGCCCCGGCCGTGGACTCGCTGGACGCGGTGGTGCTGGGCGGTGACCGGCAGGCGCTGGACGTGCTGCGCGCCGACCGGCGGCTGGCCGCGGTGTTCGCCAGGGCGGGGGAGCGGGTGCTCGACGTCGCCGAACCCCGCCGCGCCGTGCTCGACGAGGCCGCCGTGCGGGCGCGGGCGGTGGAGGTCGTCGTCCGACCGCCCGAGCGGCATGGCCTGTGACCCGTGTCACCGGAGGGTGGATGGAGGGCGGTTCGATCGGGTTCGGGCCCGGTGACCTGGTCGAACGGCCTGGGCCCCGTTCGGTGGGGCCGGAAGAAGTCGGTGCAACCCGCACGGCGGCCCATCGCATGGATAGGGGTGAGGGCGGCGAACGAGCCGCCCGCCCAACCCCCTAGGAGCAGCAAGTGCGCAAACGACTCGTTGTGGTGGCCGCCGTGGCGCTCGGCGGGATCGGCATCGCCGTCCCCACGATCGCGCTGGCGTCCGGTGGCGGTGACAAGGCGCCTGCGCCCACCTCGACCTCCCGCCCGGTGGTCTCGACGTCCCCGCAGAGCTCGATCCCCACGACGCCGAGCGCGACGTCGTCGTCCGCTCCGGTCGAGGTGACGCCGATGCCGTCGACGCCGGTGGAGGTCACGCCCGCGCCGTCCGCTCCGGTCGAGGTGACGCCGATGCCGACCGTGACCACCAGCCCCGGCGCGTCGGTGCCGCCGGTAGCGTCCACGCCCCCGGCCCCGACGACCACGACCACCACCTCCCCCGGCGTCTCCTACCCCGTGACCACGGCTCCGTCCACCACCAACCGCTGAGCGGGAGAGCACGACACGCGTGACCGACCCGACCTGGAACGCCGAGTTCACCCGGCACTTCGACCTCACCGCCGATTCGATGCGCTTCACGGCCTACCTGCTGTGCGGCAACTGGCACGAGGCCGAGGACGTGGTGCAGGCCGCCTTCCTGAAGCTGTACCTCGCGGGGCCCAAGCTGGCCAGGAGGGACGGCTTGGCCGCCTACACCCGCAAGATCGTGGTGCGCACGTTCATCGGCGAACGCAGGCGGATGAGGTGGCGGCGCGAGAAGCTGACGGATTCCCCGCCGGAGATGCCCTCCGGCGGGGAGCACGTCGAGGACCGGCTCGTCGTGTGGCAGGCGATGTCGGTCCTCGGCGCCCGGCAGCGGGCCGTGCTGGTGCTGCGGTTCTGGCACGACCTGAGCGTCGAGGAGACCGCCTCGGCGCTCGGGTGCTCGACGGGGACGGTCAAGAGCCAGAGCGCCCGAGGCGTGGCGACGCTCCGCCACCGCCTCGGACCCCAGTACGCCGACCTGTGGCAGGAGGTGTCTCGCCGTGCGTGAGGACGACCTGAAGAGCACCTTCGAGCAGTTGCGCGCGGCGCCGATGCCGGTGCGGGGGCTCACGGCCGACGACATCATCAGCAGTGGCGAGGCGGTCAGGAAGCGGCGGCGCACGATGGCCGTCGTCGGCAGCGGCGTCGGCACGACCGCGGTCGTGGTGGCCGCCGTGCTCGCGCTGGCGCTCAAGCCGGGGGACGTGCCGAGCGGTCCCGTCGACCCCGCCGGGCCGTCGAGCACCACGTCGGTGTCCGAGCCCGTCGAGGTCCCGCCGTCCACGACCCCGCCGCCCGAGTCCTCGGTCGTGTCCTCGGCCCCGGAGACGTCGCGACCGCCCTCCACGTCCACGACCTCCACCTCTCCCACCGCGTCCCCCAGCAGCACGTCCGTCCCCGAGGAACCGGTGGTGACGACGACCACCGGCACCGAGGTCACGCCGATGGGCAGCACGTCGATCCAGGTGACCCGGACCCCGTAGTCGCCCCGCTCCTCCCCGGTGTTTGCCGCACGCCCGAAATCCGGATACCGTCATCATCCAGATGATCTGATCATCTGGATTCGACGTCCTCGCACCGGGAGAACCCCCATGACCACCACCCCCGAGATCGACCTCAGCGACCCCGACGTCGTGCGCGACCCGTTCACCTCCTACGGGGACGCGCGGGAGGCCTCGCCGCTGGCCAGGATCCTGATCCCCGGCATGAACCCGCTGTGGGCGCTGACCCGGCACGCCGACGCCCGCGCCGTGCTCGGCGACCCGAGGTTCGAGATCAACGCCGACAGCTTCATCCGCCCGCCCGGCATCCCCGAGCACTGCCTGAGGTACATGCGGACCATGTCCGAGATGGACGGCCCCGAGCACACGAGGCTGCGCAGGCTGGTGTCGCCCGCGTTCACCGCGCGCCGCGCCGCCGAGTTCCGCGGGCGGATCGAGCCGATCGTCGACGGCCTGCTCGACGACCTGCCGTCGCACGTCGAGGACGGGTCGGTGGACCTGCTGCGGCACTTCGCGTGGCTGCTGCCGATCGACGTGATCTGCGAGCTGGTCGGCATCCCGGCGGAGGACCGGCCCGCGTGGCGCGAGCACGCGGCGACCATCGCGGCGGGCCACGGCCAGGGGTTCGCCGACGCCATCCCCGCGATCATGGCGGGTGCCGAGGCCGCCGTGGCGAGCCGTCGCGACGCACCGGACGGCGACCTGCTCGCAGACCTCGTCCGGGTGCGCGACGCCGACGGCGACCGGTTGAGCGAGACCGAGCTGGTCACGCTGGTGTGGCACCTGGTGCTCGCCGGGCAGACGCCCGCGAACCTGGTGCCGAACGCCGTGCTCGCCCTGCACGAGCACCCGGACCAGCTGGCGGCGCTGCGGGCCGACGACTCGCTGATGCCGCGCGCCGTGGAGGAGCTGATCCGCTGGTCCGGCCCGACCCTGCTGGCGATCCCGCGCTACGCCACCGAGGACGTCGAGCTGTTCGGCACCCTCGTGCACCAGGGCGACGCCGTCACGGCCGCCGTCGCGGCGGCCAACCACGACCCCCGCGCGTTCACGGCGCCCGAGGAGCTGGACATCACCCGCCCGTCCGGCGCAGGTCACCTCGGCTTCGGCCACGGCCCGCACTTCTGCCTCGGTGCCTCGCTGGCCAAGGTGCAGACCGAGGCGGCGCTCTCCGCGCTGCTGCGCCGCTTCCCCGCGCTCGCGGTCACGTCGGCGCGGCGCGCGCCCGACCCCGGCACCTGGCGCCTGTCGTCCCTGCGCGTCTCGCTCTGACCGGCGGACGCCGAACCTCCGGACGACGGGGGCCGGGGGTTCGGCGCGCGGTCAGCCGAGGGTGCCGGTGGCCAGCAGCCCGCCGTCCACGCGGACGGTCTCGCCGGTGATCCACGCGGCGGCGTCGGAGGCGAGGAACGCCACCAGCCGGGCGACGTCCTCCGGCGTGCCGAGGCGCTTGAGCGGGTACTGCCGGGACGCCTCCTCCTCGCGGCCGGTGTAGAGCGCTTCGGCGAAGCGGGTCTTCACCACGGCGGGCGCGACGGCGTTGACCCGCACGTCCGGGCCGAGCTGCCACGCCAGCTCCTCGGTCAGCCGGATCAGCGCCGCCTTGCTCGCCCCGTACGCGGCGATCACGCCGGTGGACCGGAGCCCGCCCACCGACGCGACGTTCACGATCGAGCCGCCGTGCTCGGCCATCCACGCCTTCCACACGAGCTGGGTGAAACCCAGTGCCGCCACCACGTTCACGTCGAAGATCTTCCGCACGGCCCCGAGGTCGGCCTCCACGAGCGGACCGAAGACCGGGTTGATGCCGGTGTTGTTGACCAGCACGTCGACCCGCCCGAACCGCTCCAGGACCGCGGCCACGGCCGACGCGCGGTCGTCGTCGTCGCCCGCGTTGCTCGCCAGCGCGAGCACCCGGTCCGGCGGCACCCCGGTGTCCTGCGCGAGCGTCCGCGCGGCCCCGGTGATCGCGTCCGGTTTGCGCCCGGTGATCGCGACCGACGCCCCGAGCGTCAGCAGTTCGTGGGCGATGCCGAGACCGATTCCCCGGCTCGCGCCCGTGACCAGCGCCGTCTTCCCTGCGAACGTGTCCGTCATGCGCGCAAATGTATGCCGGTGCCCACATGTGGCGAATTCGTTGGCGCGCAGCCCGTAGACTGGTGCCGTGGTCATCCTGATCGAGTAGGTCCAGCGCGTGTTCCTCCGCCGACCCCTCTGTTCCGCATGACCACCCCACCTGGAGTTCCGCTGTGATCACGGCTACCAACATCGAGCTGCGCGCGGGTTCGCGCATCCTGCTCTCGGAGGCCAACCTCCGCGTCCAGCCCGGCGACCGCATCGGCCTCGTCGGCCGCAACGGCGCGGGCAAGACGACGTCGCTGCGCGTGCTGGCGGGCGAGGGCCTGCCCTACGGCGGCGACGTGCGCCGCACCGGCGAACTCGGCTACCTGCCCCAGGACCCGCGCGAGGGCGACCTCTCGGTGATCGCGAAGGACCGCGTGCTCTCCGCGCGCGGCCTCGACCAGATCCTGCGGGACATGGAGAAGACGCAGTCCGCGATGGCGGAACTGGTCGACGCCAAGGAGTTGGACAAGGCCGTCACCCGCTACGGCAAGCTGGAGGACCGCTTCTCCGCGCTCGGCGGGTACGCGGCCGAGAGCGAGGCCGCGCGCATCTGCGCGAACCTCGGCCTGGCGGACCGGATCCTGGCGCAGCCGCTGAGCACGCTGTCCGGCGGTCAGCGCCGCCGCGTCGAGCTGGCGCGCATCCTGTTCGCCGCCTCCGAGGCCGGTGTGGGCGCGAAGTCCAGCACGATCCTGCTCATCGACGAGCCCACGAACCACCTCGACGCCGACTCGATCTCCTGGCTGCGCGGCTTCCTCAAGTCGCACGAGGGCGGCCTCGTCGTGATCAGCCACGACGTGGAGCTGCTCGACGACGTGGTGAACAAGGTCTGGTTCCTCGACGCCACGCGCGGCGAGGTCGACCTGTACAACATGGGCTGGAAGAAGTACCTCGAAGCCCGCGCCGCCGACGAGAAGCGCCGCCGCCGCGAACGCGCGAACGCGGAGAAGAAGGCGGGCGTCCTCCTGGCGCAGGCCGACAAGATGCGCGCGAAGGCCACGAAGGCCGTCGCCGCGCAGAACATGGCCAAGCGCGCCGAGAAGATGCTCGCGGGCTTGGACGAGACGCGGGTGGCCGACAAGGTCGCGAAGATCCGCTTCCCCGAGCCCGCCTCGTGCGGCAAGACCCCGCTGATGGCGGAGGGCCTGAGCAAGTCCTACGGCTCGCTGGAGATCTTCACCGGCGTCGACCTCGCCATCGACAAGGGCTCGCGCGTCGTGATCCTCGGGCTCAACGGCGCGGGCAAGACGACGCTGCTGCGCCTGCTCGGCCAGATGGAGCGCCCCGACGCGGGCTCGCTGATCCCCGGCCACGGCCTGAAGGTCGGCTACTTCGCGCAGGAGCACGAGACGCTCGACCACGGCGCCAGCGTGTGGGAGAACATCCGCCACGCCGCCCCGGACACCCAGGAGCAGCAGCTCCGGCAGCTCCTCGGCACGTTCCTGTTCAGCGGCGAGCAGCTCGACCAGCCCGCGGGCACCCTGTCCGGTGGCGAGAAGACCCGGCTCGCGCTCGCGGGCCTGGTGTCCAGCGCGGCGAACGTGCTGCTGCTCGACGAGCCGACGAACAACCTCGACCCGGCCAGCCGCGAGCAGGTCCTGGACGCGCTGCGCCGCTACCAGGGGGCCGTCGTCCTGGTCACGCACGACCCCGGAGCGGTCGAGGCCCTTGAGCCCGAGCGGGTGATCCTTCTCCCCGACGGGACCGAGGACCACTGGTCCGCGGACTACCTGGAACTCGTGCAGTTGGCCTGAGCCAAGGGAAGCAGCCCTTTTCGGCAAGCGTGATCAAAGGGGTGGCTGTCCGTGATCATGTGGTCACGGACAGATCATTTTGCATGATCGCCTGGCGTTCTGCCCCGTCGTGTTCGATCATTGCGACGACAGGGGCCCGAAAGCGGCCCGACCTGCTCGGACGGAAGGCGGGACATGGTGGCTGACCTGAAGAAGGGCGCCCGGATCACCGGCGCCACACGGGACAAGCTGGCCGCTGACCTGAAGAAGAAGTACGAAAAGGGCGCGAGCATCCGGGCGTTGGCTGAGTCGACCGGGCGCTCCTATGGCTTCGTCCACCGGGTTCTGTCCGAGTCCGGTGTCACGCTGCGCGGTCGAGGTGGCGCCACCCGAACCAAGAAGAAGTAAGCTACCCTCCGGTAACAACAGGGCGCTGAACACTGGGTGGCGCCTGCCCGGACCCGGAGGTTCCAGCATGTCGGCCACACCCATCGATGCCGGTCTGCTGGAACGTGGCGGTGTGCGGCTCGTCGTGGACGGGCCGCGCGCGACCATCACCCTCGACCGCCCCGATGTGCTCAACGCGCAGACGCCTTCCACCTGGCAGGCGTTGCGGGCGATCGGTGCAGGCCTGGACCCGGACGTCCTCGTGGTGGTCGTCCGGGGTTCTGGTCGTGCGTTCTCCGCCGGACTGGACCGGCGGATGTTCGCGGGCGGGGTGCCGGGGGAGCCGGGGCTCTCGGAGATCGTGGCGCGCGGGCCCGAGGCCGGTGCGGCGCTGATCGCCGAGTTCCAGGAGGGTTTCCGCTGGCTGCGCGACCCGTCCAGGCTGACGGTGGCCGCCGTGGCGGGCCACTCGATCGGGGCCGGGTTCCAGCTGGCCCTGGCGTGCGACGTGCGGATCGTGGCCGAGGACGTCTCGTTCTCCATGGCGGAGACGTCGCTGGGCCTCGTGCCCGACCTCGGTGGGACGCTGCCCCTGGTCAGGGCGGTGGGGTACTCGCGCGCCGCCGAGATCTGCGTGACCGGGCGCCGGGTGGGCGCCGAGGAAGCGCTGCGGATCGGCCTCGCGAACGCGGTCGTGCCCGTCGACGGCCTGGACGCCGCGGTGGACGAGTTCACCGCCCCGGTGCTGCGGGCGATGCCGGGTGCCGTGCGGGAGACGCTCGCGTTGATCGCCGCCGCCGCGGGTGGCGCGTCGGCGGGGGAGCAGTTGGCGCTGGAGCGCGAGGCGCAGCTGCGCAGGCTCGCGGAGTTCGCCGCCCTCGCCCAGTAGCCCCACCGGCGGTTCGCCTGTCGGCGAACAGGGAAGCACGCTGTTCCACGTGGTGTTGACTCACGACGTGGACAGTGGATTCGGTGGTTGGGGCCTGATGATGAGCGCGATGCGCGCGGCCGACGCGCCCAAGGGCGTTCGAGCGGGCACGTTGCGCAGAGTGCTCACGTTCGCCCGGCCGCACCGGGCGAAGTTGATCGCGTTCCTGCTGCTCACCGTCGTGTCGTCGGTGCTGGCGGTGAGCACGCCGCTGCTGGCGGGCCGGGTCGTCGACGCCATCGTGCAGGGCCGCGCGGTCTCGGTCGTCGTGTGGCTGGCCGTCGCCATCGCGGTGATCGCCGTGGTCGACGCCGCGCTCGGCCTGGCCGAGCGGTGGCAGTCGACCCGCATCGGCGAGGGCCTGATCTACGACCTGCGCCGCGCCGTCTTCGAGCACGTGCAGAGGATGCCGGTCGCGTTCTTCACCCGCACCCGCACCGGCGCGCTGGTCAGCAGGCTCAACAACGACGTGATCGGCGCCCAGCGCGCGTTCACCTCGACCCTGTCGGGCGTGGTCACCAACGTCATCCAGCTGTCGCTGACCCTGGTCGTGATGCTCACCCTGTCGTGGCAGGTCACCGTGCTCGCGCTCCTGCTGCTGCCGGTGTTCGTGCTGCCCGCGCGCCGCATGGGCAACCGGATGGCCGACCTCCAGCGCGAGGCGGCGAACCTGAACGCGGGCATGACGACGCAGATGACCGAGCGGTTCTCCGCACCCGGCGCGACGCTGGTGAAGCTGTTCGGGCGCCCGCGCGAGGAGGCCGAGGAGTTCGGCGACCGCGCCCTGCGCGTGCGCGACATCGGCGTGAAGACCGCGATGGCCACCCGGTGGTTCATGACCGGCCTGACGCTGGTGTCCGCGCTGGCCCAGGCGCTGGTCTACGGGCTCGGCGGGTACCTGGCGCTGACCGGGCACCTCGCGGCGGGCACCGTGGTGTCGCTGGCGCTGCTGCTGTCGCGGCTCTACGCGCCGCTGACCGCGCTGGCCAACGCGCGGGTCGACGTGATGACCGCGCTGGTGTCGTTCGAGCGGGTCTTCGAGGTGCTCGACCTCAAGCCGATGGTCGCGGAGGCCGACGAGCCCAAGCGCGTGCCCGACGGCCCGGTCTCGGTGGAGTTCGCCGACGTCCGGTTCGGCTACCCGTCGGCGGACAAGGTGTCGCTGGCCTCGCTGGAGTCGGTGAGCACGCTCGACACCCGCGGCGGCCAGGAGGTGCTGCACGGCATCAGCTTCACGGCCGAGCCCGGCCAGCTGGTGGCGCTGGTGGGGTCGTCCGGGGCGGGCAAGTCGACGATCGCCTCGCTCGTCCCCCGGCTGTACGACGTGGAGTCCGGCTCCGTCCGGCTGTCCGGTGTGGACGTCCGCGAACTCGGGTTCGACGACATCCGCGGCGCCGTCGGCGTCGTGACGCAGGACGGGCACCTGTTCCACGACACGATCCGGGCGAACCTGCTCTACGCGCGCCCGTCGGCGAGCGACGAGGAGCTGCGGGACGCCGTCGCGCGCGCCCGGCTGGAGACGCTGGTCGAGTCGCTGCCGGACGGGCTGGAGACCGTCGTCGGCGAGCGCGGGTACCGGCTGTCCGGTGGCGAGCGGCAGCGGTTGACCATCGCGCGCCTGCTGCTGGCCCGGCCCCGCGTGGTCATCCTGGACGAGGCGACGGCGCACCTGGACTCGGAGTCCGAGTCGGCGGTGCAGGCCGCGCTGACCGAGGCGCTGCGGGGCCGGACCGCGCTGGTGATCGCGCACCGGCTGTCCACGATCCGCGCGGCCGACCAGATCCTGGTGGTGGAGGACGGGGAGGTCGTGGAGCGCGGCAGCCACCAGGACCTCCTCGCCGCCGACGGCCGCTACGCCGAGCTCCACCACACCCAGTTCGACGAGAATCCCCAGGTCAGCGTGGTGACGACGCCGAAGTTCTCCCTCGTCACAGAGCGCCCAGGAACGCCCCTGTGACGGCGACCGCCGCTGTCGACGAGCCGCCGTCCACCACCAGCACCGCGAACGCGACCGTGCCCCGGTAGCCGACGAACCAGCCGTGCGAGCCGGTGCCGTCGCCGAACTGGGCGGTGCCGGTCTTGCCGAACACCTGGCCGTACGGGGCGAGCGCCGTCGCGGTGCCGCTGGTGACGACCTCGCGCATCATCGGCCGCAGGGCCTGGGCGACCCCCGCGGGCAGACCGGTGGGGGCGGTGTTGACGACCGTGGGGATCTCGCGGATCAGCGTCGGCGTCGGGGTCCGCCCGGTCGCCACGGTCGCGGCGGCCAGCGCCATGCCGAACGGCGTGGTCTGCACCGTGCCCTGGCCGATGCCGTTCTCCACCCGCGACGCGACGTCCTGGGCCGGGGGGACCTTGCCGGTGTTGGTGGTGAGGCCCGCGACGGTGAAGTCGGCGCCGATCCCGAACCCCAGCGCCGCGTCCGTCAGCGCCGTGGCGGGCAGGCCTGCCGACAGCGTGCCGAACGTGGTGTTGCAGGACCGGGCGAACGCCGTGCGCAGCGGGACCTCGCCCAGGTCGAACCTCCCCTCGTTGGGGATGCGCCGGGTGCCGATGGTGGCCTCGCCGGGGCACTCGACGGGCGTGTCGACGGTGACGCCGCCGTTCGCCATGGCCGCCGCGGCGGTGACCACCTTGAACGTCGACCCCGGTTCGTGCAGGTAGCCGAGCGCGATCGGTCCGGTGGCGGTCGCGGCCGCGTTCTGCGCCACGGCCAGGACCTCGCCGTTGGTCGTGTCGAGGGCGACGACCGCCGCCTGCCGCGGGACGCCGTCGACGGCCGCCTGGGCCGCGTTCTGCACGGAGGGGTCGAGGGTGAGGGTCGCGGACTTCGTGACGACCGCCGCCTTCTCCTCCAGGGTGGTCACGGGCGCGCCCGCCGCGTCGACCGCCACGACCTGCCAGCCCGGCGTGCCGCCGAGGCCGCCCACGGCGGTGCGGACGCCCGGCATGATCGCGGAGGCGTAGGCGCCGGTGTCCGCGGGGACCGGTTGGCCGTCGCGGTCCAGCAGCGCGCCGTCACCGGACAGCGGGAGGAACTTCAGCGACTGGTCCTCGGCCAGCCGCGGGTGCAGCACCGCCCGCGTCCAGTGCACGCGCCACCGCGTGGCGTCCCGCTCGAGGTCCACCGTCGTCCGGTACGACCACGGGGCACCGCCGGGCAGCGTCCACGCGAGGTCCACCGCGACCGTGGCCGCGGTGTCGTCCGCGGTCGCGGTGGACGCCGAGCCCACCACGGCCGCGACCGTCGCGGGCCCCATCCCGGCCTTGACGCTGTCGAGCACCGGCACCGCGGCCTGCTCGGCATCCGTCTGCGCCGCCGCCGTCGCCGTGTCCCCGGCGGCGAGGGCCACGAAGAAGTCCTTGGCGACCGCGGCGGGCCCGGCCACCGCCGGGGTGGACGCGGTCACCTTGGAGCCCGGTCCACCCGCGGTGTCGGGCCCGGCGCCCGCCAGGACCACGGCACCGCCGACCCCGATCACCGCCGCCGCCGTCAGGCCTCCGGTGACCAGCACGATCCGGCGCGTTCTCGCGTTCATCTACCCGATACCCCCCACGTGCGGCCAACCCCTGCCCCGCAACGTAGCGAGCGGGTGTGGAGGTTCGGTGGCGATTCGGCGGTGAAGTGCCGGATCCCGTCAGCCCAGCTGCGGGATCCGGGTCTGGTAGTGCCGCAGCAGGTCGGCGTTCGCCGCGTCGCCGCCCTCGACGTTGGCGCTCCGCCACAGCGGCAGCTCCACCTTCTGCTCGGCGGCCTTGTCGTGGAGCCGCACCATCAGCAGGTTCCACAGGAACGCCGTGGCGACCGTGGAGATCGCCGCCGTCACGGGCTTGTCGGCGGGGTAGGTGGCGTCGCCGGGCGGCACCACGTTGTCCAGCACCACGGTCGCGACCTCGGCGAGGGTGGTGCCCGCGCGGCGCGGGGCCAGTGCGCTGGCCGCGACCGAGGTGACCGCGACGACCGGGCAGCCCGCGTCGACGGCCTGGATCGCCAGCTCGACGGGGTAGGGGTTCACGCCGGAGGTGGAGAACACGAACAGCACGTCGTGGGCGGCGAGACCGGTGTCGCGCAGCACCTCCGCGGCCAGGCCGGAGCGGCGCTCGGCGGCGGTGCTGCTGATCGCGCCGTGCATCGGCAGCAGCTCGGGGTGGTAGACGGGGCGCACGCACGCGAGGCCACCCGCCCGGTAGAACGTCTCCGCCACCGCGGCCAGCGAGTGGCCCGCGCCCGCCGTGAGGAGCATGCCGTCGGCGAGCACGCTCGCCAGGACCAGCTCGGCCACGTCGTCGAGCGCGGACGCGTTCTGCTGCTCCACCCTCAGCAGGTGGTCGCGCACCACGTTGCCATAGTCGGATCCGGTCACGGTCTCGCTCGTCATGCGGTGATCCTCCATCGTCGCGGGGCGGCAGTGGTCCACACCACTGGGCACGGGTAGTCCTACCTGATGGATGGTCTTCGCGAAAGCCTTGTGGTTCGAACAAGTCATGTGTTCGTATGAACACGTGGAAAGTGCGAAGCGGCATGAGCTGATCCTCCAGAGCCTCCGCCACGGTGAACGGGTGACCGTGGCGGCCCTCGCGGAGCTGATCGGCTGCTCGGAGATGACCGTCCGGCGGGACCTCGACACGCTGGAGCGCGACGACCTGCTGCGCCGGGTGCGCGGTGCCGCCGTGGGGATGCTGACCGGCGAGGAGACCCCGTACGCCGCGCGCGGCAAGCACCGGCTCGACGTGAAGCGGCGCATCGCGCTCGGCGTCGTCGAGCTGATCGACGACGGCGAGAGCATCGTGGTCGACGGCGGCACCACGACGCTGGAGGCGGCCCGGCTGCTGGTCGACCGCAGGCTGACCGTGCTGCCGCTGAACCTGCACGTCGCCAACGCCCTCAAGGGCGCCGACCGCGTCCGCCTGGTGCTGCCCGGCGGAGACCTGCGCCCCGGCGAGCTGTCGTTCATCGGGCCGCTCACCGAGCACGCGTTCGAGGTCATGCGCTTCGACACCATGGTCCTCGGCAGCTGCGGGCTGAGCGTGCGCAACGGCATCTCCTCGCACGACCTCCAGGAGGGCGCCGTGAAGAAGGCCGCCGTCACCGCGTCCGCCCGCGTGATCGCCGCCGTGGACAGCTCGAAGTTCGGTCGCACCGCCTTCGGCCGCGTGTGCCCGATCGAGGCGATCGACGTCCTCGTCACCGACGAGGACGCCCCGGCCGACGAGGTCGCCGCCCTGCGCGACGCCGGAGTGGAGGTCCACCTTGTCTGACGCCCTGCTCACCGCGCGGCCCGGGGTGGCGCGCGTGTCCACCGCGCTGGTGTTCGCGGTGCACGCCGCCGTGTTCGCCGCGTGGACCCCGCACATCCCCGACGTGAAGGACCGCCTCGGCCTCAACGACGGCACGCTCGGGCTCGCCCTGCTGGGCGCCCCCGTCGGGTCGGTGGTCGCGATGCTCGCCGCCGGTGGCGCCATCGCGAGGTGGGGCAGCAGGCGCGTGGTGCTGCTGACGTTCCCCGCCTACGCCCTCGTCTCGCCCGCGCTCGGCTTCGCGCCGTCGCCGGTGCTGCTGTTCGTCGCTCTCGCGTTCTGGGGCGGGTTCCAGGGCGCGCTCGACGTGGCCATGAACTCCCAGGGGATCGCGGTCGAATCCGCCTACGGCAGGCCGATCCTGTCGAGCTTCCACGCCTGGTGGAGCGCGGGCGCGTTCGTCGGCGTCGGGATCGGCGGGGCGGCCGTCGCGTTCGGGGTCGACCTGCGCACCCAGATGATCGTGTTCACGGTGCTGCTGCTCCTGGCCGCGTGGCCGTTGACGCGCGGCATGTTCGGCGACGACCGCGCGGTCGACGAGCACAAGCTCGGCCTGCCGTGGCGCGACCGCCGCGTGCTCGTCCTGGGCGCCATCATGTTCGGCGGCCTGCTCTGCGAGGGCGCGATCGGCGACTGGGCCGCGGTCTACCTGCGCGACACCGTCGGCGTGCCGGTCGGGCGGATCGGGCTCGGCTACGCGGTGTTCGCGGTGATGATGTTCCTCGGCCGGGTCGGCGGCGACGGCTGGGTCGCGCGGTTCGGACCGGCGCGCGTGGTCGGCGTGCTGGCCGCGCTGGGCGGCACCAGCTTCGCCATCGCGCTGATCGCGGGCCAGTTCTGGTTGGCGCTGCTGGGTTTCGCGCTGTTCGGCCTCGGCATCGCGTGCATCGTGCCGGTGGTGTTCAGCTCCGCCGCGGCGCAGTCCGACGCGCACGCCGGGCAGGCCATCGCCGGTGTCGCGACGGCGGGCTGGGCCGGGTTCCTGCTCGGGCCCCCGCTGATCGGCCTGCTCTCGCACGCCACGTCGCTGACGCTCGCGCTCGCCGTGCTCCCGGTGTGCTGCCTGGGGATCGCGCTGGCGGCGAGGTCACTGCGCCCAGCGGGCTAGGTCCTCCACCCGGTCCACGTCCGCGCCGTCCGCGACGTCCTCGCACGGCACGGCGAGCACGTCGTGGGCGCGCAGGTAGTCGCGGGCGCCCGCGTCGCCGGTCGAGGTCGCGAGGACACCCGCCCAGTGATCGCGGCCGATCAGCACGGGGTGACCCGGCTCGCCGTGGAAGGAGGCCCTGGCCAGCGCGTCGGGGGTGGCCAGCGCCGCCAGCCGTCGCACGGCCTCGGCGGTCACCCCCGGTGTGTCCACGGGGAGCACCACGACGGCGGTGGCGGAGGTGGCCGCCACCGCGGTCAGCCCGACGCGCAGCGAGGAGCCCATCCCGGTCGTCCAGCCGGGGTTGTCCAGCACGAGCGCGGGGCCGAGCGACGCCCGTGCCCTGACCTGCTCCGCGGCGGCGCCGAGCACCACGACGACCGGGTCGCACCCCGCCAGCCCCAGCGTGCCCGCCGCCGACTCGACGAACAGGGACCCGCGGTGGGAGACCAGCGCCTTCGGCGTGCCGAACCGGCGCCCGGCTCCGGCGGCGAGCAGCAACCCGGCGATCGACATGCCCTCAGACTAGGGCCTCGTGTCCGATCAGGTCGGCTCTGCGGCCCACGCCGAGCTTCCGGTACACCCTGGTCAGGTGCTGTTCGACCGTGCTCACGGTGATGTGCAGGCGTTTCGCGATCGCTCGGTTGGTGTGGCCGGCGGCGGCGAGGGTCGCGACTCGCCACTCCGAGTAGGTCAACTCCTTCGTCATGCCCTGATCACGTTGTAGAAGCTTCAACGGTTCACGTGTGGCCGACATTCGCCACGGGGGAATTCCCGCCGCGGGGCGGGCGTTCAGCGCACGGACAGGTGGGCGATCAGCAGGCTGCTCAGCAGCTCCGACGCCTCGTCCGGGATCCAGTGCGACACGTCCTCCACCATCTGGAAGTGGTAGGGCCCGCTCACCCAGTTCTCCGTGTCGAACGCCGCAGCCGAACCGAACGCGGGGTCCTCCGTGCTCCAGATGTACATCGTCGGCACGGTCACCTTCTCGACCCGGCTGCCCGCGCGGCTCGCCCGGTACCAGTTGAGCGCCGCCGTCATCGCGTCCGGCTCCGACAGCCGCCGCACGTACTCGTCGACCTTGCTCGGCGACACCTTCCACTCGAACAGCCTGCGCAGGGCCTCGCCGTCGTTGTCGAGCATCCGCTTCTCGGTGTTCGAGTTCCGCCACTCGGTCATGTACGCCGACCGCGCGTGCTGGTCCTCGTCCGTGCGGATCGCGTTCGCCAGCGCCGCCGGGTGGGGCGTCGACACGGCCGTCAGCGACCGCAGCCGGTCCGGGTGGTCGGCGGCGGTGTGCCACGCGACCGCGGCGCCCCAGTCGTGGCCGACGAGGTCGAACACCGGCCACGCCAGCTCGTCCGCGACGGCCAGCACGTCGCCCACGAGTTCGCCGGTGCCGTACTGGGCCACGGTCGTCGGCCGCACGCCGGGGGAGTAGCCGCGCTGGTCGGGCGCGACCGCCCGGTAGCCCTGCGCGCCGAGCACCTCCACCTGGTGGTCCCAGCACGACGCGCCCTGCGGGAACCCGTGCAGCAGCAGGACGGGACGGCCGTCCTCGGGACCCGCGCCGATGGCGTCGAAGGTGCCCGCGGGGGTGGGGATGCTCAGGTGTTCGACCACGGCCGGACTTTAACGCGTGGCTCCCGCGCCCGCGCTCAGACGGGCGCGGCGACGGTCGCCAGGGCGCTCGCCAGCCGTTCGAGGTGCGGCGGCGGCGATTCGAGCAGCGGCAGGCGCACCGACGCGTGCGGGATGATCCCGAGCGCGGCCAGCGCGGCCTTGGCCATGATCGCCCCCTGGGACGTCCTCATGACGGCGTCCACCAGCGGGATCAGCGACCGCTGGAGGGCCCTCGCCGAGTCGAGGTCGCCGCCGCGGACCGCGCGGATCAGCTCGGCGTTGCGGTCGGCGACGACGTTGCCCACGACGCTGACCACCCCCGTCGCGCCGCACGCGAGGTAGGCGAGGTTCAGCTCGTCGATGCCGCAGTAGTAGGCCAGGGGCGTGCGGGCCATGACGGACACCGCCTCGAACAGGTCGCCCTTGGCGTCCTTGACCGCCCGGATCCGGGGGTGGTCCGCGAGGTCGACCAGCGTGGCCTCCTCCATCGCGGTGCCGGTGCGCGCCGGGATGTCGTAGAGCATCACCGGCAGGTCGGTGGCGTCGGCGACGGTCGTGCAGTGCGCCACCACCCCGGCCTGGGTCGGCCGGGAGTAGTACGGGCAGACGAGCAGCAGCGCGTCGGCCCCGGCGGCCTCGGCTGCGCGGGCCCGGTCGGCGCTGGCGGCCGTGTCGTAGGTGCCGACCCCGGCGATCACCCGAGCCCGGCCGTGCGACCGGTCCGCCACGGCGCGCACGAGCCGGGCGGCCTCCGCGTCGGTCAGGGTGGGCGACTCCCCGGTGGTCCCGCCGACGACGATCCCGTCGCAGCCGGTGGCCAGCAGGTGGTCCACGAGCGCGGCGAGCCCCGGCTCGCAGAGCGCGCCGTCGGGGGTCATCGGGGTCACCATGGCGACGACGTTCGAGCCGAAGAGCTGATCGGTCATGGCTCCGATGCTGCCCGCGCCCCACTGCTGCGGTCCAGCGATGGTTTTTTGCCGGTACCGCGTAGCGTTGCTTCATGGTTGACGTCGGCGCGTTGCGCGCGTTGCGGTCGGTGGCCGAGCTGGGAACGCTGTCGCGGGCCGCCGACGAGCTGGGGTTCACGGCCTCCGCGGTGTCCCAGCAGATCAAGAGGCTGGAACGGCAGGTCGGTGTGCCCGTGCTCGCGCCCGCGGGCCGCGGGGTCGTGCTGACCCCGGCGGGCCAGGCCGTCGTCGACTCGGCGTCGGAGGTGTTCCAGGCCCTCGAACGCTGCGTCGAGGCGGCCAGGTCCGCCTCCGAGGGCACACCGAGCGGCGTGCTCCGGGTGGCCGCCTTCTCGACCGCGGTCCGCGGGCTGCTCGCACCCGCCATCCCCCGGCTGTCCGCGCGCCACCCCGACCTGCGCGTCCACGTCGTCGAGCGCGACCCCGACCAGGCCCTCCACGCCGTCGAGTCCGGCGCGGCCGACCTCGCCCTCGTCCACGACGCCGACGGGCTGCCGCCGTCCCCGCCGCCCTCGGTGGTCCAGCGCCACCTGCACACCGACGTCGGCGACCTCGTCGTGCACCGGGAGCACCCGCTCGCACTCGTCGACGAGCCGCTCGACCGCGCCGACCTCGCGGGCCACGCCTGGGTCACCAGCCCGCCCGGTTCGGTGTGCCACCAGTGGTTCCGCCGCCTGATCGCCGACGTGCCGGGGGAGCACGACGTGCGCCACCTGGTCGACGACTTCGCCACCCAGCTCTCCCTGGTCGCCTCGGGTGAGGTGGTCGCCCTGATCCCGCGCCTGGCCCGCCCGCCGCTGGGCGAGGAGCTGGTCTCCCGGAGGCTGCGGCGGCGCCCGGAACGGGCGGTGACCGCGGCCTGGCGGCGCAGCGCCGACGCCAGTCCGGCCGTCCGCGCGGTGCTCGCCGAACTGCGTCCCCCGACCGGACCGCCCGACGGCGTGAAGTCCCTGTGATCTGGATCGCACTGCCCAACCGCGGGGTGGGGCCGTCACGAACATGACGGCATGGAGCCCCAAGTCGACGTGCTCGCGGCCTCGGCCGACGTGCGCGCCGTGGCACTCGTGCTGCACGGTGGACGGTCGCGCGGCCACGGCCGGGTGACCCGCTACCAGCTCGCCGTCCTGCGGATGCTGCCGTTCGGCCGAGCCCTGCACGCCGCGGGCCGCCGCCGCGGCCTGGAGGTGCGGATGCTCCGCTACCGCGTGCGCGGCTGGAACGCCCCCGACCTCGACCCCGTGCGCGACGCCCGGTGGGCGCTGGCCGAGGTCGAGCGCGAGCACCCCGGCGTCCCCGTCGTGCTCGTCGGCCACTCCATGGGCGGGCGCACCGCGCTGCGCGTCGCCGACCACCCCGCGGTGGTGGCCGTGTGCGCGCTGGCCCCGTGGATCGAACCCGGTGAACCGTTCCGGCAGCTCGCGGGCCGGTCGCTGCTCATCGCCCACGGCGACCGCGAGCGGATGACCGACCCCGCCGCGTCCTACCGGTACGCCGTGCTGGCGAAGACGGTCGCCGACCGGGTCGCCAGGTTCTCCGTGCAGGGCGACGGCCACGCGATGCTCAAGCGCGCCCGCGACTGGACCCGGCTCGTCGTGGACTTCGTCCTGGGCGAGCTGGGGTTCGAACCGAGGGCGCCCCACATCGCGAACGCCATGCGGGAACGCGCGCCGGACGGCTTGGACGTCCCGCTCAAGACAGCACACTGACGAGAGGACACACCCGTGGCACAGGAATCCGGGCGTCGACGGGTCGCCGTGATCGGCAGCGGCGTGTCCGGCCTGACCGCGGCCTACCTGCTCCAGCGGCAGCACGACGTGCTGCTGTTCGAGTCGGACGACCGGCTCGGCGGCCACGCGCACACCCACGAGCTGACCACTCCGGACGGCGGCACCGCCCTGGTGGACAGCGGGTTCATCGTGCACAACGAGCGCACGTACCCGAACCTGCTGCGCCTGTTCCGCGAGCTCGGCGTGTCCACCCAGGACTCCGAGATGTCGATGAGCGTGCGCTGCGACGGCTGCGGCCTGGAGTACGCGGGCGCCCGCAAGCTGCCCGGCCTGTTCGCCCAGCCGCGCAACCTGGCCAAGCCCGCCTACCTGCGGATGCTCGCCGAGGTCACCCGCTTCCACCGGCACGCCCGCAGGCTCCTGGACTCCCCGGAGGCCGAGGACGTCACGCTCGGCGCGTTCCTCGCCATCGGCGGCTACTCGCGCTACTTCGTCGACCACTTCGTGGTGCCGGTCGTGTCCGCCGTCTGGTCCTCCGGCCCCGGCCTGAGCACCCGCTACCCGGCGCGCTACCTGTTCGAGTTCCTCGCCAACCACGGGATGCTCGCCATCGGCGGCACGCCGAAGTGGCGCACCGTCGTCGGCGGCTCGCGCAGCTACGTCGAACGCGCCGCCAAGGGCCTGACCGCCGTGCACGTGTCCACCCCGGTCCGCTCGGTCGTGCGCACGGCCGACGGCGTCGAGCTGCGCGACGACGCGGACCAGCGGCACCGGGTCGACAAGGTCGTCGTGGCCACCCACCCCGACCAGGCGCTGCGGCTGCTCGGCGACGCGACCGGCGAGGAGGAGGCCGTGCTCGGCGCGTTCTCCTACTCCCGCAACGAGACCTGGCTGCACAACGACCCGAGCGTGCTGCCGAGGACCAGCGGCGCCCAGGCGTCGTGGAACCTGCTCAAGACCTCCTGCCACCAGCAGGAGGGGCCCGTCGTCGTCAGCTACCACATGAACCGCCTGATGCGGCTGGTCGAACCGCTCGACTACGTCGTCACGCTCAACGCCACCGACCGGGTGGACGAGCGCACCGTGCTGGCCAAGATGGTCTACGAGCACCCGCTGTACACGCCGGAATCGGTCGCCGCGCAACGCCGACTGCCCTCCCTCAACACCGACGTCACCGCGTTCGCGGGCGCCTACCACGGCTGGGGCTTCCACGAGGACGGCTGCGCGTCGGGCGTCAGAGCCGCCGAGAGCCTCGGGGTGCGTTGGTGACGGCTCTCTACGAGGCGCGGGTCAGCCACACCCGGCGCGAGCGGATCGACCGCGCGTTCAGCCACAGCGTCTACCTGTGGCTGGTCGACCTCGACCGGCTGCCCCGGCTCCCGTGGTGGCTCCGGCCGTTCGCCCGGTTCGAGGCGCGTGACCACTTCGGACCGCACGCGGACGCGAGGACCGGCACGATCCGCGAGAACCTGGACCGGTGGCTGGCCGACCGCGGCGTCGACCTCGCGGGTGGACGGGTGCTCATGCTCGCCAACGCCCGCCTGCTCGGCCACGTGTTCAACCCGCTGTCCGTCTACTGGTGCCACCGCCCCGACGGCGCGCTGGCGTGCGTCGTCGCGGAGGTCCACAACACCTACGGCGAACGGCACCCCTACCTGCTGGAGACCGACGGCGCGGGCCGCGCCGAGGTCGACAAGGCGTTCTACGTGTCGCCGTTCCTCGACATGGGGGGCCGCTACCTCATGCGGCTGCCCGAACCGGGCGAGGAGCTGTCCGTGACCATCGCGCTGCGGCAGAACGGGAGGACCCCGTTCACCGCGGGCCTGCACGGCGTCCGCAGGACGGTCTCCCCGGCGAACCTCGTCCGCCTGCTCGTGCGCAGGCCGCTGATGACCCTCCGCGTGTCCACCCTCATCCGGATCCACGGCGTCACGCTGTGGCTGCGCCGCCTGCCCATCACCCCCAGGAGTGACCGATGAGCACCATCGACGTGTCGGTGCCCCGCCCGAACCAGGGTGTGTGGCCGGGGCTGACCACCCCGCCCCGCTCGCCGTTCAAGGCGAAGGTCGCCGAGGCGCTGTTCCGCCGAGCGGTCGCGTCGCTGCCCGTCCGCGTCGTGCTGCCCGACGGCGTCCGCCTCGGCGCGGGCGGCCCGGACACGCCGGTCATGCGCATCCACCGGCCCACCGCGTTCTTCCACCGCCTCGGCGCCGACGCCAAGATCGGCTTCGGCGAGGCGTACATGGTCGGCGACTGGAGCTCGACGGCCCTCGCGGACCTGCTCAGCGCGTTCGCCGCGAAGCTCTCCACGCTGATCCACCCCAGGCTCCAGCTCATGCGCCGCTGGGTCGAGCTGCGCCACCCCGACTCCGAGACCAACTCCGTCGAGGGCGCGCGGGACAACATCCACCGCCACTACGACCTGTCCAACGACCTGTTCGCGACGTTCCTGGACGAGACGATGAGCTACTCGTCCGCCCTGTTCGACCCGGACGGCGACCACGACCTGGTCGCCGGGCAGCTCCGCAAGATCGACGGCGTGCTCGACTACGCGGGGGTCCGCGAGGGCAGCCGCGTGCTGGAGATCGGCACCGGCTGGGGCGCGCTGGCCGTGCGGGCCGCGCAGCGCGGTGCCACCGTGACGTCGCTGACGATCTCCGCCGAGCAGCGCAAGCTCGCCCAGCGGCGGGTCGCCGACGCGGGCCTGTCCGACCGCGTCGACATCCACCTGCGCGACTACCGCGAGGAGCGCGGGGAGTACGACGCCGTGGTCAGCGTCGAGATGATCGAGGCCGTCGGCGTCGAGTACTGGCCGACCTACTTCGGCGTCCTCGACCGGGTGCTCGTGCCCGGTGGGCGGGTCGGCCTCCAGGCCATCACGATGCCGCACGACCGGATGCTGGCCAGCGCGCAGAGCTACACGTGGATCCACAAGTACGTGTTCCCCGGTGGTCTGATCCCGTCCGTCCAGGCGATCGACAAGACCGTCCGCGAGCACACCGGCCTGCGGCAGGAGGCGTCGCGCGCCTTCGGCGCCGACTACGCCGAGACCCTGCGGCAGTGGCGCGAGACCTTCCTGACCAGGTGGGACGACATCAACGGGTTCGGCTTCGACGAGACGTTCAAGCGGATGTGGGAGTTCTACCTCGCCTACTCGGAGGCGGGTTTCCGGGTCGGCTACCTCGACGTGCGGCAGTTCGGGTACGTGAAAGCCTGACGCGTTGCTCCGTTCGGTCGACGTGCGCCCCCGACCGGGTGCCCCCCAGGCCTTTCGGCCCATCTTCGTGGTCAGCTTGAAGAAGGCGGTATCAGCGGCACGACTGGGGACTCCTTCTCCTGTGAGCCGGGCAACGCCGGGACGCTGTGATCGAGGAGGTCGCCGGATGGTCCATCCATCGTCTGTGCGCGCCGGTGTCGGGTTCGGCATCGGTTCGGACGGCGACGAACGCCCGGTCGGTCGGCCCCACGTCCGGTTGATCACGGGGTCCGCCGCCCCCGTCGTGAGCACCCAGTGGCTCGTCGAGGCTGAACTGGTCGACATCGTCGACCAGGCCCTCGCGGGCAACCGCCGCGCCGTCGAGCAGCTGCTGGCACGCATCCAGCCGCTCGTGCTGCGCTACTGCCGCGCCCGCGTCGGCAGCCGTGAACGCACGCTCGTCTCGGCCGAGGACATCGCGCAGGAGGTCTGCCTGGCCGTCGTCTCCGCGCTGTCCAAGTACCGCTACGAGCCCGGTTCGTTCCTCGCGTTCGTCTACGGCATCGCCGCCCACAAGGTCGCCGACGCCCGCCGCCGCGCCGTCCGCAGCCGCTCCGAGGTGGTCCCGGAACTCCCGGACTGCCCCACCCTCGAAGCAGGCCCCGAGCAGCGAGCCGTGAACGGCGAGACGCTGGAGACCGTCGTGCAGCTGCTGCACCGCCTCCCGGACCGCCAGCGCGAGATCCTCGTGCTCCGCGTCGCCGTCGGCCTCACCGCCGAGGAGACCGCCACCGCCGTCGGCTCCACCGCGGGCGCCGTGCGGGTGGCGCAGCACCGCGCCCTGGCACGTTTGCGCGAGATGTTGGCGTCGATGGACGGCTGAGCCCCCGTCGGCCGGCATCGTAGGGGGATGACGACCGCCGAACCGCCCGCCTTCGACGTGCTGTTGTCGGGCACGGTGTTCCTGGACATCATCTTCACCGGCCTGCCCCGCCCGCCCGCCGCGGGCACCGAGGTCTGGGCCGAGGGCCTGGGCTCGTGCCCCGGCGGCATAGCCAACCTCGCGGTGGCCCTGAGCCGCCTGCAACTGCGGACGGCGCTGGCCGCCGCCTTCGGCGAGGACGTCTACGGCGACTTCTGCTGGGAAACCCTCTCGGAGCAGGAGGGCGTCGACCTGACCTACTGCCGCCGCTTCTACGGCTGGCACTCGCCGGTCACGGTGTCGATGGCCATGGAGAACGACCGCAGCATGGTCACCCACGGCCACCGCCCACCGATCTCGGCCGACAAGCTCCTGGAGACCCCGCCCCCGACGCGCGCCGCCTTCGTCCACATCCAACCGGAGGAGGAGCAGTGGGTCGCCCGCGCCAAGGCGCAGGGCGCGCTCCTGTTCGCCGACATCGGCTGGGACCGCACCGAGGTATGGGCACCGTCACTGCTCACCCGCCTGGACGGCTACGACTACTTCCTCCCGAACGACAAGGAAGCGACCCACTACACCCGCAAGGACACGGCGGAGGACGCAGCGGTCGCCCTGTCCGAACACGTTCCGGTGGTGGTGGTCACGAGAGGAGGAGGGGGCGCTTTCGCCTACGACGCCTCAACAGGTGAAAAAGCGGACGTACCGGGCCTCAACGTGGCCCCGCTGGACTCCACCGGAGCAGGGGACGTCTTCGGCGCGGGCTTCGTGCTGGGCACCCTGGCGGGCTGGCCACTGGAACACCGCGTCAGGTTCGCGAACCTCTGCGCGGCCCTCTCGGTGCAGCACTTCGGCGGATCCCTCTCCGCACCGGGCTGGGGAGACATAGCAGCCTGGTGGCGCACGGTGGGAAAGCGGGAAGAAGGCGACGTGAAGGCCTACGGCTTCCTGGCGGACCTGCTGCCGGGCCACGCGAACGCCGAGGTCAGAAGAGCGACGGCGACGATAAAGCTCCAGGGACCGCACTGAAGCGCGAAAACCGGTCCCTGGAGGAGTCGACCCGACCGGCCGCGGAACGCGGCCGGTTCGACTCGCGGTCGTGAGCCTCCACTTCGAGGATCGGACAGGCTTCCGCCCCGATCACGGGCTCGCAGGAGGAGCCCCTGGTCACATCGGCCGCACCACGCCGGAACCGGCGAGCACCTCCGAACCGGCGGCCATCCCAGCCGATCACCGGGGGAGCCGCGGCCGCTCCCGCTCCCGTCCCGCGATTCGAACCCGCCACGATCGGGTACTAGCAGCAGGGGCCCGCATCACCGACCACCCGCCCTCACAGGCGCCACAACCCACCAGGAGTACGTTCACCACATCGTCGGTGTGATCGCGCAGAATTTGCCGTTCGTCAAGCAACCTGCACGCGGTCCCGTGCGACTTATAAGGACAAGGGGATCTCCGCCAGTTCGGAAGGGGTTGCGGGTTTCGTGTTCGCGCGTGCGACGGGGCTGGTCAAGTTGGTGGGGTTGTGCCTTGCGGCGGGCGTGCTGCTCGCGGCGGTCATGTTCCCCGTCGTCGGCGGGTTGGGACTTGCGTCCAACCGCGCCGCGGACACGGTCGACCAGACTTCGGGTGAGCTGGCCAAGGGGGAGTTGCCCCTGGTCACCACGGTCCAGGACATGAACGGCGCACCCATCGCGTACCTGTACGACCAGTACCGGATCCCGGTGCAGTACGAGCAGATCGCGGACACGATGAAGGCCGCGATCATCGCGATCGAGGACAAGCGGTTCTTCCTCCACAAGGGAGTCGACTGGCAGGGCATCGCCCGTGCGGCGGCCAAGGCCGGTGCCGACGGCGAGGTGTCGCAGGGCGCGTCGACGCTGACGCAGCAGTACGTGAAGAACTACCTGGCGTTCGTGCTGGGCGGCGGCTCCAACGAGGCGTACGAGAAGGCCACCGAGGCGACCGCGGGGCGCAAGCTCCGCGAGGCGCGCGTGGCGCTCCAGCTGGAGCAGGTGATGACCAAGGAGGAGATCCTCACCGCCTACCTGAACATCGTGCCGTTCGGCAACGGCACGTACGGCGTGGGCGCGGCCGCCAAGGCGTACTTCGGCACGACCCCGGACAAGCTGACCGTGCCGCAGGCCGCGATGCTGGCCGGTCTGGTCAACCAGCCCAGCGTGCTCAACCCCGGCAGGGGTCCGGAGGCGGCGATCAAGCGCCGCAACACGGTGATCGACCGGATGCGCGACAACGAGGCGTTCGGCGCGGACAAGGCCGTCGCCGAGGCGAAGGCGACCGAGTACAAGGCCGCCGAGCCGGGTGTGGTCGCCGACCTCCAGCTCCTGCCCAACGGCTGCGTCGGCGCCGGTGACGGTCCGGTGTACGGCTTCTTCTGCCAGTACCTGCTGGACTACCTCCAGAAGTCCGGGATGAAGAAGGACGACCTGTTCCGCGGCGGGTACACGATCAAGACCACGATGGACCCGGTCGCCACGGTCGCCGCCAAGCAGGCGGCCGAGGGCCAGGTGCCCAAGACGACGGAGGGCGTCGCGAACGCCATGGCGGTCGTCCAACCCGGCTCGGACAAGCACCGCGTGCGCGCGCTGGCCGCGAACCGCGACTTCGGCAACAACGCCGAGGCCGGGCAGAGCGCCTACTCGCTCCCGGCGGAGGTGACGCGCTTCGGCGCGGGCTCCATCTACAAGGTGTTCACGGCCGCCGCGGCGCTGGAGAAGAAGGTCACCGGCATCGACCGGGAGATCGACGTCCCGAACGTCTACACGTCGAGGGTCTACCAGAACGGGGGCAAGCCCTACACCGTTCGCAACTACTCGAACGGCACCGACACGAAGATGACGCTGACCAAGGCGCTGGCGACCTCGCCCAACACCGGCTTCATCATCCTGGAGGAGAAGGCGGGCCTGGACAACGTCGTGGACATGGCCTACCGGCTCGGGCTGCGCGAGACGATGCAGGGGGTCAACGAGGCGGGCGACCCGCTGAAGGCCGACGGCTCGAACGGCCCGTCCCAGGGGGACCAGTTCAAGCAGAACAACAGCGGGTCGTTCACCCTCGGTCCGGGCGCGACCAGCGTCCTGGAGCTGTCGAACGTCGCCGCGACCATCGTCAGCCACGGCGTGTGGTGCCCGCCGACGCCGGTCGAGCAGATCCTGGACCGCGACGGCAACCCGGTGAAGCTCAACGAGCCCGCCTGCGAGCAGACCGTCGCCCCGGAGCTGGCGGACTCGCTGGCGCAGGGCATGAGCCACGACACGCTGCCCGGCGGCACGGCGGCGGGCGCGTCGCAGGGCTTCAACCGGCCGATGATCGGCAAGACCGGCACGACCGAGAACTACTGGTCGGTCGCCTTCATGGGCGCGACCCCGCAGTACGCGGGCGCGGTCATGACGTTCACCGACGGCGTGGCCCCGCAGGTCATCTGCGACGCCCGCTCCCCGAGGCTGTGCGGCAACAACGGCCGGACCGGCCTCACCGGTGGCGAGGTCGCCGCTCCGACCTGGTTCAACGCGATGAAGGTGATCCACGAGGGCAAGCCCGCCGACCCGCTGCCCCCGGCCGCGCCGCAGTACAAGTAGTCACCTGACGTAGCCGTTCACCGACCGCCCCGCCTGCCCTGTGCTAGCGGGGCGGTCCTCGTTCGGGTGTCTTGCACGATCAAGCTGATGACCAGCGGTGATGCTTCTGCCCGGCTATTGGTCTAGGAATCGGTCAACGGTCAAGTCCTGCGCCCGGTAACGGCGAAATTCGAGACTCGACCGTCTATTGTCACTCTGTGTAGTGAGAAGTGGGTTATCTCACCAATATGCGCACTTCGCAGCGCGAGACTTGCCCATGTTCGTCACCTCGGGTTACGTTCCCTGCCGCTTGTCACGGTTCGATAACTAGCAGGACACGGCGTCGTCCCCGAAACGACACCGACTGGATCCCCCGCCAGCCGTCCTGGTCGAACTCCCCGAGGCAGAAAGGCACACTCTTGGCCAGGCACAGCACTGCGCGCGGCCGAAGCGTGTTCACGGCACCCCCGAAGGCCGAAGGCCGCCGTGGAGCGCATCGCGTGGAGATCACCAAACCCACCCTCGGCGGACGCGCCGCCGCCGCCGTCGTCGTGGCCGGCGCTCTCGCCACCACCGCGGGCGTCGCGAACGGCTGGGGCTCGGTCGAGCAGCCCGGCGCCGAACTGGCGGCCAAGCTGGCCGCGGGCAGCTTGGCCCCGCAACCCGCTCCGACGCGGGGCGTGCAGACCGTGCACGTCATCCAGCCCGGCCTCGAGGCCGCGAAGCTCATGCGGGCCCAGCAGATGAACGCGGGCCAGCACGTGGACGAGGCCATCAGGTTCGCCCAGGACGGCTACACCGCGCGCCAGGCCGAGCTGAAGCGTCAGGCCGACGAGCAGGCCGTGGCCCAGGCGGCCGAAGAGGCCAGGATCGCCGCGGAGGAGGCCGCCAAGCGGCCGACGGTCGTGAAGCCCGCCGAGGGCAGCTACACCTCCGGCTACGGCGCCCGCTGGGGCACCACGCACTACGGCGTCGACATCGCCAACGCCATCGGCACCCCCATCGTGTCCGCGATGGACGGCGTCGTCGTCGAAGCCGGTCCCGCCAGCGGCTTCGGCCTCTGGGTCCGGGTGCAGCACGCCGACGGCACCACCACCGTCTACGGGCACGTCAACGAGATCATCGCGGCCCAGGGTGCCCAGGTGAAGGCGGGCGACCTCATCGCCACCATCGGCAACCGCGGCCAGTCCACCGGCCCGCACCTGCACTTCGAGGTCTGGCTGAACGGCGGCCAGAAGGTCGACCCCAGCTCCTGGCTGGCCGAGCGCGGCATCGCGCTGTAGGGCACCGCGAACGGCGGGCCCCCGAGTCCAGCGCCCCGAACGCGCGACTCCTCACCGGGGTATCCCGCACCGGTCCGCCTGAAACCCCCGAGTCGAACGACGGGGAAGCGTGGAACATACCGACTGGTCGGTACCCGAGGTAGGGTATCGGCCAGTCGCGTGTTCTGAGGAGGCGCTCGTGGGTCGTTGGGGAATCACGCTGCCGTTGACCGGTGTCCCGGTGCTGGAGCACCGGGCGCTGGTCTCCGAGCTGGCGGAGCTGGGGTACACCGACGTGTGGTCCGCCGAGACCACCGGAACCGACGCGTTCACGCCGCTGGCGCTCGCGGCGCAGTGGTCGGACTCGATCCGGCTCGGCACGGCGATCACACCGGTCTACACGCGCGGTCCCGGACTGCTGGCCATGAGCGCCGCGACGGCCGCCGAGGTGTCGGGCGGGCGGTTCGTGCTCGGCATCGGGTCGTCCTCGCCCGCCATCGTGAACCGGTGGAACGCCGCCGAGTTCACCGAGCCCTTCAAGCGCACCCGCGACACCCTGCGCTTCCTCAAGGCCGCGCTCGCGGGCGAGAAGGTCGACGAGCGGTACGACACCTTCACCGTGCGCGGCTTCAAGCTGGAGCGCGCGCCGGAGCGGAAGGTGCCGATCATGCTCGCGGCACTGCGGCCGACCATGCTGCGGCTCGCCGCCAAGGAGGCCGACGGGGCCATCACGAACTGGCTGGGCGCCGGTGACGTGGCGACGGTGCGGGCCGAGCTGGGCGACGCCGAGCTGGCGGCGCGCATCTTCGTGTGCCCGACCGAGGACGTCGACTCCGCACGGGCCCTGGGACGGCTGCTGATCAGCAGCTACCTGACCGTGCCCGCGTACGCGGCGTTCCACGACTGGCTGGGGCGCGGCGAGGCGCTGGCGCCGATGCACGAGGCCTGGGCCGCGGGGGACCGCAAGGCGGCCAACAGGCTCGTGCCCGACGCCGTCGTGGACGACCTGGTCGTGCACGGCAGCGTGGAGCAGTGCCGCGCGAAGGTGGCGGAGTACGCGGCGAACGGCGTGGACACGCCGATCATCGCGCTGCTGCCGACCGGCGCCGACCAGTTCGACCTCGTGCGCGCGCTCGCGCCGGGAGCCTGACGACGTGGCGCGCCGGGCGGGCGTCGGCGAGCTGAGCCGGACGGAGAACCGGATCATGGCCGCCGCCGTGCGGCTGTTCGCCGCCAAGGGCTTCGACGCCACGACCGTCCAGGAGGTCGTGGAGGCCGCCGAGGTCACCAAGGGCGCGCTGTACCACTACTTCGGGTCGAAGGACGACCTGCTCTACGAGATCTACCGGTCGCTGATCGGCAGGCAGATGGCGGAGCTGGACCGGATCGTGGCGCTTGACCTCGATCCGGCCACCACCGTCCGCGAGATCGTCGTGAGCCTGGTCGAGACGACGGCGTCGAGCGTCGACGAGGCCGCCGTGTTCATGCGCGAGATGCACCGGCTGGACGCCGACCTGATGGCGTCGTTCCGCGCCGAGCGCAGGCGCTACCACGAGACGTTCCGCGCGGTGGTCGAGCAGGCGCAGGTCAGCGGCCGGTTCAGCCGGGTCGTGCCCGCCGAGACGGCGGTGCTGATCGCGCTCGGCGTCATCAACCAGCTGCCCACCTGGTACCGCCCCGACGGGCCCAAGTCGCCTGCCCGGCTGGGCGGGGAGATCGCGGACTTCGTGCTCGCCGCGCTCCGCGCCACCGGCGGGCGACCGTTGGGCTTTACGGGTGAACACCCGTAGCGGAGAACGCCGAACATCAATTCTCCCCACCCGGCTGCCGATACCGTCCTCGGCGACCGCACGTCCGGAATCGGGGGATTCCGGCGTCTGCGCCGCGTTCCGGCGGATGACCAGGTGTGAGGGGTGTGGGGGACGTGTCCGAACCCGCTGGACGGTGGAGTCCGCGCAAGAAGATCGGTTACATCGCCTTCGCTGTCGGGATGGTCGTGGTGATCACCTCGGCGTCCGCGTACATGGTGACGGCGGTGGACCGGCGGTGGACCCCCGGCTCGATCGCGCTCACGGCGGTCAGCGGGATCATGGTGGTGGTCTCCGGCATCTGCATCAACGTCCTGCCCAGGGCGATCGGCACGATCTGGCGCAGCCCGGAGCGGCTGCCGCGGCTCGGTGACCTGCGGTGGCTGATCAGGCTGCTGAGGAAGCCCCTGCGCGTGGTGCTCGTCCTCGCCACGGTGGCCGTGATCGTCGCGGGCGGCATCGCCGCGATGCCGCCGCCGACCGGCCTGGAACGGGGTGAGATCGTCGTGATGACCGCGTTCGGGGAGGGCGTGACCGACCCCAGGAACGTGCTCTTCCGCCAGTGGAGCCAGTCGCACCCGGACAACCCCGTGCGGGTCGTCGCCGTTCCGGGGGAACCGGACGAGCAGAACGAGCGGATGGTGAACGACGCCGAGCCCGGTGGGAAGCACGAGGCCGACGTGTACGTCCTCGACCTCGTCTGGATGCCGCAGTTCGTCGACAGCGGGTACATCCGGGAACTGGACGGGACGAGCCTCTCCGAGTCCGACGACGAGGGCGACTTCATCCCCGGCGCCCTCGGGACCTGCAAGCGCGGCGGCAAGCTGTGGGCCCTGCCGTTCAACACCGACGCGGGCCTGGTGTTCTACCGCGACGACATCCCCGGCGTCACCGCGCCGAAGGAGTGGGACGACTACTTCGGCCAGACCGCCAAGGCCTCGGCGGTCACCGCGAAGGCGGGCGGGCACGGGATCAAGGCGGCGAACGCGGCGCAGCTCGCCGACGAGGAGGTCCTCACCATCACGGCGCTGGAGGCCATCTGGGCGGCGGGCGGCAAGATGGTGACCGACAGCGGTGACCTGACGCTGAACACGGACGAGAACGAGGTCTACCTCAGTGCTGAGGACCTCAAGGGCATCGAGAACCTCGCCATCGCCGCGAAGGACACCGACCTCGTGCTCACCGAGAACGACACCGCCGCGAAGTCGGCCGAGAACGGGGCGATCGACTCGTTCCAGGCCGGGGCGACGCTGTTCATGCGGAACTGGCCGGTCGCGTCGGACACCCTGCGCGACGACGTCCGCTACGGGGTGACCGCCTGGCGGACGCCGAGCGTGCTCGGCGGGCAGAACCTCGCGATCTCCGCCAAGTCGGGCCCGGAGGGCAAGCCCCGCGCCGCACGGGCGCTGATCGACTTCCTCACCAGCCGGTCGAGCCAGCTCATCCTGTCCGAGATGGGCTCGCTGGCGCCGACCCGGCAGTCGACCTTCCGCGACGGCAAGCGGGCCGACGCCCAGGAGCTCCAGACGGCGGTGAACCTGGCGTGGCAGCGACCGAGGACACCCCACTACACGCACTTCAGCAGGGTGTTCCGCACCGGCATCGCCCGCGCGCTCAACAACGGCGGGAAGGTGGAGCCGAGCTTCGGGCGAGACCTGTACGAGGCCTGGCACGGCCGCTGATCAGTCCCAGGTCAGGCAGAACGTGTGCCCGGCGGGGTCGGTGAACACCTGGAAGCCCTCGCCGCTCGC
Organism: Umezawaea sp.; assembly: GCF_036375055.1. GTDB lineage: Bacteria > Actinomycetota > Actinomycetes > Mycobacteriales > Pseudonocardiaceae > Umezawaea. The sequence goes on from NZ_DASUSQ010000101.1 coordinate 37,769, forward strand.
GTCCAGCCGACGCCCGCCCAGCTCGGTGATCCTCCGGGTGGCCTCGTCCAGTTCGTCGCGCGGTATCCGCAGGTCCAGGTGGAACTGCTGCGACCCCTTCGGGTCGGGGAAGGTCGGCGGTTCGTGCTCCGGGGAGAGCTGGAACGCGAACCGCCGACCCTCGCCGTCGACCACGACGGCCCAGTCGTGGTCGTTGTCGGTGACCTTCCCGCCGAGCAGCTCGGCGTAGAAGGCGGCGAGGGCGCGGGGGTCCCGGGTGTCGACGACGACAGACCTCAGTTGTCCGATCATGCGGCGCGTGTACCCCGGATCAGGCCTCGGCATGCTCCCGCAGCGCGACGAGCGCCTTGTCGGCGTGGGAGTTCATGCCGAACTCGGACTTGACCACCTCGATCACGCGGCTGTCGGTGCCGATCACGAACGTGTGCCGCTTCACCGGCAGCGGCCCGAAGCGGCGCTTCACGCCGAACACCTCCGCGACCTCGCCGTCCACGTCGGACAGCAGCGGGTAGTCGAACGAGTGGGCGTCGGAGAACTGCTTCTGCCTGCTGACGGAGTCGGTGCTGATGCCGACCCGCCGCGCCCCGACCTCCGCGAACTCCGCGGCCAGGTCGCGGAAGTGGCAGCTCTCGACGGTGCAGCCGCCCGACAGCGCGGCCGGGTAGAAGAACAGCACGACCGGCCCGTCCTCCAGCAGGGCCGACAGCGTGCGCGAGGCGCCGTGCTGGTCGGGGAGCGTGAAGTCGGGGACGAGATCGCCGGTCTTCATCTGGTGGTGTCCTTCCGCGTACGACTGGTGTCGTGGGGTGTTCGGCGGAGGCCCACCGTACGGTTCTCAGTAGGCTCGTGATCAGGGAGGTGGACGTGACCAGCATGTCCGACGTGGCACGCGCCGCAGGTGTGTCCGCCGCGACGGTGTCCCGCGCGCTGCGGGGCGAGCCCGGCGTGTCCGAGGCGACGCGGCGGTACGTCACCGAGGTGGCGAAGCGGATGCGGTACGCCATCGCCAGGGACGCCTCCAGCCTCGCGGGCGGGCGCAGGTACGCCATAGCGGTGCTGACCGGCGACGTCGGCCGCGGCGACCTGCTGGCGGGCGCCGAGGGCGCGCTGCGGCAGGCCGGGTTCGACGTGCTGCTCTACGTGCTGGGCGACGACGACGCGCGGACCGGGTTCTTCGAGGACGTGCCGCTGGGCCGCAGGGTCGACGGCGTGCTCGCCCTGTCGATCACCCTGGCCGAGCACGAGGCCGCGGCGCTGGCCGAGCTGGGCGTGCCGGTGCTGACCGTGGACGACGGCGACCTGCGCAGCGCGCTGCGGCTCGCGGTGGGCCACCTGATCGACCTCGGCCACCGCGACATCGCGCTGGTGCTGGCCGTCGGCGTGGACGAGTCCTACGACGAGGTGCTGGTCGCGCTGGGCCTGGAGATCCGTCCCGAGTGGACGCTGTGGTCCTCGCCGACCGTCGTCGGCGGCGAGCAGGTCGCGGACGCGCTGCTGGACGGCGACCGGCTGCCCACAGCGGTGGTCAGCGCGAGCGGTGAGGTGGCGCTGGGCGTGTTCATGCGGCTGCGCCGCGACGGCCGCCGGATCCCCGAGGACCTCTCGCTGGTCAGCCTGGACGGGCAGGACCTCACCCGCGCGGTCGGCATCACCGCCGTCGAGGGCGCCCTGCGCGAGGAGGGTGAGCAGGCCGTGGCGGAGCTGCTCGGCAGCATCCGCGGGAATGGGGAATCATCGGTGCACGAACTGTCGTGGCAGTTGGCGGTCAGGGAGTCGACCGGCAGGGCATGACGCACGGTCACGGAGCACACCACCACCCGTCCGGCCTGACACGACGCACTGAATTAGCTGCGCCCTTCGGGTGACCAGGTCGTGCCGCCCTGGCTTCCGCGGCGCCCTTGAGAGAAAGCTGATCGCGTGGACGACGAGTTGGCCGCACTGGCCGAGGCGCACGGCGTGGCCACCCGTTACGAGGACGCAGGGCAGCGCTGGGTCGACGTCGATCCCCCGGTCGTCGTAGCGGTGCTCGCCCAGTTGGACGTGGACGCCTCGACGCCGGAGGCCGTGCGCGCCGCGCTGGCGGCCGTCACCGCCGCCCCGGACACCCTCCCCGCCACGATCGTCGTCCGCGAGGGTCGCGTGCTCGACCTCGGCCACCCGGCGACCGCGGTGCTGGAGGACGGCACCGAGGTCGAGCTGCCCGCCGAGCTGCCGCTGGGCTACCACCGGGTAGGCACGTCGACGGTGATCGTCACGCCCGCGCGGCTGCCCACCGTGCCCAGGGCGTGGGGCTGGATGGTGCAGCTCTACGCGTGCCGGTCCGAGGAGTCGTGGGGGATGGGCGACTACACCGACCTCGCCACGATCGCCCGCCGCTCCAGCGTGGAGCTGGACGCCGGGGTGCTGCTGGTCAACCCGGTGCAGGCGATCAGCCCGACGCACCCGGTGGAGCGCTCCCCGTACTCGCCCGCCAGCCGCCGCTACCAGAACCCGATCTACCTGCGGGTCACCGCGACCGCCGCCTACTCGAACGCCGACCAGGCCACCCGCGAGGCCGTCGCCGCGCTGCGCCCGGACAACCGCACCGAGCTGATCGACTACGACGCCGTGTGGAGCGCGAAGTCGGCCGCGCTGGAGCTGCTGTGGCCGCACCACCGGGACCGGGTCGACCTCGACGCCGACCCCGCGCTGCGCGACTTCGCCACGTTCTGCGCGCTCGCCGAGCGCCACGGCCCGGACTGGCGGACCTGGCCGGAGGCGCTGCGCGACCCCGCGACGGCGCTGGCCGACCCGGAGCGGGTGGCCTTCCACGCCTGGCTCCAGCAGCTGTGCCGAGCCCAGCTCGACGACGTGCGGCTGGCGGCGCACGAGTCCGGCATGGCCGTCGGCGTCATCCACGACCTGCCGGTCGGCGTGCACCCCGGCGGCGCGGACACGTGGGCGCAGCGCGACACGTTCGCGCCGAACGTCACCGTGGGCGCCCCACCGGACGCGTTCAACCAGCAGGGCCAGAACTGGGGCCTCCCGCCGTGGCGGCCGGACCGGCTCGCCGCGCTGGGCTACGCGCCGTTCCGCGAGATGCTGCGCAGCGTCCTGCGCCACGCGGACGGCATCCGGGTCGACCACGTCGCCGGGCTCTGGCGGCTGTGGTGGATCCCGCCGGGCGAGTCGCCCGGCCGCGGCACCTACGTGCGCTACGACGCCGAGGCGATGCTCGGCGTGCTGGCGCTGGAGGCGCACCGGGCAGGCGCGGTCGTCGTGGGCGAGGACCTGGGCACGGTCGAGGACGAGGTGACCGAGACGCTGCACGAGCGGGGCATGCTCAGCTCCGCCGTGCTGTGGTTCCAGCGCGACTACGACGAGCCGGGCCACCCGCTCGTGCCGCCGGAGAAGTGGACGTCGTCGGCGATGGCGAGCATCTCGACGCACGACCTGCCGACGGTCGCCGGGTTCCTGGCCGCCGAGCACGTCCGCGTCCGCGCCGAACTCGGGTTGTTTGACGGGCCGGTCGACGGGGAATACAGCGCTGCCGAGCTGGAACGCCACCAGCTCGTCGAGCTGATGACCCAGGAGGGTGTGCCCACGGATGACCTCGTCGCCGCGTTCCACACCCTTCTCGCGAAGGCGCCCTCGGTGCTGGTGCTGACCTCGCCGCAGGACGCCCTCGGGGAGGTGCGCCAGCCGAACCTGCCGGGAACGGTCGACCAGTACCCCAACTGGCGGATCCCGCTGCCCGTGACGCTGGAGGAGCTCTTCGCCGACGAACACGTGCGCGCCGTCGTCGCCGCGCTGGCGGGAGGGCAGGGCTGATGAGCCGAAACAAGCGTGTTACCGCGGGTCACCGACCTGCGGAGTATCGTCAAGACGTCACCCGAGGAGCAATTCCGCCCAATGGTTGGAGGTGGCATTCCCCAGTGAACACCGAGGTTGCGTCCCGAACGGGAACCCTGCCCGGAAGTCTGATCACCGCCGTGCACCCCACGGAGGCCCTGGAGATCGCGGTCGAGCAGGTGCTGGCCGCCGTCCGGCCCGCGGTGCTGACCGATCCGGTGTCCGGTGCGCTGCGGGCCGAGGAGTCGCTGCGCAGCGCGCTGCGCGGCACCGAACACGGCACCGACGGCGCCCTGGAGCAGGCCATGGCCTGCGCGGAGGCGGCGTGCGAACACCTCCGCTACTGCGAACTCCAGGAGGCACGACTCCTCCTGGTAGCCGCGCGAGGCCAACTGGTCCGCGCGAACGCCCAGCGGTCCTGAGCGGACTCGGGTAGACGACACCACCAAGACCGCCACGCTCCCCGGCCCTCCCCGTCGACCTCCGTCGACCGGGTGGACCGGGTTGCCTGCTGAGGAGACCTAGTTGCGGCCCTGGCCAGGAACCCCCTACCCACTCGGCGCCACCTACGACGGCGTCGGCACCAACTTCGCACTCTTCTCGGAGGTCGCCGACGAAGTCGAGCTGTGCCTCTTCGACGAGGAGGGCGGGGAGACCCGCGTCAGGCTCCCGGAGGTCGACGGCTTCGTCCACCACGGCTACCTGATCGGCGTCGGCCCCGGCCAGCACTACGGCTACCGGGTGCACGGCCGGTACGAGCCGGAGCACGGACCGCGCTGCAACCCGAACAAGCTGCTCATCGACCCCTACGCCAAGGCGATCTCCGACGGCGTCGAGTGGCACGAGTCGCTGTTCGGCTACCCGTTCGGCGAGCCGGACCAGCGCAACGACCAGGACTCGGCGCCGTACGTGCCGAAGTCCGTCGTGGTGAACCCGTTCTTCGACTGGTCCAACGACCGCGCCCCGAGGACGCCGTACAACGAGACGGTGATCTACGAGGCCCACGTGCGCGGCCTGACGATGAACCACCCGGACATCCCGCACCGCCTCCGCGGCACCTACGCGGGCATCGCGCACCCCGTGGTCATCGACCACCTCACCAAGCTGGGTGTGACGGCGATCGAGCTGATGCCGGTGCACCAGTTCATCACCGACCACGGGTTGGCGGAGAAGGGGCTGCGGAACTACTGGGGTTACAACACGATCGGGTTCTTCGCGCCGCACGACCTGTACGCGGCGATGCCGGACCAG
>NZ_DASUSQ010000102.1:0-66387 GCF_036375055.1 Umezawaea sp.
ACGGCGGTGGCGCGGGGCGACCTGAGCCAGAAGATCACCGTGACGGCGCGGGGGGAGATCCTGGAGCTGAAGAACACCATCAACACGATGGTCGACCAGCTCTCCAGCTTCGCCGACGAGGTCACGCGCATGGCCCGCGAGGTCGGCACCGAGGGCATCCTCGGCGGGCAGGCGGACGTGAAGGGCGTCTCGGGCACCTGGCGGGACCTCACGGACTCGGTGAACTTCATGGCGGGCAACCTGACCGCGCAGGTGCGGTCGATCGCCCAGGTCGCCACGGCGGTGGCGCGGGGCGACCTGAGCCAGAAGATCACCGTGACGGCGCGGGGGGAGATCCTGGAGCTGAAGAACACCATCAACACCATGGTGGACCAGCTCTCCGCGTTCGCCGACGAGGTGACGCGGGTGGCCCGCGAGGTCGGCACCGAGGGCCGGCTGGGCGGTCAGGCCGACGTCGAGGGCGTGTCGGGCACGTGGAAGGACCTCACCGAGTCGGTGAACGTCATGGGCGACAACCTGACCGCGCAGGTGCGGTCGATCGCCCAGGTCACGACGGCGGTGGCGCGGGGCGACCTGTCGCAGAAGATCCGGGTCGACGCGCGCGGGGAGATCCTGGAGCTGAAGGAGACCATCAACACGATGGTGGACCAGCTCTCGGCGTTCGCCGACGAGGTGACGCGCGTGTCGCGGGAGGTGGGCACCGAGGGCAACCTGGGTGGGCAGGCCACCGTGCGCGGCGTCTCGGGGACGTGGAAGGACCTGACGGACAACGTCAACGTGATGGCCTCCAACCTGACCGGCCAGGTGCGGTCGATCGCCCAGGTCGCCACGGCGGTGGCGCGGGGCGACCTGTCGCAGAAGATCACCGTCGAGGCCAAGGGCGAGGTCGCCGCGCTCGCGGGCGTGATCAACACGATGGTGGACACGCTGTCCGCGTTCGCCGACGAGGTCACGCGGGTGGCCCGCGAGGTCGGCACCGAGGGCATCCTCGGCGGCCAGGCGCGCGTGCCGAACGTGGCGGGCACGTGGAAGGACCTGACCGACAACGTCAACTTCATGGCGGGCAACCTGACCAACCAGGTCCGCAACATCGCCCAGGTGACGACCGCCGTCGCGCAGGGCGACCTGACCCGCAAGATCGACGTCGACGCGCGCGGCGAGATCCTGGAGCTGAAGACGACCATCAACACGATGGTCGACCAGCTCTCGGCGTTCGCCGCGGAGGTCACCCGCGTGGCGCGCGAGGTCGGCAGCGAGGGGCGGCTGGGCGGTCAGGCCGAGGTCGAGGGCGTGTCGGGCACGTGGAAGCGCCTGACGGAGAACGTGAACGGGCTCGCGGGCAACCTGACCCGGCAGGTCAGGGCCATCGCCGAGGTGACGAGCGCGGTCGCCGAGGGCGACCTGACCCGCTCCATCACGGTCGAGGCCTCGGGGGAGGTCGCCGAGCTGAAGGACAACATCAACTCGATGGTGGGGTCGCTGCGCGAGACCACCAAGGCCAACCAGGACCAGGACTGGCTCAAGTCCAACCTGGCGCGCATCTCCGGGCTGATGCAGGGGCGCCGGGACCTCGCGGTCGTCGCCGAGCTGATCATGGACGAGCTGACGCCGCTGGTGTCCGCGCAGTACGGCGGCTTCTACCTCGCCGACGACAGCCCCGACGACCCCGAGCTGCGGCTGATCAGCTCCTACGGCCACCCCGACCGCCCGGACGACCACAGCCGCACCCGGTTCCGCTTCGGGCAGTCCCTGGTCGGCCAGGCCGCGCGCAGCCGCCGCACGATCGCGGTGGACGACGTGCCCGCGGAGTACGTCACCGTGTCCTCCGGGCTCGGCCGCGCCGCGCCCGCGAACCTGGTCGTGCTGCCCATCGTCGTGGAGGACCAGGTGCTCGGCGTCATCGAGCTGGCGTCGGTGCACCGGTTCACCGCCATCCACCGGGACTTCCTCGACCAGCTCATGGAGACCGTCGGCGTCAACGTGAACACCATCGTGGCCAACGCGCGCACCGACGAGCTGCTCGGCGAGTCGCAGCGGCTGGCGGCGGAACTCCAGGCCAGGTCGGGGGAACTCCAGGTGCGCCAGGAGGAGCTCCAGCGCTCCAACGCGGAGCTGGAGGAGAAGGCGGCGCTGCTGGCCACCCAGAACCGCGACATCGAGGCCAAGAACCTGGAGATCGAGCAGGCCCGCCAGGAGCTGGAGGCCCGCGCCCAGCAGCTCGCGCTGGCGTCGAAGTACAAGTCGGAGTTCCTGGCCAACATGAGCCACGAGCTGCGCACCCCGCTCAACAGCCTGCTGATCCTGGCCCAGCTGCTCGCCCAGAACCCCGGCCGCAACCTCACCCCCAAGCAGGTCGAGTACGCGGAGATCATCCACTCCGCCGGGTCGGACCTGCTCCAGCTGATCAACGACATCCTCGACCTGTCGAAGGTCGAGGCGGGCAAGATGGACATCACGCCGGAGCAGGTGCCGCTGCGCAGGCTGCTCGACTACGTCGAGGTGACGTTCCGGCCGTTGACCACGCAGAAGAGCCTGGGGTTCCAGGTGACCACCGCCCCCGGCGTCCCCGGCGAGCTGCTGACCGACGACTCGCGGCTGCGGCAGGTGCTGCGCAACCTGCTGTCGAACGCGGTGAAGTTCACCGAGACCGGCAGCGTCGAGCTGCGCATCGAACCGGTCGACTCCGCCGACCTGCCCGCGTCGGTGCGCCACCACGGGTCGGCCATCGCGTTCCGCGTGGTCGACACCGGCATCGGCATCGCCGAGCAGCAGCTGGAGTCGATCTTCGGTGCCTTCCAGCAGGCCGACGGCACCACCAGCCGCAAGTACGGCGGGACCGGCCTGGGGCTCTCGATCAGCCGGGAGATCGCCTACCTGCTCGGCGGGGCCATCGCGGCCGAGAGCACACCGGGCCGGGGGAGCACCTTCACCCTGTACCTGCCCGTGGCGCGCCCGGACTTCCAGGCGCCGCCGCACCCGCGCGCCGCGGAACCCCGGCCTGCCGCGGGCTTCGCGGGCAGGCAGGTGGCCGCGCACCACCAGCGCAGGCTGCTGGTGGTGGAGGAACGGGCGCGCGGCCTGCTCTCGCTGGTCGCCGAGAGCGCCGTGGGCGACCTCGCCGACAGCCACGACCCGCGCGGGCCCGTGGAGGTCGTCACCGCCGTCGGGGCGCGGGACGCCGCCGCCGCGCTGGCCGCGCGGGCGTGCCACTGCGTCGTGCTGGAGCTGGACATGTCCGACGGCGTCGCGCTCGACCTGCTGGAGGCGATGGACGGCGACGCCGGTCTGCACGGCGTCCCGGTGCTGGCGCACAACAACCGCCGCCTCGACCCGGACCAGGAGCGACGGCTCCGGTCGCGCACCGCGACGAGGCCGTTGGAGCTGCTGTCCAGCCTGGACGAACTCCGCGAGCGCATCGCCCTGCACCTCACCGCGGAGGAACCCGGCGACGTGCTCCCCCTCGTGCGCACCGAGGAACGGCCCGACCCCGTCCCCCGGCGCCGCGACGGGAAGCTCGCGGGCCGGACCGTGCTGATCGTCGACGACGACGCGCGGAACCTGTTCGCGCTCAGCAGCATCCTGGAGCTGCACGGCGTGGACGTCGTGCACGCCGAGAACGGCCGGGAGGCCGTCGAGGCGCTGTCGGGGCCCGTGCCCGTCGACCTGATCCTGATGGACGTGATGATGCCGGAGATGGACGGCTACGCCGCCACGTCCGCGATCCGGGCCATGCCCGAGCTGGCGAGCCTGCCGATCATCGCCGTGACGGCGAAGGCCATGCCGGGTGACCGCGAGAAGAGCCTGGCGTCCGGCGCCAACGACTACGTCACGAAGCCGGTGGACGCGGACGACCTGCTGGCGTGCATCCAGCGCTGGCTGGACACCTGAGCCGCGGGCGCGGAGGGAGTCCGGTGGACGGGCAGGTGCCCGCGGGCGAGGGGACGGCGCTGCGCAGGATGGCCGCCGCGGTCGAGCGGCTCTCGGCCGAGGTCCGCCGGGCGCGGGCCGAGGCCGACCGGCGGGCGGTGGTCGAGCTGGCCAGGGGCGTCCTGGTCGAACGGCTGGGGTGCGGCCCCGCGCAGGCCGCCCGGCAGCTCGCCGACCTCTCCGCGCGGGCAGGCGTGTCGCAGCTCGAACTGGCGGCGGACGTCGTCGACCAGGCGGCGCGGGGTCGGTTTTCCCCGGCTGCGGCGGAGCTTGTCGACCGGGTGTTGGCCGGGTCGGAGGTGGGGCAGGCGGCGGATGTCGTGGATGAGGTGGCGCGGGACTGGCCCTCCTCCACCACGGCGGAACCCCTCGACCACGCGCTCACCGGGCCGGAGCCGTCCGGGTCGGTCTCCCTGCGGCTGCGCACCGCCGAGAGCGGAGCCCTCGCCGCGGGTGACGGCTGGAGCGTGGCCGGGTCGCTGCTGGACCACGCGCTCGCCCCGCTGGGCGCCACCGCGGTGGCGATCTGGTCGGTGGGCGCGGACTCCTCACTGGCGCTGGCCGGGGCGGCGGGCTTCACCGCCGAGGAGACCGGGGGGTGGCGCTCCGTGCCGCCCGACGTGGCCACGGCGGCCCGGCGCGCGCTCGCCGAGCGGGACGCCGTGTGGATCGAGGACCTGGCCGCGTCGGGACTGCCGTCGATCGGCCACCGGCACCTGGCCGGCGGCCGGGTCGTCCTGCCCGCCGTGGTGGGCGGCCGGGTCCTCGGTGTGCTGGAGGTCTGCTGGCCACGTCCGCTGCCGCCGCAGCCACCGCGGGTCCGGCGCCAGGTGGAGGCGCTGGGGGAGCTGTGCGCCCACGCGCTGGAGAGCGACGCCGAGGCGGGCACGGCCGGTGGCCAGGACGACGCGGCGCGGCTCGCGGAGCTGGTGGCCCTGGCCGACGGGCTCCTGGACCCGGCGCTGGTCCTGCGGCCGGAGCTGACCGGCGGGGCCCTCGCCGACTTCCGGCTGCACCACCTCAACCCCCGCTTCCAGGACCTGGCAGGCCGGTCGCGCGAGTCCCTCACCGGGGCCGGGCTGCTGGAGGCGTACCCGTTCGCCGAGGCCGGGGAAGGCCTGTTCACCGCCGTCGAGCACGTCTACGCGACCGGCGAGCCGTTCCGGGCCGAGCGGATGGTCCTCACGGCGCGGTTCGAGGAGGTCCCGCTCACCGTGACCGCGGACATCGGCATCAGCAGGCACGGCGACTCCGTGCTGCTGGTGTGGCGGGTGCGGGACGAGACCGCGCTGCTGGTCGACCTGCTGCGCCACGCCCAGCGCCTCGGCCGCATCGGCGGCTTCGAGCAGGACACGGCCTCCGGCCGGATCACCTGGAACGGCGAGCTGTTCGGGCTCTTCGGGCTGCCCACCGCGGCCGGACCGGTCCCGCTGGCCGACCTGCCCGCGCACGCCCACCCCGACGACGCCGCCGCGCTCCACGGGTTCCTGCGCACCGTGCTGCACCACGGCAAGCCCGCGTCGACCGCGTTCCGGCTGCGCCGCCCCGACCGGATCACCCGCCACATCAGGGTCATCGCCGAACCCGTGCTCGACCGGGCGGGCCGCGTGGCGGTCGTGCGCGGCGCGTACCAGGACGCCTCCGCCCAGCACTGGACGGAGGTGGCGCTGTCGGCCACCCGCGACCAGCTCGCCCACTCCGAGCAGCAGGCCGCCGAGCAGAACCGGTTGGCGCTGCGGCTCCAGCGGGCGATCATGCCGCCCGCCCAGCCGACGATCGACGCCTTCGACCTGCGCATCGCCGCCCGCTACCGGCCCGCCGAGATCGAGCACCTCGTCGGCGGCGACTGGTACGACGCCGCCGTCCTGCCGTCCAAGCAGATCCTCGTGTCCGTCGGCGACATCACCGGCCACGGCATCAAGAGCGCGACCGGGATGGTCGTGCTGCGCAACGCGCTGCGCGGCCTCGCCGCGACCGGCGCCGGTCCCGCCCAGCTCCTGACGTGGCTCAACCTCGTCGCCCACCACCTGACCGACCACATCTTCGCCACGGCCGTCTGCGGGCTGTACGACCCGGCCGCCGGGGTGCTGAGGTGGGCCCGCGCGGGCCACCCGCCGCCGGTGCTGGTCCGCGACGGGGAGGCGACCGCCCTGCCCGTGCCGCACGGGGTCATGCTCGGCGCGCTCGCGGAGGCCGACTACGAGGAGCGGCGGGTGGAACTGCGGCCGGAGGACACCCTCCTGCTCTACACCGACGGGTTGATCGAGCGCCGGGACCAGGACCTGGACGAGTGCGTCCGGTGGCTGCTCACCACGTCCGCGGCGTTCACCGGGTCGCTGGAGCAGCGGTTGGACGACCTGCTCGTCCGCAGCGAGTCCGACACCGACGACGACGCCTGCATCGTGGGCGTCCAGCTCGGGTGAGCGGGTCGGTACCGTCGTCCCGCGCGGTCTGCTGAGGAGAGTGGTCGGTGGAGTTCGAGTTCGACGGTGAGCTGTGGTTCTGGCGCGGTCCCGCGCCGTGGTACTTCATCACCGTGCCGGAGGAGGACTGCGTCCTCATCCAGGCCGAGTCGTCGGCCGTGAGCTACGGCTGGGGCATGATCCCCGTCGCCGCCCGGATCGGGGAGACCCGGTGGACGACGTCGCTGTTCCCCAAGGACGGTCGCTACGTCGTGCCGGTGAAGGCGGCGGTGCGCCGGGCCGAGGGGCTGGAGGAGGGCGACAGCCCGACGGTGCGCCTGACCCTGCACGGGTGACGCGTCAGCACTCGGGGTGCTCGCGGAGCACGCCCCACACGGTCTTGCCCGGTCCGCCGTCGGTGGCGGGGCGCACACCCCACTCGTGGCACAGCTCGTGGACGAGCAGGACGCCGTGGTGGTGCGGGCCGACGGGGTGCGCGAGGTGCAGCACCGGTTCGGCGGGATCGCCGTCGGTGACCTCGACCCGCACGGCGCACCCCTCGCGGTCGACGCGGAGCCTGCGCGCGCTCCCGGTGTGCTGGTAGGCGTTCTCGACCAGTTCCTCCACCACCAGCAGCACGTCGGTCAGCACGTCGGGGTGCACGGCGGCGGCCAGGTGCCGGCGCACCCCCGTGCGGACCGACCACGGGCTGGGGTGGGTGCTCAGGTCGCGTTCCCAGGGCAGGAGGACCAGCGCCAGCACGTCCTGGACCTCGCTGATCAGCCGGGACACGGCCTGGGGCAGCGGGCCGCTCACCAGCGGTGGCCCGCCGGACGGCTTCGGTGCGCGACCGGGCTCGGAGTGCTCCATCACCGGACGTTCGCGGTGGCGGGCACTTCGGATCGGTTGTCGGGCGAACCCGTTCGGGTTCAGCCCCGCTGCCACCTCTGGTTGGCGCCCCCGGAGCAGTTCCACAGCACGACGGGGGTGCCGAACTCGGTGCCCGAGCCGAGGACGTCCAGGCACAGGCCCGACTGCGCACCGGTGATGGTCCGGTCCTCGTTGAGGGTCCACCTCTGGTTGGGCCCGCCGTTGCAGTCGTGGACGTCGACGCTCGTGCCCGGCTCGGTGCCCGCCAGACGGGCGTCCAGGCACTTGGTGCCGCCGTACACCCGCAGCTCGCCCGCCACCGTCGGCGCCCACCGCTGGTTGTCGCCGCCGTTGCAGTCGAAGACGGTGACCGCGGTGCCGTTGTCCGTCGCGTTCCCCGGCACGTCGAGGCACTTGCCCGACGCGTCCACGACCAGCGGTGCCGCGGTGGCCGTCGCGGGCCGCGGCGCCGAGCTGGACGTCGGCGCCGACCGGCTGGACGACGTGCCGGGCGGGGGAGTGGACGCCTCGGACCGCCCGTCCCGGTTGGCGTGGAGGAACGCGCCGCCGACGACCCCGACCAGGACCAGCAGCGCGGTCACGAGACCGGCGGCGGCCCGGCGGCGGCTCCGGCGCTCGTCCGCGGCGGACCTCGGCGGCAGGGTGAAGGTCGAGGTGGACCGGTCGCGCAGGTCCACCACCAGCGTCGGCGTGGGCGCCGTCGTCCTGGCCACGGCGTCGAGGGCCTCGGCGGTCTCGGCCATCGTCGGCCTGGCGCGGGGGTCCAGGGCGAGCAGCCCGGCCAGCAGCGGGGCCAGCGCCCCGGCGCGTTCCGGCGGCCGGATCGTGCCCGCGGCCGCTCGGTAGAGCTGGGCGATCGAGTTGTCGGAGATCCCGAACGGCGGCACGCCCTCGACGGCGTTGTAGAGCGTGGCGCCGAGCGAGAACACGTCCGACGGGTATCCGGCCTCCTGGCCCCTGGCGACCTCGGGGGCGAAGAACGCCGGGGTGCCCGCGTACTGCCCGGTGGCGGTCGCGGTGGTGTCGTCCAGCGCGCGGGAGACGCCGAAGTCGGTGATCTTCACCGCGCCCTCGGCGCCGAGCAGGACGTTGCCCGGCTTGACGTCGCGGTGCACCACGGACACCCGGTGCGCCGCGGCCAGCGCGTCGGCCACCTGCTTGCCGATCCGCACCACGTCGCCGACCGGCAGCGACCCGCGTTCCGCGAGCACCGCCGCGAGGCTCTGGGACGGCAGGTACTCCATGATCAGCCAGGGCTGGCCGTCGTGCTCGACCACGTCGTGGACGGTGACGGCGTTGGGGTGGTGCAGCCGCGCGGCGATGCGCCCCTCGCGCTGGGCGCGCCGCCGGGCCTGCTGGACGGCCTCGGCGTCGAGGTGCGGGGGCAGCAGGAGTTCCTTCACGGCCACGACGCGTTCGAGCTTCAGGTCACCCGCGAGCCACACCACGCCCATGGCTCCGGCGCCGAGCTGCTCCCGCAGCTCGTAGCGCCCGGCGATCAGCCTGCCCTGCTCCCCCACGTGCCACTCCCGGTCCGGCTGACTGACGGTGCGGCGATGGTAGTGGAGCCCGCGGGCGGGACGGGACGGGAGGCTCGGCGGGAACGCGGTGGGAAAATGTCGGGAGAAAGTTCCGGTGGCGTGTCGATCCGGCCCCCTCCCGTTCGACGCGGGGGTAGGGCCAGGCACCACGAGCCTGGCGGAACCGGGGAGGAACCACCATGACCGCCACGACCACCACGACCGCTCGGCGCACCACCGCTCTCCGCCACCTGCCCGCCGCGGGCCGCGTGGTGCTGGGTCTGCTGTTCTCCGTCACGGGCCTCAACGGTTTCGTGGGTTTCCTGCCGCAGGACACGTCGGGAATGACCGACGGGGCCGTGGCCTTCAGCGTGGCGCTGGCGCAGACCGGGTACCTGATGCCGCTGGCGATGGGCGTCCAGCTCGTGAGCGGGATCCTGCTGCTGGCCAACAGGTTCGTCCCGCTCGCGTTGGCGCTGCTCGCGCCCGTGGTGGTCAACATCGTCGCGTTCCACGTCTTCCTCGCGCCCACGGGTCTGACCACCGCCGCGGTGGTGGCGGCGCTGGAGGTCGGGCTCGCGTGGGCGTACCGCGACTCGTTCCGGCCGATGCTGCGCGCCACCCGCTGACCGGCGGTGGAACCCCTGTTCCCGCACCCCGTGCGGGAACAGGGGTTCCGGTCAGCCCACCGAGCGGTAGGCGACGCCCGTCGCGTTGGGCGTGGTGCCGGTGTACAGGCCCGTGCGGTGCGTCGTGGTGGACAGCGTGAACCACGAGTAGCGCTCCACGAACGACAGTCCCTGCATCATCGCCGCGGAGTTCTTCGCGAACGCCGCCTGCTGGTCGGACGAGGGGTAGCGCGGCGTGCCGGTGGTGAAGTCGATCAGCGCGTACTCCGTGAGCCAGATCGGCTTGCGGTAGCGGTTGTGCACGTTCTGGAGGTAGCTCCGCAGGTGGTCGACGGCCGCCGCCGAGAAGTCGCTGCCGTACCAGTGCAGCGGGATGAAGTCGACGCGGTAGCCGCGGGCGGACGCACCGCCGAGGAACCGGTCGAGCCAGCCGCCCGGCGTGTCGCCGCCGTAGGCCACGGCGGGCGCTCCGAGCCTCATGCCGGTGCCCTGGAGCTGCGGCCACAGCTGGAGGGCGTGGTCGACGGTCATGTTCGCCTGGCCGCCCAGGTCGGGCTCGTTGAACGCGAGCAGCGTGGTGCCCAGGGACTTCGCCTGGTTGAGCTGGGTCGGGTTCACCGCGCCCGCGCCCCAGATCATCGGCACGAACTCCGTGCCCGCCGGGTTGGCGATGCCCTGCTTGTCCGACGCCCAGGTGTAGAACCAGCCCGCGCCGACGTCGCTGAGCGCGGTCGTGACACCCGCGAAGTTGGCGGCGCTCACCCCTTTCTTCTTGACGGCCGGGACCGCCGACGCCGGTGACGGCACCAGGGTGAGCGCGATGAGCAGGGTCAACGCCATCGACAGCAACCGGTGTGCGGTGCGCATGCGGAACGTCCCTTCCACGACAGCGCGGCGGCGCGGGCGGTGCTGATCACATCGTGCCGCAGCAGGCGCCCCGTGTCGCCGGTCGGGGGGATGGCACGCTGAGGGGGTGGCCGTCTCCGGTGTCTCGATCGAGTTCGTCCGCCCCGCGCTCGCGACGGGTGGGGTCGACGTCCGCCGGGTGCTGCGCGAGGTCGGCGTCGACGCCGCGGCGTCGCGGGTGGACTGCGACCGGGTGGTCGCGCTGGTGCGGTCGCTGTGGCGGCTCACCGGCGACGAACTGCTCGGTCTTGGTCCGCGACCGGTCCCGCTCGGCACCGTCCGCCTGATCGCGCTGGCGGTGGTGCACGCACCGGACCTGCGCGCGGCGCTGGGCCGCGTGGTCGAGTTCGCCGCGCTCACCACGGGGTACACGCGCGGCAGGCTGGTGGTGGACGGCGGGGTGTGCCGGGTCGAGTTCGCGTCCGAGCAGGACGTGGTGGACGAACCGGTGGCGCTGGAGGCGGTGCTCGCGTTCGCGCACCGGTTCGCGGGGTGGCTGGTCGGGCGGCGGATCGTCCTGACCGGACTCGCGTTCCCGTTCGCCGAACCCGCGCACAGCGCCGAGTACGACCACGTCTTCGGGGTGGCGGCGGCGTTCGGCGCTCCCGCGGCGTCGCTGAGCTTCGACGCCGCCCACCTCGGCGCGCCGGTCGTGCGCGACGAGGCGGCGCTGGAGGCGTTCCTGCGCGAGTCGCCCGAGGACCTGATCATGCTCCGCGACCACGGGAGCACGACCGCCGACCGCGTCCGCCGGATCGTCGAGCAGGACCCCGGCGTCCGGGTCGACGCCGCTGCCGCCCGGCTCGCGATCAGCGGCCAGCACCTGCGCCGCCTCCTGCGGCGGGAGGGCACGTCGTTCCAGGGCATCCGGGAGGACGTCCTGCGCGGCCTCGCCGTCGCGGGCCTGCGACGCGGTCGCGAGTCCGTCGAGGACCTGTCCCGGCGGCTGGGGTTCTCCGAGCCGAGCGCGTTCCGCCGCGCGTTCGCCCGGTGGGTGGGGAGCCCGCCGGGCGAGTACCGGGCGCGGTACGCGGTCAGGTCCGCGAGCGGCGCCGCGCGAGACCGGCCATGAGCACGGTGGCGGCCGTGCAGAGCCAGGCGAACAGGTCGCCGACGACGCCGTGGACGGTCGTGACCCGCCGCGTCGGCACGTCGGAGTGCACGACGTGGGTGTCGGAACGCGCGTGGTCGTGGGCGGTGAGCACCCGGCCGCGCTGGTCGACCGCGCCGGACGTGCCGAACTCCGCCTGGCGGACCACCGAGTAGCCGTTCTCCACGGCCCGCAGAGCGGCCTTCTGGCTGTGCACCGCGCCGACCTCGGCCCAGTCCCGCGCGGGCACGAGCAGGATGTCGGCGTCCACGCGGGCCAGGGCCGGGAAGTCGGCGTCGAAGCAGGTGAGCGTGGCCAGCCGCCCGTGGGGCGTGTCGACCACCGGCACCACGCCGTCGCCACCGGGGTAGCCCTCCAGGCCGGGGATGGGGCGCGCCTTGTCGTAGGTCCACACCCGCGTGCCGGTCGGGTCGAACAGGTGCGTCCGGTTCGCCGCGTGCGGGGCCTGCGGCAGGTACAGGTACACCGCGACCTGGAGGTAGACGCGCTCCTCCCGCGCGGTCCTGGAGGCCTCGGCCAGGAACGCCTCCTCGTCGGCCGCCAGCACGTTCGCCGCCTGCTCCGACCAGAGCACGATCTCCGCGCCCGCCCGTGCCGCCTCCCGCGTCCTGGCGAACAGGTTCGCGGTGACCTCCTCGAACGCGGGCCGCACCTGCGCCGGGTCCCGGTCGACGACGCCCCGCGGGGTGAACTCCTCGCCGATCAGGTCCCGCAGCTCCTCGGTGACCGCGGTGTCCGGGCTGATCCCCGCCACCCGGACCGTCCCGCCCGGAGCGGGGGTCGCGAGCACCGCTCCGCCGCCGATCAGCACGAGCGCGAGCACGAGCCCGTAGGCGCCGACGACCCGCCGGTCCACCGAGCGCTCCCACACGTCGTTGGCGACGGTCGCGCCCCAGCCGACGAGGAACGCGACGCCGTACAGGCCCGTCACCCCGGTGAGCTGGAGCAGCGCGAGCGACCCGTGCTGGGTCGGGGCGAGCACGCCGTACGCCGCGCCGAACGGGCTGATCGCCGTCATCAGGAACTCGGTCGCGGCGACCGCCGCCGGGAACAGCAGCAGCGCGGTCACCCGGCGGGCCCTCGGCGCGACGAGCCGGTCCAGCGCGTACGGCAGGGCCGTCACGGTGCTGAGCGCGACCAGCCCCACGAGGGTGGTCGCCGTCATCGGCACCGCCGTCTCCACCGCCCAGAACACCCCCGCCGCGACCGACGCCAGCCACACCGCGGGCAGAGCCGCCGCGGGGCGGCCCGCGCGGGTGAACCGCAGGAGGAACACCGGGAACAGCCACGCCGCCACGGGGACGTCGAACCGGCCGTGCACGGCGAAGAGCCACAGCACGGCGCCGACCCCCAGCCAGACCCACCGCCGCCGGTCGGGAGCGGGGTCCCGCCCCGGTGCGACCCGCTGTCGTTCGAGCTGCTCGGTGCTCATCGTTTCTCCACCCTCACGTCCCTGACCTGCGGTTCCAGGTCACGCACCGACGCTAGCGGCGGGGGTGGGCGGTCCGCTGCGACCGGACCTCGCGCGTTTCGTGACCGATGTGGTGCGCCACCGGAGCAGCCCGAGCGCGACGAGCACACCGAGGACGGCCAGCCCCAGCGGCCGGAGCGAGGGCGTCCAGGGCCACGCCGGGCCGGTGAGGTCCAGGTGGTCGACCGGGTGCTCCAGGACCTTCGCCGACCACCGCGCGGGGGCGCGGCGCGGCCAGTCGGTGACCGGCTCGACCGTGCTCGCGTCGACGTCGGGAAGGGCGGGCACGACGACCACGTCCGGCGCCCGGTCGCCGAGCGGCCGGTCCAGCTCGTCGGAGGTGAGGTCCGGCACGAGGCCGAGCCCGCCGGTCAGCGGGAGCGGGCGGCGCGACCGCGCAGAGGTTGACCGCGCCGGTCGAGGCCAGCACCTCGTACGGGGCCAGCACGTCGGACACGACGGCGCCCCGGTCGCCCAGCACGACCACCGCGGTCGGCTTGGCGGGGTCGTGCGGTCGCGGCGGGGGCGCGGCCGTCGCGCCGTCCGCCCGAGGGGCGTTGAGGGCGCCGAACGCCGAGGAGGCGGTGACGGCCCCGAGCGCCACGGGCAGGACCAGCGCGAGGGCCGGCAGGCGGGCCACGGTCAGCACCCGTACTCGTGCCCGCGCCGCAGCATCGCCACGAGCATCGCGGGCAGCATCAGCACGTGCCCCGCCGTCGACAGGGCGGACGCCGACAGCAGCCCGGCCCAGAAGAACGGCAGCAGGACCAGGAACGGCACGTACATCGCGGCCGCCATCTCGGCGATGCCCGGCCAGGAGTGGCGGCGGATCCTCATCCACAGCGCCATCCCCGCGGCCATGTCGGTCGCCATCACCAGCACGTGCGCGGTGACGACACCGGGCAGGCCGGGCCAGACGAACGACCAGACCGGCTCCAGGACCACCATGCCCACGACCATGGCGACCACCATCTCCAGGTAGTGCAGGGCGAAGCGCGCCGCGGGGCGGGCCCGCCGGGTTCCGGGGGTGCGTTCGGTACTCATCGGGACTCCTTCGGATCGTTGCCGTGCAACGGATCCTCTGCCGCGCGGCGGGCGCGGTCAGGTGCCGGAGGTCATGTCCGGGGTCATGTGACCCGTCGGTCAGAGCAGGCCGAGGTCCCTGGCCCGCAGCGCCGCCTGGGTGCGGTCGCGCACCTGGAGCTTGGCCAGCACGCTCGTGACGAGGTTCTTCACCGTGCCCTCGGCCAGGAACAGCCGTCCGGCGATCTCGCGGTTGCTGTTGCCCTCCGACAGCAGCCGCACCACGTCGAGCTCGCGCTCCGACAGCGGGACCACCAGCGGCTGCCGGGCGGGCGGGGCGTCCTCGTGCGGCATCCGCGCCACCCTGGCCACGAGCTTGGCCGCCACCGACGGCTGGAGCACCGACTCGCCGCGCCGGGCGGCGACCAGCGCCTCCACCAGCCGCGCGGAGGACACGTCCTTGAGCAGGTAGCCGACCGCGCCCGCCCGCAGCGCCGCGAACACGTCCGCGTCGTCGTCGAACGTCGTCAGCGCCAGCACCCGCACGCCCGGCTGCTCGGCGCGCAGCCGGGTGGTGGCCGCGATCCCGTCCAGCACGGGCATCCGCAGGTCCATCAGGACGACATCGGGCCGCAGGTCGGCGGCCAACCGGACGGCCTGCTCGCCGTCGCCCGCCTCGCCGACCACCTCGATCTCCGGCTGCACCTCCAGCAGCGTCGCCAGCGCCTCCCGGAACAGGGCCTGGTCGTCGACGATCAGGACCCGGACGGCGGACCCCGGCGCGCTCACCCCGGCACCTCCACGGTCAGCGCCACGCCCGATCCGGGGCCGGGGTCGACCGACACCCGCCCGCCGAGGTCGGCCAGCCGCTCGCGCAACCCGAGCAGCCCGAACCCGGTGCCGGGGTGCTCGGGCAGCCCCCGGCCGTCGTCGCGGACCTCCAGCCGGACGAGGTCGTCGCGGCCGAAGTCGAGCACGACGCTCGCCGCCGACGCCTCCGCGTGCTTGCGGACGTTGGTCAGCCCCTCCTGGGCCGCCCGGAACAGCGACTCCTCGACCTCGGCCCGCATCACCCTCGCCTCGCCGCGCACCTCCAGCCCGGTGGGCACCCCCGCCTCGCGGGTCAACGCGCGCAGGGCGTCCACCAGCGGCGCGGGCCGGGGCTCGCGCAGCGCGGAGACCGAGCGGCGCACCTCGGCCAGCGCTTCCCGCGACTGGTCCTGCGCCTTGGCGAGCATCCCGTCGAGCCGCTCGACGTCCGCGGTGCGGATCACCGCGCGCGCGGCTTGGAGCAGCATCTGCACGACGGTCAGGTGGTGGCCCAGCCCGTCGTGGATGTCGCGGGCGACCCGGTTGCGCTCCTGCGTGGTGGCGAGCTGCTCGGCCTGGGCCGCGTACCCGCGCAGCCGTTCGTTGGCCTCGGCGAGTTCGGCCCTGGCGCGCTGCTCCCGCACCAGCAGCTCGGTCACCACGAGCGTGAACGTCGTGACGGCCAGCGTGCCGAGCCCCTCCCGCAGCCCGGCGCCCCACTCCATCCCCAGGTGCACCAGCGGGATCACCGCGGCCACCACCGCCGCGACCGGCAGCGGCAGCAGCAGCGCGCTCTGCGCGACCAGGACGACCAGCAGCAGGACCGACCCGACCGCCGCGCCGGACAGGGAGAACAGCTCGAAGCCCAGGCCGAGCTGGACCGCGGTGTACCCCAGGGCGAGCGCCCGGCCGCGGCCCTCGACGAACCGGAACCCGACGACGGCCAGGACGGCGAAGACCAGCCCCACCAGCAGCGTCGGCAGGAGCCGCTGGGCGTACGCCGCGGAGCCCAGCGGCAGCGTCGCCCACGCGACGACCGTCAGGATGCCCAGCGCCCTCCGCACGCGCCCACTGTGCAAGACGGTCGAGAGCGCGGTCAACCGAGGTGGCGACCGCTGGGCACGTCCACTACTACGTGATACCGTGTACTGGTACTCGGTGTCACGCAGTAGTGAGGTCGCGGAGGAGGGCCATGGAGGACCTGACGGAGATGTTGAAGGGCACGCTGGAGGGGTGCGTGCTGGAGATCGTCGGCGGCGAGGAGACCTACGGGTACGCCATCACGCGTCGGCTGAACGAACTCGGCTTCGTCGACGTCGTGGAGGGAACGGTCTACACCATCCTGCTGCGACTGGAGAGGAACGGGCTCGTCCAGGTCACCAAGAGGCCGTCCGGTGTGGGCCCGCCGCGCAAGTTCTACGCGCTCAACGACGCGGGGCGCGCCGAACTCGCGAGGTTCTGGGCGAAGTGGGAGTACGTGTCGGCACGGATCGACAAGCTCAAGGAGGGCGGGGAATGACCTTCTGGGAGACCATCACGGGCGGCGATCTCACCAGGGAGTTCACGGAGTTCGAGGCCAGGGCGGGCGCTCTGCCCGGCGAGCACCGGGAGGTGTGGAGCAGATCAAGGTCACCCTGTACCCCTGCGGGAACCTCAGCGGCCGCAACCTGGTGCCGATCCTCGACGGCGTCCTGGGGCTGTTCGAGGAGACCGCGGCCGAGGGCCAGGACGTCCACGACGTGCTGGGCGCGGACGTCGAGGGCTTCTGCGCGGCGCTGGCGGGCGCCAGGAGCCACCGGGACCGGTGGCGCGAGCAGTTGAACGGGAACGTCGCGCGGAAACTGCGCCGGGCAGGAGGGTGACGTGGGTATCCGGGACATCATCGAGGGCAAGAAGCAGTGGCGGGCGCACGTGGCCAGGGCCAAGGCGCTCCCGAGGGACCACCAGATCGTCTACCAGGAGATCCAGCGCTACTGCTTCAAGGTCGGGCCGGTCGCGCTGACCGAGGGCGACCTGCTGTCGGGGATCGTCGACTTCTTCGAGGAGGGCGCGGCGACGGGCAGGGCAGTCCTCGACCTCGTCGGCGCCGACGTCGCGGCCTTCTGCGACGAGCTGGTGGAGGACTCGCGCACCTGCTCGGACCTCTGGCAGGAGTCGCTCGGGGGAGGAGCCGGGGCGTAGCACCCGGCGGCACGGGACGCCGGCGGTCGCTGGTCGACCACCGGCGCGGCACCCGCTACGCGGTGAAGCGGTGGTGGCCGGTCCACCCCGGATCGCCGGTGGCGGCGAACCGGACCCACGCGCCGTGCACCTCCGCCGCCAGCGACGGCGGCACGTCCGGCCCGAGCAGGCCGTCCGGTCCGCGCAGCGCGGGCAGGTGGGTGGTCTCGAACACGAACGGCACCTCAACGCCGTGGCAGGCGCCGTAGGGCCCGCCCCGCCAGTCGAAGTCGTAGGTGAGCGCGGCCCCGTGGGCCTCCACGAGCGCGCGCCTGCCCGCGTCGAGCACCCCGTCGATCGCCGCGGACCGGGACGGGTCCTGGTACAGCCTCGACTCCTCGGTGTTGGTGCCCACCAGCAGGTCCACGGCGCCCGCCACCCGGTTCGCGGTGCGCACGGTCCCGAACGGCGTCACCCCGGCCGCGCCCGCGGGGCGGAGCCCGCTCACGGCGTCGACCAGGACGGCGTCCGGCACGTCGGCGAAGGCCGCGCGCGTCGGGGCGATCCCGAGGGCGTCGGCGAGGTCGGCCGCGGTCCTCGCCGCGGTCTCGGGGGGAAGCTCGACGAGTCCGCCGCTCTGGCTGATCGCGCGGTGGAACAGGCCGCGCGCGGCCGGGTCCACGACCAGCGAGCCGACGATCATGGCCCCGGCGGACTGCCCGACCAGCGTGACCCGACCGGGGTCGCCGCCGAAGGCCGCGACGTTGTCGCGGACCCAGCCCAGCGCGGCGAGCACGTCGAGCGCGCCGCGGTTGTCCGGTGCTCCGGGCAGGCTGAGCCACCCCGGAGCACCGAGGCGGTAGTTCAGGGTCACCAGGACGACGCCGTCGCGGGTGAACGCGGACCCGTCGTAGGCCGGGGCGCTGCCCGTGCCGGACAGGAACCCGCCGCCGTGCACGAACACCACGACCGGCGCCGACCCGGTCGTGGACGGCGTGGACACGGTGACCGTGAGGTGGTCGTCGCCGGTCACCCGGTCGACCCCCATGAACGGGCCCATGTCGGTCCTGCCGAACCAGCGGCGGTCGGGCGCGGGCGCGGACGGGCCCGGCGCGCTCGCGTCCCGCACCCCCGTCCACGGCCGGGGTGGAGCGGGCGCGGCGAACCGGCCCGCGCCGACCGGCGGCGCGGCGTAGGGGATGCCGTGGAACACGGTGGTGCCGCTGGACACGACACCGGAGGTGGTGGAGACCTTCACGCGAACGCCGCCCATTCCTCGACCGCGAACCTGTCGCCGTCCCTGCGGATCTCCGCCGCGCCCGACCCGGCCAGGTGCGCGGGCAGCACGAGCGCGTTGTGGTCGGCCGCCCAGCCGAGCACCCGCCTGCGGGTGGCCGTGGCCGCCGCCTCGTCCTCGTCGAAGGACGGGCAGCGGTCGGGCGAGACGAACTGGAGCGGGCTGTGCAGCAGGTCGCCGACGAACACGGCGCGGTCCGTGCCCGAGGTCAGGGTGAGCACCGAGGAGCCGGGGGTGTGCCCCGGCGCCGGGTCGATCCGCAGCGCGTCGTCGAGGACGTACGAGTCCTCCCAGAGCGTGACCAGCCCCGCCTCGTGCACCGGTGCGACGCTGTCCTCGAACACGTTCTGCATCTTGCGCCCCGATCGGGTCCGGTGCTCGTTCAGGGGGTTCCAGTAGTCGAAGTCGGCGCGGGCCAGCAGGTAGCGGGCGTTGGGGAACGTCGGCACCCACGCCGACCCGTCGAGGCGGGTGTTCCAGCCGACGTGGTCGCCGTGCAGGTGCGTGTTCACCACGACGTCCACGTCCTCCGGCTGGACGCCCGCGCGGGCGAGGTTGTGCAGGAAGTCCGTGTCCAGGTGCGCGAAGAACGGCATGTACGGCCGTTCCTTGCCGTTGCCGACGCCGGTGTCGACGAGGATCGTCCTGCCCCCGCTGCGCACCAGCCAGGTCTGCATGACGGCCAGCACCTCGTCCTGCTCCGGCCGCCAGTGGTCGGGCGCGAGCCAGGTCGCGTTGGCCTCCCAGTCCCGCCGCGGCACGTCCGGGAACACGAACTCGCGCGGCAGTCCGGCAGGGGGTTGTTCGACGACGCGGGTGATCTCGACGTCGCCGAGGGTGATGGTGTCCATGCCGTCGAGCCTGGCCGCCAGGACGTGCCGCGGGGTATCGGTCACGTGACTGCGGTCGCCGATACAGTCGACCCGGTGAGGACAGCGGGCCGGGAGGCCGAGATCGCCTCCGTCACGGGGTTGACCAGCGGGGTCCTGGTCGTCGCGGGTGAGCCGGGGACGGGCGTGAGCACGCTGCTCGACGCCGCCGCGGACGCCGCGTCGGCCGACCGCGCGGTGCTGCGGCTGACCGGGGCGCGCGGCGAGGCGACCCTGCCGTTCTCCGGGCTGCACCAGCTCCTGCGCCCGGTGCTCCGCGAGGCCGACGAGCTGCCCGAGCGCCAGCGGTCGGCGCTGCTCGGCGCGATCGGCCTCGGCGGGGACGCCGGCCCGCCGGACCGGCTGATCATCGGTGTCGCCGTCCTCGCGCTGCTGTCGGAGCTGAGCGACCGCGTCCCGGTGCTCGTCGTGGTGGACGACGTGCGGTGGGTCGACGAGGGGTCGCGCGACGTGCTGGCGTTCGTCGCCCGGCGCATCGGCGACGAGCCGCTGGCCGTGCTCGTCGGCGCGCGGGACGAGGCCGAGTTCCCCGGCTTCCCGCTCCTGGCGCTCGGTCCGCTCGACCCGCTCGCGGCGGCGGCCCTGCTCGACGCCCAGCCGTCGCCGCCGACCGGCGCGCTCCGCCCACGGGTGCTGGCGCAGGCCGCGGGCAACCCGCTCGCGCTCGTCGAACTCGCCAGGGCCGGGTGCGCCGACGACGACATCCTGCCGCTGACCGAGCGGCTCGAACGGATCTACACCGCCGACCTCGACCGGCTGCCCGAGGCGACGCGGAGCGCGTTGCTGCTGGTCGCGGCGGACACGGCCGACCTCGTCGCGCACACCCTCGCCACCGAGCTGGCACCGGCCGAGGCGGCGGGGCTGGTGCGGCTGGGCGGCGGCCGGGTCCGCTTCCGGCACCCGCTCCTGCGGTCGGCGATCTACCACTCGGCACCGCTCGCGGCGCGGTCGGAGGCCCACCGCGCGCTCGCCGCCCTGCTCGCCGCCGAACCGGACCGGCGGGCCTGGCACCTGGCCGCCGCCGCCACCGGACCCGACGAGGCCGTGGCCGCCGAGCTGGAGGCGACCGCGAGCCGCGCCCGGTGCCGGGGCGGTCACGCCGCCGCCGCGGGCGCGCTCGAACGGGCGGCCGAGCTGAGCCCCGACCCCGACGACCGGGCCCGGCGGCTGGTGCTCGCCGCGGGCGCCGCCGTCGGCACCGGCCAGGCGCGGTGGGTCGAGCAGCTCGCGACGGCGGCGACCCACCTCACCGACGACCCCTTCCTGGTCGCCACGGCCGAGCTGAGGGTCGGCCAGGTCCTCACGCTGACCTCCCGCCACGCCAGGGCGATGGAGCTGCTGATGCGCGCGGCCGACCAGCCGTCGCTGACCGTGCAGGCACTCGCGGCGGCGGCCGTGACCAGCTTCTACTCCGGTGCCGAGCACGACCGCGACCTGGTGCGCGGTCGGTCCGGCGGCGACCCGTGGACGGCGGCGGTCGTCGACCCCCGCGAGAACCGGGCCGAGCTGGCCGCGCGCATCCCCGACCTGGTCGCCCGCGCGGGCGACGACCCGGCCGTGCTCACCTCGCTCGGCGCGATGGCGTGGCTGCTCGACGAGACCGCGCTCGCCGTGCGGATCTACGACGACGCGCTGCACCGCTGCCGTGCCGCGGGTCGGCTGCCGACCGGGCTGGGCTGCTCCGCGGGCTGGGCCTACCTCGACCACGGCGACTGGGCCCAGGCGCGGCTGGCGGCCGCGAGCGCGGCAGCGTTGTCGGCCGGTGCCGACCTCCCGCACCTCACCGCGGCGCACCTGGTCCTCGAAGCCTCCGCCGTCGTGCTCTCCGGGGACACCGCCACGGCACGCGACCTGGCGGACCGCGCGCTGGCCACGATCGACCCGGCCACGAGCAGGGCGGTCGGCGCACGGGCCCGGTGGGTGCTCGGCATGGCGGCGGTCGCCGACGGCGACCACGTCACGGCGTACGAGCGGTTCCGGCAGCTCTTCACCGCCGACGGCGATCCCGTCCACCACCACTTCTCCCACGTCGCGCTGGCCGAACTCGCCGCGGCGGCGGTCCGCACCGGGCACGAGGCCGAGGCCGCCGAGATCCTCGACCGGGCGGAGAAGGGCGTGGCGGACGACGCGTCCGCGCGGACGCGCCTCCTGCTGCACCGCGGCCGGGCGCTGCTGGAACCCGACGCCGCCGAGGACCGCTTCCGGACGGCGCTGGCCGATCCGCTGGGGGAGCAGTGGCCGTTCGAGCGCGCCCAGGTGCTCCTCGACCACGGCGAGTGGCTGCGCCGCCGCCGTCGGATCGCCGAGGCCCGTCCGGTGCTGACCGCCGCCAACGAGGTGTTCCGCCGCCTGGGCGCCCGCCCGTGGCTCGACCGCGCCCAGGGGGAGCTGCGGGCCGCGGGCGTCGACTCCGCGCCCGCCGCGCCGGACGCGCTCACGTCCCTCACGCCCCAGCAGCAGCAGATCATCCGGCTCGCGGCGCGCGGGCTGACCAACAGGGAGATCGGCGAACGCCTGTTCCTGTCGCCGCGCACCGTCGGCTCGCACCTGTACCGGAGCTTCCCGAAGCTGGGCATCACCGCCAGGTCCCAGCTCCGGGACATCGTGGACGGCGCGGCGGTGTCGCACCGGGACCGACCGCGACCGGTCCACGGCTGACGCGGTCCGGCCGCCGCGACCCGGTCGGGGCCGCGGCGGCCGTCCTGATCAGGACCTGGTGAGCCCGGCGACGTCCGGGGCGACCGTCAGACCGAACTCGGTCATCCCGAACCAGTCCAGCGACACCCCCGCCCGTTCCGCCCGCGCGGCCAGCTCCACCCGCAGGCCGAAGACGCTCAGCAGCAGCGCCTGGAGGGAGTCGACGCCGAAGGACGCCCCGACCGCGTCGTCGCCGAGACCGAGGATCTGGTGCGGGCAGCACCAGTCACCGTTGCTGCTCAGCGGATCGGGGTGCGGCGTGCCCACCCTGATCGTCACGGTGCCGCGCGCGCCGTTCTCGGCGGTGCTCTCCAGGTCGCGCTCGGCGATGACCGCACCGAGTTCGTAGATCGTCATCGAACCACCGTACCCGCGCTACCCGGCCGCGTTCATCAGGTCGACGGCGCTGTGCTGCCGTGCGGCGTCGCTGCGCTGGAACGGGCCCGCCCAGGGCTGGTCGTAGGAGTCGCTGCTGGACCGGTCCCGCGCGTACGCCGAGTCGGCCTGCCGTTGCAGGTACGCGGTGTACGGCCGGTCGGCCAGCACCCGGTTCAACGCCGCCAGCCCGCGCGCGTAGACGCCCTTGAACGACGGGACGTCCCCGCCGCCGCCGTTGTCGAACAGGATGCCGCCGGGGTTGAGCGCGGCGTTGGTGGTGGACGCGTTCGCGAGCGCGCGGGCCCTGGTGAGCAGGCTCGCGTCCCCGGTGGCGCGGTGCAGCTCGACCAGAGCGGCCAGCGGCACGCCCTGGTTGTAGCTCCACGGCGTCTGCCCGTTGTTGGCGCACGTGCCGAGGGTGAGGCCGTCGTTGACCAGGTTGGCGCTGTTGATCATCCCGCTGTTCTGGAACCACGTCCACCCGGCCCTGGCGCGGGACAGGTACGCGGTGTCGCCGGGGATCCGGTTGTGCAGCGCGGCGTTGAGCTGGACGTAGAGCGAGTTGGCGATGGCGTTCTTGTAGGTCTTGCTGGAGCTCCACCACACCCCGCCGCCGCACACCGAGTCCCAGAACTTGGCCATGTGGTCGGCGCCGACGCGCGCGGTGCTGAGGTAGCGGCTCTCGCCGGTCAGGTCGTAGGCGGCGACCCACGCCAGGCCCCACCACGCGATGTCGTCCTGGTAGGCGTTGATGAAGTTCCCGTCCCACGCGGTGATGTTCAGGTCGTAGGTGCGCGCGATGGCGTAGCGGTAGCTGCCCATCCCGGTCAGCCGGGCGTTGTCGATGATCGCCGTGAGGGCGTTCGCCGAGTTCCACCAGCCGGTCGTGTCGAACAGGCCGTTGGCGAGGTTGTAGCGCTCCATCAGCGCGGTCGCGGCGGCCGTGCGGCGGTTGCCCGCGTTCCACGTCGTCCGGTACCAGCTCGTGCACGCGACGGCGGTCGACCCCGACGGCTGGGTGCAGGCGCGCAGCAGGCCCACGCCGAGGTTGGCCCAGTCGTCGACGTTGAACATCGTCGTGCGCCAGTCGCCGACCCCGGCGGGGACGCGCGTGTCGCCGAGCCGCGAGCCCGAGCCCCAGCTGACGCCCGCGTCGAACGACCGGTCCAGCCACAGCGCGTCACCCTGGACGGCGGGGGTGATCCGCGCCCAGCCCATCGCGTCGGTGTCGTTGAAGTGCAGGGAGATCTGCCGCGTGCCGACGGTGAGGGTCTGCGTCAGCCGGTCGGTGGGCGCGAGCGCGGGGTCGCGGGCGTCGCAGAACCTGTTGCAGACGACGGCCGAGGCCGCGGGGGCCGCGGGTGAGGTCGACGGCGGGCCGCCGGTCGGCCGGGTGGGGGCGTCGGGACGGGTGGCCGACCGCTGGGCGCTCGACGGCAGCGCGGGGTCGCGGGTGTCGCAGTAGGCGCCGCAGTCGGCGGGCGCGGCGGTGGTCCGTTCGGGCGGCACGACGACCACGAGGGACAGGACGAGCGAGGTGAGAACGGCAGCTTTCAGCACAGGACCTCCCGGAGCAGGGGGTGGGTGGCCGTGGGAAAAAGTGAGAGCGCTCTCATCTTGAGGCTAGGGCTCGTTTGCGTTAAGCGTCAAGGAAATGTCCTGTTCAGGACAGCGCACGAGCGGTGCGCCGGGTGGCGGTCCACTGTGGACGGCCACCCGGCGGCTCGTGCCGCGCCGCGCCGCCCGGTGCGTGCCGTGCAGGGTGACGCCGCTGCTCGGGACGTCGCCTGCGCACCCGGTCGGTGGGCACGCGGGCGACATCACCCCCCTTGAGCGCCGCGATGACGTCCGACACCGCGCGGACCGCGCCCGCGGCCCGATGCGCCCTTCACGGTAATCAGCCGGGGCGGTCCCCTCACGCACTTTCGGGCTAGGCCGAACGAGCGTGGTGAGGAGGTTTCCCGGAACGCCCCGGCGTGGTGAGGAGTTTTTCCGGGCCCCGTCCTGTGTACTCGTCGCGCGCCCTCGTCGAGCGCGGCGCGGGCACGATCACGCCTCCGGGGGGAACCGTGCTCCGAATCCACTTCTCCGCCGACGACCTGGGCAGGGTCAGGCTGGCCGGGGCGCCCGACCCGCTCTGGGAAGCGGTGCTGAGCCTGCACCAGTGGCAGCACCGCGGACCCGATCCGGACCTGGTGGGGTGGCAGCGCCGCGCCCGCCGGGCCGTGCGGTCGTCCGGCCAGATGGTCGTGATCACGAAGCTGCTCGCGCTCGTGCCGCCGCACGGCTACACACCGGACTTCCTGACGCCGACCGGCTGCTCGACCCTGGAGCAGGGCCTGGACGCGGTGCTGCGCACACCGAGGCGCCGCGTGCGGGGCGACCTGACCGCGCTGGCGGAAGGCGTCCGGCTGCCGGTGTGGGTGCGGGACCTGGCCGAGGGCGGGTCCCGGCAGCTCGCGGCCGTGGTCGCGGCCCTGCGCCGGTACCACGACCTCGTGGTCGGACCGCACCTCGCGGACCTCGGGCCCCCGGTCGTCGCGGACGCCAGGGCCGTGCCGCGGCACGAGGCGGACGACGCGCTGGACGGCCTGGCACCCGGCGTGCAGTGGCGGGCACCTGTGCTCCAGGCGCCCTACCCGTGCGACCAGGACCTGTACCTGCGGGGACGAGGCCTGCTCCTGGTGCCGTCGCACTTCTGCCGCCGCACGCCGGTGACGCTGGCGGACCCGGAACTGGACCCGGTGCTGGTCTACCCGACCCTCGTCACCCGTCGTGAGCCGTCGCCCGGTCTGGTGGCGTTGGTGGGGCGGACGCGGGCGCGGGTGATGCAGGTGCTCACGACGTCCCGGTCGACCGGTGAGATCGGTCGGCTCCTGGACCTGTCGGGCGCCAGTGCGAGTGAGCACACGACGGTGCTGCGCAACGCGGGTCTGGTCGCCAGCACGCGTCGGGGGAACACGGTGCGGCACGTGCTGACGTCGAAGGGGCACCTGCTGGTGAGCACGGCCTGAGCGGCCACCCCGGTGGCCATCCGCGGTGGACGGCCACCGGGGTGGCGGGTCACTCAGCCGCCGTGACCGTGTCCAGCGCGGCCAGGCGCACGTCCGGGTCCTCGTGGCGGCGCAGCGCGCGCAGCAGCGCCCGCCAGTGCTCCGGCCAGCCGGTGTCGGGCCCGGCGACCGACGTGATCGCCAGCGCGAGCCCGGCCGCCGCAGGCCCCCCGACCGCCAACGCCTCGGCGACCTCCCGGACGCGGGCGCGCGGCAGGCGGCGCACCGCGGCGTCCACCTGCCCGGACAGCTCGACCCGCGCCCGCTCGGCGAGCACCGGCCGGTCGGCGAGCCCGGCGACCTCGCGCAGCCCCGGCAGCGGGTCGTCGTCCCACGGCACCGCCGCCACGGCGAGCGCCACGGCCGACCCCCGGTGCTCCGGTGTGCCCGCCAGGTCCCGCGACAGCGCCGTCGCCGCGTCCCGCAGCACGGCCGACCGCCTGCGGTCCACCACCAGCCGGGTCAGCACGCCGATCCGCTGCCGGGCGGGCAGGTCGCGGTCGGCGTCCGCGTCGAACCGGTCGCCCGCCGCCAGCAGCCGCGCCACGACCGCCCGCAGCGGCTCGACGTCGCCCGCGACACCGGACACGTCGAGCAGCGCCGTCAGCGCGGACGACCAGGTCGCGGTGTTGTCGACGTCGGAGGCCATGGCCACCAGCAGCGGCGTGAAGTCCGCGTCCCACGTGGCCCACAGCGGCAGCGTCGCGTGCCGGAGCACGGCGGGCTCCTGGCCCGGCACCTGCACGACCGCCCGGACCAGCGCCGCGTAGCGGGCTCGGTGGCGCGGGGCCACGGTGAACGGCGACCGGTCGAGGACCGTCACCGCGACCGCCGGTTCCGAGGCCGCCGCCTCGGCCAGCAGGGTCCACGCCGCCTCGTCGTCCAGGAACCACTCGGTCGCCCACACCAGCGCCCGCCGCACGTCCCGGTGGGCGTTCGGGCCGTCCCACGCGGCGGTGAACAGCGCGGCGGCCCCCGGCACGTGGTGCTCGGCCAGGAGCCGGACCGCCTCCTTGCGCGCGGTGACCTTGGGGCTGCCCAGCAGCCGCCCGAGGTGCTCGCCGAGCCGGTCGGGCGCGACGAACCGGGCGCACCTGCTCACCGCGTGCACGGCCACCCGCGCCCGGTCGGTGTCGACGTGGGCGAGCAGGTCGGGCAGCACGGCACCGGGCTCGTCGGTCCACGCCAGCGCGGACAGCGCCGCCTCGGCCACCTGGACCTCGCGGTCGGCGACGAACCGGCGCAGCACGGCCGCGGTGCCCGGCACCCGCCCGAGCGAGCGCACCGCACCCGCCCGCTCGTGGACGGTCGCGCGCCCGGTCGAGGCGAGCGCGGTCAGCTCGGCCGCGTACGCCGCGGTGTGGCGCGGCAGCCACCGGGCGAAGCAGCCGTGGAACGACGGCACGTACCGCACGCCCCGCTTGAGGAACCTGCCGTGCAGCGGCTTGCCGATCACGTCGTCGAGCAGGTCGGTGCGCCGGAACCCGATGGCGTCGCGCACCGACGGCAGCGTGATGGTCGACCGGTCGCCGCGGAACACCCGTTCCACCCGCTCGTCACGGGTCGCGGGCGGCCGGAGCCACAGGTCGACCGCCTGGCGCACCACGGAGTCGTCCTTCGCCGACCGGGCCTGGTCCAGCAGGTCCTCCAGCGGCGCCATGCCCCACGCCCGGCGCCCGAGCCCGGACGCCAGCGCCAGCAGCACCGAGTACCGGCCGCGCGCCGCGTCCACCGCGAGCCGCTCGCGCAGCGCGTCGAACACCTGGTGCTCCGCGCCGCGCGGCAGGGCGTGGTCCAGCTCGTGCAGGGTGAGCCACGACAGGTGCCTGCCCATGCTCTCCAGCCCGGCCAGCCCCGCGTCGACCAGCGCTGGGCGGCGCGACACCGCGCCCTCGCGGACCAGGGTGGTCGCCAGCGCGCTCACCGCGTGCTGGGTGGCCCACGAGCAGTCCCGCGCCTGCGCGGCGTCGACCATCAGCTTCACCAGCAGGTCGGCCTCGGCGGGCCGGAACAGCCACGCGGGCACGGCCGCGAGCGCGCCGAGCGCCGCCGCCCGCACCGGGTCCTGCTCGTTGGGCAGCCTGGTGAGGGACGCGAGCACCGCCGCGAACGCCTCCGGGTCGCGGCTCGCCGCGCCCGCCGCGATGTAGAGCGGGTACGCCTCGCGGCGCTCGTCCGCCGTGGCCCGCTTCGTGGCCTCGCGCAGCACCGGCGCCGCGTCGGCCCAAGCGGTCCGCGCGGTCACCGCGAGCCGCCGCGACGGGTCGTCGGCGGTGGCGCGCAGCGCCAGCAGCCTGCGCGCCTCGGTGTCGCGGGCGGCGGCGGGCAGCTCGTCGAGGGCGTCCAGCGGCACGTCCGCCCGGCCGCCGACGGCGTCCGCGAAGACGGCGGCCCGGCGCGACGGCGGCAGGGCGTGCAGGAACCGCACCAGCGCGGCGCCGTCGAGCAGCCGCGCCAGACCGACGAGGTCGGCCTGGTCGACCCCGGCCAGCGCGCGCCACAGCGACCGCCGGTCCGGGGTGCCGCCCGTGCGCCGCGGGTCCAGCAGCACCCGCACCACGCGGTCGGGGGAGTGGCGGGCCAGCACGCCCATGCGGTTGACCAGCGCCCAGGACAGCGGGGCGTGCGGCAGCGTCCGCTCGACCAGGTCCAGCACCCGACCCGGCCTCGGCTGGACCGCGGCGGCCACCCCCGCGCCCAGCCGGTCCCACACCCTCGGCCACCACGCGGGCGACATCGCCGCCAGCTCGGCGTCGACCAGGTCCAGGAACTCGTCGGGGTGGTTGCGGCCGATCGTGGTCCAGTTCGCCACGGCGTGCGCGAGGCCGGGCAGCTCGGCGGCGACCACCGGCGGCGAGCAGGCCGCCACCAGCGCGGCGGCCTCCCGGTCGCCGAACGACTCCCGCACGGCGGGCAGCAGCGCGTCCGCCAGCCCGGTCGCCCCGCGCCGCCGCACACCGGTGTAGAGGGTGCGGCGCAGCGCCGTCGGCAGGTGCGGCAGCCGCTCCAGGAACACCTCGGCCGGCAGCCCGAGCCGGATCGCCGCGCCCAGCGCGTGCCCCACCACGGCCGTCTCCCGCGCGGCCAGGCCGCGCCGCACGTGCTCGCGGTGCCCGGCCACGTACGCCATCCGCAACGCCGTCCGCTCGGCGGACCCGTCGGAGCCGAGGTCGCGCAGCAGCGCGTCCAGCTCGGCCGTGCCCGCCAGCCGCCTCGCCGTCTCGGACAGGAGCTTCTGCCGGGCGCCGAAGGGCAGCCGGTCGAGCGTGCGCAGCAGTCGTCGTGCGGAAGTGGTCACGGGCGGTGATTCTCGTGTCCGGAGGGGCCGGTCGCCAGTCGTTTACCGGCGCGGCGGTACGGCTCGCCGATGGCGACCGCGCCACCGGTGGGGCTCGCCTGCCCCCGGGGCACCGACCGGGGGCGGTGGAACGCGGCCTGCGAGTCCTTCGTGGACGCGACCACCGGCCCCGTGCCCCTGGCGCACGACGTGCCGGACCCCGAGGTCGAGACCACCGCGCGTGAGCTGGTCGAGCTGGAGCCCGACCCCGAGCGCCGGGCGTCCGCGCGGACGCCCGGCGCCTCACCTACCGGGGACCACCCGCCCTCGCGGGCCGGGCGGCGGCCGTCGAACCGCCGGTGATCGTGAAACCCGAGCCCGGCTCGACCAGGACGTCGCCCTGGGCCGAGTTGGTGATGGTCACGTTCGTCAGCGTGGCGCTGCCGCGGGCCCCGCTCATCGCGAGGACGCCCGAGCCGTTGTTCGACCTGTCGATCTTCACGTTGCTGATCACGACACCCGGCATGGTTCCGCCGCCGGTCTTGAACTGGATGCCGTCGTAGGTCGAGTCGACGATGTCGGTGTCCCGGATGGTCACACCGGTGATGTCCTTGTTCGCCGCGAACAGCGTCAGCGCGCCGAACTCCTGGTCCTCGCCCCAGAACACGCCGCCGCAGCGGTGCAGGGCGTTGTTGGCGATCACCGTCGTGCCCGAGAACGGCAGCGGGTCGTGGTCGGTCGCCAGCATGATGCCGGGGTAGTTCATCGTGTCGAACACCAGGTTGTTCTCGATCGAGTTGCCGTACCCGCCGTAGACCGCGATACCGGTGGCGCGCCACGGCAGCTGGATCGTGTTGTTGACGAAGTGGTTGTCGTGGCCGACGTCGGTGTTCTGGTCCTTCACGTACTTGTTGGCCCACACCGCCAGCGCGTCGTCACCCGTGGTGCGGAACGACGAGTTGAACACCTTCGAGTTCCTGGTGCCGTTGGAGAAGTTGATGCCGTCAGCGTAGGTGTCGCGGATGCGCATCCCGCTGAACTCCAGGCCGTCCGCCGGTCCCCACAGGTCGGGGATGTTGTCGTAGTCGCGGCCGACCCAGACGCCGACGTTCGCGTGCTCGATCCACACGTTGCTGATCTTCGTGCCGGTGCCGAACCGGCCGTTGAGGCCGACGCCGCCCTCGGCGTTGCCGTCACCGCCGCGGATCCGGCCGGAGCCGAAGATGGCGATGTCGGAGATCTGCGTGTTCTTGTCGATGTCGAACCCGAAGTTGCCCTCGTGCGGGTGGTTGATGCTCCCGACCGCGTTCTGCGGCTCGGTCAGCGTGTACAGGTGCGAGTGCCACATGCCCGCACCGCGGATCGTGACGTCGCTGATGCCCACCTGGTTGAACTGGCCGCGGTTCAGCGGGTCGTCGGTGAGGATCTTCTTCTCCTGCCGCCACTGCCCGGCCGGGATCCACACGCAGCCGATCACGCCGTTCTGGTCGTCCGTCACGGCCCGCTGGATCGCGTCCGTGTCGTCCACGCCGTCGTTCGCGACCGCGCCGTAGGACGTGATCGACGTGCACCCGGTCGGCTGGCTCGCCGCGGGTGCGACCTGCTCCAGGTCGATCAGGTCGAGGATGTAGAACGACGCCGTGTCACCGGAGTCGCGTTGCAGCTTGAACCTCGTGCCGGGCGGGTAGCTCGTGGGCAGCAGCGCGTGCGACTCGTCGAACAGCCTGCGCGCGTCGGCCTGCGGGGTGTTGGTCAGCGCCTCGGGACCGTCCACGTTGCCGTAGAGCCAGCTGTGCTTCGACGACAGCGTCAGCTTCCGAGCGAACACGTCGTTGACGTACAGGCTGATCGTGGCGTCGATGCCGCCACCGCCGGGCGCGTCCGGGATGGAGTTGCGCACGACGATCGAGTTGGCCTGGTTGGTCGAGGTGATCTCGACGAACTGGCCGGTGCCGGTGAGCCGCACCGACTGCCGCCCGGACGACTCCGTGGCGAAGTTGGTGTGCCCGAACGTCCGCAGCGGGTCCGCCGTGAGCAGCGTGCCCTGGTAGCGCCCTGCTTCCGCCTCGTACTCGGTGTAGGGGACCGCCGCCCCACGTCCGACCACGATGGACTGCGTGAAGGTGTTGTTGGTCTCGCTGGTCTCCGCGACGGTGTTCGTCGCGTCGGCCGTGGCGGTGATCGTCGCCCCGCCGTTGGTGGCGGTCCACGTGCCGCTGGTGGCGACGTTCACCGTCGCCCCGGCCGCGACGGCGCCCGCGTTGGCGTTCAACGTGGTCCCGCCGACCGTGACGCGGGTGACCGTGCCCGCGGCGACCGCCGTGGTGCCGCGGTTGTTCACCGCCACGGTGAAGGAGACGGCCGCGCCGACGGCCGGGTTCGGCGGGTTGGTGGTGATGCCGGTGACCTGGAGGTCCGGTCCGGGAGCCTGCGCGACCACGAGCGGGGACGACGCGGTGAACCGGTTGTTGGCGTCGTCCTGCTCGACGATCCGGTTGGCCGGGTCGACCAGCGAGGAGACGGTGTAGCCGCCCATCGGACGAGGTCCCACGGCAACCGACACGGTGGCCGTGGCGCCCGCGGCGAGAGCGCCGACCGGCGTGCTGCCCACGACCGCGCCCGCGAGGCTGAAGTCCACCGTGGACGCGGCGGCGGGCGCCGTGCCGGTGTTCTTCACCGTGGCGGACAGGGAGATCGCGCTGGTCTCGTTCGGCGACGCCGGGGTCCACGTCGTGCCGGTGACCACGAGGTCCGGGTTCGGCGCCGGGACGCCGACGACCTGGAACTCGGCCACCTGCGCGCCGGGAGCGCCGGTGTTGGCGGTGAAGCGCAGCCTCACGTCGGCCACCCGGCCGGTGACCGGGATCGTCACCGTGTTCGCGGCCGAGGGGTTGAACACGTACGTCGACAGCGCCTTGAGGGAGCTGAACGACGTGCCCGACTGCTCGCGGCCGAGGACCTCCAGGGTCTGGCTGCGCGTGCCCCACGCCTGGTCGGGGTTGAGCTTCAGCACGACCGAGGAGACGTCGGCGTTGGAGCCGAGCTTCACCGTCAGGGTCGACTCGAACCCGGCGGACTCCCAGTAGGTGCTGGTGCTGTCGTCGTTGGCGTTGGCCGCGACGAACGAGAACGCCGTGGAGGACGCCTCGATCGCCCTGCCCCGCGCCAGGTTCGCGCCGCCGGTGCCCTGGCCGGTCCTGGTGACGTGGTTGCTGTCGCCGGACTGGTTGCCCGCGGCGTCGCGCGCCCGGACGAAGTACTCGACCGTCGCGGTGGCGGGCTGGGTGTCGGTGAACGTCAGGGCGTTGCCCGCCACGCTCGTGGGCCTGCCGTTGACGTACACGTCGTAACCCGTCACGCCGACGTTGTCCGTCGACGCCGTCCAGGTGAGGCGGATCTGGCCCGCGCCGGGCTCGGTGAACGCGAGGGTGCCCGGCGCCGTCGGCGGGGTCGTGTCGCCCGCGCCCTGGCCGGTGCGGGTGACGCGGTTGCTGTTCGGCGACTGGTTGCCCGCCGCGTCGCGCGCCCGCACGTGGTACTCGACGGTCGTGCTCAGCGGCTGCGTGTCGGTGTAGGTCAGGACGGTGCCCGCCACGGTGCCGCGCACCTGGCCGTTGGCGTACACCTCGTAGCCGGTGACGCCGACGTTGTCGGTGGACGCGGTCCAGGTCAGGCGGACCTGCCCGCTCGTCGGCTCGGTGAACGCCAGCGAGCCGGGCGCCGTCGGGGCCACCGAGTCACCACCGGACGTCGGTCCGTGGACCTCGAACTCCGAGAGCTGCCCGCCCGGTTGCCCGGTGTTGGCCGTGATCGCCACCCGCACGTACCGGGTGCTGGTCGCGGTGAAGGAGACCGTCACCGCGTTCCCGTTGGCGGGCGTGAAGGCGTGCTGCGCCGAGCCCGCCAGGTCGGTGAACGCGCTGCCGTTCGCGCTGCCCTGCACGGCGAGGGTCTGCGTGCGCGACCCCCAGTTCGCGGGCAGCTTCAGCACGACCCGGTTGACGCTCGCCGCCGCGCCGAGGTCCACCTGGATCCACTGCGGGAACGCGTTGTTGTCGCTCTCCCAGTAGGAGTCCTGGTTGCCGTCGTTGCCGTTGCCCGCCGGGTACTCGCCCTGGGAGGTGCTGGCCGACATCGTCTTGCCCCGCGCCAGGTTCGCCGACGACCCGTTGGCCCCGTGCACCTGGAACTCCGCGAGCTGGGCCGCGGGCCAGCCGGTGTTCGCGGTGACGTCCACCCGCACGTACCGGACGCTCGCCGCGGTGAAGTTCACCGTGACCGTGTTCGACGCGGCCGGGTCGAACACCCGACCGGCCGACGCCGACAGCGCGCTGAACGCCGTGCCGTTGGAACTGCCCTGCACGCTCAGCGTCTGCGTGCGCGCCTCCCAGCCCGCGGGCAGCTTCAGGACCACCTGGTCGACGTCGACGCTGCCGCCGAGGTCGATCTGCACCCACTGCGGGAAGGCGTTGCTCGGGCCCTCCCAGTACGAGGACTGGTTGCCGTCGTTGACGTTGGACGCCGGCTGGTTCCCGTTCGACGCGCTGGCCGTGACGGTCTTGCCGGCGGCCAGGTCGGGACCACCCGCCGCTGACGCGACCGGTGGCGACATGCCGAGGGCGATGAGGCCGACCGCGAGCAATCCGCTGGTCAGCCGCCTGCTGAACTGGTTCATGGCGTTTTCGTTTCTGTCGAAACGGCAGGGGGGCGCCACTCGGGGGGACGTGGCGGTGGGTGCGCGGACAGGGCGTCGCGCGAGCGGCGAGGAGTCGTCGGGGGAGCAGCCGAGGGTCACGCCATCGTGGGCCTCCTCGTTCACGGAACGGTGACCAGGATGCAACATGGCGTGAACTGAACGCAATAACTTGACTGATTGCCGTAAGAAGACGACTACCGCAGCGTGGGGCAGGCGGGACCGATCGTTCGGGTGTGGTGGTGTCGCTCGTTCGGGTGTGGTGGTGCCGCGCAGCGGCGGGCGCGGTCGAGGCGCTGCCGGGTTCCGCTCCTACGGCAGGCGCGGGGTGCCCAGCCGGGCCGTGATCCCGGCGAGGATGAGGTCGATGCCCGCGAGGAACTCCTCCCGGTCGTCGTGCTCGCGCAACCGGCCCGCGACGGTCCGGGTGAACGCGTACTCCTCGGGGTCGAGGGTGTCCCACGCCGTCGCGACGGTGGTGAGGAACTCGACCCGGTTCGTGTCCGGCCGGATCCCCCGGCTGTTGGCCGCGTTCTGCCCGCCCACGCCGAGGATGTAGTTCAGCAGCGAGGACGCGGCGGTGAACAGGGCGGCGTCGGGCACGCCGAGCGCCTGCACCTGGCGCCCCAGGTGCTCGAACACCCGCAGCACCGGCGACCTCCACGGGTCGCGGGCCAGGTGCGAGCCGACCCACGGGTGGGCGTCGATCGCGTCGAACACGCCGAGCGCGACGGCCCGGACGGCCTCCCGCGGTGTCGTGCCCCCGGCGTCGGCGGTCATGGTGGTGGCGACGACGGCGTCGGTGGCGGCGCTGAGGAGTTCGTCCTTGTCCGTGACGTGCCAGTAGATCGCGCCGGGCCCGGTCGCCAGCCGGCGGGCCAGCGCGCGGAACGTGAGCCCGCCCTCGCCCTCCGCGTCGAGCAGGTCGATCGCGGCCTCGACGATGCGGTCGCGGGAGAGCGGCTCTCCCCGTCGCTTTCCGGCGGCAACCACGCGCACATCATGGCACGGCTGGAACGGCGTTCCAGCTTGACATCTCTGGAACGACGTTCCAGTCTGTGTTGGAACAGTGTTCCAGAGTAGTGGGGAGTCACCGTGACCCGACCCGTCACGATCATCGGAGCCGGACTCGGGGGCCTCACCCTGGCCAGGGTCCTGCACGTCCACGGGATCCCCGCCGTCGTCCACGAGGCCGAGCCGTCCCCGACGGCGCGGACGCAGGGCGGGCTGCTCGACATCCGCGACCACAACGGTCAGGTGGCGCTGCGGGAGGCGGGCTTGACCGAGGAGTTCCGCGGTCTCGTCCTGGAGGGCCGCCAGGCCATGCGGATCCTCGACCGCGACGGGACCGTCCTGGTCGACCAGCCCGACGACGGCACCGGGGGAAACCCCGAGGTGCAGCGCGGCGAGCTGCGCCGGATGCTGCTCGACTCGCTCCCGGAGGGCACGGTCCGGTGGAACCACCGGGTCGGGGGCGTCCGCCCCCTCGGCGGCGGCGAGCACGAGGTGGCCTTCACCGGCGGCGGCACCGTCGTCACGAGCCTGCTCGTCGGCGCGGACGGGGCGTGGTCGCGCGTCCGGCCGCTGCTCTCCGACGCCACGCCCGTGTACGCGGGCATGTCCTACGTCGAGACCTACCTGACCGACGCCGACACCCGCCACCCGGCCACCGCGAAGGCGGTCGGCGGCGGGTCGCTGCTGGCGACCGCGCCGGGCAGGGGGATCCTCGCCCACCGGGAGCGCGGCGACACCCTGCACGCCTACCTGGCGCTCGCCGAGTCGCGGGACTGGTTCGCCGCCGTCGACTTCACCGATCCCGCGGTGGCCGCCGCGCGGATCGCGCGCGAGTTCGACGGCTGGGCGCCGGAACTCACCGCGCTGATCACCGAGAGCGCCACCGCGCCGGTCCTGCGCCCCATCCACTCCCTGCCGGTCGGGCACTCGTGGGACCGGGTGCGGGGGGTGACCCTGATCGGCGACGCCGCCCACCTCGCGATCCCCAACGGTGAGGGCGCCAACCTGGCCATGCTCGACGGCGCCGACCTCGGCAGGCTGATCGCCGCCCACGCCGACGACGTCGAATCGGCCCTCGACGAGTACGAGCGCGCCGCGGTCCCGCGCGGCACCGAGGCCGCGGCCGACGGCGAGTCGACGCGGGAACTCCTCTTCGGCGCAGGCGCCCCGCACGCGCTCGCCGAGGTGTTCGGCGCCCACTGAGTGCTCTCCTTGCCGGAACGGCAAGGAAGTTTGTCAGCGGTGGACGGTGGTCGGGAAGCTCGTCCCCACGGGCGGAACCACGTCCGGGACCTGACCGCCTGCGGAGGAACCACCTGATGAGCGCACACGACCACCGGCTCGCCGACGACGAGGCCTCGGCCATGTTCGAGCCCGCGGGCTGGGACGAGCGGTACTCCGGGCAGGAGAAGGTCTTCAGCGGGAACCCCAACCCGCAGCTCGTCGCCGAGGTGGCCGGGCTGACGCCGGGCACCGCCCTCGACGTCGGCTGCGGCGAGGGCGGTGACGTGATCTGGCTGGCCCAGCGGGGTTGGACCGCCACCGGCGCCGACTTCTCCGCCGCGGGCCTGGCCCGAGCCGCCCGGCACGCCCAGCAGGCGGGCGTCGCCGACCGCGTCGACTGGTGGCAGGTCGACGCCAGGGGCTTCGCCGCGGGCGCCCGCACCTACGACCTGGTCAGCAGCCACTTCCTGCACCCGCCGGACGGCGGGATGGTGGAGGTGGTGCGCAGGCTGGCCGGTGCCGTCGCCCGCGGCGGTCACCTGCTCGTCGTCGGCCACGCGCCCTCCGGCGTCTTCACCAGCGTGTCGGCGATCCACCTCGGGGCGATGTTCCTCGCGGAGGACCTGCTGCCCGGCCTGCCGGACGACTTCGAGGTCCTCGTGGTCGAGCAGCGGCCGAGGACGATGACCCGCGAGGGCGTGGTGGTCGACGTCCACGACTCCACGCTGCTCGCCCGCCGCCGTGGCGCGGCGGGGACCGGCGCTACCCCACGAAGGCCGTGACGCCCTCGTAGGCCGCGGCCGGAGCGGCGCCCGCGGTCTCGTACCGGAGCAGCAGCAGACCGTTCGCCGACACCTCGTGGTCGACGAGCCGCAGGCCGACGGGGCCGCTCGGGTGGTCGAACAGCCGCCGCCCCTCCCCGGTCACGACCGGGGCGACCACCAGCCGGAGCGTGTCGACGAGGCCCGCCGCCAGCAGGGCGTTGCCGAGCCGCGCGCTCCCGTGGACCTGGAGTTCCCGGCCCGGCCTCGCCTTGAGCGCCCCGACGGACGTGACCGGGTCGCCGCGGAGCACGGTCACCGGCCGCCAGGTCGCCTCGGTGGGGGTGGAGGTCACCACGTACTTCGGCAGCGCGTTCATCCGCTCGCTGAAGGGGTCCTCCGGGTCGGTGGTCCGCGGCCAGTCGCGGGCGAACGCCTCGTAGGTCCGCCGCCCGAGCAGCAGGCCGTCGGCGAGGTCCAGCCACTCGGACGCCCGTTGGACGAAGAGCCCGTCCAGGTGGGGCACGAGCCAGCCGCCCCGCGTGAAGCCGCCGCTCGTGTCCTCGCTCGGCGAGCCGGGGCCCTGGCTGACCCCGTCGAGGGTGACGAACTGCGTGAGCGCGACCTTCACCGGCCCGCCGCCACCGCGGCGAGCTGCTCGGTGACCGAGCCCCAGCCGTCGAGGAAGCCGAGTTCCTCGTGGCGGGCGCGGGCGGCCGGGTCGCCGTGCCGGACGACGACCCGGTAGTCCGTGCCGTCCGGGTGGTCGCCCATCGTGACCTCCGCCGTCATCGGCACCGGCGCGGGGTTCGCCGGGCGCCACGCGCTGTCGACCGCGTTCGTGAACACGATCCGCTCCAGGTCGTCCACGACGAGGAACGTCGCGTCGAGGTGCGGGACGAAGGCCACCCCGTCGTCGCTCATCAGGGTCACGAGCCCGCCGCCGGGCCGGACGTCGAGGCGGTCGACCCGGCACGCGGTCGGTGCGGGGACCCACCACCTCGCGAAGCGGGCCGGATCGGTCCACGCGGACCACACGGCCGCACGGGGAGCGCGGATGACCCGCTCCAGGACCAGGTCGAGATCGGGGTTCACGGGTGTTCCTCCGGGTCGGTGACGAGGCTTTCCAGTCGGTCGGTGCGGTCCTCCCAGATCCGGCGCTGCTCCGCGAGCCAGCCGTCGACCAGGGCGAGGCGGTCGCGGTTGAGCACGCAGGTGCGCACGCGGCCGAGCTTGACCGTGCGGATCAGGCCGGTCGCCTCCAGCGTCCGCACGTGCTTCATGAAGGAGGGGAGGGTCATCGGGAACTCGCGGGCGAGGTCGCCCACGCTCGTCGGACTGCGGCCGAGGCGGCGGATGACACCGCGCCGCGTCGGGTCGGCGAGAGCGGTGAACACACCGTCCAGTTCCGCCG
Organism: Umezawaea sp.; assembly: GCF_036375055.1. GTDB lineage: Bacteria > Actinomycetota > Actinomycetes > Mycobacteriales > Pseudonocardiaceae > Umezawaea. The sequence continues at coordinate 37,549 of NZ_DASUSQ010000102.1, forward strand.
AATACTGTGCCATGAGGCTAAGTGTTGCGTGCCGGAACGCTGAGCGCAAGGGCTCAGTGTCCGGCGAGGTCTGGTGGTGACGGCGTCGCGCGTCAGGCGCGGTCCCTCGGCCGCGCGCGCAGCGAGGCGCGGAACTCCCGTGGTGGCATCCCGACAACGCGCCGGAAAGCGGTGCTGAAAGCACTTTCGGACTGGTACCCGACGGCCTCCGCTATGGCCGTGAGGGAGTCCTCCGTGCGCAGCGCGGCCCGCGCCAGCTGCATCCGCCACTCGATGAGGTAGTCCAACGGGGGACGGCCCACCCTGTTCCGGAAGTGCGCGGCGAACGCCGACCTCGACATCGTCGCGATGCCTGAGAGCTCGTCGAGCGTCCAGCGGTGGCGCGGGTCGGCGTGGACGGCTCGCAGCGCTGCCCCGATCCCGTCGTCGGCGACCGACGCGAGCCACCCCAGTGGCTCGTGCGACGAACCGGCGTGCGACCTCAGCATGTGCACCAGCAGGATCTGGGCCAGGTGTTCGAGGACGAGGGACTGGCCCGCCTCGCACGTCCGGATCTCGTGGACGAGCAGGGTCGCGATGTTCCAGAGCAGCCTTCCGGCGTCGTCGTCCGCTTTCACGAGCATGGCCGGGGGGAGTGAGGAGAACAGGGTCGACGCGTCGGAGTCCTGGAACGTGAAGTCGACGCTGCACGTGTACGCGACGGAGCCCGGAGGGATCTCGGGCCCCTTCGCGGACGTGTCCTCGGTCGAACTCCCGAGGCTGTAGGGCGGTGGGTCGCCGAGGAGGTAGAAGTCGCCCGTGCTCAGCAGAAGAGGGGCCCGTCCGTCGACGCGCAACCAGCACTGGCCCTCCACCACCACGCCGAGCTTGATGTGCGGGAAGGGGGAGAACCGGGCCTCCCACGGCGCCGTCGCGCGGAGCGGAACGGGCGCGACGGCCCTGGGCCGCGCCAGCGCCAGGACGTCTCGGACGGGGTCGTGCGCACCGAGGAGGACTTCAGCGCTGGACGATCGGTAAGCTTCGCCGGACTCCACGTTATGGACTATAGGTCCGACGAGCGAAACGATGGGTGCCTGGCGGCGGGAGCCGCCTGCCGGATCGACGCGAGGAGCGAAAAGTCTTATGCGATACCGATTTCTCGGACGATCGGGGCTGCGGGTATCGGAACTGTCGCTGGGGACGGGGAACTTCGGCACGGGCTGGGGGCACGGGGCGACCGCGCCCGAGGCACGGGCGATGTACGACACCTACCGGCAGGCGGGCGGGAACTTCATCGACACCGCGTCCAACTACCAGTCGGGGGAGGCCGAGGAGTACCTCTCGGACATCATCTCCTCGGATCGCGAGGACGTGGTCCTGGCGACGAAGTACACGATGGGGACGTCGGCGAGCAGCGGCCTCCACCTGACCGGGAACAGCCGCAAGGCGATGGTCCAGTCCCTGGAGCAGAGCCTGCGTCGACTGGGCACCGACCGGGTTGACGTGCTCTGGGCCCACGTGGCCGACGTGTCCACGCCCATCGAGGAGGTGCTGCGGGCCTTCGACGACCTGACGCGCGCGGGCAAGATCCTGTACGCCGGTCTCTCCAGCTTCCCCGCGTGGCGCGTGGCGACCGGGGTCACCCTGGCGCGGCAGCGGGACTGGGCGCCCCTCGTGGCGATCCAGGTCGAGTACAGCCTCGTCGAGCGCGACGCCGACCGCGAGCTGGTGCCGATGGCGGAAGCCTTCGGCTTGGGCGTCCTCGGGTTCTCGCCGCTCGGCGGCGGTCTGCTGACGGGCAAGTACCGGCGGGGCGAGACGGGTCGTGCCCAGAGTTCGATCAGCCGGTTCCTCCACCGGGAGGACGACCCCGCCAAGGCGAAGGTCCTGGACGCCGTCGAGGCCGTCGCCCAGGACCTCGGTGCGACCCCGGACGCGGTGGCGATCAGGTGGTCGATGTCGAAGGGCGTGATCCCCGTCGTCGGACCGAGGACCGTGGACCAGCTCACGTCCAACCTCGCGGCGGGCGAGCTGGACATCCCACCGCGCCAGCTCGACCGGCTCGACGAGGTGAGCGCGCCGCGGCTGGGATACCCCCACGGGCTGTGGACGGAGCACGAACGGGTGGGGGAGCGCCGAGTCGCCCAGCCGTGAGGGGCGCCCGTCGGGCACCACTAGGACGTCTCGCCGGTCCGGTTCACCAGCACGCGGCTCAGCACGACCGTCACCACGCCCGCGAACACGACGCTGAGCAGCCCGACCCGCAGGCTGGTGAGGTCGGCGACGAACCCGACGACCGGCGGTGACAGCAGGAACCCCACCCGGAGCAGCCAGCTGACCACGGTGAGGCCCATCCCGTTGGGGAGGCCGGGGAGTTCGTCGGCGGTGTGCATGGCGGCCGGGACGAGGGTGGCCACGCCCAGGCCCGCCAGCGCGAAGCCCGCGAGGGCCGTGCCGACGGTCGGCACGGCCAGCGCGAGGCCCATGCCCACGGCCGCGAACGCCCCGCCCGCGCGGACGACGGCGCGCTGGCCGAACCGGTCCACGGCCCGGTCGCCGGTGAGCCTGCCGATCGTCATGGCGACCTGGAGGGCGACGAACGCGAGACCGGCGGTGGCGGCGCTGGTGCGCAGGTCGCCGCTGAGGTAGATCGCGCCCCACGACGCGCCCGCGTCCTCGACCAGCGCGCCGCACGCGGCCAGGACGCCCAGCGCGGCGAGCATCTTCACGGCCGTGCCCGCGAACGCGCGGCGGGCCGTCGGGGCCGCGGCGGTGGTGGGCTCGGCGCGTTCGGCGTCCTCGTGACCCGGCAGGAGGAACCGGTAGGCGACCAGCGCGACGACGCCGAACAGCGCGGCGGAGAAGCCGAGGTGCAGCGCGAGCGGCACGCCGAGACCGGCGGCCGCCGCGCCCATCAGGCCGCCCAGCACGGCGCCGATGCTCCACACGCCGTGGAAGGAGTTGACGATGGACCGCCCGTAGAGGCGCTGCACGCGCAGGCCGTGGGCGTTCTGCGCGACGTCGACCACGGCGTCCAGCGCGCCCACGACGAACAGCACCGCGCCCAGGCCGAGCCAGTTCGGCGCGAGCGGGATCAGCAGGGTGGTGGCGGCGAGCAGGACGATCCCGAGCGCGGCCACCCGCGACGACCGGAACCGGCGGATCGCCGCGCTCGCCAGCAGGCCCGCCACCAGCGCGCCGAGGGGGAACCCGGCCAGCGCGGCCCCCAGGACGGTGTTGCTGAGGTCCAGGCTCGCCTTGATCTCGGGGTAGCGGGGCACCACGTTGGCGAAGAGGGCGCCGTTGGTGAGGAACAGGGCTGCCACGGCGGCGCGGGCGCCCCTGGCGGCGCGCGTCGGCGCGGCGGGTGGTGCGGTGGTCATGGTGATCCCGTCGGGCAGGGTGTGGTCAGGGGAGGAACCGGTGGAGCGCGGCGCGGACCTGCGCCGGGGTCATCGGGTCGGTGGACAGCGCGCTGTGCAGCACGAGCCCCTCGATCAGGGCGTCCAGCTCCCGTGCGGTGCCGGGGTCGAAGTGGTGCTCCAGCGCTTGGCGGCTGCGGCGCATCCAGGCCTGGGTCACGGCGCGCAGCGCGGGTTTGCGGGCCGCCGCCACGTACAGCTCGACGCTGAGCACCAGGTCGCGGTTCGCGTCGAGCAGGTCGCCCGAGATGTGCTCGGCGACCGACTCGACGGCCGCCGAGCGGTCGGGCGCGGCGGCCATGCGCTCCTCGAAGACGCCCGCGATCGAGTCGGCGTGCCGGGTGAACGCCTCGGCCAGCAGGTCGTCCAGCGACGTGAAGTGGTAGGTCGTCGACCCGAGCGGCACGTCCGCCGCCCGCGCGACCGCCCGGTGCGAGACGCCCGCCACGCCGCGCTCGGCGATGATCGCGAGCGCGGCGTCGATGATGCGGTCCCGCCGGTCGGGGTCGTGCCGCCGCGGGCGGCGGGTCGAGGCCTCCATGTGTACGAGCGTACATAGCAGAGGCAGGGCTGTGACCACGGGTTTCGCTCTCGTGCACGTGACCTGCGGCACAATTCTTTGCACCTGACACTGATGTGAGCTTCTAGCGTTGGGGCACGCCCTGGACGGGCGATCCGGATCGTGAAGGAGCTTCGACGTGACTTCCCTCTTCGACAGGTACCGGCTCGGCGACCTGGCGCTGCCCAACCGGGTGGTGATGGCCCCGATGACCAGGGTCCGGGCCGCCGCGGGCGGACTGGCGACCCCGTCGATGGCGACGTACTACGCCCAGCGGGCCACGGCCGGGCTGATCGTGACCGAGGGCGTGCAGCCGAGCCTGGTCGGGCAGTCCAACCCCGGCACGCCGGGCCTGCACACCGACGAGCAGACCGCCTCGTGGCGCCCGGTGACCGAGGCCGTGCACGCCAACGGCGGCCGGGTGTTCGCCCAGATCATGCACGGCGGCCGGGTGTCGCACCCGGACACCACCGGCGTCCAGCCGGTCGGGCCCTCCGCCGTGCCCGCCGTCGGCGAGGTCTTCACCCCGACCGGCCCCAAGCCCGCGCCGGTGCCGCGCGCCCTGGACACCGCCGAGGTGCCCGAGCACGCCCGGTCCTACGGCGACGCGGCCAGGCGAGCCGTCGACGCGGGCTTCGACGGCGTGGAGCTGCACGGCGCCAACGGCTACCTGATCTCGCAGTTCCTCTCCTCGAACGCCAACCTGCGCACGGACGGCTACGGCGGCCCGGTGCGCAACCGGATCCGGTTCGCCGTCGAGGCCGCGTCGGCGACCGTCGACGCCGTCGGCGCGGCCAGGACCGGCATCCGCCTCTCACCCGCCGCGACGATCTGGGGCGTCCAGGACGCCGACGTGCCCGAGCTGTACGCGGCCCTGCTGGCGGAACTGGCCCGCCTGGAGGTGGCCTACGTCCACCTGGAGGCGACCGCCGACGAGGACGTGCTGCTCGGCCTGCGCCGCGCGTGGCCGGGCACGCTCATCGTCAACCCGGTGCCGCCGACGGGACCGAAGCAGACGAGCCGGGCCGACGCCGACCACTGGCTCGGGCTGGGTGCCGACCTGATCGGCTTCGGCCGCGCGTTCATCGCCAACCCCGACCTCGTCGAGCGGCTCCGCAACGCGCTCCCGATCGCCCCGGTCGACGAGGCCACGTTCTACCAGGGCGGCGACGCGGGGTACCTGACCTACCCGACCTACCAGTACGAGGTCCCGCGTTAAATCCGTTGGCAGGGCACGGGAAATCGGGTTGGGTACCGCGCATGGCGCACATCGGGGGCATCTGCGGCGAACGGTTCGGGGCGGTGCGCGACGCGCTGGTGGCATCGCTGGAGCAGGGCGGCGGCGCGTCCGCCGCGGTGTACCTGGACGGCGAGCCGGTGGTCGACCTCTGGGGCGGGTGCGCCGACGAGGAGGGCGCGCGCCCGTGGGAGCGCGACACGATCACCGGTGTCTGGTCGACCACGAAGACGATGACCGCGCTGTGCGCGCTGGTCCTCGCCGACCGCGGCGACCTCGACCTGGACGCCCCCGTGGCGGAGTACTGGCCCGAGTTCGCCGCCGAGGGCAAGGGGAAGGTGCTGGTGCGGCACGTCCTCGGGCACACCTCGGGCCTGCCCGCGTGGACCGAGCCGGTGGCGCTCGACGTGCTCTACGACTGGTCGGCCGCGACGGCGCTGCTGGCGGAGCAGCCGCTCGTCTCGGAGCCGGGGGTGGTAGGCGCTTACCACGCCGTGACGCAGGGGTTCCTGCTCGGTGAGGTGGTCCGCCGGGTGACCGGCCGCGCCCTCGGTGTGTTCTTCGCCGAGGACGTGGCCGGTCCGCTGGGCGCCGACTTCCACATCGGACTCGCCCCCGAGCACGACCACCGCGTCGCCCCGATCATCCCGGCCACGACCAGGGCGCCCGAGCTGGAGGCCCGAGGCCCGGGAAACCCGCCCATCCCGGCGGAGACCGCGAACACCGAGGCCTGGCGGCGGGCCGACATCCCGTCCGCCAGCGGTTTCGGCAACGCCCGGTCCGTCGCCGCCGTGCAGTCGGTGCTCGCGTGCGGCGGCGAGGCCCGCGGCGTGCGGCTGCTGTCCGCCGCGGGGTGCGAGCGGGTGTTCGAGGAGCAGTTCGTCGGCGAGGACCGGGTGCTCGGCGCTCCGATCCGGTACGGCACGGGCTACGCCCTGCGGGGCCGGACCTGTTCCTGGGGCGGGTGGGGCGGGTCGATCGTCCTGGTCGACCCCGACCAGCGGCTCGTGGTGTCGTACGTGATGAACCAGATGGTCGAGTCGGGCCCGCTGGGTGACGACCGCGGTCTGGGCGTCGTGATGGCCGCCTACGGCGGGCTGTAGCCACGCCGGTCAGGTCACCTCGTGCGAGGCCCGCGTCCAGGCGCGGGCCTGCTCGGTGAGCGTCAGGCCGAGGCCGGGCCGGGTCGGCACGCGCATGCGGCCGTCGCTGGTGTGCAGGCGCTCGGTGAACAGCGGCTCCAGCCAGTCGAAGTGCTCCACCCACGGCTCGTGCGGGTAGGCCGCGGCCAGGTGGAGGTGGATCTCCATGGCGAAGTGCGGCGCCAGTTGCAGGTGGTGGTGCTCGGCGAGCGCGGCCAGCTTCAGGAACTGGGTGATGCCACCGATCCGCGGCGCGTCGGGCTGGATCACGTCCACCGCCCGGTCGCGGATGAGCGTCCAGTGCTCCGCCACGCTCGCGAGCATCTCACCGGTCGCGATCGGCGTGTCCAGGCTCGCCGCCAGCGCCGCGTGGCCCTCGGAGTCGTAGGCGTCCAGCGGTTCCTCGATCCACGTGAGGTCGAAGCGCTCCAACGCCCGCCCCATCCGCCGCGCCGTCGGCCGGTCCCACTGCTGGTTCGCGTCGACCATGATCGGAACGCCGTCGCCGAGGTGCTCCCGAACCGCCTCCACCCGCCGCAGGTCCGCGTTCGGCGAGGGATCGCCCACCTTGATCTTGATCCCGCCGATGCCCCTCCGCAACGAGGCGTCCGCGTTCTCCAGCACCTGCTCCGTCGGGGTGTGCAGGAACCCGCCCGAGGTGTTGTAGCAGCGGACCGACTCGCGGTGCGCGCCCAACAGCTTGGCGAGCGACAACCCGGCCCGTTTCGCCTTCAGGTCCCACAGCGCCACGTCGAACGCCGCGACCGCCTGGGTGGCCAACCCGCTGCGCCCCACCGAAGCCCCGGCCCACACCAGCTTCGTCCACAACCTGCCCGTGTCATTGGGATCCTCCCCGATGAGCACGGGAGCGACCTCCCCGGCGTGCGCGTAGAGCCCTGGCCCACCCGCCCGCTTCGCGTAGCTGAACCCGATCCCCTCGTACCCCTGCGCCGTGGTGATCTCGGTGAACAGGAAGGCCACCTCGGTCATGGGGCGCTGGCGGCCGGTGAGGACCTTGGCGTCGCTGATGGGGGTGGGGAGGGGGAGGTAGAGGGAGGAGAGGCGGATTCGGGCGATGCGGTCCGGGTCCGTCGGTTCGTCGGTCATGGGTCCAGCGTGGCCGGTCTGGCGGGGGAGTGGCCAGGGGGCCGGGGGTCGCGAGGCGACCACGGCGTTGCTCGCCAACACCGCGACGAACTGCTGGCGAAGAACACCGTGTCACGACGGTGTCGAGTCGGTCACAGCGTCCAAGAAACTAAACCGTCCGGACGGTACAGTTTCAGGATGGCGATGAACGACGTGGTCGTGGTGGGTGGCCGGCGGCGGTGGGCCGCGCTGGGAGTGCTGGTCGGCTCCGTGTTGTTGCTGGCGATCGACGGCACGGTGCTCTACCTGGCCGTGCCGTCGCTGTCCCGCGACCTGGCACCCACCGCGACCGAGGTCCTCTGGATCGGCGACGTCTACTCGCTCGCCCTGGCGGGCCTGCTCGTCACCACCGGCACGCTCGCCGACCGTGTCGGGCGCAAGAGGGTGCTGCTCGTGGGTACGGCCGCGTTCGGGGCGGCCTCGTTGCTGGCGGCGTTCTCGACCAGTTCGGAGATGCTCATCGGGGCCCGACTGCTGTTGGGCGTGGCCGGTGCGACGATCATGCCGTCCACGCTGTCGATCATCCGCAACCTGTTCCCCGACGCGCGGGAGCGGACCAGGGCCATCGCGATCTGGTCGGCGGGCTCGGGTGGCGGGCTGGCGTTGGGGCCGTTGATCGGTGGTGCGCTGCTGGAGCGGTTCTGGTGGGGCTCGGTGTTCCTGGTCAACGTGCCCGTCGTGGTCGTCTTCCTGGTCGCGGGAGGGCTGTTGCTGCCCGAGTCGCGCAACCCGGATCCCGGCCGGTTCGACCTGGTCTCGGCCGGGTTGTCGTTCGCGGCGATCACGCCGCTGGTGTACGCGGTCAAGCACGCCGTCGGCTCCGGACCGGACGGGTGGACGGTGGGGTCCGCGCTGGTCGGGCTGGTGGCCGCGGTGCTGTTCGTGCGGCGGCAGCGGCGGACGGACCCGCCCCTGATCGACGTCGGGCTGTTCCGGAACGCCGCGTTCACCGGTGCGGTGCTGGCCAACGTGATCGCGATCTTCGCGCTGACCGGGCTGCTGTTCTTCTTCTCCCAGTACCTCCAGTTCGTGCGCGGGTTCAGCCCGCTGGTGGCGGGGCTGGCCGAGATGCCGACGATGGTCGCCTCGGTGGTGGTCATCGGTGTGGTCGGCGTGGTCGCCGCGCGGTGGGGCACGGGGCGCGCCGTGGCCGCGGGGCTGGCCACCGCCGCGGTCGGGCTGCTGCTGGTCGCCGTCGCCGAGGGGGCGGAGAGCTACCTGTGGCTGGGGTTGGCGCTGCTGCCGGTGGGGCTCGGTGTGGGGTTGGCGATGACGCTGACGGTGGACGCGGTCGTGTCGGCGGTGCCGCCGCACCGGGCGGGCGCGGCGTCGGCGATCTCCGAGACCGCCTACGAACTCGGTGTGGTGCTGGGCATCGCGGTGCTCGGCTCCGTGGTCACCCTGGCCTACCGGGCGAACCTGGACGTGCCCGGCGCGGCCCGTCCCGCCGTCGAGGACTCGGTCGGCTCCGCGCTGGCCGCGCTGGACCCCGCCTCGCCGCTGGTGGCACCGGTGAAGGAGGCGTTCACGATCGCCATGCAGACGACGTCGACCATCGCCGCCGTGATCACCGCCGTGGCGGCCCTGGTCGCCTGGCGCACCATCCCCTCCGGTAGGAACACGGGCACCAGGAGTGCGTCGGAAGGGGCGTGAGCATGGCTCGCAAGGCAGGGCGCACGCCCGCGGTGACGCGCCGGGCGCTGCTCGACGCCGCCGCCTCCGTGATCCGCACCAGGGGCATCGCCGCCAGCCTGGACGAGATCGCCCGCGAGGCGCAGGTGTCCAAGGGCGGGCTGCTCTACCACTTCGCCACCAAGGACGACCTGGTGCGGGCCCTCGCCCAGGACCTGGTGGAGGCGTTCCGCGCCGAGGTGGTCGCCGCCGTCGACCCCGCGGACTCCGCTCCCGGCGCGCTCACGCGCGCCTACGTGAGGGCCTGCCTGTCGTCCTCGCACGACGAGGTCGCGCTCCGCGAGAGCGCGGCGCTCGTGGTCCAGCTCGGCGCCCTGCCCGAGGTCGCGGACCTCGTCCGCGCCGACACCCGCCGCTGGAGCGCCGAACTGGGCGCCGACGGCCTGCCCGCCCACGTGCTGGCGCTGGTCGTGGCCGCCGCCGACGGGGCGAGCGCGGCACCGCTGTGGGGCGGCGCCGTGCCGCACGACGAGGCTCGCGCGCTGGAGCGCCAGCTCATCCGGTTCACCCTCGACCAGGCGCTCTGGTCGCACCTGGAGGCCTGACGCGCCACCGCGGACCCCATCTTCTTGCCGAAACGGCATGGATCGGTGCGGTTCCGGCAAGGCTGCCGCACGATGGTCGCGGAGGTGATGACCATGGAGCAGGAGCAGAGGGTGGACGAGCCGTTCTCCGCCGAGATGGAGGCCCGCGTGTGCGAGATCGTGCTGGGCGATCGGCGGCACGGGCTCCGGTAGTCAGCGCGCCGTCGGAGGCCGGACCACGTGGTGCAGTTCGAGGCGGGGTGCGGGAGGCAGTGGTTCGGCTCCGTCGGCGCGGAAGGCGTGCAGCAGCAGGCCGACGAGCCTGCGGGACGCGGCCAGCGCCGACTCCGGCGAGTCGGCCGTGATGCCGCCGTTGGCCATCAGCAGCAGCGTGATGTCGTCGAACGTGAAGTCCTCGCGCAGCTCACCCGACGCCTTGGCCCGCCTGGCCAGCTCGCCGAAGCCCCTCTCGGCGCGGGAGCGCAGCCCGTCGAGCACGGTCGCGTCGGGGAAGCGGCAGGCGAACGCGCCGGTGAAGCCCTTGTCCACGGCCTGCATGGCGCACACCTGCTCCAGGACGGCGCGGAACGCGCACCACGGGTCCGGGTCGGCCAGCGCGTCCTCCACCACCGCCGCGCACAGCTCGATCTGCTCGGCGAACGCCTCCGCCACCAGGGCCTCCTTGGTGGGGAAGCGGCGGTAGAGCGTCGCCACGCCCACACCCGAGTGGCGGGCGATGTCGGTCATCGTGACGTCCAGGCCCTCCTCGGCGAAGAGCAGGCGCGCGGCCTCGACGATGCGGGTCCGGTTGTTCCTGGCGTCGACGCGCAGCGCCTCCGCCGCGGCCATCCGAGAGGGCTCGGTCGTCATGCCTCTCACTTTAGCTCAAGTGGAGGGTGTCCTCCAGTTGTCGTGTTAGCGTCGAGGCAAGTGGAGGGCATCCTCCATTTGTCCAGGCGAGGAGAGCCGTGAACGAGATGCGCGTGGCCCAGTTCGACTCCTACGGGCCGCCGGAGGTGCTGTACGAGGCGAGGGTGCCGATGCCCGTGGTGAAGCCGGGGGAGGTGCTGGTCCGGGTCCACGGGGTGAGCGTCAACGGCGGTGAGCTGATGCTGCGCTCCGGCAAGCTGAGGTGGTTCGCCCCCCGCCGCTTCCCCAAGCGCACGGGGATCGACTTCGCCGGGGTCGTCGTCACGGCGGCCGAGGGCGTGCCCGGCCCGAGGGCGGGCGACCACGTCTGGGGGATGATGTCGCGCTTCGTCGGCGGGTCCGCCGCCGAGTACGTGGCCGTGCGGCCCCGCAAGCTGTCGCCCAGCCCGGCCGGGCTGGACCTGGTCGAGGCCGCCGCGCTGCCCGCCGGGACGACGGCGATCACGGCGCTGCGCGACCACGCCCGCCTCAAGCCGGGCGAGCGGCTGCTGGTGCGCGGCGCCGCGGGTGGGATCGGGAGCATCGCCGTCCAGTTGGGGCGGCACTACGGCGCGCACGTCACGGGGCTCGCCGGTGCGAAGAACCTCGACCTGGTGCGGGAACTGGGGGCGCACGAGGTGTTCGACCGCCGTGCCACCGAACCGGGGGACCTGGGGGAGTTCGACGTCGTGCTGGACACCGCGGGCTCCTCGCTGCCCGCCTACCGCGGCCTGCTCGCCAGGGGTGGGCGGATGGTCGGGATCTCCTTCGACTCGGTCGCGTCCGTCGGGTACGTGCTGCTGTCGACCGTCTTCGGCTCGCGGCGGGTGCGGTTCTTCAGCGGGAACCCGACGCACGCGCTGTTCGCCGAGCTGACCGGGCTCGTGGAGGCCGGAGCCCTCCGCCCCGTCGTGGACACCGTGCACGACCTGGCGGACATCTCCGCGGCGCACCGGGCGCTGGAGGAGGGTGGCGTGCGGGGGAAGCACGTGGTCCGGATGGTGTGAGGTAGGTCGCGCGCCGTTGACCTCATGCTTGAGAGAGTCAATCATTTGCATGAATTGCTCAAGCATTCGAGAAGGAGCGGTCATGGTCGGCGTGCGTCGTGGTGCAGGTGCCCTCGTGGTCGAGGGAGAGGCCGTCGAGGTGGACGGGAGGAGGCGGACGCTGACCGTCGTCCGCCCCGAGGTGGTCGCCGAGGGCGCGGCGGTCGTGCTGGTGCTGCACGGGTCCAACCAGGACGGTCGGATCGTCCGGAGGTTCGCCGGGTACGGCTTCGACGCGTTCGCCGAGCGGGGCGGGGCCGTGGTCGCCTACCTCGACGGGCACCGCGGCAACTGGAACGAGGCACGGGCGAGGTCGGACTTCGCGGCCAGGAGGGAGGGTTTCGACGACGTCGCCTTCGCGGGAGCGGTGGTCGACCTGCTGGTGTCGGAGCACCGGGTCGACCCCGCCCGCGTGCACGCCGTCGGGTACTCGGCGGGCGGCTCGATGGTGATCAGGCTGGCGCACGAGATCGGCCCGCGGCTGGCCGGGATCGGGCTCGTGGCGGCCACGCTGCCGGTGCCGGGGGAGCTGCTGCCGTTCGACGGGCCGGTCGTGCCGCTCCCGGTGGTCCTCTTCCACGGCACGAGGGACCGGCTCGTGCCGTACGACGGCGGCGTGACCAGCCTGTGGGGCTTCCGACCGCGCGGCCTCGGGCTGTCGGCGCGGGAGACCGCCGCGTACTTCGCCGGGCGCAACGGCATCACCGCCGCGCCCGAGTCGCACGACCTCGGCTCCAGCGCGGGCGATCGGACCGCGGTGGAGCGCACGGACCACCGGCAGGACGGCCGTCCGACGGTCACGCTGTACACGGTCCACGGTGGCGGGCACGTCGTCCCCGGTCCGGGACGGCCGCTGTTCGTCATGGGGAGGCCGACCCGCGGGCTCGTGGCGGCGCGCGCGCTGGGCGAGGCGTTCGGGCTGCCCGCCTGAGCCGGGTGGCCGCGGGTACCCTCCGCCGATGGACTCACGTGCACGGCTCACCCGGTGAGCGCCCGGTTCCAGGAACTGGACTGGCGACCGACGCCCCTGGGCGAACTCGTCCTGCGGCGCCGCCGCGACCCGCTGGACGGCAAGGACATCTACGAGATCAAGCTCGGCGGTGAGTTCCTGATGTCGAGCCTGTTCACCGTGGCCGAGGAGGAGCTGTCCCGGCTCGCGCTCGCCGAGCTGACCGGTACCGGGCTCGACGTGGTCGTGGGCGGGCTGGGGCTCGGCTACACCGCCCTCACGGTGCTGGAGAACGCCGACGTGCGGTCCCTCGTGGTGATCGACGCGCTCGCCGAGGTCATCGAGTGGCACGAGCGGGGCCTGATCCCGGCGGGCGCGACGCTGGCCGCCGATCCCCGCTGCGCACTGGTGAACGGTGACTTCTTCGCCCTCGCGCGGTCACCCGAAGGGCTGATCCCGCAGGAGCCCGGCCGCAGGTTCCACGCGATCGTGGTCGACATCGACCACTCGCCGCGGCACCTGCTGCACCCCGGCAACGCCGACTTCTACGAACTCGCCGGGCTCCGCCGGATCGCGGCGCTGCTGCGTCCGGGCGGGGTGTTCGCGCTGTGGTCGAACGACCCGCCGGACGAGGAGTTCACCGCCGAGCTGGCGCGGGCGTTCGTGGACGTGCGCGCCGAGGTCGTGAGCTTCGCGAACCCGTTGCAGGACCGCGACGCGACGAACACGGTGTACCTGGCGAAGGTGCCCTCCTGACACCGCCTCGGGGCGCCGCCGCGCCCCGAGGCCGAGGGGGATCAGGTCCTCAGCGCCTCGTCCAGGTGCTCCTGGACGTACCAGCCGACGGCACGGGCCGGGTCGATCGAGTCGACGGCCGCCCGCACCGCGGGCGCGTCGTGCGGACCCCAGAACACGTCGCCGTACCGCTCGTAGACGACGCCGTACCTGCCGTAGTCCGCGATGCCCCGCACGCCGATCGTCGCGTAGACGCCGTGGGGCGCCATGGGGTTCTTCATCCGCGACTGGTCGGTCTCGGCGCGCAGCGGCTCCTGGCAGGTGCCGACGGACTCGTCGTTGGTGCGGTGGCACACGTACCGCGTGTTCTCGGCGAGCAGCCGCCTCAGGTCGGACGGCAGCAGTTGCTTGGCGTTGACCCGCTTCGGCCCACCCGCGGGCGTCGCGGCGGGATGGGCGGGCACCGTGGTGCCGGTGCCGAACAGGCTCGACAGCAGCTCGGTGATGCCCGCTTGGACCAGGTTCCCGGTCAGCGCCAGCAGACCACCCCACTCCTGGTGCAGCTCGGGCGGCAGCACCGGGAAGCGCGGGCGCAGTGCGGCCGTCGTGTGGAACTCACGGGCCGTGCGGCCGATCCTGGTGTACGTGGCCCTGCTCAGGGATTCGCGCCCGGCCAGGCGCAGCGCGGCGCTCACGACTCCCTCCAACCGTGCTCGGCGACCGCGGTGAAGGCGCGCTCGACGTCGGTGGCCAGCCAGGCCGCGACCTCGGTCCTCGTGACACCCTCCAGGTCCGGGTCCGTGGCGAGCAGGTCCCGCAGGTCCCGCTCCAGGTCGGCCAGCACCGCCTCGGCCAGCCGCTCCGGCGAGGGCAGCGCGCTGCGGAACTCCTCGACCTCCTTCGTGACGGGCGTGGTCGACGCGGACCCGCCCGCGTCGACCACGGCCTTCGGCGTGCTCTCGGTGGCGGCAGCCACCGGGATCTTCTCGTTCATTCCCTGCCGTCTTTCGGTTCGGCGACGTCTGACACGAGGACACTCGCCGCCACCGCCGCGGGTGTTACACGCACCCGCGGCGACTTTTTTCCTTGCCGCTGCTGTGGATCAGCTCAGGTGGTGCACCTCCGGCAGCCCGTACACCGGCGTCGGGATGCCCTCGTAGCGGGCCTTGAGCTGGAGCGCGAGGTAGAGGGAGTAGTGCCGCGACTGGTGCAGGTTGCCGCCGTGGAACCACAGCGCCTCCTGCCGGGTGGGCTTCCACATGTTGCGCTGCTCACCCTCCCAGGGGCCGGGGTCCTTGGTCGTCGCCGAGCCGAGTCCCCACACCTTGCCCACCTCGTCCGCGACCTCCTGGGAGATCAGGTCGGCCGCCCAGCCGTTCATCGAGCCGTAGCCGGTGGCGTAGACGACCAGGTCGGCGGGCAGCTCCTCGCCGGTCGACAGGACGACGGCGTCCTCGGTGAGCCGGACGACGTCCACCCCGGAGCGGAGCTTGATGTCGCCGTTGGCCACCAGGTCCGAGGCGCCCACGTCGATGTAGTAGCCGGAGCCCCGCCGCAGGTACTTCATGAACAGCCCGGAGTCGTCGTCGCCGTAGTCCAGCAGGAACCCGGCCTGCTCCAGCCGGGCGTAGAAGTCCGCGTCGACCTCGCGGATCTCGTCGTACACCGGGATCTGGAACTCGTGCATGATCCGGTACGGCAGCGACGCGAACGTGAGGTCGGCCTTCTGCGTGGTCATGCCCGCGGCGACGGCCTCCTCGGAGTACAGGCCGCCCAGGGCGATCCTCATCAGCGAGTCGGACCGCACGACGTGCGTCGACGTCCGCTGCACCATCGTGACGTCGACGTCGTTCTCCCACAGGGCCGCGCAGATGTCGTGCGCGGAGTTGTTGGACCCGATCACGACGGCCCGCTCGCCGCGGTAGGCGTCCGGACCGGGGTGCTTCGACGAGTGGTGCTGGTCGCCGCGGAAGGTGTCCGCTCCCTCGAACTCCGGCACGTTCGCCTTGCCCGACATGCCCGTGGCGAGCACGAGTTCCCTGGGCCGCAACGTGATCTCCTCGCCGTCGCGGCGCACGAGGACCGTCCACACGCGAGCGTCCGCGTCGTAGGACGCGTTCAGGGCCTCGGTGGAGGTCCAGTAGTTCAGCTCCATGACCCGCGCGTACATCTCCAGCCAGTCCCCGATCTTGTCCTTCGGCGCGAACACCGGCCAGTTCTTCGGGAAGTCCAGGTACGGCAGGTGGTCGTACCAGACCGGGTCGTGCAGGCAGAGGGACTTGTAGCGGCTCCGCCACGCGTCACCGGCACGGGCACCGCGCTCCACGACGATCGTGGGCACGCCGAGCTGCCGCAGCCGGGCGCCCAGCGCGATGCCGCCCTGCCCGCCGCCGATCACCAGGGTGTGCGGCTGCGTGGTGCGACCGAGCTCCTCGGCCTCCTGGACCCGCTTCTCCAGCCACGTCCTCCGGTTCCGGTCGGCGCCGTGCTCGGCGCCCCTGGGACGCCTGCCGTCGACCGGTTCCTCGTGGCCGATCAGCTCGTTCATCGTCGTGAGCAGCGTCCACACCAGACCGTCGCGGAGCCGGACGTGGCCGGTGCAGCGGCCGACGGACGTCTCGAACGCGATCCACGACTCCACCACGCCGTCGCCCTCGGACGCCCCGCCCAGGTCGTCGGCGATCCGGAACGCGTGCGGCCGCACCCGCTCCAGGGTCGCGGCGAGCATGTCCCGCACGCCGTCGCGCCCCTCCACCGTGACGATGTTCCAGGTGAACGCGACCAGGTCGCGCCAGTAGGACTCCTCGCCGAACAGGGCGGCCACCGCGTCGGGTTCACCGGAGGCGAGCGCCGACTCGAAGTCGGCGAGCCACGCGGTGACCTTCGCCGTCGCGTCGACGGGGGTCAGGGTTTCTGTCATGAGGCGACTCCGGTTCTGCTCGGGGGACTGGGGGCGGTCCGAAGGCGCCGCACGGCCGGGGCCGTGGACGCGGGCAGGAGCTGGTCGGGTGAGGCCGGGTGGACGACCTCGACGTCCACCCGGTCGGCGAAGCGGTACGGGTGGCCACCCAGCCGTGCGGGTCTGTCGCCGGCACCGGGTCGCGGGTGCCCGCCGGCAGCGGCGACGCGGTGGCGCGCAGCGCGTCGCGCATCCCGCGGTGCTCGTCGCGCGGTAACGACCCGGCCATCCTCGCCGCCGCGTCCACCAGGGCCTGCGTGCTCGGGCGCACGGTCGCCGCCGCGCCGCTCACGTCCACCACGCCGAGCAGGCCGCCGTCGACCGGGCCCAGCGCCGGGGCGGGGTCGCGGCCGTGGTCGGGGTCGACGCCGAAGCCGACCGCGCGCCGCCACGAGTCGCCCACCAGGTCGCGCGGGGCAGCGGGCGGGGCGGTCACCGGCCGGCGCGGCGTCGCGGATCCGCCGCAGCAGGTGGGCGTGGCGGCCGGGGTCCTCGCCCGCGGGCACGGCCGCCTCGAACGGTCCGGGGAACGCTGTGTCACGGGTCACAGGTCGAGTGTCGCGCCGCGGCGCCGCCGGCACCACGGTCGTCGTGCTCCCGCCCATGCTCACCTGACCCCGTCGTCGGGCAACCGGCCCGCACGGCAGACCCTTCCGGTTCTTCGGGGCACGCGGAACGGTTGCAGGGGAGGTTGCGGTCGCGGGCGTGGGGTTGGATGGGGGCGACGAGGTCAGGAGGGACACCCGACGTGCCGCACGCCACCGCCCCGGACGGGGTCGCCATCGCCTACCAGGTCCGCGGGGGCGGCGACCCGCTCGTCCTGCTGTCCGGCCAGGCCAACAGCCACGAGTGGTGGGACGACGTCCGCGAGGACTTCCACGGCTCGCGGACCACGATCACGCTCGACTACCGGGGGACCGGCGACAGCGGCGAGTCGTCGTCGACCTACAGCACCCGGCGGTTCGCGGCGGACGTGGTCACCGTGCTCGACCACCTCGGCGTCGAGCGGGCCGACGTGTACGGCACGTCCATGGGCGGGCGGGTGGCGCAGTGGGTGGCCGCGCTGCACCCCGCCCGCGTCCGGGGGCTCGTGCTGGGCTGCACCTCGCCCGGCGGGAGGCACGGGTTCGAGCGGACCGACGAGGTGCGCCGGTCGCTGGCCGTGCCGGACCCCGCGAAGGTGCGGCTCGCCCTGCTCGACCTGATGTACACACCGGGGTGGCTGGCCACCCACCCCGGCCCGTACCGCACGCTGGGCGACCGCCGGATGTCCCCGCGCGCCCGTCGCGGCCACCTGTCGGCCAGCAACCTGCACGACGCGTGGGACGTGCTGCCCGACATCACCGCCCCGACGCTCGTGGTGCACGGGGACGCCGACGTCTTCAACCCCACCGCGAACGCGCCGCTGCTGGCGGACCGGATCCCCGGCGCCCGGCTGGTGCTGGTGCCGGGGGCCCGGCACGCGTACTTCGAGGAGTTCCGCGCCACCGCGAGCCCGCTGGTGCTCGACTTCCTCGACCACGTCGTGTCCGAAGTGGACTGATCAGGTGTCGACCAGGGCCGACACCGGGACCGAGGAGGCTGTCATGAGCGGCGCGGCTGAGGAGCACCGGACCGTCGCCGGGGTGTTCACCGACCGGGTGCGCGGCGTCGCGCCGGGGCGGTGGGACGACCCGGCCCCGTGCGAGGGCTGGGTCGCGCGGGACGTGGTGCGTCACCTGGTCGAGTGGTTCCCCGCGTTCCTGAAGTCCGGCGCGGACGTCGACCTGCCCCGAGGACCCTCCGTCGACGACGACCCGGTGGCGGCGTGGACCGTGCACAGCGACGGCGTGCAGGCGCTGCTGGACGACCCGGCCACGGCGGGCCGGGTGCTGAGGAACCCGCACATCGGCGAGGTCCCGCTCGACCGCGCCGTCGACGTGTTCTACACGAGCGACGTCTTCCTGCACACGTGGGACCTGGCGCGCGCCACCGGGCAGGACGAGCGGCTCGACCCGGAGCGGTGCGAGCGGCTGCTGAGCGGCATGGAGGCGGCGGACGGGGCGCTGCGGTCCAGCGGGCACTACGGGCCGAAGGTCGGGGTGGCCGCCGACGCCGACGCGCGGACCAGGCTGATCGCGTTCAGCGGTCGGACGCCGTAGGGGCCCTGTCGGCCAGGTCCTGGACGCCGATCACACCCAGCAGCCGGAGCTGGTCCACGGCGGGGCTGCCCGCGGGCGCGGTGAAGAACTGGAGGCGCTGCCTGCCGTCCTCGCTGAAGAGGTTCTGGCAGTGCACGTCGAGCGTGCCCAGCGTCGGGTGGTTGACGCGCTTGCGGTCGCCGCGCCGCACCGCGACGTCACCGGTGGCCCACAGGTCGGCGAACTCGGGGCCGGAGCGGAGCAGCCTGGCGACCATGTCGGCGGTGGCCGGGTCCCCACCGCGCCGGGCCACGGCCGCGCGCAGGTCGTGGACCAGGACCTTCGAGTGGTGCGGGTGGTCGGCCCGCGGGTAGACGGCGCGGGTGTCGGGCTCGGTGAACCAGCGGTACACGAAGCTCGCCGCGTGCCCGGTCCGCCTCGGTGGCTCGCCGAGCAGGGCCCGCGCGAGGTGGTTCTGCGCCAGCGTCTCGTGCAGGTCGGTGATGATCTGCGCCGGTGTCGTGTCCAGGCGGTCCAGCAGCGCGAGCATCGCGGGCTGGACGTGGGTGGACGCGCCGCTCACCGCGGGCGGCGGCCGGTCCGCCAGGCGGTAGAGGTGGTCGCGCTCGTCGTGGTCCAGGCGCAGAGCCCTGGCCAGCGCGCCGAGCATCTGCGCCGACGGCTGCGTGCCGCGCCCGCGTTCCAGCTCGGTGTAGTAGTCCACCGACGCGCCCGCGAGCTGGGCGACCTCGTCGCGGCGCAGGCCGGGGACGCGGCGGCGCGGCCCGGTCGGCAGGCCGACCTCGGCGGGCGTGATCCGCGCGCGTCGGGACCTCAGGAAGGCGGCGAGTTCGGACGGTTTCACGGCTCCAGTGTGCTGGTGGCCGCCACCGGTAGCCAGGGGGTGGCGACCCCTGGGTGGACGGCGCCTGGTTGGTCGGCCGCGGGGGCGGCACAGTCGTGGGGTCACGTCGAAAAGGGAGAGACCATGCCGTTCGCCAACCTGAAGGTGCCCGCCGGAACGCTCACGGCGGAGCAGAGGGAAGTGCTCGTCACGAAGGTGTCCGACCTGTACGCCGAGATGTTCGGGGAGCAGGCCCGCGCCACCACGATGGTGCTCGTCGAGGACGTCGTCGACGGTGGCTGGGGCATCGGGGGCCGGGTGCTGACCCTCGCGGCGCTGCGGGGCGCCGACGCGTGAGGCCGCGTCCCGGCACGGTGCTCCACCGCCGTGCCGGGACGCGGAAATCGCCTAACGCTTCCGTCCCGCCGCCGTGTAGAAGTGCTGTCGGCGGAGCACCGGGTGACGGGGGACGGGGACGTGGGCGTGTCGGTGAGGGAGTTCGAGGCCGAGCGGGAGCGGTTGCGGTACGCGCGGGAGTGCCTGGCCCGCGACCGCGAGGAGGTGGTGCGGTCGGCGAAGGCGATGGAGGCCCGCGGCGACGACCCCGACCTGGTCGCGTGGCTGTACCGGCGGGCGTTCCAGCTGGAGGACCGCGACGACGCGCCGCTGTTCTTCGGTCGGATCGACGGCCCGCTGCCCGAGCCGGTCTACATCGGCAGGCGGCACGTCGGCGACGGGGACAACGAGCCCGCGGTGGTCGACTGGCGCACCGGGATGGCCACCAGGTTCTACCGGGCCACCGGCGCCGAGCCGATGGAGGTCGTGCGCCGCAGGCGGTTCGGGTTCGCCGACGACGCGATGACCGGGTACGACGACGAGCACCTGACGCCGGAGTTCGACGACGGCCTGAGCGCGTTCGTGCGGCGGCAGATCGAAATGGCCCACTACGGGCCGATGCGCGACATCGTCGCGACCATCCAGCCCGACCAGGACCACGTCGTCCGGCGCGACGCCTCGCGCGCGCTGGTCGTGCAGGGCGGGCCGGGGACCGGCAAGACGGCCGTCGGGCTGCACCGCGCCGCGTACCTGCTCTACGAGCACCAGCGGATCCGCAGGCGCGGGGTGCTGGTGGTCGGGCCGAACGACACGTTCGTGCACCACATCTCCCGCGTGCTGCCCACCCTGGGCGAGGTCGACTGCCGCCACGTCTCCCTCGCCGGGCTCGTCGGCGCGGACCGGGCCGCCGCGGAGGACCCGGCGGTGGCGGCGCTGAAGGGCGACCGCCGCCTGGCGACGGTGCTGCACCGGGCCGTGCGGTCCGAGGTGGGCCGACCGACCGAGGACTTCCTCGTCACCGACACCAGCCCCTACATCCGCGTGCACCCGGAGGAGGTGGAGGTGCTGGCGCGCGACCTCCTCGCGGACCACACGCCCTTCGGGCCCGCCAGGGACCTCATGCGGGACCGCGTGGCCAACCGCGTGCGCCGCAAGCTGGAGCTGCGGGGCCGGGCCCCGAGCGACACCGCCACCCGCAAGCTCGCCCGGTCCAGGCAGGCCCGTGCCCTGGTCGAGTCGATCTGGCCGGTGCTCAAACCCGGCGACGTGCTGCTGCGCCTCTACGCCGATCCCCGGCACCTCGCGCGCTGCGCGGACGGGGTGCTCTCCCCGGACGAGCAGCGCGCGCTGGGCTGGACCACGCCCCCGGCCAGGGCGAGCCGTGCGCGGTGGACCGCCGCGGACCACGTGCTGCTGGACGAGCTGGCCTGGCTGCTCGACGAGCAGCCCCGCACGGGCCACATCGTCCTCGACGAGGCGCAGGACCTGTCCGCGATGCAGCTCCGCGCGGTCGGCCGCCGCTGCGCGGGCACCCTGACCCTGCTCGGCGACCTGGCCCAGCAGACCACCCCCTGGGGTCTGCCCACGTGGGACGACGTGCTCGCCGAACTCGGCCACGCGGGCGACGTCGTCACCCTGGACACCAGCTACCGCGTGCCCCAGCAGGTCCTCGACATCGCCAACCGGGTGCTGGCCCGCGTCGCGCCGGACCTGCAGGCGACGACCTCGGCGCGGTCGGCCGCCGACGCGGTCAGCGTGCTCCGGGCCGACGCGGGAGGCGCGGCTCGTGCCATCGCCGACCTGGTGCGGGACCTCCCGGTGGAGAGGGGAGGCGTCGGCGTCATCACCGCCGACGCGGACGCCGAGGCGCTGCGCGCGGCGTTGACCGCCGAGGGCGTGGAGCCGGTCCGGCCGCACGAGCTGGACCGGGAGCGCAGGCTGGCGCTGGTGCCCGCGGGCGCGGCGAAGGGGCTGGAGTTCGACACCGTGGTGCTGGTCGACCCCCACCGCCTGCTCGACGACGGCGAGGTGGGGCAGCGGCTGCTCTACGTCGCGCTCACCAGAGCCGTCTCGCACCTGGCGATCGTCCACACCGCCGAACTGCCCGAGGTGCTCGGGCTGGCCTGACCGGTTCGTCCACGGCGGACGCGGGTACCCGACCGGACGCCCCGTTCGGCGGCAGCGCTTCGGCGGGTCCTGACAACGTGGGCAGAACGCGGCGGCTTTCGTTGACACCGCCGTTCCCGCTCGAAGGTGGGGCTCGTCGGGCTGGTGCCCGGCCCGGCTTTCCGTCCGACGAGAGGAGACCAGGCATGCGGTGGAACCTCAGGAGGTTCGGCACGGCCGCGCTCGGGCTGGTGCTCGCCGCCGGGGCGGCGGTGGCGGCGGGCCCGCCCGCGTCGGCGGAGTCCAACGGGGAGTGCGGGTGATGCCGCTCGGCGACTCGATCACCGACGGCTTCAACGTCCCCGGCGGCTACCGGATCGACCTGTGGGAGCGCATGGCGTCGGGCGGGCACACCGTCGACTTCGTCGGGTCGGGGTTCACCGGGCGGTCGTGGGTGCGGGGCCGGGCACGTGCGTGGACGTGGTGTCGGGCGGTACCGCGAACGGGACGGCGGTGGTGCGCGGCGCTGGTCGGCCCGGTAGGTCGCACTCGGCAGGTCCACAGTGGAACGGGCCGCTCCGGACGTCCCGGAGCGGCCCGTTCTCGTGGTGCTACGCGGTGAGCAGGGTCAGACCGTAGACCCTGAGGATCTCGTTGATGGGCTGGAACCAGGTGCGGCCGCCGCTGGAGCAGTTGCCGTACCCGCCCGAGGTCACGCCCTGGGCCTGGTCACCGGTGATGAAGGAACCACCCGAGTCGCCGCCCTCGGCGCACACGCTGGTGCCGACCATCTCGTAGACGGCGCCCTGCGCGTAGTTGACCGTCTCGTTGCGACCCTGGATCACGCCGCAGTGCCAGTGCGTGGTCGAACCCGAACGGCACACGGACGTGCCGGGGGGCGCCTCCCACGAGCCGCGCACGAGCGCGTCGCTGACCTGGCCCCACCCGAGGACGACGGGCGCGTTCCACCAGCCGCCGCCGGTGCGGACCCACGCGTAGTCGTTGCCGGGGAAGGAGGAGCCGCCGAAGTTGCCCTGGAACGAGCGGTCCCAGCCGTACACGGCCGCGCCGCCACCTCCGCAGTGGCCCGCGGTGACGTAGCCGCCGTGCACGGAGAAGCCGATGGAGCACCGCACGTTGCCGGTGTAGTACGGGTCGCCGCCGACGGTGCCCGCCGCGAACGTCGTCGGCGCCTGGACGCCGTCGGTGTTCACGATGACCGGGCCGGACTGCTTGACCGTGTCGAGGAAGGCCTCGACCTCGGCGGTGCGGGCGCCGGGCTGGACGTCCACGACGACGCCGCCCTGGCGGGCGTCGACCCGCCAGCCGCTGACACCAGCGGGCACGGCCTTGGCCTTGGACAGGCCGTCGATGCCGCTCTTGACGGAGGCGAGCTTGGCCGCGCTGTGCGTCGCGGTCGTGGTCTCGGCCCCGGTGGCCCGCACGGCGCGGGCCTTGCCCTGGTCGGTCAGGGCGACGACGAGCTTGCCCTTCGCGGCGTCGAACCAGCTGCCGCCGTAGGCGTCACCGGCCGCCGCGGTCGCGGTGTCCGCGATCCTGGTGGCCGTGGCCTCCTGGCGGATTCTCGTCTTGGCCTGCTGCTCGTCGAGGCCGAGGTCCTGGCGCATGGCCTGGATCAGCCCCGGCGACAGCTCGGGTTCGGCGGGGGCGGCGGACGAGGTGGGCGTGAGGCCGAGGGCCATTCCCACCACCAGCAGGCCGGTCATGCCGAGCCTGGTCATCCTGCTACATCGCATGGTTCTCCTTCGGTGCAGCGCAGGGACCCGCGGCGGCGAAGGAGGGTTCGCGCCACGGGGGCGAGCACGGCTCCGCTGCCAGGGCGGGTGGCGACGGCGCCGATCGGGAAGTGAGAGCGCTCCCACTTACCTGTGCGCCACTGTCGCAACGCCGGGGCGCTCCCGTCAATCCCCGTGAACCGAAGTCTGTGGTCGCCGCCCGAACGGGCAGTGGTCCGGACCAGTTCGCCGGATGACCGGGCGGTAACCGGGCGTGGGGTTGGGCCAAACGGTCAGTCCGGTTGCTACCAAGGCCCCACAAGGTCGAACAAGATCCCCCGTGACGGCTGTTTACAACGTTGTATCGAGGCGGCTATAAACATCCCGGTGGCAGCGCGGCGTTGCGTTCCCAGGGCGTTGCGGCGGAGTTTCGACGACCTTGGGGGTTCCCGTGCCCGATCGACGAGTCAGGCTCGGCGCGCTCGGTGTCGCGCTGGTGTTCGCGGCCTCCACCGTGGTGGCCGTGACCGCAGCGTCCGCAGCGCCCGCCGTGACCGCAGCGCCCGCAGCGCCCGCCGTGACCGCCGCACCGTCGGCCGCCGCGCCGATGTACCCGGAGGTCGGTCGGGGCACGAGCGTGCTCGACCACCGCGCGAAGCTGGCCGGGTTCGTGGAGCCGGAGTGGTACGAGGCCAACGTCCCGTTCGTCGACCTGCCGGACCGGTCCATCGAGGACACGTACTACTACCGCTGGCGCACCTACAAGGAGGCGCTGAAGTACACCGGTCCCCGTGACGGGTGGATCGTCTCGGAGTTCCTCGGCCCGGTCGGCTACTCCGCGCCCGGCGGCGGGATCGTGGCCGCCGCGGGCCACCACGTCTACGAGGGCCGGTGGCTGCGCGACACCCGCTACCTCGACGACTACCTCGACTACTGGCTCACCGGCAGCGGCGCGGGACCGAAGCCCGCCACCGACTTCCTCAACGAGAACACCACCGACTGGGCCCACCAGTACTCGTTCTGGGCCGCCGACGCGGTGCTCGCGCGGGCGTCGGTGGACGGCCGGTTCGGCTTCGCCGTGGACCGCCTGCCGCAGCTGGAGAAGCAGTGGGCAGCCTGGTCCGGGCAGTTCGACCGCGACCTCGGCCTGTACTGGCAGGTGCCCGTGTGGGACGCGATGGAGTACACCGCCGGCTCCTACCAGAGCGACGACCCCTACCACGGCGGTGCGGGCTTCCGGCCGACGCTCAACGCCTACCAGTACGGCGACGCGAAGGCCATCGCGAGCCTGCTGCGCCTGCGCGGCGACAAGCGGGGCGCGGAGAGGTACGAGCGCGACGCGAAGGCGCTCCAGACCGCCGTGGAGCAGCGGCTGTGGGACGCCGAGGGCGGGTTCTACAAGCACGTGGCCCGCGACGACAACCCCGGCCGCACGAAGCTCGCCGACCGCGAGCAGATCGGCTTCATCCCCTGGTACTTCCACATGGCGCCCGCCGCGAACTCCGAGGCGTGGAGCCGGCTCACCGACCCCGCGGGCTTCGCCGCGCCGTTCGGGCCGACGACCGTGGAGCGCCGCAGCCCGTGGTACATGCACGACGCGCTCAAGGGTTGCTGCCGCTGGTCGGGCCCGAGCTGGCCGTACGCCACGAGCCAGACGCTGACCGCGATGGCCAACCTGCTCGCGGACTACCCGGCGCAGTCCGCCGTGGACCGGCAGGACTACTACGACGTGCTGCGCGGCTACGCGGCCACCCAGCGCAAGAACGGCGTCCCGTACGTGGCGGAGGCGCACCACCCCGACGAGGACCGCTGGATCTACGACGGCCGTGGGCACAGCGAGGACTACAACCACTCGACGTTCAACGACCTGGTGCTCTCCGGCCTGCTGGGCATCCGGCCGCGGCAGGGTGACGGGGTCCGCCTGTCGCCGCTGGTGCCCGACGACTGGGACCACTTCGCGGTGGAGAACGTGCCCTACCACGGGCGGAACCTGTCGGTGGTGTGGGACCGCGACGGCACGACCTACGGCCAGGGCTCGGGTCTGCGCGTGTGGGTCGACGGCACGCTCGTGCACCGCCAGTCCGACCTGCGCGCCGTCGACGTGGAGTTCGCGCGGGGCGGCGGTCCCGCCGCGGTGCCGCTGGTCGACGACCTCGCCAACGCCGCCACCGCGACGGCCTCCTACTCGTGGTCCGCCGACAGCCCGACCGAGGCGGTCGACGGCCAGGACTTCCACCTCGACGTGCCCACGACCCGCTGGACCACCTACGGCAGCCCCCACCGCGAGGACTGGCTCGTCGTCGACCTCGGCGCGCCGACGCGCGTGTCGGACGTGCGGCTGTCGTTCTACGACGACGGCGGCGGGGTCCGCACACCGGACGCCTACGCGCTGGAGCACCGCGCGCCCGACGGGTCGTGGACCGCCGTGCCGGGGCAGAGCCGGACCCCGGCGACGCCGGAGCGCGGTCGCGTCAACCGGGTGGTCGTCGAGCCCGCGGTGCTCACCAGCGCGCTGCGCGTCCGCCCGACCAGGAACGACGGCGGCGCGGTGGGCATCACCGCCCTCCAGTCGTGGCGGGCCGAGGACAGCCGGGTGAGCGTCGACCTGCGCGCCGACGACGGGCTCCTGCACGTCCGCTCCGGTGGCACCACCGAGGTCGGGGCGGTGGTGCGGACCACGACACCGCTCACCGTGCGGCCGGAGCTCCAGGTGCCCCCCGGCTGGACGGCGACGTCCACCGGACCCCGCTTCGTCACGCCCGGTCGCCCGGCGGAGCTGCGCTGGACCGTGACCGCGCCCCCGTCGCTGACGCCCGGCACCCGCGCCCCGGTGCGGCTCCTGGTGTCCACCGCGGGCGGGCGGACGACCGGCGACCTCGTCACGGCCGAGGCGGTCTTCGACCCGGCCGACTTCGCGAACGTCGTGTGGGACGACGGGTTCGACACCGCCAGGGCCTACGGCGTCGGGGCCCGCTTCGGCGAGCCCGCGCCGACCGTGGGCGTCTCCGCCGGAACGCTCACCGCCACCGCCGCCGGAGCGCAGTCCGCCGCGGTGCTCACCGCGCCGGTGAAGGCGCCGCCCGGCGACCTCGCGGTCGTCCTCACGCCCTCGTCGTTCACCGGGGCCTCCCCGGAGGACAGCGTGCTGGCCGGGATCGCCGCCGGGGCGGACGACCTCGTGCTGTCCTGGTACAACAACAGGTCCCGAACGTCCGGAGTGGACGTTCGGGTCGGCGGCCGGGACCTCGGCGACAGCGCCACGGGCGGGTGCTGCGCCGACGTGACGTGGGCGCCCGGCGACCGGATCGCCGTCGTGTTCGGCACGTCGACCATGACGAGCTGGCTCGGCCGCGGCAGCACGTGGCGGTTGCTGCGGACCGCGCCGTACGGCACGGCGGTCACCCCGGAGCGGCGCGCCACGTGGTCCCCGGCCATCGGCGTGCGCCTCACCTCGGGCACCCTCGCGCTCGACCGGATGACGGTGCTCAGCCGTCCCGTTGGATGAGGAACTCAACCAGTACGCTCGTCCCATGGGCACGCACGAGACGAACGCGCGGCTGGTCGACCAGATGATCAGCCTCAGCGCGCTGGTGGTCGGCATGACCAGGGGCGTCGTCGAGGGCGAGGGGCTCACCGAGTCGCAGGCCAACCTGCTCTGGCTGGTCGACCCCGCCGGCGACCCGCTGTCGCTGCGGCAGCTCGCCGCGCGGCTGCGGTGCGACCCGTCGAACATCACCCTGATCAGCGCCAAGCTGGAGGAGAAGGGGCTCGCCGTGCGGGCGCCCCACCCCGCCGACGGTCGCGTCCGGACGCTCGTGCTCACCGACGCGGGACGGGAGGTCCGCGAGCGGCTGCTCGCGGGCGCGTACGAGCGGTCGCCGTTCGCGTCGCTGGGGGAGCGGGAGCAGCAGCAGCTGCACCGGCTGCTGGGCAAGGTGCTCGCCGAGAGCCGGGCGACCTGAGACGGGCGGCCGAGGTCGGGGGAACCCCGGCGGGCCGCCGTCCGACTCGTGTGCGGAGCACCTTTCGCCGAGCACACGGGAGTCCCTGTGGAACGTCGTACCTTCCTGAGCGCGTCCATGCTGTCCGCCGGAGCGGTGGCGGTCGGTGTCCCGGAGGCGTCGGCGGCGGGGCCGCTGCGCGTGCAGGTCCTGCTGTTCGACGGAGTGGAGGAGCAGGACTTCGCCGGGCCGCTGGAGGTGCTGGGCCTGGCGGCGAACGTCGCGGGGGTGAAGGTGTCGCAGGTGACCACGGGCAGGCCGGGGCGGGTGACCGCGCGCTACGGCACCCGGATCGACGTGCCGAACGGGTGGTCGCCGCAGGACGCCGACGTGCTGGTGGTGCCGGGTGGCGGGTACGGCGACAAGACCGGTCCCGGCGTGAACGCGCTGATCAAGGACAAGGCGTTCCTCGGCCGGCTCGCCGCGGCGAGCGTGCTGCCGGTGGGCGTGTGCACGGGCGTGATGGTCCTGTCGGCCGCCGGGCTGACCAGGGGGCGGCCGTGCACGACGCACTCGGGCGCGAAGGCCGACCTCGCGGCGCAGGGCGGAGTCGTGGTCGACGCCCGCGTGGTGGACGACGGCACCCTGGTCACCGCGGGCGGCATCACCTCCGGCATCGACGCCGCCCTCTGGCTGGTCGAGCGGCACGCGGGCGCCAAGGCGGCGCAACGCCTCGAAACCGTGCTGGAGTACGAGCGCCGCGGCACGGTCTGGCGCGCCTGACCAGGTCCGGCCGGGCCTTCGGTGCCGTGCTGGGCGACCTGGGGGGCCTGCCGGGCCGTCCTCGTCCCGTGACGGCGGTCAGCCGCCGGACGTGCAGGTGACGTCCGGCGGCTCGGTCGCCGGGCCGACGGCGGTGAAGCCCAGGGTGGTGGTCCCGTCCACGGGCAGGCTCGCGTTGTAGTCGGCACTGGTCACCGTCACCGAGTCCGCGCTCCTGGAGAGGACGCCGTTCCACAGGTTGTCGATCACGCTGGCCGCCGGTTGGGGCCAGGTCACGGTCCAGCCCGCGAGCGTCCGGCCGCTCGCGTTGCGCACGACCACCTCGGCCTGGTAGCCGTCGGGCCAGGAGTTGGTGACCCGGAGCCGGGCGGCGCACCCGGCCGGTGCCGTGGTGGTCGTCGTGGTGGTGGCGGCGCTCGCGGTGGTGCCGGTCGGGGCGGACCGGGCATCGCCCGCAGGCGGCTCGCTCCGCAGCGACACGCCGACCACGACGCCGATGGCGACCAGCGCCGCGGCACCGGCGGCGAGGGCGACCTTCCGCCAGGGCACGCGCCGGGGAACGGCCATCGTCTGCGTGCCCCCGGTCGGCGGCACC
Source organism: Umezawaea sp. (assembly GCF_036375055.1). Taxonomy (GTDB): domain Bacteria; phylum Actinomycetota; class Actinomycetes; order Mycobacteriales; family Pseudonocardiaceae; genus Umezawaea. The sequence continues at coordinate 66,309 of NZ_DASUSQ010000102.1, forward strand.
CCGTCGATCGGCCCCGTGTCGTCGGGCCGGGGCGGGTCGTCGGGGCGGGAGGTGTTGTCGGGCTGGGGCGACTCGTCGG
>NZ_DASUSQ010000103.1:0-37055 GCF_036375055.1 Umezawaea sp.
CCGTCACCGGCGACACCAGGATCGGCACGCTCGACGGCGCGTACACCGGCACGGTGGTCGCCACGTCGAGCACCGGAGCCGTGCGCACCCCGCTCTCGATCGCCCGCGAGGTCGAGAGCTACACCGTCACCGTCAACCACACCGACCTCGACGGCGCCCCCTCCGCGACCGGCGAGACCTTCCTCGGTCAGATCGGCGGTTCGAAGGCGTACTACCTGGCCGAGGACGACGGGAGCAGCCAGGTCCGGGTGCCCAAGGGCGACTACTACGCGTGGAGCACCGTCCCGACGGGGAAGAGGTACGCGCTCCTGGCTGCCCCGAAGCTGACGGTGGACGAGGACACCGTCGTCGACGCCGACGCGCGGACCGCCAAGCCCGTCGAGGTGTCCGTCCCGGAGCCGACCGCCGTGGTCCAGCTCAGCGACGTCGGCGCGACCTGGCCGACGGCGACCGGCACCACCGGCCACAGCAAGGCGCTGCCCGACACCTACGAACCACTGACCGGCCAGATCGGCGAGGACGCCGCACCGAACCGGATGGCCTCGCGGATCGGCGTCCAGTGGCAGGGCACGCCCGTGGGCGACGTGCCGGTCAACTACCGGTTCGCTTCGGCGTGGCGGGGCGAGATGCCCACCGGCTTGGTCCGCGATCTGGGCAAGAAGGACTTCGCCGAGGTCAAGACCACCGTCGGACCGAGTCCCGAGGGCCGCGAGCACGTCCTCGCGCTGAGCCCGGTCGACTCCCTCGGCGCCCTCGGGTTCGCGTGGCGGGCACCCGTCGGCGCGTCCGGCACCGCGACCGACCACGTCGCCGGTGACGGCGTCACGTGGATCTCAACGCACGAACAGCTCTTCGGGAACACCACCGAGGCGGAGCAGAACACGCCGCCGCGGGAGTTCCGAGCGGGCGAGCACTACGACAACCTGCCCGGCCACGCGGTGGTCGGCCCCGCGCTGGACGGGTTCGCCCACGCGCTGGGCAGGAGCGGTTCGACCATCCGCGTCACGGTGCCGATGTTCGGCGACAGCACGGGCGGCGCGGGCTACTCGACGTTCGACAGCGCCAGGACGACGCTCTTCCGCGACGGCGTGAAGATCGGCGAGAGCACCGAACCGGGCAACCTCCGGGGCGACGTGTCGCCGCCCGCGGCGGCCTACCGGCTGGAGGTCGAGGCGACCCGCAGCGGCGTGTCCGAGTTCAGCACCGGGGTCAGCGGCACGTGGACGTTCCGCTCGGCGGAGGTGGGGACGCGGTACACCCCTCTCCCGATGTCGATCATCCGCTTCCGCCCCGACCTCGCCGGGGGGAACACCGCCCCCGCCGATCGCACGTTCGCGGTGCCCCTGGTCGTCCAGCAGAACCCCGGCGCCGACAACGGACGGATCAACCGGATCGCCGTCGACGTCTCGTTCGACGACGGCAAGACCTGGCGGCGCGCCCCCGTCATCGGCAGGTCCGCCCTGGTCCACAACGGCCCCGCGGGCAGCTACGCCTCACTGCGGGCCAAGGCCACCGACAGCAGGGGCAACACCGTCGAGAACACCGTGATCCGCGCCTACAGGATCGCGGGCGGCTGACGGGCGGCGGGCTCGTGGCGTTCGCCCGCCACGAGCCCGCTCACCGGCGGACGCGGCCGAGGAGGTGGGCGGCGACCCGTGCGGCGGCGGCGTCGGCCGTCGCGATGCACGCGGGCACGCCCACGCCGTGCAGCGAAGCACCGGCCACGGCGACACCCGGCAGTTCCGCCACGGCGTGCTCGATGCCGGACACCAGGTCGAGGTGGCCGACGCCGTACTGCGGCAGGCCACCTCCCCACCGGGTCACGACGGTGTCGATCGGCGCGGCGGTGATGCCGGTCAGCTCGGCGAGGTCCGCTCGCACGACCTTCACCAGGTCGGCGTCGGAGCGCTGGAGCAGCGCGGTCTGGCCGAAGCGGCCGACCGACCCGCGCACCAGCAGCGGACCGTCGTCCAGGTGCGCCCACTTGCGGCTGGAGAACGTGAAGGCCTTGGCGGTGAACGGCGTCGTGTCCCGGTACCGCTCGCCCTCGGCGATCAGCACACCGGACCGCTCGGGCAGTTCCGTGCCGGGCGGGAGGGCCATGGCGATGACGGCCATCGAGGCGACGTCGATCTCCGCGTACCGCTTCGCCGCGGCGGGAGCCACGTCGGCGAGGAGCTTGCGCGCCGACGGCGCGGGCACGGCGAGCACGATCCCGTCCACGTCGAGGTACTCCGGCGACGCCGCCGACCCGATCTCCAGCCGCCAGCCGACGTCGCGCCAGGCCAGCGCCCGCACCGGCAGCCCGAAGCGGACGTCGGGGGCCGCGGCCCTCTCCAGCGCGTCGACCAGGGTGCTCAGCCCGCCGGAGAGCGTGCCGAACACCGGCGGGCGCTTCGCGCGGGCCTGCGGCGGCGCGGGCATCGTCGTGGCGGCGGCCGCGAGCAGCGACCCGATCCCGGAGTCCAGGGCCGTCGCGAGCTGCGGCATGGTCGCCCGCAGCCCCAGCGACTTCGGGCTGCCCGCGTAGACACCGCCGAGCAGCGGACCGACCAGCCGCGCGCCGACCTCGGGCCCGAACCGCTCGTGCAGCAGCGTGCCGACGGCGACGTCCGCGCCGTCGAGGTGGATCGGCGGCAGCGCGGGCTCGGCCGCGACGCGGCTGTACCCCTCGTCGGACAGCACGGACCGCACGGCCTCGGCCGACGCGGGCACGCCCATGAGGGTGTGCGCCGGGATGGGCCGGACGTGACCGCCCGCGCGGATGGTCGCGGGGACCCCGGTCGGGTGCACCACGGACGCCGAGATGCCCAGTTCCAGGATCAGCTCGGCCGCTTCGGGCCTGCGCACCAGGAACGCCTCGGTGCCGACGTCGTAGGCGTGCCCGGCCAGCTCGACCGTGCGCAGCTTGCCGCCGAGGCGGTCCGACTGCTCGACGACCGTGATCACGGCCCGCGGGCCGAGCAGCTTGCGGAGCCGGTGCGCCGCGGCCAGACCGGAGACCCCGCCCCCGATCACCGCGACGTGGAGTGGTCTCATCCGGCGGCGTGCACCAGCTCGACCGCCTTGGTGATCATCTCCGGGTCGGTGTCCGGCAGCACGCCGTGCCCGAGGTTGAAGATGTGCCCGGCGGCGGACCTGCCCTCGGCGACGATCCGCTCGACCTCGCGCTGGAGCGCGGGCACGCCCGCGAACAGCAGCGCCGGGTCGAGGTTGCCCTGCACGACCGGCACCGGCAGCTCGGGGGCCGCCTCGCGGAGGCGGCGCACGGCCACGTCCAGCGGGATGCGCCAGTCGACGCCGACGACGTCCGCGCCCGCTTCGCGCATGGCGGGCAGCAGCTCGCCCGTGCCGACGCCGAAGTGGATGCGCGGCACGCCGGAGATCGCGGAGAGGACGCGGGCCGAGTGCGGCAGCACGAACTCCCGGTAGTCGCGCTCGGACAGCGCGCCCGCCCACGAGTCGAACAGCTGCACGGCCGACACGCCGGCGTCGACCTGAGCGGTCAGGAACTCCGCGGTCAGGTCGGCGATCTTCCCGAGCAGCAGGTGCCACAGCTCGGGGTCGCCGTGCATGAGCGCCTTGGTCTTCTCGTGGTTGCGGCTCGGGCCGCCCTCCACGAGGTACGACGCCAGCGTGAAGGGAGCCCCGGCGAACCCGATCAGCGGCACCCCGCCCAGTTCCTTGAGCAGCAGCCCGATCGCGTCCAGCACCGGCTGCACCTGCTCGACCCGCAGCAGGGGCAGGGCGGCCACGTCGGACGCGGTCCGCACCGGGTTCGCGACCACGGGCCCGACACCGGGAACGATGTCCAGGTCGACGCCCGCGGCCTTCAGCGGCACGACGATGTCGCTGAACAGGATCGCCGCGTCCACGTCGTGCCTGCGGACCGGCTGCATCGTGATCTCGCAGACCATCTCCGGGTCCATGCAGGCGTCGAGCATCGCGGTGCCCTCGCGCAGCTTGCGGTACTCCGGCAGTGAACGGCCCGCCTGGCGCATGAACCACACCGGCGTGCGAGAGGGCGTGCCACCGCGCGCGGCGACCAGCAGCGGGGCTTCGGAGAGGAGGGAGTTCGTCATCGTCCCAATCGTCCCACGCCACGGGAAAGGGGTTCGGCGCGGTGCCACCCGCTCGGCGTGCCGCCCGCGAACGGTGGCGCTTTTGGGCATACAGTCGGTGACGTGACCGGAATCGCGGCGGAGCCCGAGCTGTTCCGGCGGGCGGTGGCGACGCTCAAGTCGGTGCGAACCCGACCAGAGCTGGAACTGACCGAAGTACGCCCGCCGCAACGCCTCGCGCCCTGGGCCTACGCACTGACCGCCGAGATAACCGGCCCGTCCGACGAACTGTCGACAGGCAGGCTGGTGCTGCTCCACGACCCGGACGGCGTAGAGGCCTGGGCGGGCGACTTCCGCCTGGTCGCCTACGTGCGAGTCGAACTGGACCCGGAACTGGCGGCTGACCCGCTCCTGCCGGAGGTGGGCTGGTCCTGGCTGGCGGAGTCGCTGGAGGTCTCCGGCGCGTCGTACACGGCCCTGGGCGGCACGGTCACCCAGACGTCGTCGGCGAGGTTCGGCGACATCTCCGGCCCGGCAAGGACCGACGACCTGGAACTGCGCGCCTCCTGGACGGCCCGGGACGCGGAACTGGCAGCGCACGGCACGGCCTTCTTCGACCTCATGGCCACAGCGGTGGGCCTGCCCCCGGTAGGCGTGACGATGTTCGGCCAACGAGCAGGCTCCTAGCCAGCCCACTCACCCCCGAGCGTCAGCCCCGCCAGCACCCTGGGACACCCCTGCCCACCCGCCGGCCACCACCAGCATGCTGGGCCACCAGCCGGCAACCTCGCAGCCAGCCTCCAGCACGCTGTGGCCAATGCAACCCAGGGACCCCTAATGCGAGCCTCAGATCGCACTAAAAGGGCAGCCCACAGACCTACCCGATCACTAATTTCAAGGCTCAGATCCCCACCAAAATCGACCACGTTCGGTCGATCCAGCCCCACCCAAGCAGCAGCCCACCACCACTACCTGACATAACACCAGCTCAGAACCCCAACGCAACAAGAGCAACCGGCCCCGGCCCCAACCATCCCCATTACCCAACCAGGGCCCACCGCCCTTCCAACCCTTCCCCCGGCCGCCCCCGATTTCCCCGACACATCACGCCCGTTTTTGTTCGTCAAGGCATCTTTCCCGCCTTGACAAACAAAAACGGGCATGGAGACGATAAACAAATCGGGGTCAGCCCAGCGACCCGCACCCCACGAACCACACCCACAGCCACACCCACGGCCCCGCGGAGGACCGCCCCACGACCCAAACTGCACAGTATTAATGCACGTGCATTTGCATGATCAATCCGAGTCCCGCAGAACCCTCACCACGTTCCCCCCGGCGAGCTTCGCCAGATCCCCCTCACTCCACTTCCGCTCCACCAGTTCGGCGAACAGGTTCGGGTAGCACGACACGTCCTCCAGCCCCTCCGGGAGCGCCTTCACGCCGTCGTAGTCGCCACCGAGCCCGATGTGGTCGATCCCGGCCACCTCCCGCGCGTGCTCCACGTGCGCGACCACGTCCCGCAGCGTCACGCGCGGCGGCTGTCCGCCACCCGTCCACGAGCGCGTGAACGCGCCGCGCGCCTCCAGGTCGTTGTGGCTCACCCCGGCCGCGTTCATCGCGTCCTTCAGCCGGGCGTCCCACTCCGCGTACGCCTGGGACACGAAGTGCGGCACGAACGTCACCATGCAGACCCCGCCGTTGTCTGCGAGCTTGCCGAGCACGTCGTCCGGCACGTTGCGCGGGTGGTCGGCGACGGCCCGGCAGGACGAGTGGCTGAAGATCAGCGGCTTGGACGTGACCGCCAGGGCGTCGTGCATCGTGCTGGGCGCGACGTGCGACAGGTCGACCAGCATCCCGATCCGGTTCATCTCCCTGACCACGTCCCGGCCGAACGCGGTCAGCCCGCCGTGCACGGGCTCGTCGGTGGCCGAGTCGGCCCACGGGGTGTTCTCGTTGTGCGTGAGCGTCATGTACCGGACGCCGAGGCGCCGCAGCGCCCGCAGCACCCCCAGCGACGAGTTGATCGAGTGCCCGCCCTCGGCGCCCAGCAGCGACGCGATCCGGCCGGAGGCGAACGCCGCCTCGGCCTCGGCGGCGGTGGTCGCGACGGCCAGGTCGTCCGGGTAGCGGGCGGCCAGTTCGTAGACCAGTTCGATCTGCTCCAACACGGCGGTCACCGCTCCGTCACCCGCCAGCTTGCACGGGATCCAGACGGACCAGAACTGGAGGCCCACCCGCCCCTCGCGGAGCCGGACGAGGTCCGTGTGGAGTTCCGGCGTGCGGACCGACAGGTCTACGCGCGCCGCGGTAGCGAAAACGTCGTCCGTTGACTTTTCACTGTTTGAGTCGGTTTCGAAGAAGTCGCGGAGCGCCCAGGGGAGGTCGTTGTGCCCGTCGGCGAGCTGGATCCGGTCGAGAAGTGCCTGCGCACGGTCCCGGCTTGTGCTGCTCGCCACTGGGATCTCCTAGATGTCGTTGTGAGTGAGACTCGCGTTACGGCCCCATCCAGTTGTCAGCCGATCGTGTGACAGAAGGGGTCACCAGTCACAACTCGATAGGGACAGATACCCGATTGATCGTCCCGTAGACCCTCTCGGGCGGCTACGCTGCCCCAGACGACACCACTTTCGGTCGATCAGTGGCGCGGCTGATTGGCCGAAAGTCCCGGTGCCGGTCGGGGGGCACGACCGACTCCAGGGAGGTAGTGACGTGGCTGCCGTCGGCTTAGGTCAGGCCGTTCGTACCACGCCAGCCGGCTCGTTGCCGGCGAACATGGTCCCGCACCCGCGGGAAGAGTTGTTCTCAGTGCTGGTGGTCGACGACCACCCACTGCTGAGGGAGGCGATATCCGCTCGGCTCACCCAGATGGGAGCCGGGACAGTGCATGAGGCCGCATCGGTTGCAGAGGCTCGGGCGCGGGCTCTGGCAACCGGACCTTGCGACCTCGCGATCCTCGACTTGGGCCTGCCGGATGGCACCGGCATCGACCTGGTCACGGAACTCCGTGCCCAGGGCTGGCCGCGAATCGTGGTCCTCGCATCCTCCGACGACCCCTATGCGGTTCGGTCGGCCTTCCAGGCGGGCGCTCAGGCGTACCTCCTGAAGTCGGCCTCGCCCATGGTGGTCACCGACGGGGTGCGCAGGGTTCTCGACGGCGGGGTCTACGCGGATCCGAGTGTGGCTCCGGTGCTCGCAGCGGGCACCAGGGTTCCGGGCACCGACAACACACCGCGGGAGCTTTCCGCGCGTGAGGTCGAGGTCCTCCAGCTGGTCGCCGATGGCCAGAGCAACAAGGAGATCGGCGAAGCGCTCAGCCTTTCCGCGCTCACGGTGAAGTCTCACCTGAGCAGGATCGGGCGCAAGCTGGGCACCGGTGACCGGGCTCAGATGGTGGCGCTGGCCATGCGTGCCGGCGTGATCCGCTGAGCTGGTCGACGCACTGAACCGGCCTGATACACCCGCGAGCGGGACGTTCGTCATAGGGTCATCCGTCGTGGACGTACCCGCCGACGAGCCAACCGAACCAACCGGAGCAGATCCGGTCCCGCTGACGGAACCCGCAGAGGGGGTTCCGCCAGTGGTGTCCGACCTGTCAGCGCTCCGGCGAGCAGCTACGGCTCTCGCCGGGGCGAAGGGTCCGGTCGCGGTGGACACCGAGCGAGCCTCGGGCTACCGCTACTCGCAACGTGCCTACCTGGTGCAACTGCGCCGGGAAGGCGCTGGAACCGTGCTGGTCGATCCGATCGCCCTGGGTGGTCGGCTCGATCCGCTGGTCGAAGCGCTGGAAGGAACCGAGTGGGTGCTGCACGCGGCGTCGCAAGACCTGCCGTGCCTCGCCGAACTCGACCTCCATCCGAGCGTCCTGTTCGACACCGAGCTGGCGGGCAGGCTAGCCGGTTTCGAACGGGTCGCTCTGGGCACGCTCGTCGAGCGCTTGCTCGGCTACCGGCTGGAGAAGGGGCACGGCGCGGCCGACTGGTCGCGCCGCCCCCTTCCCGCTGACTGGCTGAACTACGCGGCGCTCGACGTCGAACTCCTGATCGAGCTGCGCGACGTGCTCGAACAGGAGCTGAAACGCCAGGGCAAGCTCGAATGGGCGCACCAGGAGTTCGAGGCGGCGCGCAACGCGCCGCTGAGTCGTCCTCGTGCCGAACCGTGGCGCCGAACCTCCGGCATCCACCGCATCCGCAACCCCCGGCAGCTGGCCGCGGTGCGCTCGCTGTGGGAGACCAGGGATTCGGTGGCTCGGGAACGCGACATCGCGCCCGGCCGAGTGCTGCCCGACGCCGCTCTCGTCGACGCCGCCGTCCGCGGTCCGGCCGACGAGGCGGCTCTCCTCGCGCTCCCCGTGTTCCGCGGGCGGGCGCAGCGGCGCATGGTGGGCACGTGGCTGGGCGCCTTGCAGCGCGCCGCCGCGCTGCCGCGCACCGAGTTGCCCGAGCCGTCCCCGCACCACGACGGTCCTCCGCCCGCCAACCGCTGGTCCGACAAGGACCCGGCCGCGGCGTTGCGGTTGGCCGCGGTCCGGGCGGCGCTGACGGCCATCGCCGAGGCGAACACCCTGCCCGTGGAGAACCTCCTGCTGCCGGACCTGGTGCGCCGCACCTGCTGGCAGCCCCCGGAGGACCTCACCCCGGCCGGGGTGGAGCGGGCGCTGCTGGACGGCGGCGCCCGGCGTTGGCAGGTCGACCTGACCGTCGACGCCCTCGCGGAGGCGCTCCAGCCCCCGCAGGCCCCTACTGGGTGACCCGCTTACCCCTATCCCTGACCTGAGTGGACCAACGCCCAGGTCAGGGGTAGTGGGAGCGGTGCGGTGCCGGTTCACTGGGCCCTCGTCGGCCCCCACGGCACTGCGAGGTCGGAATGCCCAGCACGATCATCCGGCGGCACCCGCTGCCGCCTGTCCTGGTCCCGCTCGCCGCCGCGGGTGTCGCGCCGAACCCCGGCCCGCCCGCGCACGTCGAGCCGCCCGTCGCGGCGCTCGCCCGCGCGCAGCACCCCGTCGTCCGGACCGAACGCCCGGACGGCCCGCCCGCCACGACCAGAGCGCGGGCGCGCGGCGCCAGATCCTTCCGTGCGGCCTGACGCGCGGGTCTCACCCCCCGCCGAGGAGCCGGGCCGAGGCGTCGCGCTGCGCGAGCCTGCGCAACGCGGCGAGCGCGGCGTCACCCAGGACGGTGGCCACCACCATGCTTTCGAGGACGTCGTCGACCCTGGCGTGCAGCAGCACGTAGTCGAGGTCCTGGCGCGCGATGCCGGCGGACGCCTCGGCGTACGCGTCGAGCTGCGCGGCGAACCGGTGGTGCCCGAGCTTGCGGGCCGCGGTCACCACCCCCGCCAGCGCCAGCGCCGCCGGGTCGTCGGCCATGCCGTCCCACCCGCGCCGGGCCAGCAGCGCGGTCACCTCGTCCTGGGACGCCCGGTCGGCGGGCGGCGGCTCGTCGGTCCCCATGCTGCGCTGCACGACGCCGAGCACCTGGTGCGTGACCACGTCGGCGTTCTCCAGCACGCCGACGACCTCGCCGACCGCGGCGATGGACAGGCCGCCGATGTCGATCAGCGCGCGCACGAGCTTGAGCCTGCGCAGGTGCTCGTCGCCGTAGTCGGCCTGGTTGCGACCGGTCCGCTCGCCGGAGGGCAGGAGCCCTTCACGCAGGTAGTACTTGATCGTCGGCACGGGCACGCCGCTCTTCCTGCTCAACTCCGAGATCCGCACGACCACCCCTCTAGTGCAAACGGCCCAATATGGATAGTCTACCTTTCTGATAGTAGAAAGTGTCACTATCCAGAACTGGAGTCGACGATGCTGCGCAAGGCGCTGGCCTGGCACCCGCCGTTGATGCTCTTCACCCTCGTCATGGTCGCCCTCGTCCCGCTGACCGGGCTCGCGGTGCTCGTGGACGACCGCACCCTCGACGGCGCACCGATCTGGTTCAAGCCGTTCAAGTTCGCCGTCTCGTTCGCCCTCTACGGGGCGACGCTCTCCTGGGCCGTCAGCCTCCCCACCAGGGCGCGCAAGGTCGGCAGGCCGCTCGGCACGATCATCGCCGTCACCAGCACCATCGAGATGGTGATCATCGTCGGGCAGGCCGCCCGCGGGCAGCACAGCCACTTCAACGTCAGCACCACCTTCGACCGGGCCCTGTTCATCGCGATGGGCCTGAGCGTCATGTTCCTGTGGACCTCCACCGCGGTGATCGCCGCGCTGGTGGCGTTCAGCACGTTCGTCGACAAGGCCGCGGGCACCGCCCTGCGCTACGGCCTGCTGATCTCGGTCGCGGGCCTGTCCGTCGGCTTCCTGATGCTCGTCCCCACGCCGGAGCAGATCGAGGACCTCTCCAAGGGCGTCACCGGCGTCGTCGGCGGGCACAGCGTCGGCGTGCCGGACGGCGGCCCGTCGATGGCGGCGACGGGCTGGAACACCACCGGCGGCGACCTGCGCGTGCCGCACTTCCTCGGGATGCACGCGCTCCAGGCGCTCCCGCTGTTCGCGGCGGCGCTCGGGTTCATCCGCTCCCCCAGGCTCGCCGACGGGCGCACCCGCTCGCAGCTCGTCCGGCTCGCCGCCGGGCTGTACGCGGGGCTGTTCGCGCTCACGCTCTGGCAGTCGCTGCGCGGTCAGGCCGTCACGGCCCCCGACGCGCCCACCCTCCTCGCGCTCGCCGCGCTGCTGGCCGTCATCGGCCTCGGCGCCGTGCGGGCGCTCACGTCCTCCACCACGGCGGTGCCGGCATGACCGAAGTCCTCTTCTCGACCACGTTCCTGCTCGCGGTGCCGTTCTGGGCGCTGATGATCCTCGCGCCGAGGTGGCGCACCACGGAGAAGGTCATCGCCTCGCCGCTGATCGTCGTGCCGCCCGCGCTGGTCTACCTCGTGCTGGCGGTCGCCAACCTCCCCGAGCTGTGGGCGGCCGTGTCCGCGCCCGCCCTCGGCCCGCTGGCGGAGTTCCTCGGCACACCGGAGGGCACCGCGCTCGGCTGGGCGCACTTCATCGCCTGGGACCTGTTCGTCGGCCGCTGGATGTACCGGCAGAGCCGTGGACTGGGAGTCCACCCGCTCGTGATGGCGCCGATCCTGCTCGTCACCATCCTCGCGTCACCCATCGGACTGCTGCTCTTCCTGCCCGTTCGCGCACTGCGGGCGCGCCGGGCGGAGCCCGCGCTTACGGTGTGACGCGATCGACAGTGCCACCAGTGTGGTTACTGGCCAGTAACGAGGTCTAAAGTCAGTGTTACCGATCGGTAGCGGCGCGTTCGCGCACACCGCGACCGCCGGTGGAACTTTCCAGTCAGCTCAACGTGGAGGAGACGCCGTGGCCGCACCAGCAGCGCCGGCACCGAGCGGACACGACGTGGCTCGTGGCGTTCGGAACGTGGTCTTCGTCGAGGGCGTCCGCACGCCGTTCGGCAAGGCCGGACCCAAGGGGATCTTCGCGGAGACCCGCGCCGACGACTTGGTGGTCAAGGTGATCCGCGAACTGCTGCGGCGGCACCCCGAACTGCCGCCCGAGCGCGTCGACGAGGTGGCCATCGCCGCCACGACGCAGATCGGCGACCAGGGCCTGACCCTGGGCCGCACGGCGGCGCTGCTGGCGGGGCTGCCCAAGTCCGTGCCCGGCTACTCCGTGGACCGCATGTGCGCGGGCGCCATGACGGCCGTGACGACCGCCGCGAGCGGCATCGCGTTCGGCGCCTACGACGTGGTCATCGCGGGCGGTGTCGAGCACATGGGCCGCCACCCGATGGGCGAGGGCGTCGACCCGAACCCGCGCTTCATCGCGGACCGGATCGTGGACACCTCCGCGCTGGTCATGGGGCAGACCGCGGAGAACCTGCACGACCGGTTCCCCGAGATCACCAAGGACCGCACCGACGCGTACGCCGTGGCCTCGCAGGCCAAGTACGCCGAGGCGGTCAAGGCGGGCAAGATCGGCCCCGAGCTCGTGCCGGTGGCCACCCGCTCCGCGGAGAAGGGCTGGGGCCTGGCCTCCGCCGACGAGCCGCCGCGCCCCGGCACCTCGCTGGACGACCTGGCGAAGCTCAAGACCCCGTTCCGCCCGCACGGCCGGATCACCGCGGGCAACGCGGCCGGTCTGAACGACGGCGCGACCGGCTGCATCCTGGCCGAGGAGGAGACGGCCCGCGAGCTGGGCCTCCCCGTCGGCATGCGGATGGTCGGCTACTCGTTCCTGGGCGTCGAGCCCGAGGTCATGGGCATCGGCCCGGTGCCCGCGACGGAGAAGGCCCTCCAGCGCGCGGGCCTGACCATCGACGACATCGGCCTGTTCGAGATCAACGAGGCGTTCGCCGTGCAGGTGCTGGCGTTCCTCGACCACTTCGGCATCTCCGACGACGACCCCCGCGTGAACCAGTGGGGCGGCGCCATCGCGACCGGCCACCCGCTGGCCTCGTCGGGCGTGCGACTGATGACGCAGCTGTCCCGGCAGTTCGCCGAGCGCCCCGACGTGCGCTACGGCCTCACCTCCATGTGCATCGGCATCGGCATGGGCGGCACCGTGATCTGGGAGAACCCCCTCTGGACGGGAGAGACGAAGTGAGCACGCTGTCCCTCGCCGAAGCCGACGAGCGCTACCCCGACGAGGTCGTGACCACCGCGGTCAGCCGACTCGTCACCGTGCCGGGCGTCGACGGCCAGGTCGCGGTCATCACGATCGACAACGGCCTCGACCACACCCGTCCTTCCACGTTCGGCGTGCGCGGCCTGCTGAGCCTGGGCAACGCCTACGACGAGGCGGCGGCGGCCAACCCCACGGCGATCGTGGTCACCGGCAAGCCGCTGATCTTCGCCGTGGGCGCGGACCTCAACGCCGTGAGCGGCGACCAGCGCGCCGAGGCCGACCTGATCGGCGAGATCGGCCACGCGGCGTTCCGCCGGTTCACCGACTCGACGATCCCGACCTTCGCGTTCGTCAACGGCGCGGTCATGGGCGGCGGCCTGGAGCTGGCGCTGTCGTGCCACTACCGCACGCTGGCGTCGAACGCCGCGGCCGTGGCGCTGCCCGAGCTGTTCCTCGGCCTGTTCCCCGGCTGGGGCGGCACGCAGCTGCTGCCGAACCTGATCGGCGCGAACGACGCGGTCACCGTGATCTTCGAGAACGCGTTGAACCAGAACAAGATGCTCAAGCCCGCGCAGGCCGCGGACCTCGGCGTCGTGGACGTCGTCCTCGACTCGGCCGACTACCTGGAGCAGTCGTTCGCCTGGATGGCGAAGGTGCTCGCCGGTGAGATCACCGTGCCGCGCAAGGAGATCGACCGCGGTGCGGGCTGGGACGCCGCCGTGGCGCGCGCGAAGGCCATCGTGGACGGCAAGACCAAGGGCGCCTCGCCCGGCGCGCTGAAGGCGCTGGAGCTGCTGGAGCTGGCGCGCGAGAACGACCTGGACCGCGGCTACGACGCCGAGACCAGGTTCATGACCGACGTGCTGATGACCGACACGCTGCGGTCGAGCCTGTACGCGTTCGGCCTGGTGCAGAAGCGGGCGAAGAAGCCCGCGGGCGCGCCGGACAAGGCGCTCGCGCGCAAGGTCACCAAGGTCGGCGTCGTGGGCGCCGGTCTGATGGCGTCGCAGATGGCGCTGCTGTTCGCGCGCCGCCTGCACGTGCCGGTCGTGCTGACCGACGTCGACCAGTCCCGTCTGGACAAGGGTGTCGGCTACGTCCACACCGAGGTCGACAAGCTGCTGGGCAAGAAGCGCGTGTCGCCGGACGAGGCGAACCGCCTCAAGGCGCTCGTGACCGGCTCGCTGGACAAGGCGGCGTTCGCCGACGCGGACTTCGTCATCGAGGCCGTGTTCGAGGACCTCGCGGTGAAGCAGCAGGTGTTCGCCGAGGTCGAGGCGCACGTGTCGCCGGAGGCGATCCTCGCCACCAACACGTCGTCGCTGTCCATCACGGACATGGCGTCGAAGCTGGCGCACCCCGAGCGGGTCGTGGGCTTCCACTTCTTCAACCCGGTCGCGGTCATGCCGCTGGTGGAGGTCGTGCGCGCCGAGCAGACCGACGACGCCACGCTGGCCACCGCGTTCTCGGTCGGCAAGCAGCTGAAGAAGTCCTGCGTGCTCGTCAAGGACGCGCCGTCGTTCGTCGTGAACCGCCTCCTCACCCGCTTCATGGGCGAGGTCGTGAAGTCCATCGACGAGGGCACGCCGTTCGAGGTGGCCGACAAGGCGACCGAGCCGCTCGGCCTGCCGATGTCGCCGCTGATCCTGTTGCAGCTCGTCGGTTCCGCCGTCGCGCTGCACGTGTCCGAGACGATGCACCACGCGTTCCCGGACCGCTTCAGCGTGAGCCCGAACCTGTCGAGGTTCGTCGCGGCGGGCAAGACCGCGGTGTGGCAGTGGGACGCGCAGGGCAACCAGACCGTCGACCCCGAGGTCGCCGCGCTCTGGGAGTTCGGCGACCACGCGCTGACGGCCGACCAGGTCAAGGCGCGCGCGCTGGAGGGCATGGCCGAGGAGATCCGGCTCATGCTGGACGAGGGCGTCGTCGCCGAGGCGAAGGACATCGACCTCTGCATGATCCTCGGCGCGGGCTGGCCGTTCTGGCTGGGCGGCATCACCCCGTACCTCGACCGGGAGGGCATCTCGGAGAAGGTCACGGGCAAGCGCTTCCTGGAGCCCGGCGTGGCGTCACTGCCCGCGTAGGGGTTCCGACGACGACGGCGCCCGGTCCCCTCACGGGGGTCGGGCGCCGTCGTCGTCGTGCCTAGTGGATCGAGAGCGCGTCCACGCAGCCGCCCGCGCGGACCAGGTACACGTCGATGCGCATGGCCTTCAAGGCGTTCGCGGTGTCGGCGAGCAGTTCGCGGTAGCAGACGAAGTCCGGCAGGCCGATGCCGACGATGTCGTCCGGGCAGTCCTGGCGCAGCCGCAGCACCTTCAGCAGCGCGTCGGCGTACCAGCGCTCGGCCTGCTCCATGGGGTGCGGCGGGTTCGAGTCCGATGTGGACCTCTTCGTCGGGAAGCCGCGGGACTCCACGTGCAGGAGCCTCCCGCCGCGCTGCGCCATGATCCGGTCGCCCCGCAGGAAGACCCAGCCGTCCATCTCGAAGTAGCGGACCAGCTCCGCGAGGACGTTGCCCTCCCAGTGCCACTCGTGCGCGGCGCTGCGCCTGATGTCCGCGCGCGGCAGTTCGGTGACGAGGCTGTTCATCACCGGTCGGCCGAAGTCGTCGCGGTGCAGGATGCCCGCGTCGGCCAGCGTGCGGCAGCGCGAGTTGACCTGGTCGTGGACGACGCGCAACTGCGACGCGATCTGCGCGTCGGTGAGCCCGTTGGGGAAGTGGCCCAGCAGCGCCACGATCCGATCCGCCAACGTGAAGCCGTCTGTCATGCACCCATTATCGACGGCGAATGATTCCCCGTTACCTCGACTTCGCCCGGTCAGCGGTCGCCGACCGAGCGTGACCGCCTCGTCCGGGTGAGCAATGAGGAGCGTTCGGGATCGGCGGGTGACGGCGGTTGGTACGGCCGAGTCACAGCGGCGCGTCAGCCGGGTGAGAGGGGTGGTGGCCGGGTCCCGCCGGCTGATTCTCGTCACATGGACACACACCGCCGCAGAGTCCGCCGACGACGATCCCGGAAACCCGACCCGGTGCGCCTGGACGAGTTCGCCGAGTTCCTCGACGCGGACACGGGCTGGCGCGACGAGGTGCGCGTGCGGCTGGTCGCCCGCATCGACCCGCGGCTGGTCGAACGCACCTCGTGCCACCGGGTCGCCGAACTGGCGGAGGAACTGGACACCCAGGTCACCGTGGAGCCCCGGCCGGACGCCACGTTCGACATCGCGAAGGCGGTGCACTGCCGGGTGCCGTTCAAGGGCGTGGTGCGGCTGCGGCACACCGCCCGCAACCTGCGGGTGCTCGGCGTCTACCTGTGCGCCGAGGCGGGCCGCGACCTCGGCGGGTGCCCGTGCGCCGCCGCGCTCGCCGCCGACCCGAGCGACGCGGCCGTGCGGCACGTCATCGGCAGCGCGCTGGACCGCGCGGGGCTGTGAGGCGGGGCGCGCTCAGACCGCGAGGACCTTCACCGCGCGTTCCAACCCGATGAAGTCCTTGACGTTCCGCGTGAGCACCGGCATGCCGTTCGCGGCGGCCGTGGCGGCGATCTGGAGGTCCATCCGCCGCGGCCGGGCGCTGCGACCGCTGCGCCGGACCAGGGCGGCCAGCGTGCCGTAGACCTTCGCCGCGGCCGTGTCGAACGGCAGCACCTCGAACGCCTCCAGGGCGGCGTAGTACCGCTCGGTGCGGGCGAAGCGCTCCACCGGGTCGTCGACGTCGAGGCCGTAGGCCAGTTCGGCGACCGTGACGGCGCTGATCGCGGGTTCGGCGTCCACGAGGTCGCCGAAGTCGATCTCCTCCAGCCTGATCACCACGCACGTGTCGAGCAGGATCCGGTCGGTCACCCGCGCCACGCGTCTTCCAGGGGGTCGTCCGCGCCGAAGACCCGGTCGTCGGCCAGCCGGTCGGCGTCCCAGCGGGCGGCGTCCACGGGGGGCAGCGTGCGGAACCCGGCCTGCACCTCGCCCAGGGTCCGCCGCGGCCCGTCCGCCTCGGCGGTGTGCGGCACGAGGTCGGCGACCGGGCGCCCGTTGCGGGTCACCACGAACGCCTCCCCCGCCTCGACGCGCCGCATGATCTCGGCGTTGTCGTTGCGCAGTTCCCGCTGCCCGATGGCCGTCTTCACACGCCCAGCGTAGCGCTTTTGGGCCGAATTGCGCTACAGAGGTGCTACAGCCAGCAGGGGCACGTCCCACGTCGTCGCGACCCGTTCCGCGGTCTCCACCGTGGAACGGCTCACGGCCACCACGAGGTCCGCCGAGGGCCAGTCCGCCACCCCGCCCGCGCACGAGGCCACGGTCAGGTCCAGCACCCGCCCGCCGTGCGCGCGCACGACCGCCGTGACCGCGTCCCGAGCCTCCCGGCTCGCCCGGTCGAACCCGCGCAGCACCGCCACGGTGCCGCCGGCGGCCAGCAGGTCGGGCTGGACGGTCAGCAGCGCCTCGACGGAGTCGACCAGCGCGGCGCGGTCGTCGTCGAGGGTGGGGCGGCGGCTGAGGGTGCTGGTCATGGTGGTTCTCGCTTTCGGCGCACGGGGTTGCTCCTTCCGTGTTACCCCCATCCACGCGGCCTGCCACTGTTGTTTCGATCACGCGCGAACCGGGAATCACCGCGACCGTGGGCGACATCAGGATCGGCACCTCCGGCTGGACCTACCCGGAGTGGCGCGGAGCCTTCTACCCCAGGGGCCTGGCGCGGGGGCGGGAGCTGGAGCACCTGGCCGAGCGGGTCAACTCCCTGGAGCTCAACAGCACGTTCTACGGGCCGCGGCAGCCGAAGCACTACCGCTCGTGGGCGGCCCGCACGCCGGACGACTTCGTGCTCGCCGTGAAGGGCCCGAAGACCGTCACCCACGACAAGCGCCTGCGCGACGTCGGGGACGACCTCACGGCGTTCTTCGCCTCCGGCGTCCACGAGCTGGGCGCCAAGCTCGGCCCGGTCCTCTGGCAGCTGCCGCCGTGGCTGCCGTTCAAGCCCGAGCGCGTGACCGCCTTCCTCGACGCGCTGCCGCGGGACGTCCGGCACGCCGTCGAGGTGCGCCACCCGAGCTTCGCCGACCCCGAGTTCCTCGGCCTGCTGCGCGAGCGGGGTGTCGCCGTCGTCCTCGCGGACTCGGCTGGCCGGTTCCCCGTGCTCGACGAGCTCACCGCCGACTTCGCCTACCTGCGCCTGCACGGGGCTGGCGAGCTGTACGTGAGCGCCTACGGTCCCGCCGAGCTGGACCGCTGGGCGGGCGAGGTCCGCGAGCTGGCGGAGGACCGGGACGTGTTCGTGTACTTCGACAACACGCTGAGCGGTGCGGCGCCCTACAACGCGATGGCCCTGGCGGACAGGGTCGGCAGCGCGTCGAGCCCGATGCCGAACAGGCCGCGGTAGGCGTCCAGCAGCTCCGCGCCGGTCAGCTCGCGCTCGGACTTCCGGCCGCCCTCGGTGGTGATCAGCCGGTTGCCGCTGACCGTGACCCGCCCGGTGGCGGTCGGCAGGGACGCGAGCGGGCCGCGGGTGAACCGGGAGTCGGGCGAGGTCTGCTGGTACCAGCACATCGGACCGAAGTCGGACAGGGACCTGGGGCGCTGTTCGAGGCGGTACCGCGGCTCTCCGTCCATCAGCACGTCCACGTCGCCGCCGTCGGCGTCGACCACCCGGAACGTGCCCGCGGGGTCGGTCTGGTCGGTGCGGACGTCCAGGCGCAGCGGGCGGAACGCGAACTCGCCGAAGCCGACGTCGACCAGGGCGCCGTCGACGCGCAGCGCCACGTGCTCGAACGGGGCGGTCAGCGCGTCGCCCGGGTGGACCCTGGCGGCCAGGAACTCGACCTCGTGGCCGAGCGCGCGCAGCAGCGCGGCGAAGGCCCCGTTGAGCTCGTAGCAGAAGCCGCCGCGCCGCCGTTCGACGATCTTGGCCACCAGCGCGTCCTCGTCGAGCACGATCCGCTCGCCCAGGTGGATGCCCAGGTTCTCGAACGGGACGGCGCGCAGGTGCAGCTCCTGGAGGTCCGCCACGGGCGCGGTCCGCGCCGCGCCGATCCTGGACAGGTACGCGTCGACCGCTTCCGGCGTCATGGCCTGAGCTTCACCCGCCGGCGACGGGAACGCCAGGCGGTGCCAGGTCGCGCATCCCGCGCAGCGGCGACAGCACGAGCCACAGCGACGACAGCAGCACGCCCGCCGCGGCGACGACGAGCGCGCCCCGCACGCCCAGCAGGGTCGCCGCGGCGCCGCCGAACAGGCTGCCCACCGGGATGGCGCCCCAGATCACGACCGTCGAGGTGGCGTTGACCCTGCCGAGCAGGTGGGGCGGGCAGACCGCCTGCCGGTAGCTGACGACCAGGACGCTGACGCAGATGATCCCGAAGCTGGTGACGCAGGTGGCGACGACGTAGCAGACCAGGCCCCAGCCGGGGCTGGTCAGGGGGAACAGCGGGAACGCGACCCCGCAGGCGACGCCGCCGATCCACAGCAGCCGCGCCTCGCCGATCCACGCGGCCAGGCGGCCGGTCAGCAGCGCGGCCGAGACCGCGCCGAGCAGGCCGACGCTGCCGAGCAGGCCGATCACGACCGGGGACAGGTGGACGTCGCGGACCAGGAACACGACCACCACGGCCGAGTGGGCGGACTGGAAGACCGAGAACGTGGCCCCGTGGCAGCTGATCGCCCGCAGCACGGGGTGGCCGAAGACCACGCCGAGGCCTTCGCGGACCTCGGGCCACATCCGCCGCCGCTCGGCGTCGGGCACGGGTTCGACCGCCCGGATCCCCCGCAGCCACAGCGCGGACCACAGGTACGTGCAGGCGTCGACCAGCAGCGCCACGGGCGCGCCGAGCCACTGCACCAGCCCGCCGCCGAGGCTCGGGGCGACGATGGCGGCGGTCGACCGGTTGAGCTGGAGCTTCGTGTTGGCCTCGACGAGGTGGGCGCGGTCGACGAGCCGGGGCACGTACGACGGGTGGGCGATGTCGAAGACGACCGTGAGCGTGCCGGTGACCAGCACGACGACGAAGAGCTGCGCCAGCGTGAGGACCCCGGCCGCGGCGGCGACCGGCACGCTGAGCAGCGCGAGCGCCCGCCCGAGGTCCGCGGCGACCAGCAGCGGGCGGCAGCGCAGCCGGTCGCACCACACGCCGACCTGGAGCCCGATCAGCAGGAACGCGATCGTCTGGCCGAACCGCAGCATCGCCACCTCGAACGACGTGGCGTCGAGCACCCGCACCGCGAGCAGCGGCACGGCCAGCACGGTGACGCCGGTGCCGACCTGGCTGACCACGTCCGCCGCCCACAGCAGGCGGAAATCCCTGTTCCTCAGCAACCCCATGCCGACATGATGCCGGCAACGGCAACTAACTTGAGCCTGGTTGGGTCAACTTGTGCAGCGCCGGGAGGATGGACGTCACGAGCGTCCACGCGCCGGGGATGAGCAGGAGCGCGGCGACCGCGACGGCGGGGAACATGAGCATCGACTCGACCGGCCCGCCGGTGCGGAAGCGCAGCCACTTCGGCGGGCGCAGCTCGTACCAGGTCTCCCCCGCGATGGGCAGCGGGAACAGGAACGGGCAGCCGGAGATCGTCACGGCGTCGCCGAGGCAGTGCACGAAGCACCCGACGGCCACGGCGATGCCCAGCACGCCGGACAGGCCCTCCATCTGGACCAGGGCGGCGTCGAAGCCGAACCGGACGAGCCACCACCCGGCGGCGCCGACGAACACGACCGCGACCCAGTCGCCGAGCGCCGCCTCGGCGAGCAGCACGGCGAAGACCGCGACGCCGAGCACGGCCCACCTGCCGCCCAGCTCCGTGAGACCGGCGGTGAGGTAGCCGAGCAGCACGGCGAACAGGACGGTGTGCGACAGGTGCCGGTGCTCGCCGGTCACCGGTTCGTCGCGCGGCCCCTTGGTGATCGCGTAGACGTACCTCGACGACTTGCGGAGCACGAACGAGACGACCCCGGTCAGCGGGCCGAGGTAGCGCGACGCGGTCGAGTGCCGGTGGTCGAAGTCGGGCAGCAGCGCGAACCCGGCCGTCACCAGTCCGAGGAGGACGGCTCCGCCCAGGTCGCCGTGGCCCAGCAGTGGGGCGATCCCCAGTCCCGCACACCACCCGGTGAGCGCGTGCGTTCGTCCCATCACCCGTTCGAGCATCCGGGGCGGGCGGTTCAAGGTCAAGTTCGCCCGACTTTCCGCTTCGCGGCCGCCGGGGCAGCATGGGTGCGGTGGGCGAGATCAGGATCGGCACGTCGGGCTGGGTGTACCCGCCGTGGCGCGGTGTCTTCTACCCGCCGGGCCTGGCGCGGAAGCGGGAGCTGGAGCACCTGTCGCGGCAGGTGACCTCGGTGGAGGTCAACGGCTCGTTCTACTCGCTGCAACGGCCGTCGAGCTACCTGGAGTGGGCCGCTCGGACACCGGACGACTTCGTGTTCTCGGTCAAGGGCGGCCGGTTCATCACGCACCTCAAGCGCTTGCGGGACAGCGGGGGCGCGCTGGCGAACTTCTTCGCCTCCGGCGTGCTGGCGCTCGGCCCGAAGCTGGGGCCGGTGCTCTGGCAGCTGCCGCCGACCCTGGGGTTCGACCCCGACCTGCTGGTCGGGTTCTTCGGCGACCTGCCCCGCACGACGAGCGCCGCGGCCGAGCTGGCGACCCGGCACGACGAGCGCGTCGACCCGGCGTGGACGACGACCGACGCCGACCGGCCGCTGCGGCACGCGCTGGAGGTCCGCCACCCGAGCTTCACCGACCCCCGGTTGCCCGACCTGTTGCGCGAGCACGGGATCGCGCTGGTGGTCGCGGACTCGGCGGGGAAGTTCCCGCGCCTGGAGGCCGTGACCGCCGACTTCGTCTACGTCCGGCTGCACGGCGCCGACGAGCTGTACGTCAGCGGCTACACCGACGAGGGGCTCGACGAGTGGGCGGCGAAGGTCCGCGCCTGGGCCGGTCGCGGTGACGTGTTCGTCTACTTCGACAACGACGCGAAGGTCATGGCTCCGCGCGACGCGGTAGCGCTGATCCGGAAGGTCGAGTAGCCGCTTCGGCGTGTCGCGCACACGATGAGGTGAACGGCGGGCGACTCCGGCGCGGGATCAGGCCGAACGGCCGAGTCTGGAGCGGTGCGCGAGCGACGGAGGTTGACCATGACCCGAAGCCTGGTGACGGCGTTGGCCATCACGGCGGGCGCCCTCGTCGCGAGCGGCACCGCCGCGGCCCAGCAGTCCGCCGAGCCCGTGTGCGACCGCGGCGAGTTCTGCCTGTGGGGCGGCGTCGAGTACACCGGTCCGGCGAAGCGGCTCGACCTGGAGTCGGCGAACCCCGGCGAGTGCATCCCGCTGCCGGGCGGGCTGGTGGCCCGCTCGTTCGTGAACCGGCTGACCAGGGACGCGAGCGTCTTCCAGGGCGAGACGTGCTCGACGGAGGCCGAGTTCACCACCTACCCCGGCAAGGGCACGTACGTGCCGGACGCCCCTTTCGTCGTGCGGGCTATCCAGGTGTGGGAGCGCTGAGGGCGAGCAGTTCCGCCACGGCCTCCTCGGCGGCGCCGTCCGGGATGAGGGCGATGGCGAGCATCGGGGCACCGACCCTGGCCCACGTGAGCAGCCGGTCGCCGTCGAGCCCCGCGGCCTCGGCGAGCGCCGCGCACCGGTTCTCGACGCCGTCCAGCCCGGCTCCGGCCAGCACGTAGTCGAAGGCGTCGAAGCACGGGTCGCCGACGCAGACCTTCGGGTCGATGGCCACGAGTCCGCGCGGGCCGCCGTCGAGCACGTTGCCCAGGTGCAGGTCGCCGTGCAGCACGACCCGCGCCGCCGCGGTGTCGAGCAGCGCCTCGCAGCGCCGCGCCGCCAGGTCCCAGGTGCGGCGGCTGATCCGCGCGCCGATCGCGGGTTCCGCCAGGCGCCGGCCGATGCGGGCGAAGGACTCGCCGGTGCGGTCGCGCAGGTCGCGCGGGGCGTCGGCGGGCGGCTCGACGGCGTGCAGGGCGCCCACCAGGTCGGCCCACAGCTCCGGTGAGGGGTGCCGGTCGAGTTCGTCGGCGGCCGTGCCGGGCCGGACCTCCTCCAGCACCACGGCGTCCGCGCGGGCGGCGAGCACGGCGGGCACCCGGCCGGAGGGGGCGAACCGGCGCAGCATCGCGACCTGCTCGGCCAGGAACGGCTCCTCCGGGCTGAGCTTGAGCACGGCGGGGGTGCCGTCGGGCCACGCGCAGCGCACCGCGACCGACGACGCGCCGTCGGTGATCAGCTCTCCCAGGGCCAGTCCCCACTCGGCGGCGGCCCGCTCCGCGCGGGCGGGCGCGCCCGCGCACCAGTCGGCGACCGACGGTCCGAAGCGACGGGTCAGGCGTTCGGTGATCTCCTCGACGTCCACCCGCGAAACCCTCCCAGAACACGATTCGCGATCACATCGAATTGTTCGTGGCCCGCCAGGGGGAATCGTGCGTCCACCGAGTGCGTGACCACGGGAATTCCGCGCGAAATTGGTAACTCTGCGAGATCAGCCTCGCCCGATAGCGACCACTCGATCGTGTGAACACCCTTCAACAACGCTGGTCGTTGCGCCTACGTTTCCCGCCTAGCCGTGCTGCGTCAGCACGAAGAGGAGACACAACGGTGGCGGTTGCCGGAACCGGATTACACGGTTTGATGCTCAGCCGGGTGGCACGTGATCGGGAGTTGACCCCTCGTGCCGCCGAACTGGTGATCGCGGCCTGCCGTGGTGAGGCGGCGCTGAACCGCGTCCTGGACGGCGTCGTCGCCGAGGACGCCCCCGAGGCCCACCCCCGCCGGTCGCTGGGTGCCGGGATCTACCTGGCGGGCGTGCGCGTGCGGGGTTTCCGTGGCATCGGCCAGGAGGTCGACCTGCCGCTGGTGAGCGGGCCGGGCCTGACCGTGGTGACCGGGCGCAACGGCTCCGGCAAGTCGAGCTTCGCCGAGGCCGCGGAGTTCGCGTTGACCGGCAACAACACCCGGTGGACGAAGTCGCTCAACGAGGTGTGGCGGCAGGGCTGGCGCAACCTGCACTCGCCGGAGGACGCCTCGGTGGCCATCACGCTGGTGCGGGCGGGCGGCGAGGGCGCGACCACGATCCGCCGGGCGTGGGCGGACGGCGACGACTTCACCGGCGGCACGTGGACCGAGCAGACCGACGGGCGGGAGCCGGAGCCGTTCGACCAGGCGAGGTGGCGGTCGGCGCTGGAGACCTACCGGCCGTTCCTGCCCTACAGCGAACTCGGGAAGTCCTTGGAGGGCAAGCCGAGCGAGCTGCACGACGCGGTGCACAGCCTGCTGGGGCTGGAGGCCATCACCGACGCGCAGAACCGGCTCGCCGAGCACCGCAAGCGGTTGGCGGACGTGGTCGCCCGGCCGCACGACCGGCGGGCCAAGGTGCGCGAGGAGCTGGCGGCCTCACCCGACGGCCGGGCGCAGCGCGCGGCCGAACTGCTGGGCCAGGACCACCCGGACCTGGACGCGCTGGCGGACCTGGCGCTGGGCACGGACGTCGGCGCCGGCGGGATGCCGCTGCTGCTCCGGGTGACCGAGCTGGCGCCGCCGTCGGCCGCGGACGTGGCGCGCTGCCTGGAGGAGCTGGACGCGGCGCTCGCGGGCGTGGCCGCGGTCGCGACCGACGGGGCGCAGATGTGCTTGCGCACCAGCGAGGTCCTGCGCGTGGCGCTGGAGCTGCACGAGGCCAAGGGCAACAAGTCGTGCCCCGTCTGCGGGATCGGCGTGCTGGACCAGCGCTGGTTCACCGCGACGACCAAGCGGGCGGAGACCCTGGCCGCCGCGGCGGCGGTGCTGCACGACGCGGGCACCCGGCTCGACACCGCGACCGCCGCCGCGCGCTCGCTGTGCACACCGGTCCCCGAGCTGTTCAAGGAGGTCGACGGTCTCCTGCACACCGAGGCCGTGCGCGCGGCGTGGGCCGTGTGGGCGGAGTGCTCCACCTACGAGGACCCGGTGAAGCTGCGCACCGACCTGCCCGAGCGGCACGCGGCGGTGCTCGCGGCCGTCGACGCGCTCAAGACCGCCGCGCGGGAGCAGATCGACAAGCGGGACCTGGTGTGGCGGCCGATGGCGCTCGCGCTGTTCGAGTGGCACTCGCAGGCCGAGCGGGCGCTGGCCGACCAGCAGGTGCTCGCCGACGTGACCGAGGCCGAGAACTGGATCCGAAGAACCGCGGCGCGGCTCCGCTCGGAGCGGATCGCGCCGTTCGCCAAGGAGTCGCAGCGGATCTGGCAGCGGCTCCGCCAGCAGAGCAACATCGACCTCGGCACCGTGCACCTGGAGAGCACCGGCCACGACAACCGGCGGGTGGAGCTGGACGTCTCGGTCGACGGGAAGCCGAACTCGGCGCTCGCCGTGATGAGCCAGGGCGAGCTGCACGCGATGGCCCTCGCGCTGTTCCTGCCGAGGGCCGTGGTCGACGAGAGCCCGTTCCGGTTCGTGGTGATCGACGACCCGGTGCAGGCGATGGACCCGGCCAAGGTGGACGGTCTCGCGCAGGTCCTCGCCGACGTCGGCCTCACCCGGCAGGTCGTGGTGTTCACCCACGACGACCGCCTCACCGAGGCGGTGCGCAGGCTCCGCCTCCCCGCGACCGTGTGGGAGGTGTGCCGGGAGGAGGGCTCCGCGGTGCGGGTGCGCAGGTGCGACGACCCCGTCGACCGGTACCTGTCCGACGCGCGGGCCATGCGCACCACCGAGGACCTCCCCGAGGAAGCACGCGCCGAACTGGTGGCCTCCTGCTGCCGGGCGGCGCTGGAAACCGCGGGGGACATGAGGTTCCGCCAGGTGCGGCTGGCCCGCGGCCAGCCGCACGCCGAGGTCGAGCAGGTGCTGGAGCAGGCGCTGACGACCCGTCAGCGCCTGGCGCTCGCCGTGTTCGACGACCCGGCCGAGAACCGGAACCTGCTGTCCTACCTGACGAACACGCTCGGCGCCTGGGCCGTGGGCGTGCTGAACGCCTGCCGGGAGGGGACGGTCTCGTCGTACGACGGCGACCTGCTGGCCCTGATCCGGGACACCGAACGACTGACGAACTGGCTGCGAGAGGAGTGACGTGACTGATCGGGAAGTGCTCGACCGCCTCGACCACGTGGGCCGGATGCTCGCGGACGCGCGCGGGCTGGACGGGGTGCGGGTGCGTTGCGGCGCCTGGCTGCTGCGCACGACGCTGGAGCGCGCGGTGGTGGCGCTGGTGTGCGCCGACGACCCGAGCGCCACCAGGTCGATGCACGCCCTGCTGCTGCGCCTGCCCAAGCACGTGGGCGACGACGTCGCCGCGGACACCGCGCAGCTGTGGCACGCGCTGCGCCGGGCCGCGCACCACCACGACTACGAGATCGCGCCGACCGCGGACGAGCTGCGCGGCTGGCACGAGGACACCCGGTGGCTCAGCGGCGCGCTGCTCGCCGCCCAGCCCCTGCTGCTGCCGAGGCCCCGCGTCGAGTCCGCCTCGCGGAGACACGGGTGAAGCTCCTGCTGTTCGCCGACCTGCACCTCGACACCTCCTTCGCCGCCACACCGTTCCCGGCGGGCGTCGCCGGGGGGCGCAGGGCCGCGCTGCGCGCCACGCTGGAGCGGATCACCGCGCTCGCCAGGTCCGAGCGCGTGGACGCCCTGCTGTGCGCGGGCGACCTCTACGAGCACGACCGGTTCTCCCCCGCCACGGCCGAGTTCCTGCGCGACGCGTTCGAGGACGTCGCCGTGCCGGTGCACGTGGCGCCGGGCGAGCACGACCGCTACGGCCCGAGGAGCCCGTACCAGCAGGTGGCGTGGTCGTCGAACGTGCACGTGTTCACCGAGGACCGCCTGGTGCCCGAGCCGCTCGCCGACGGGGTGACCCTGTGGGGAGCGGCGCACCGCGCGCCGGTGACCGCCGAGGGGTTCCTGACCGGGTTCGAGGTCGGGCGCGGCGGCGTGAACCTGGCCCTGTTCCACGGTTCCGAGGTGGCGGGCCTGGCCGGGCAGGGGTCCGGCACGGCCCCGCACGCGCCGTTCACCGCCGAGCAGGTCGAGGCCTCCGGCCTGGACCACGCGTTCGTCGGGCACTTCCACACCCCGGTCGACGCGCCGCGGCACACCTGCCCCGGCAACCCCGACCCGCTCACGTTCGGCGAGAGCGGTCCGAGGGGCGCCGTGCTCTGCACCGTCCACGACGACGGCCGGGTGGAGAGGGTCCGCCACGACGTGTCGACCAGCCGGGTGCACGACGTCGCGGTGGACCTGGCCGGGGCCGCGCACGTCGACGAGGTGCGCGAGCGGATCGCCGCCGCCGCGGCCGGGCTGACGGGCACCGCCAGGGTCACGCTCGGCGGGGAGGTCGGCCCGGACGTGGACCTGTCCCCGGCGGGACTGGTCTCGGCCGCGCCGCACCTGGACGCGCTGGTGCCGCGCTTCGGGAACCTCGTCGTGGCCCACGACCTCACCGCGCTCGCCGAGGAGCCCACCGTGCGCGGCCGCTTCGTCCGCGACGTGCGGGCCGACCCGCGCCTCGACGACGACACCCGGCGGCGGGTGCTGGTCACGGGCCTGCGCGCGCTCGACGGACGCACCGCCGACCTTGCCGTGCACTGATAGAGCTGAAGACCAGGGGTAGTCCATGAGAATCGAGTCCGTGACCGCCCACGCGTTCGGTCCGCTGGCAGGCCGGACCCTGGAGCTGGCACCGGGCCTGACCGTGATCGCGGGCGCGAACGAGTCGGGGAAGTCCTCGTGGCACGCCGCGATCTACGCGGCGCTGTGCGGGCGACGGCGGGGCCGGGGCGCGGCCACGGTGGCGGAACGGCGGTTCGCCGAGCAGCACAAGCCGTGGCACGGCGACGACTGGCGGGTCTCGGCCGTCGTGCGGCTCGACGACGGGCGGCGCGTCGAGCTGTGCCAGGACCTCGCGGGCCGGGGCGGCTGCCGGGTCGTGGACGTCGGGCAGCGGTCGGACGTCAGCGCGGAGGTCGTGTTCGAGGGCGCGCCCGACGGCAGCCGCTGGCTCGGGTTGGACCGCAAGTCCTTCGCCGCCACCGCGTGCGTGAACCAGGCCGAACTGCTGGGCGTGCTGGGCGCGGCCGACGGGCTCCAGGAGCACCTCCAGCGCGCGGCGGCCACCGCGGGCGCCGACGCGACCGCCGTGGCGGCGCTGGACCGGCTGGAGTCGTTCCAGCGCGACCACGTGGGGCTGGGGCGGGCGAACTCCAGCAAACCGCTCCAGGTCGCCAAGTACCGGCTCAAGCAGGCCAAGCGGGACCTCGCCCACGCGGTGACCGCGCACCAGCGGTACCTGGACCTCGTGGTGGAGGCGGAGGAGCGCCGCGCCGCGGCCGACACCGCGGCCGAGGCCGCCGAGCGCGCGGACGCGGCGGCCTCGGCGCTGGACGCGCTGCTGACCGCGACCCGCGCGCACACCGCCGCCGTGCGCAAAGCCGTGCGGTCGCGGGAGAAGGTCGACGCGGGCGCCGCCGAGGTCGCCAGGGCCGAACAGCGGCTCGCCCGCGTGCGCGAGCTGGACGAGCGGTTCGGCGGCGTCGCCCCCGTCGGGCTCATCGCGCAGGAGGAGGCGACGCGGATCGTGCACGCGGCGCTCGCGGCGTGGCGGGCGGTGCCCAAGCCCCGCAAGCTCACCGGGTCCACCGCCGCCGAACTGAGGCAGGAACTGGCGGCCGTGCCGGAACCGCCCACCGGCGACACCGAGGTGAAGCCCCGCATCCGCGAACTGGCGCTGGCCCGTGAACGCGCGCTCGCGGTCGTGGCGGCGCACGAGGGCCGCCGTCCCATGGTCGACGAGCAGATCGGCGACACCCGGCTCACCGCGGCGCTGGCCGTCGGCCCCGCCGCCGTGCGCGAGCTGGCCGCCGCGCTCGACACCCCTCCCCCGCGCCCGAAGTCCCTCCGCCGCACCGCGGTCGGCACCGCGGCGGGCGCCGTGGGAGCGCTGGGGCTCGCCCTGGTCCTCATGGGACCGTGGCTGCTCGGACTGGCCCTGCTGACCCCCGTGCTGTTCCTCGGTGTCCTGCGGCTCGTCGAGTCCGCGACCACCGGTTCCACGGGTTCCGGCGACCAGCTCCACCACTCGGCCGCGACCGGGGCCGCGGCCCGGTGCGCCGCGCTCGGCCTGCCCGTGGAACCACCGGTGCTGCGGGGCCTCGCCACCAGGGCCGAGCGGCAGATCAGCCTGCGCTCGGACCGCGCGGTCTGGGACGAGCACCAGCGGCAGTACTCGGAGAAGGCGACGAGGCAGACCGAGGAGCTGCGGATCGCGTTGGCCGCCAAGGGTTATCCCGAACCCGAGCTGGACGTCGGCGAGCTGCTCGCGCTGTACGAGCGGTCCTGCGCGGTCGCCGCCCGGCAGGCCGCCATGGCCGCGCAGAAGGACGTGCTGACGCGGGCCGTCGCCGAACGCGACCGGGCCGAGGAGGCCGCCGTCGAGGTAGAACGCCTGCGCGCCAAGGCGTTGGAACTGGTGCGCGGTGCCGTGCTGGCCATCGACGAGCGCTCCACCGCCACCACGGACACCGAACTGCTGGCCGCGCTCAACGCGTGGCAGCGCGGCTGGGAGGACCAGCTCCGCGCCAGCGCGGAGGAGCGCGACGCCTGGGTCGAGCTGACCGGCCTGCTCACCGGCACCACCCGTGACGACCTCGCCGCCGCGGTCGTCACGACGGCGCGGCGGCTCGCCGCGCTGAAGGAGGAGGCCGACCGCGACGAGCGCGACGCGGCCACCGCGCTGGCCGAGCGCGACGCCCTCGTCGGCGACGCCGAGCAGGACGTGACGACCAGGCCCGCCAGGCTCGACGAACTGGCCGACACCGCCGAGCAGGACGACCGCGAGGCGGTCACCGCCGACGCGGAGAGGATCGAGGTGCTGCTCGTCGAAGCCCGAGCCGCCGTCACCGCGGCCCGCACCGAGGCCAAGCGGATGGCCACGGCCGCCGACGAACTGGGCGGCGCGCTCACCGAACGCGGCCGCACCCTGCCCGGCGTCCCCGAGGCCGAGGAGGCGCTGGCCGCCGCGCAGACCGACCTGGCCGACGTCATGGGCCTGGCCACCACGCTGACCCTCACCCGGAAGTTCCTCGCCTCCGCGCAGGACAGCGTCCACCAGGACATCGCCCCGGCGCTCGCCACGACCCTGTGCGACCACCTCTCCGGGATCACCGACGGCCGCTACACCGACGCCACCGTCGACCCGGCCACCCTGAAGGTCGCCGTGCGCGGCCCCTCCGGCCGGTGGCGCCCGGCGGCCAACCTGTCGCTGGGCACGGCCGAGCAGGTCTACCTGCTGCTGCGCTTCGCCCTGGCCGACCACCTGACCGCACCCGGCGAAACGTGCCCCCTGCTGCTGGACGACATCACCGTCCAGGCCGACGACAGCCGCACCACCGCCATCCTCGACCTGCTGCTGGCCCTGTCCGCGGACCGCCAGGTGGTCCTGTTCGCTCAGGAGTCCTCGGTCCTGTCCTGGGCGCGCGGACACCTGGACGGCGACCGGAACGCGCTGCGCGAACTCACCCAGATCCCGGTGGAATGAGAGCCCGCAGAAATCGGGTGAACACGTCGGTGTGACCCGACCACACGGGGTGCCTCACCAGCGCATTCTCAACCCAACCAATTACACCCGATGGTGTGACAACTCTTCAGTAGGTCTCTTTGCGCTCTACGTTTTCGACAACTGGCGCGAACCGGAGGAGACAGAACCTTGGCGAGCCGAACAGCCACCACCACGACGGCGGTCCAGGACGAGGTCGCCGAACGACTCCGCTTCGCGAACGGCCTGCTCACCACCGGCGGGCTCGCCACCGGGATCTGGCCGAAGTGCTGCGCCTGGCTCCTGCGCACCGCGCTGGAACGCTCGGTGGCGGCCCTGCACCGCGCCCACCACGAAGCCAGCACCGGCATGAGAACGGACCTCCTCACCCTCCCGCTGTACGTGGACACCCCGCTCGCCCACCACACGGCCCGCCTCTGGGGCACCCTGAGCGTGGTCGCGAACCACACCGACTACGCCAGGGCGCCCGCGGTCGACGAACTGCGCGGCTGGCACACCGAGACGACCGACGTGACCACCGGCCTGCTGACCGCCCTGCCCCTCGACGACCGCTGACCGGCTCACCGGCATCCGCGCAGCCCCCGGCTGAGGGACGCGACGCAGTCCGCGACGGCCTCCGGGTCCTCGTGCTCCCACACCCTCACCACACGCCGGCCCGCGGCGGTGAGTCGGCGGTCCGAGTCGCGGTCGCGCAGCACGACACCCCTCAGCTTGAGCCGCCACCACGAGCGGTTCGCCACCGGCAGGTGGGCGTGGTCGGGGCACGAGTGCCAGAAGCACCCGTCGACGAACAGCGCGATCCGCGGGCCGCGCAGCAGGACGTCCACCCGGCGACGGCGGTTCGTGCCCGGCGGCGACCTGTCGACCACGTACCGGAGGCCGCGGCGGTGCATCGCCCGCCGCAGGGCCAACTCGGGCGCGGTCCCGGTGCGCCGGGTGCGCCCCATGACCCTCGCGGTCGCCCACGAACTCGGCGGGGGAGGCGGGCCGGGGTCGACGTGCTGGTACACGTCCGCACCCTCCCACCGAGCACCGACAACCAGCCCGGATCCGGCCACCGAAAACTGTCGGACCCCCTCGCTACCGTGACCCCATGACCGAGATCCTGTTCCACCCGGCGACGCCGATGCCGGGTCCTGACGCCCGCCTGGCCGAGCTCGATCTGAAGGTCGAGCACCTGGACGAGGCGATCTGGGCCGGCCTGAACGCGCGCACGTCCGCTCCCCCGCTCGGCCCCACCAACGGGGCCGGGTTGCTCGACTGGATCCACCGCGTCGGGCGGTTGCGCGAACTGCTGGTCGGGCTCGGGTGGAGCCGGTACGACAAGTGGAACGCCGGGCTGGTGCGGCACCCGAGCAAGCCGATCGTGCTCGGGGCGTTGCAGGGCAACAGACACACCGGCGATCCCGACGCGAAGCTGCGCAGCGACTACACCAAGGGGCCCGCGATCACGGCGATGACGCGGGACAACGACCACGACCAGTTCAGCCTGTTCTCCGACTTCGAGCGCAGCGGCGGGCTGAAGCTGTGGTTCCTGGTGACGTTCCCGATCGTGCGGGACGGGCGGCTGGTGGTGCTGCGGGAGGTGTCGCAGCCGGAGCCGACGCCGCAGGGGCAGGTGATCGACCACTGGTCGCACCGGATCACGTTGCCGCCCTACGACTTCGGCCCGGTGCCGGGCATCACGCCCGACGGACCGGACGAGATCGACTTCACCGTGTCCCTGCGCTGACCCCGTCTGGCGGCGGTTCGGGAGGAGGTACCAGAATGGCGCCACCATGCTCACACCTTCCCGACTCGTCCTCGCGCGCAAGCGGCGTGGACTGACCGCGGCCGACGTGGCCCGAACCGTCGGGGTGAGCGCGAGCAGCATCGGCGACTACGAGCGCGGCAGGCGGCGGCCCGGCGCGGAGACGACGGTCGCGCTGGCCGAGGCGCTCGGCTTCCCGGTGGAGTTCCTCGAAGCCCCCGACGAGGCAGAACTGCCGTGCGAGGCCGTCGCGTTCCGCGCGGCGGCCAGGGTTCCCGTGCCTCGGCGGGACGCGGCGGTGGCGGCGGGCAGGCTGGCGATCGGGGTCAACCGGTGGCTGGAGCGGACGTTCACGCTGCCGGTGCCGGACGTGCCGACGCTGGAGCACCCCGACCCGGAGACCGCCGCGAGCATGGTGCGCGGCCGTTGGGGGCTGGGCTCCGGTCCGGCGCCGAACACCGTGCACCTGCTGGAGGCGCACGGCGTGCGGGTGTTCTCGCTGCCCGCCGACTGCGCCGAGGTGGACGCGTTCTCCTTCTGGCACGCGGGAACGCCGTACGTGTTCCTCAACCCGACGACGTCCGCCGAACGCGGCCGGTTCGACGCCGCCCACGAACTGGGCCACCTCGTGCTGCACGCGCACACCCGCCCGGAGGACGCGGAACGCCAGGCGAACACCTTCGCCGGAGCGTTCCTCATGCCCCGCGCGGGCGTGCTCGCCTCCGTGCCCCGCGGCCCGGTCACCGAGCAGGTGCTCACCCACCGCGCGCACTGGCGGGTCTCGGCGCTGGCCCTCACCTACCGCCTGCGCGACCTCGGTCTGCTCACCGCCGACCAGTACGGCACCGTCTGCGCCGAACTCAGCCGCCGCGGCTACCGCCTCGCCGAACCGGACGGCCTGACCGCCCGCGAGGGTTCGCTGCTGCTGACCAAGGTCTTCCGCACCCTGCGCGACCGCGGCACCAGCCCCCAGCAGGTGGCCCACGAACTGCTGCTCGACCCGACCGAGCTGAACACCCTCCTGTTCGGCCTGGTCGTCACCGCCCTTCCCGGCGCCAGCCGCACCACACCCAGACAGGGCAAACTCACCCTGGTCCCCTGACCGCAGCCCGTCACCCCGGTCCCCTGGTAGCCGCCCACCACGCCGCCCCCTGGCAGCCGCCCGTCACGCCGATCCCCCAACTGCCGCCCATCACCCTGGGCCCCCGGCCATCGCCTATCACGCCGGTCCCCGACCGCCGTCCATCACCCTGGTCCCCTGACAGCCGCCCGTCACCCCGGTCTCCGACCACCGCCTATCACGCCGGTCCCCGACCGCCGTCCATCACCCTGGTCCCCCCGACCGCCGCCCGTCACCCCGGTCTCCGACCACCACCCATCATCACCCCGGTCCCCCGACCGCAGCCCATCACGCAGGCCCTCTGGCCCCCGCACCACGCCGCCGCTGCTGCTTCCCCCACAGCGGCAGGATCGGCGGCAGGTCGCTCAGCACCGGCTTCGGCGGCTTCGGAGCCACGTCGCCGTCGTCGTCCCACCCGCGCCCGTACTGGTCGGGCAGCTCGCCCCACCCCCAGTACGGCGTCGGCCCGTCCGGCACGTAGCCGAGCAGCTCCAGCGGGTCCACGCGTTCCGCGCCGACCGTGCACACGTGCGCCCACTCGTCACCGAAGTCGAAGACGTAGGCGAACTGGTCACCGGGCTTCAGCTTGCCGAACTTGGTCTTGGCGCTGTCCATCGTGCCCTCGGGCTCATCGCCGTCCCAGTGGTTCAGCGCGCTGATGCACGCCCCGCCGAACAGGGTGAACATGTGCATGTGGGCCAGGTCCCACCGGGCGAACGCTATGTCGACCGCCCGAGCCAGCTGTCCGAACGAGTGCGTCCTCGCCACGACGAAGTCACGGCCCGGCCGGGGCCAGAACAGCTGTCCACGGCCTTCGACCAGTTCCACGCGAATCGATAACCAGGTGCGTGCCACGGCGACAAGATAGTGGATCTCGAACGGGTGTTTCCCCAACTCCACCGTGTTGGTCACTCACCCGTCGAGCCGTCGATGCGTTCCCGCAGGAAGTCGGCGTGCCCGTTGTGGCGGGCGTACTCCTCCAGCATGTGCAGCACGATCCAGCGCAGGGTCACGTCGGTGCCGTCGCGGCGCTGGGCGGTGGAGTCCAGCGGGGTGGCCGCGACGATGTCCCTCGACTCGGCGCAGGCGGTCCGCCAGGCCTCGAAGACCGCGGCCACGTCGGGCGAGTCGAGGTCCTCGAAGTCGCCGTCGGGGTTGTCCGGTTCGCTGAAGTACAGCGGCGGCAGGTCCCGCCCCGCGACCCGACGGCCGAACCAGCCGCGCTCGACCTCCGTCAGGTGCCGCACGAGACCCAGCAGCGACATGGTGGACGGCGGCACGGCCCGGAGCCGCAACTGCTCGTCGGTGAGGCCCTCGCACTTCATCGCGAGGGTGTCGCGGTGGTGGTCGAGGAATCCCACGAGGGTGGTGCGCTCATCGGCTACCGGTGCCGGGTCGGTGCGCTGGTCGGTCACTGCGGTGTCCTCCACTGGTCAGGTGAGCGGTCGACAGGTCGCGGCCCGCCCGGTGGGTCGACGAACCACGCGGGACCCGACCTCGCCGGGGCCCCGTGCCGGAGCGTCCGCACGCTGACGCTATCGCTGGACACCCGTGGGGACAGCACAGTCCGCAAACGTTCGCGACCGAGCACCCGCGGAACACCGCCCACCGCCGCGACCGGTGTGGTAGCCCTGCGGGTATGAACAACCTGGAAGACCTGCGGGACGCGCTGCGCCGGTTCGCCGCCGCCCGCGACTGGGACACCTACCACACGCCGAAGAACCTGGTCATGGCCTTGTCCGGGGAGGTCGGCGAGCTGACCGACCTGTTCCAGTGGCTGACGCCGGAGGAGGCGGCGCGGGCCATGTCGGACCCGGAGCTGGCCTGGAACGTCCGCGACGAGCTGGCCGACGTCGTGCACTACCTGGTCCGGCTGGCCGACAAGCTGGACGTCGACCTGGTCGAGGCCGCGTTCGCGAAGATCGAGCGCAACGAGAAGAGGTTCCCCACCGGAGACCTTCGCCCGGTCGAGTGACATGCTCTGTCACTCACTCGGACCAGCCCAGGGGGAAATGTGAACCCGCAGCAAATGAACCGGCTCCACATGCACCAGAAGGTCACCTTCATGGTGAACCGCTACGAGATCTTCGCCGACAACGGCCAGGGCGAGCCGGGAGCCGTCGTCGCCTTCGTGGAGCAGAAGCGCATGGCGTTCAAGGAGCACGTCACCATCTACACGGACTCCTCGAAGTCCACGGTGCTGGCGAACTTCCGGGCCCGCAAGGTCATCGACCTGGCGAGCGGGTACGACGTCATCGACGGCAACAACCAGCCGATCGGCTTCTTCCGCAAGGACTTCGGCAAGTCGCTGCTGAACTCGACGTGGCACCTGGACCAGCCCGGCGCACCCACCGCGACCGGCAAGGAGCGCAGCCAGGGCGTGGCGGTGTTCCGCAGGCTGTGGAACTTCATCCCGTTCCTCAACAACTTCCCGTTCCCGATGCGCTACCACTTCGACTTCACCCGCGGCGGAGCACCGGTGTTCAGCGTGGACAAGAAGACCTGGCTGCGTGACCACTACCTCCTGGACATCCAGGACCAGTACATCGACCGCCGGG
Organism: Umezawaea sp.; assembly: GCF_036375055.1. Classification (GTDB taxonomy): domain Bacteria; phylum Actinomycetota; class Actinomycetes; order Mycobacteriales; family Pseudonocardiaceae; genus Umezawaea. The sequence continues at coordinate 35,587 of NZ_DASUSQ010000103.1, forward strand.
TCGTCATCGCGCAGGCCGTCGCCGTGGACGCCCTCCAGTCGCGCTGATCGGGTTCACGGCGGGCTAGACGTAGGTGAGCAGCAGCAGGACCAGTGCCACCAGCAGCACGATCCCGAAGAACGCCGCCATCAACGTCGGCGGGGCAGGCGCCCTCTCCCGAGCGTGCCTGCCCCGCCTTCTTTTGCGCATCACGTGTTTCCGCACACCGCGCCACCGCACCGGGACCTCCAGGTCGACGTTCATGGCGATCACGTTAAGCAGCGCGGACGCCACGGCTCCCCCACGTCACCCGCTCGCAGCAAACTCCTGACCGGTCGGCCGCTCGGCCCCGTTCAGCCGTGACTGAGCGCCACTCATAAGCTGACGACGTGGCAGTGGTCGTGGTGGGAGCGGGAATCGCGGGCCTCGCCTGCGCCAGGTCGTTGACCGAGGCCGGGCTGGCGGTGCGGGTGCTCGAACGCTCACGCGTCTGCGGCGGCAGGCTCGCGACGAAGCGGTACGACGACCGGCGCACGGACATCGGCGCCGCCTACTTCACCGCGCAGGACGACGGCTTCACCTCGCTGGTCACGCGCTGGCAGGAGAGGGGTCTGGTCCGCGAGTGGACGGACACGCTGTCCGTGCTGGACCCGGACGGCAGCCACCAGACCACCGGCCCGATGCGCTGGGCGGCACCGAACGGCCTCCGCTCACTGGCGGAAGACCTGGCGGACGGCCTCGACGTGACCACCGACCGCACCGTCGAGTGGATCGAACCAGGCCCCAAGGTCGACGGCATCGCAGCGGACGCGGTGGTGCTGGCCATGCCCGGCCCCCAGGCACTGCGCGTCCTGCACCCGGAGCTGCTGAACGCCCGCACCGCCGTAGAAGACCAGCGGTGGCTGCCGTCGCTGGCCGTCACCCTCGTCTTCCCCTCACGCGACTGGTCCGACTTCCACGGCGCGTTCGTCAACGACCACCCGATCCTGCAAGCGGTCTTCGACGACGGCGACCGCCGCGGCGACACCGCCCCGGTCCTGGTGGCCCACACCACAGCCGAGTTCGCCGAGAACTACGTGGCCGACCCAGCAGCCGCAAGCGACGAGGTGGAAGCCGCCGTCCGAACAGTCCTGGGCCTCGACACCAGAGCCGTCACAGCCCACGTGCACCGCTGGACCTACGCCCGCCCCACCGCACCAGGCCGAACCCCGTTCCACCTGGACGAACAGCGCATCGGTATCGCGGGCGACGCCTGGGGCAACCCACGGGTGGAAACCGCCTGGCTGTCCGGCATGGAACTCGGCAAAGCCCTGGCGGCACAACTGGCCTGACCAGCCAACCAACGCACAAAAGCCCTCAGGGGGAGTCCCATAAAGGAACTCCCCCTGAGGGAAAAATTGTCCCGCAGCGACCTACTCTCCCACACCGTCACCAGTGCAGTACCATCGGCGCAGGAGGGCTTAACTACCGGGTTCGGAATGGGACCGGGT
>NZ_DASUSQ010000104.1:0-10696 GCF_036375055.1 Umezawaea sp.
GTCGAAGACTGCGACGCCGCCCTGTTCCCCATCACCGGCTGGTCCGTCATCGACGTCCTACGCCAATCACCCAGCGCACCACCAGCCGACCGCGTCGACATCGTCCAACCCGCACTGTTCACCGTCATGACCGCACTGGCCAAAGTCTGGCAATCCCACGACGTCCACCCCGACGCCGTCATCGGCCACTCCCAAGGCGAAATCGCCGCCGCCCACATCGCCGGAGCACTCACCCTCACCGACGCCGCCCTCATCTCCGCCCACCGCGCCCAAGCACTGCTCTCCATCGCCGGCACCGGCGCCATGGCCTCCGTCGACCTACCCGCCGACCAACTCCAACCACTCCTCCCACCCGAAGTCCACATCGCCGCCTACAACTCACCCACCGCCACCGTCGTCGCAGGCACCCCCGACGGCATCCACACCCTCCTCACCACCCTGACCACCCAAGGCGTGCACAACCGGCTCCTCCCCGTGGACTACGCCTCCCACACCCCCCACATGACCGTCCTGCAAGACACCCTGCTCGACATCACCATCACCCCCCAACCCAGCCACACCGCCTTCTACTCCACCCTCACCACCCAACAACTCGACACCACCACGCTGACCCCCACCTACTGGTACGACAACCTCCGCAACCCCGTCCGCTACCACCACACCCTCACCACCCTGCACAACCACCACCACACCCACTACATCGAAACCAGCCCCCACCCCATCCTCACCACCCCCACCACCACAACCCTGCCCACCGCCACCACCACACCCACCCTGCACAAACACACCCACCCCCACACCCAACTCCTCCACAACCTCGCCCACACCCACACCACCGGCACCCCCACCACCCTGCCCACACCACCCCCCACCACACCCCCACCCACCCTCCCCACCTACCCCTTCCAACACCAACACCACTGGCTCTCCAGGGCTGTGCGGACCGACGCCGTCCACTCCGGGCAGAGGCCGGTCAACCACCCCCTGCTGACCGCCGAGGTCGACCTCCCGGACGGCTCGTCCGTCCACACCGGACTGATCGACCCCGGTGCGCAGCCGTGGCTCGACCAGCACGCCGTGGACGGGACCGCGCTGCTGCCCGGCACCGCGATCACCGAGCTGGTGTGGGCCGCGAGCGGTGACCTCGCCGTGGCCGAGCTGACGCTGCACGCACCCGCGGTGCTGCCGGAGAAGGGCGCGACCAGGGTCCGCCTGCGGATCGGAGCGCCGGAGGAGGACGGTTCCCGCACCGTCCTCGTGCACACCGGTGTCGAGGGCGAGGAGTGGACGCACAACGCGACCGGCTCGCTGGCGCCTCTGCCGAGCGCCGGTGTCGACCTGGTCGACTGGCCTCCGCCCGGTGCCGAACCGGTACCGGTGGAGGGTCTGTACGACCAACTGGCGGAGCACGGCCTGGAGTACGGGGCCGCGTTCCAGTGCGTGCGTGACGTGTGGCGCGACAGCGTGCACACCTACGCCGAGGTCGCGCTGCCCGAGGGCACCGACACCCTCCACTTCGGACTGCACCCCGCGCTCCTCGACGCCGCGCTCCACCCGCTCGCGCTGGGCCGCGAGGAGGACGGGCCGGTGCTGGTGCCGTTCTCGTTCACCGGCGCCTGCCTGCACGCGGTCGGCGCGACCCGGTTGCGCGTGCGCTTGACGACGAACGCCGCCGACTCCGTGTCCCTCGCGGTCGCCGACCAGGCGGGCGCACCGGTCGCGACCATCGAGGGCCTGCGGCTGCGCCCGGTCACGACACCGTCGGCCGCGCGGCGCGGCGCGCTGTTCGACCTGCGCTGGACGCCGACCGGGCAGCTCCCCTCCGTTCCCCCCGGCACCTCCTACGACGTGATCGGCGACCAGGCGCTCGCGGACGCGCTCGCCCGTTCCGGGGTCGCGGTGCGCACCTGGCCGGACGTCGACGCCGCCGCATCGGTCGAGCGGAAGCCCGACGCGGTGCTGCTGGTGTGCCACCCGACCGGTGCCGGTGACGTCGGCGAGGTCGTGACGGCACGGCTGCGCGACCACCTGCGGACGCTCAGGTCCTGGCTCGACCGGGAGGTCCCGCTGGTCCTCGTCACGGGTGACGAGCGGGCGGACCCGGTGACCGCGGCCCTGCTGGGGATGACGCGCACCGCGCAGGCCGAGCACCCCGGACTGTTCACCGTGGTGGAACTGCCGGACGGCGGACTCGACCACGCGGCAGCCGCCGTGCACCACGCTCTCACCACGCGGGAGCCGAGGATCGCGGTGCGCGACGGTCTGGTCTCCGTGCCGCGCCTCGCGCGCGTGGCCGCACCCGAGCCCGCGCCCCTCGATCCGGACCGGACCGTGCTGATCACCGGAGCGGGCGGGGTGCTCGCCGGGCACCTCGCGCGTCACCTCGTCACGCGGCACGGCGTCAAGCACCTGCTGCTGCTCAGCCGCACCCGGCCGGAGGCGCTCGCCGAGCAGCTCGCCGACCTGGGCGCGCACGCCCGCGCGGTGGCCTGCGACGTCGCCGACGCCGACCAGCTCGCCGCCGCGCTGGGCGAGGTCCCGGCGGAGCACCCGCTCGGCACCGTGGTGCACGCGGCCGGTGTGCTGAGCGACGCGACCCTCGCCGGGCTCACCGACGAGCAGCTGGTCACCGTGCTGGCGCCGAAGGTCCAGGGGGCGCTCAACCTGGACGCGGCGACCGGGGACCTGGCGTCGTTCGTGCTGTTCTCCAGCGCCGCGGGCGCGTTCGGCGGTCCCGGCCAGGCCAACTACGCCGCGGCCAACGCCTTCCTCGACGCGTTCGCGCACCACCGCGTGAACCGGGGTCTCCCGGCCACGTCGCTGGCGTGGGGGCTCTGGGCGGAGGCGACCGGCACGACCGGACACCTGGCCGACGGCGACCGGGAAAGGTTGGCGGACAGCGGGTTGCGGCCGTTGGGCACCGAGGACGGGCTCGCGCTGTTCGACTCGGCGCTGGGCGCCCGGCAGCCCGTCCTGCTGCCGCTGAGCCTGGACGCGCGCCGCCTGCGGGCGGGCGGTGTCCCGCCGCTGCTCGAAGGGCTGGTGCCGACCGCGGGACGTCGCCGGGCGTCCGAGGACACCCCGGTGGTGGAGTCGGACCTCGCCGCGCGGCTGCGCGGCCGTGACCCGCGGGAAGTCCTGCTGGAACTGGTCGAGGACCACGCGAACACCGCGTTGGGCCACCCGACGGGCCACGCCCTCGACCCGACGCAGCCGTTCCGCGACCTCGGCTTCGACTCGTTGACCGCGGTGACCTTGCGCAACCGGTTGGCCGAGGCGACCGGGCTGCGCCTGCCCGCGACCCTGGTGTTCGACCACCCCACCCCGGAGGTGCTCGCCCGGCACCTCGCCGAGCAGCTGCTCGGTGACGCCACGCCGAAGAAGGCGCACGTCGCGGAGCGGGCGGCGGGAGAGCCGATCGCGATCATCGGCATCGGCTGCCGCTTCCCCGGTGGTGTGCACGGGCCGGACGACCTGTGGCGGCTCCTGCTCGACGGGCGGGACGCGGTCGAGGACTTCCCCACCGACCGCGGCTGGGACCTCGACGGCATGGGCGACCTCGTCCGGCAGGGCGGTTTCCTCGACGGCGTGGCCGACTTCGACGCGGCGTTCTTCGGCATCTCCCCCCGCGAAGCGCTCGCCATGGACCCCCAGCAACGACTGCTGCTGGAGACCACGTGGCACGCGATCGAGCACGGCGGCATCGACCCGACGTCGCTGCGCGGCTCGGCGACCGGCGTGTTCACCGGCGTGATGTACCAGGACTACCTGCAAGGGGCGGGTGAGCTGCCGGAGGAGATCGCGGGCTTCCGCAGCACGGGCAACGCGGGCAGCGTCGTCTCCGGCCGCGTGTCCTACGCGCTGGGGCTGGAGGGGCCCGCGCTCACCGTGGACACGGCGTGCTCCTCGTCGCTGGTGACGCTGCACCTCGCGGTTCGGGCCCTGCGCGACGGCGACTGCTCCCTGGCGCTGGCGGGCGGCGCCACGGTGATGTCCACCCCGACGCTGTTCCTGGACTACAGCAGGCAGGGCGCGCTGTCCTCGGACGGTCGGTGCCGGGCGTTCTCCGAGGACGCGAGCGGGACGGGCTTCGCCGAGGGTGTCGGGGTCGTGCTGCTGGAACGGCTCTCCGACGCGGTGCGCAACGGCAGGCGCGTGCTCGCCGTGGTGCGCGGCAGCGCGGTGAACCAGGACGGCGCGTCCAACGGGCTGAGCGCGCCCAACGGTCCGGCGCAGCAGCGGGTCATCCGGGCCGCGCTGGCCGACGCCGGCCTTCGACCGTCCGATGTGGACGCGGTGGAGGCGCACGGCACCGGGACCCGGCTCGGCGACCCGATCGAGGCGCAGGCGGTGATCGCGGCCTACGGGCAGGACCGGGAGCACCCGCTGCACCTCGGGTCGATCAAGTCCAACATCGGCCACACCCAGGCCGCCGCGGGCGTCGCGGGCGTGCTGAAGATGGTGCTGGCACTGCACAACGAGGCGTTGCCCCGCACGCTGCACACCACCGCCCCCACGCCGCACGTCGACTGGTCGGCTGGTGCCGTGGCGCTGCCGGTGGACACCGTGCCGTGGCCGCGCGGCGAACGGGTCCGGCGCGCGGGCGTGTCGTCGTTCGGGATCAGCGGCACGAACGCGCACGTGATCGTCGAGCAGGCGCCGGAGACCGAGCCGGCACCCGTTCCCGAGGTCGAACCGCGCCTGGCGCCGGTGCTGCTGTCGGCGAAGTCCCCGACAGCCCTGCGGAACCAGGCGAAGGCGCTGCTGGACGTGGACGCGCCGGTCGCGGCCCTCGCACGGGCGACCGCCGCGCGGGCGGCGCTGCCGCACCGGGCCGCGTTCCTCGCCGACGACGAGGCCGGGCTGCGCGCGGCGCTGGAGGCCTTCGCCGCGGAGGTGCCGCACCCGGACGTCGCCACGGGCACGGCGGACGGACGCGCGAAGGTGGCGTTCGTGTTCCCCGGGCAGGGAACGCAGTGGCCGGGCATGATGACGGGCCTGATCGCGGAGTCCGAGGTCGTCCGCGACGCCGTGGCCGCGTGCGACCGCGAGTTCTCCCGCCACCTGGACTGGTCGGTGGCCGACACCCTGGTGGACGGGGTGCCGCTGGACGAGGTCGACGTGGTGCAGCCCGTGCTGTTCACGACGATGGTGGCGCTGGCGGCGTTGTGGCGCGCACACGGCGTGGAGCCGGACGCGGTGGTCGGGCACTCGCAGGGCGAGGTGGCGGCGGCCCACGTCGCCGGGATCCTGACGCTGGCGGACGCGGTCCGCGTGGTGGTCGAGCGCAGCGCGGCGCTGGTGGACCTGACCGGCCCCTGCGGGATGCTCAGCGTCACGCTGCCGGCCGAGCGGGCGCAGGAGGCGTTGGAACCCTGGCGCGACAAGCTGTCCATCGCGGCGGTGAACGCCCCGGACGTGGTCACCGTGTCCGGCGAGCTCACCGCGCTCCAGGAGTACGAGGCGGCGCTCGGCGCTCGCGGCGTGCGCACCAGGATGATCAAGGGCATCCGGACGGCCGGGCACTCGCCGATGATGGACGGCCTGCGCGACCGCCTCGACGCCGCGCTGCGGGACGTGGCCCCCGCGCCCGGCGCCATCCCCTTCTGCTCGACGGTCACCGGGACGTTCCAGGACGGCAGCGGGATGGACGGCGCCTACTGGTTCCGCAACCTCCGCGAGGTGGTGCGGTTCGAGGAGGCGATCAGGTCGCTGGACGGATCGGGGCACACCGTGTTCCTGGAGGTGAGTCCGCACCCGGTGCTGGCGGCGGCGGTGGACGGCACGCTGCCGGACGCGGTGGCGCTGCCCACGCTGCGCCGCGGCGAGGGTGGGCGGGCGCGGTTCGCCAGGGCTCTGGCGGGCGCGCACAACCACGGGCTGCCGGTCGCGTGGGCCTCGTGGTTCGGCGAGGGCGGCGGCGTGGAGCTGCCGGGGTACCCGTTCGACCACGAGCGGTACTGGGCGGCGCCCAGCGGCGGCGCGGGTGATCTCGGCTCGGTGGGCCTGGTCGGCGCGGAGCACCCGCTGCTCGGCGCGGCGGTCGCGCTGGCCGACGGTGGTCTGCTGTTCAGCGGTCGGGTCTCGACGCGGACGCACCCGTGGCTGGCCGACCACGCCGTCGACGGCACGGTGATCGTGCCGGGCACCGCGTTCCTCGACCTCGCCTGGCACTCGGGCGCGCCGGTCGTGGCGGACCTGACGCTGGAGGCGCCGCTGGTGCTGCCGCCCGACGGCGGTGTGCGGATCCAGGTGGTGGTGGACCCGCCGTCCCCCGGCGGGACGCGCGGACTGGTGTGCCACTCGCGTCCCGACGACGCCGCCGAGGACTCGCCCTGGACGCGGCACGCGAGCGCGACCCTGGGCGGGTCCCGTCCCACGGCGGCGGCGGACCTCCGGGCGTGGCCGCCTCCGGGCGCGACCGCCGTCGCGGTGGACGACCTGTACGACCGCTACAGCGACCTCGGGCTCTCCTACGGCCCGGCGTTCCGCGGTGTCCGCGCCGCGTGGCGGCGGGGCGACGAGGTCTTCGCGGACGTGCGGCTGCCGGGGGACGTCCAGGTCGCGGACTTCGGCCTGCACCCGGCGCTGCTCGACGCCGCGCTGCACCCGCTGGCGCTGGGCGACCTGCTGCCGGAGGACCAGCGCGGCGGGAAGAACCTGCCGTTCTCCTGGAGTTCGGCGGTCCTGCACGCGGTGGACGCCACGAGCCTGCGGGTGCGGCTGAGCCCCGACGGCGGGGGCGGCATCACCGTCCAGGCGGCGGACGGGACCGGCGAGCCGGTCGCGGAGATCAGCTCGCTGCGCCTGAGGCCGATGTCCGTGGACGGTCCGCGTCCGGGGAAGGCCGGCCCGCTGCTGGCGGTCCGCTGGGTCCCGGTGGAGGCGCAGGCCGGGCCGGAGCGCCTCGCGGTCGTCGGCGACCCCGACCTGGCCACGGCACTGGGCGCCGTGGACCCGGACGTCGCGGAAGCGGTGCTGCACGTGCTCCCGGCACGGTCCGGCGACCTCGCCGCCGAGGCCGAGGCCGGTGTCCTCGACCTCCTCGGCGTGGTGCGGTCCTGGCTCGCCGAGGACCGCGTCGGCGAACCCCGCCTCGTCGTGGTCGGCCGTGGTGTCACGACGGATCCGGTGGCGGCCTCGGCGTGGGGGTTGCTGCGCTCGGCGCAGGCCGAACACCCGGACCGGTTCACCCTGCTCGACGTCGTCGGCGACGTGGACCCCGACGCCGTCCGGCGCGCGGTGGGCTCCGGTGAGCCGCAGGTCGCCGTGCGGGGCGGCGTGGTGCTCGCCGCGCGCCTGCACAAGGCGGACGGCGCCGGTGAGGTCGTCCTGCCGGAGGACTCCGACTGGGTGCTGGCCAAAGCCGTGGACGGGAGCTTCGACGACCTCACCGCCGAGCCGCGGGACCGGCTTCCCCTCGCCCCCGGCGAGGTCCGGATCGCGGTGCGGGCGGCGGGGGTCAACTTCCGCGACACCCTGGTCGTGCTCGGCCTCTACCCGGACCCGGACGCCACGATCGGCAGCGAAGCGGCGGGTGTCGTGCTCGAGGTCGGGGCCGAGGTGACCGACCTGGCGCCCGGCGACCGCGTGTTCGGGATGTTCCGCGACGCGATCGGGTCCGCGGCCGTCACCGACCGGCGGCTGCTCGCGCCGATGCCGCGGGGCTGGGACTTCACCACCGCCGCCGCCATCCCGGTGGTCTACCTGACCGCCTACTACGGGCTCGTCGACCTGGCCGGGCTGCGCGCCGGCCAGTCGATCCTGGTGCACGCCGCCGCGGGCGGGGTCGGCACCGCCGCGACCCAGTTGGCGGAGCACCTGGGAGCCGAGGTGTTCGCGACCGCGTCCCCGGCGAAGTGGTCCGCGCTGGACCTGCCCGCCGACCACGTCGCCTCCTCCCGCGACCTCGCGTTCGAGGAGCGGTTCCGCGCGGCCACCGGAGGCCGGGGCGTCGACGTGGTGCTCAACTCGCTGACCGGCGAGTTCCTCGACGCCTCGCTGCGGCTGACCGCGCCCGGCGGGACGTTCCTGGAGATGGGCAGGACCGACCTGCGCTCCGAGACCCCGGCGGGGGTCGACTACCGGCCGTACGAGCTGGTGTCGGCGGCCGGACCGGACCGGATCGGGGAGATGCTGCGGGAACTGGTCGCGCTGTTCGACCGGGGAGCGCTCCGACCGCCGCGCACGACCTGCTGGGACGTGCGGCGCGCACCGGAGGCGCTGCGGCACCTGAGCCAGGCCAAGCACGTCGGCAAGGTCGTGCTCACGCTCCCCCGAGCCCTCGACCCGTCCGGCACCGTGCTGGTCACCGGCGCGAGCGGCACGCTGGGCGCTGTGGTGGCACGGCACCTCGTCACGGCGCACGGCGTCGGCAGGCTCGTCCTGCTCAGCCGCGGCGGCACCGCCGACGTGACGGGCCTGGACGCGCACGTGGACGTCGTGGCCTGTGACGTGGCGGACCGCGCGCAGGTGGCCGCCGTGCTCGACGCGATCCCCGCCGAGCACCCGCTGACCGCCGTGGTGCACGCCGCCGCGGTGGTCGACGACGGCGTGGTCGAGGAGCTGACGCCGGACCAGGTCGCGCGGGCGTTCGCGGCCAAGGCCCGCGGCGCGTGGCACCTGCACGAGCTGACCCGGCACGCCGACCTGTCCGCCTTCGTGCTGTTCTCGTCGGCGGCGGGCGTGTTCGGCGGGCCCGGCCAGGGCAACTACGCGGCGGCCAACGCGTTCCTGGACGCGCTGGCCGAGCACCGGAGGTCCGTGGGCCTGGCCGCGACCTCGGTGGCGTGGGGGCTGTGGGAGGAGCGCAGCAGCACCACGGCACGACTCACCGGCACCGACCTCGACCGCATGGCCCGCGGCGGCATGACGGCGCTGGCCACGGCGGACGGCCTGGCGCTGCTCGACGCCGCGGACGGCGCGTCCGACGCGGTGCTCGTCGCCGCGCGCCTCGACCTCGCCGCCCATTCCGGGCCCGTCGCACCGCTGCTGCGCGACCTCGTGCGGCCCGCGCTGCGCAAGGCGTCGGCGGTGTCGGACACCGGCGGCCTGGTCGACCGGCTCGCCGCGTTGAGCGCCACCGACCGGGTCAAGCTGCTCACGTCGATGGTGCGCGAGCAGACGGCGGTCGTGCTCGGGCACTCGTCGGGCACGGCGGTGCCGACCGGCCGCGCGTTCCGCGACCTCGGCTTCGACTCGCTGAGCGCGGTGGAGCTGCGCAACCGGCTCGCCACGGCGACCGGGGTGCGGTTGCCCGCGACCGCGGCGTTCGACCACCCCAACGCCGAGGCGCTGGCCGCGCACCTGCTGGCCGAGCTCGCCCCGCCGGACGCCGACCCGGTCGAGCCGCTGCTGGCCGATCTGGACCGGTTCCTGTCCGCGCTGGACGAGACCACCGCGACCGACGAACGGGTGGCGGACCGGGTGCGCTTCCTGCGCGGCCGGTGGGAGCAGCTCACCGGGGCCGTACCCGCGGACGACCTCGACGACGCCAGCGACGAGGAGCTGTTCCGCCTGCTGGACGACACGACACCGTGAAAGCGCTGAGGAGCTGAGACGTGGCCGACGAACGGCAACTGCGGGAGTACCTGAAGAAGGCGATCGCTGAGACCAGGGACGTGCGACAGCGGCTGCGGGACGCGGAAGGCCGCTTCACCGAACCGATCGCGATCATCGGCGTCGGCTGCCGGTACCCTGGCGGGGTCGGGTCGGCTGAGGACCTGTGGCGGCTGGTGGTCGAGGGCGGTGACGCGGTCGGCGAGTTCCCCGCCGACCGCGGCTGGGACCTGGACGGGCTGCACGACCCTGACCCCGACCACCCCGGCACGAGCTACGTGCGGCACGGCGGTTTCCTGGACGACGTCGCGGGGTTCGACGCCGACTTCTTCGGCATCTCGCCCCGCGAGGCGCTGGCGATGGACCCGCAGCAGCGGCTGCTGCTGGAGACGTCGTGGCACGCGATCGAGGACGCGGGCATCGACCCGACCTCGTTGCGCGGCACGGCGACCGGGGTGTTCGCCGGGGTGGCCGGGATGGACTACGCGGCGCTCGCGGCCGGTTCCGCCGACGCGTCGGGCCACATGCTGACCGGCAACGTCGGCAGCGTGGTGTCCGGCCGGGTGGCCTACACGCTGGGCCTGGGGGGGCCCGCGGTGACCATCGACACGGCGTGCTCGTCGTCGCTGGTCGCGATGCACCTCGCCGCGCAGTCGCTGCGGTCGGGCGAGTCGACGCTCGCACTGGCGGGCGGGGCGACGGTGATGTCCACGCCGTCGGTGTTCGTGGAGTTCAGCAAGCAGCGCGGGCTGGCCGCCGACGGTCGCTGCAAGGCGTTCTCGGCCGACGCCGACGGCATGGGCGCCGCGGAGGGGGTCGGCCTGGTGCTGCTGGAGAAGCTGTCCGACGCCCGCCGCAACGGCCACCGCGTCCTCGCCGTCATCCGGGGCAGCGCCGTCAACCAGGACGGCGCCTCCAACGGCCTCACCGCCCCCAACGGCCTCGCCCAACAACGCGTCATCCGCGCCGCGCTGGCCAACGCCGGACTCACCACCCACGACATCGACCTCGTCGAAGCCCACGGCACCGGCACCCGACTCGGCGACCCCATCGAAGCCCAAGCCCTGCTCGCCACCTACGGACAACAACGCGACCAGCCCCTCCTACTGGGCTCGGTCAAGTCCAACATCGGCCACAC
>NZ_DASUSQ010000105.1:0-23051 GCF_036375055.1 Umezawaea sp.
AGCCGACCAGTCCACCTGCGGCGTCGGCTCGTCCACGTGCAACGTCGCAGGCACCACACCGTGCCGCATCGCGAGGACCATCTTGATCACACCCGCCACACCCGCGGCGGCCTGAGTGTGCCCGATGTTCGACTTCACCGATCCCAGCAACAGCGGCGTCGACCTGTCCTGCCCGTAGGTCGCCAACAACGCCTGCGCCTCGATCGGATCACCCAACCTCGTGCCCGTACCGTGCGCCTCCACCACGTCCACGTCCGACGTGGACAGACCAGCGCTCGCCAGTGCCTGCCGGATCACCCGCTGCTGCGACGGACCGCTCGGCGCGGTCAGCCCGTTGGACGCGCCGTCCTGGTTCACCGCCGAACCGCGCACCACCGCCAACACCTCATGACCGTTGCGGCGGGCATCCGACAGGCGTTCCAGCACCAGCACACCGACGCCCTCGGCGGCACCCATGCCGTCCGCGGCCGACGAGAACGCCTTGCACCGGCCGTCGGCGGCGAGACCGCGCTGACGGCTGAACTCCAGGAAGAAACCCGGCGTCGACATGACGGTCACGCCGCTCGCGAGCGCCAGCGTGCACTCGCCCTGCCGCAGCGACTGCGCGGCCAGGTGCAGGGCGACCAGCGACGACGAGCACGCCGTGTCGATCGTGACCGCCGGGCCCTCCAGCCCGAAGGTGTAGGAGACGCGGCCGGAGACGACGCTGCCCGCGTTGCCGGTGACCAGGTGGCCCTCGACGGTGGAGGGCACGGAGTCCACCAGCGCCGTGTAGTCCTGACCGGTGGACCCGGCGAACACCCCGGTCTGGGTGCCGCGCAGGGACGTCGGGTCGATGCCCGCCTGTTCGACGGCCTCCCACGACGCCTCCAGCAGCAACCGCTGCTGCGGGTCCATCGCCACCGCCTCACGCGGCGAGATCCCGAAGAACCCCGGATCGAAGTCACCCACCTCGTGCAGGAAGGCGCCCTGCCGCGTGTACGACGTGCCGACGTGCTCCGGGTCCGGGTGGTACAGCCCGTCGAGGTCCCAACCGCGGTTGTCCGGGAACCCCGCCACCGCGTCACCACCCTCGACCAACAACCGCCACAGGTCCTCCGGCGACCGCACCCCACCGGGGAACCGGCAGCTCATCCCCACGATCGCGATCGGCTCGTCGGTGGCCGACGTGGTCTGCTCGCGCACCTCGACGACGGTCTCGCCGAGCACCTCGGCGCGCAGGTGTCCGGCCACCGCCGCGGGGGTCGGGTGGTCGAAGACCAGCGTGGCGGGCAGGGTCAGACCGGTCGCGGTGGCCAGGCGGTTGCGCAGCTCCACCGCGGTCAGCGAGTCGAACCCGATGTCCTTGAACGCCCGGTCCGCCTCGATCGCGTCCGCGCTCGCGTAGCCGAGCACGGCGGCCGCGTTGGCGGACACCAGCTCCAGCAGCACGCGGTGCCGCTCGCCCTCCGGCAGGGCGGTGAGCCGCCTGGCCAGGTCCGAGCCGTGCCCCGCGGTGCCGACGGCCTGTGCCGTGCGCCGGGTGGACGTCCTGACCAGGCCGCGGAAGATCGCGGGCAGCGGCCCGGACCTGCCGCGGATCGCCGCCGCGTCCAGCCGCACCGGCACGAGGAGGGCATCCTCGGCCCGCAGGCCCGCGTCGAACAGGGCGAGCCCGTCCGCCGCCGTCAGCGGCAGGATGCCGCCGCGGGCGATGCGCTTGAGGTCGGCCGCGTCGAGGTGGCCGGTCATGCCGCCGCGCTCGGCCCACAGGCCCCAGGCCAGCGAGACCGCCGGGAGGCCGTGCGCCCTGCGGTGCGCCGCGAGGCCGTCGAGGAAGGCGTTCGCGGCGGCGTAGTTCGCCTGGCCGGTACCACCGAGGACAGCGGCCATGGACGAGAACAGCACGAACGCCGACAGGTCCAGGTCCTCGGTCAGCTCGTGCAGCACGAGCGCGGCGTCCACCTTGGACCGCAGGACGGCGTCGAGCCGGTGGGGCGTCAGCGCTTCCACCAGACCGTCGTCGAGGACGCCCGCGGCGTGGACGACGGCGGTCAGCCGGTGGCCCTCGATCACCTGGGCGAGCGCGGCGCGGTCCGCGGCGTCGCAGGCGACGACCGTCGCCCGCGCGCCGAGCGCGGCCAGCTCGTCCGCCAGCTCCGGAGCGGCCTCGGGGCCGGACCGGCTGAGCAGCAGCAGGTTCCGGACGCCCTGCCCGGCGAGGTGCCGGGCGACCAGCCTGCCGAGCGCACCCGTGGCGCCGGTGATCAGCACGGTGCCGTCGAGGTCGAGCGGGCGCGGCACGGTCAGCACGACCTTGCCGACGTGCTTGGCCTGGCTCATGAACCGGAACGCCTCGGCGGCGCGGCGCACGTCCCAGGTCCGCACCGGGAGCGGGTGCAGGACACCGTCCTCGAACAGCGCCACCACCTCGGCGAACATCTCCTGGATGCGGTCGGGGCCTGCCTCGGCGAGGTCGAACGCGCGGTACCGCACGTCGCCCACCGACCCTGGGTCGCGGACGTCGGTCTTGCCCATCTCCACGAACCGGCCACCGGGACGCACCAACCCCAGCGAGCCGTCCACGAACTCCCGCGCCAGCGAGTTCAGCACCACGTCCACCGACGGGAACGACGACACGAACCCCAGATCACGCGACGACGCCACGTGCTCGTCATCCAGACCCAGCTCGCGCAGCACCCCCCACTTGCCGGGACTCGCCGTCGCGAACACCTCCGCACCCCAGTGCCGAGCGAGTTGCACCGCCGCCATCCCCACCCCACCGGCGGCGGCGTGCACCAGCACCGACTGTCCGGGGGCGAGCCCGCCGAGGTCGGCGAGGCCGTAGTAGGCGGTCAGGTAGGCCACCGGCACGGACGCCGCGACCTCGAACGACCAGTGGTCCGGGATGCCGACCAGCATCCGGTGGTCGGCGACCGCCTCGGGGCCGAACGCGCCGGTGAACAGGCCCGTGACCCGGTCGCCCGGCACGAGGTCGCGCACGTCCGCGCCGACCTCCAGCACCACGCCCGCGGCCTCGCCGCCGATGGTGGCGGCACCGGGGTACATCCCCAGGGAGATCAGCACGTCCCGGAAGTTCACGCCCGCCGCCCGGACCGCCACCCGCACGTCGGTCGCGGCGAGCGGTTCGGC
Source organism: Umezawaea sp. (assembly GCF_036375055.1). GTDB lineage: Bacteria > Actinomycetota > Actinomycetes > Mycobacteriales > Pseudonocardiaceae > Umezawaea. Next base: position 3,133 of record NZ_DASUSQ010000105.1, read on the forward strand.
GGTGACGGGCAGCAGCTCCAGCCCGTCCAGCGTGCCGCCGCGGACGGACGTGAGCCGCCACAGCGGCGAGCCTGCGGGAGGGGTGAGCGCCGCGCTCGTGGCGGCCCTGGCCAGCCGGGGCACGAGCAGGCCGCCGCCGCGCACCGCGACCTCGGGCTCGTCGGTCGCCAGCACGGCCGACAGCACGTCGTGGGACGGGCCGGAGTCGGCGTCGACCAGCACGAACCGGCCGGGGTGCTCGGCCTGCGCCGAGCGGACGAGGCCGCGCACGGCCGCCTGCGCCAGATCGGTGACGTCCTCGGCCACCTCGGTGCTCACCGCGCCGCGGGTCACCAGGACGAGCCGGGAGTCCGCGAACCGCTCGTCGGCCAGCCACGCCTGGAGCAGGCGCAGCGCGTCGTGGCTCGCGGCGCGGACCGCGTCGGCGTCGCCGCCGCCGGTCGCGCAGGCGTGCACCACCACGTCGCCCTCGACGGAGGCCAGGTCCTCCACGGAGGCCAGTGCCGTCCACCGGACCGGCTCGGCGGGCTCGGCGGCGAGCGGCGTCCAGTCGACCCGGAAGAGCGAGTCCGGCCGCGCGGGCGCGGGTCCGGAGACCGCGACCGGCCGCGACACCAGCGACCGCACCGTGGCCACGGGGGCTCCGACGCCGTCCGCGACCTCCAGGGTCACGCCCTCCGGGTCGGCGGGCAGCAGCCGGACGCGCAGCGTCGACGCGCCCACGGCGTGCAAGGAGATCCCGGTCCACGCGAACGGCAGCAACCCGCCCTCGGAGCCCGCGGCGGCGGCGTTCACGTGCAGGGCGGCGTCCAGCAGGGCCGGGTGCAGCCCGAACCCGGCGACGTCGACCCCGTCCGGGACCGCGACCTCGGCGAACACCTCGTCGCCCCGGCGCCACGCGGCGCGCAGACCCCGGAACGCGGGCCCGTAGCCGTAGCCCGCCGCGGCCAGGTCGTCGTACAGGCCGTCGGTGGGGACCACCTCCGCGCCGGGCGGCGGCCACTGCGCGAGGTCGAACCCGGCCGGGCTCGCGCCCCCGGCGAGCACGCCGCTCGCGTGCCGCGTCCAGCCGCCGTCGGACTCGTCGGGCCGGGAGTGCACGGTGAACGCCCTGCGGCGGCCGTCCTCGGGGTCGAGGCGGAGCTGGACCTGGACGCCGTCGCCGCCGGTGAGCACCAGCGGCGACTCCAGGGTCAGCTCCTCCAGCAGGTCGCAGCCGACCTCGTCGCCCGCGCGCAGCGCCAGCTCGACGAAGGCGGTGCCGGGCAGCAGGACCGTGCCGCTCACGGCGTGGTCGGCCAGCCAGCCGTGCGTGCGCGTCGACAGGCGCCCGGTCAGCAGCACGTCACCCTCGGGCAGCCGGACCGCGCCACCGAGCAGCGGGTGCCCGGTGGCCTCCAGGCCGACCGAGGACACGTCGCCGGTGCCCGTGCCGGAGTCGAGCCAGAACCGCTCGCGCTGGAACGCGTACGTCGGCAGCGCGATCCGGCGGCCTCCGCGCACGGCGGGCGTCCAGTCGACCGCGACACCGCGCACCCACAGCTCCGCCGCCGAGGTCAGGAACCGCTCCAGGCCGCCCTCACCGCGCCGCAGCGACCCCGCGACCACCGCGGCGGGCGCCGAGTCCTGCACCGCGCCCGTCAGCACCGGGTGCGCGCTCATCTCCACGAACGCGCCGACCCCGTCGGCCACCAGCGCCCGCACCGCCGACTCCAGCTCAACCGTCTGCCGCAGGTTGCGGTACCAGTACTCGGCGTCGAGCGCCGCGGACTCGACGAACGCCGTGTCGGAGGTGGAGTAGAACGGCACGCGCGGCACGAGCGGGCGCACCGGCCCGAGCACGTCGAGCAGCTCGCCGCGCAGCGCCTCCACGTGCGCCGAGTGCGACGCGTAGTCCACCGGGACGCGCCGCGCGCGGACGCCGTCGGCCTCGCAGGCCGCCAGCAGCTCGTCGAGGGCCTCGGCGTCGCCGGACACCACGATCGCCGTGGGCCCGTTGACCGCCGCCACCGACAGCCGTCCCGGCCACCGGCCGATCAGCTCGCGCACGCCGTCCACCGGCAGCGCCACCGACACCATGCCGCCGGTGCCGGACAGCCCGAGGATCGCCCGCGACCGCAGCGCCACCACCCGAGCGCCGTCGGCCAGCGACAGACCACCGGCCACCACGGCGGCGGCGATCTCGCCCTGCGAGTGGCCGACCACCACGGAGGGTTCGACGCCGTGGGAGCGCCACACCTCCGCGAGCGACACCATCACCGCCCACAGCACCGGCTGCACGACGTCGACCCGCTCCAACGCCTCCGCGTCCGACAGAGCCGCGATCAGGTCCCAGTCGACGAACTCGGCCAACGCCGCCGCGCACTCCGCCATGCGCGCCGCGAACACGGGTGAGTGCTCCAGCAGCTCCACGCCCATGCCGACCCACTGCGACCCCTGGCCGGGGAACACGAAGGCGACCCGAGGGGCGTCGGCGCTGAGGCCGTGGACGACGGCGGGGTCGTCGGAGGTGAGCGAGGTCAGGCCGGACACCAGTGCGGCGCGGTCGGCTCCGACGACCACGGCCCGGAACGGCAGGGCGGACCGGGTGGTCGCGAGCGAGGCCGCGACGTCCACCTCCCGCTCACCCCCCACGGAGGACAGCAGCCGTTCGGCCTGCGCGCGCAGCGCGTCGCGCGAGGTCGCGGACAGCACCCACGGCACCACGGCGGGACCGTCGTCCGGTGCCGGTTCGGACTCGACCGGACCGGCCTCCTCGATGATCACGTGCGCGTTGGTGCCGCTCATGCCGAACGACGACACGGCCGCGCGGCGCGGGTGCCCGTTCGCCTCCCACGGGCGCGCCTCGGTCAGCAGCTCGACCGCGCCCGCCGACCAGTCGACGTGGGTGGTCGGCCGGTCGACGTGCAGCGTCCTGGGCAGCAGCCCGTGGCGCAGCGACAGGACGACCTTGATGACACCGGCGACCCCGGCCGCCGCCTGCGAGTGCCCGATGTTGGACTTGACCGACCCCAGGTACAGCGGCGTGGACCGGTCCTGGCCGTAGGTCGCCAGCAGCGCCTGCGCCTCGATCGGGTCGCCGAGCCTCGTCCCGGTGCCGTGCGCCTCCACGGCGTCCACGTCCGACGTGGACAGTCCCGCGTTGGCGAGCGCCGCCTTGATGACGCGCTGCTGCGACGGGCCGTTCGGGGCCGTCAGGCCGTTCGACGCGCCGTCCTGGTTCACCGCCGAGCCGCGGATCACGGCCAGCACCTCGTGGCCGTTGCGGCGGGCGTCCGACAGCCGCTCCAGCACCAGCACGCCGACGCCCTCACCCGCGCCCATGCCGTCGGCCGTCGTCGAGAACGCCTTGCACCGGCCGTCCTCGGCCAGGCCGCGCTGACGGCTGAACTCGACGAACAGCGCGGGCGTCGACATCACCATCACGCCACCGGCCAGCGCCAGCGAGGACTCGCCCTGGCGCAGCGACTGCACCGCGAGGTGCAGCGCCACCAGCGACGACGAGCACGCCGTGTCCACCGTGACGGCCGGCCCCTCGAACCCGAAGGTGAACGCGACCCGGCCCGACACGACGCTCGCCGAGTTGCCGGTGATCAGGTGGCCCTCGACGGACTCCGGCACGTCCGCCATCGCCGCCGCGTAGTCGTGCCCGCTCAGGCCCGCGAACACGCCGGTGCTGGTGCCCCGCAGCGACACCGGGTCGATCCCCGCCCGCTCCAGCGCCTCCCACGACGTCTCCAGCAGCAACCGCTGCTGCGGGTCCATGGCCAGCGCCTCGCGCGGCGAGATCCCGAAGAACGCCGCGTCGAACGCGCTCGCGTCGTGCAGGAACGCGCCCTCGCGGACGTAGCTCTTGCCCGCCCGCTCGGGATCGGCGTCGTAGAGCCCGTCGAGGTCCCAGCCCCGGTCGGTCGGGAAGCCCGACACCGCGTCGCCCTCGTCGACGAGCAGCCGCCACAGCTCGTCCGGTGAGGAGACGCCGCCGGGGAACCGGCAGCTCATCGCGACGATGGCGATGGGTTCGCTGAGCTTGCGGCTCTGCCTGCGCAGCCGCTCGTTGTCCTTCAGCGACGCCCGGAGCGCTTCGACCAGTTGCTCGTTCGAGGTAGTCATCTGTTCCCAGTCCTCTGGTTCCCGCTCAGGAGTCGGTCGTGTCGAGCGCCCGCTGCACGAGGCTCGCGACGTCCATGTCGTCGAACAGGTCGGCGCCGTCGTCGGTGTCCGCGTCGGGCGCGGGCTCCGGTTCGGGCAGCAGGTCCCCGCGCAGCCGGGCGGCGAGCGCGGCCGGGCTCGGGTGGTCGAAGATCACCGTGGCGGGCAGCCGCAGCCCGGTCGCGCCGTTGAGCCGGTTGCGCAGCTCCACCGCGGTCAGCGAGTCGAACCCGAGTTCCTTGAACGCCCGGTTCGCGCCGACGGTCCCGCTGTCCGCGTGGCCGAGCACCGCGGCGGCGTTGGAGCGCACCAGGTCCAGCAGCACGCGGTCGCGTTCGGGCTCGGCCAGCCGCTCCAGCCGCTCGACGAGCGACGCGCCGCCCGGCTCGGCCGCGGTGACGGCGGTCCGCCGCGCGGTCGTCCGGACGAGGCCGCGCAGCAGCGACGGCACGACACCGGAGTCGGCCTGGGCGCGCAGCGCCGCCGTGTCCAGCCGGGCAGGCACCAGCAGGGTCTCGTCCAGCCGTCCCGCGGCGTCGAACAGCGCCAGCCCCAGCTCGTTGGACAGCGGCACCACACCGCCCTTGGCCATCCGCCGGAGGTCGGCGTCGGTGAGGTGGCCGGTCATGCCGCTGGCCTCGCCCCACAGGCTCCACGCGAGGGACAGCGCGGGCAGGTCGTGCGCGCGGCGGTGCTGCGCCAGCGAGTCGAGGACGACGTTGGCCGCCGCGTAGTTGCCCTGCCCCGGCCCGCCGAAGGTGCCCGCGGCCGAGGAGAACAGCACGAACGCCGACAGGTCCGCGTCCCGCGTCAGCTCGTGCAGCGCGAGCGCCGAGTCCACCTTGGACCGCAGCACCGAGGTGACCTGCTCCTCGGTCAGCGATTCGACCGTCGCGTCGTCGAGCACACCGGCCGCGTGCACCACGGCGGTCAGCGGCCGGTCGGCCGGGACCCCGGCGAGCACCGCGGCGAGCGCGTCGCGGTCCGCGACGTCGCAGGCGGTGACCACGACCCGTGCGCCGAGGGCCGTCAGCTCCTCCGCCAGGCCCGGCGCGCCGTCCCGGCCGCTGCGGCTGAGCAGCAGCAGGTCGCGCACGCCGTGCTCGGTGACCAGGTGGCGGGCGAGCAGTCCGCCCAGCACGCCGGTCGCGCCGGTGAGCAGCACCGTGCCGCCGTCGTCCCACCGGCCCGGCACGGTCAGCACGACCTTGCCGACGTGCTTGGCCTGGCTGACGAACCGCAGCGCCTCCGGTGCCCGCCGCACGTCCCACGTGCGGACGGGCAGCGGTCGCAGCACGTCGCGCTCGAACAGCCCGACGATCTCGCGCAGCATCTCCTGGATGCGGTCCGGTCCGGCCTCGACGAGGTCGAAGGCCCGGTACCGCACGTCGCCCACCGCCCCTGGGTCGCGGACGTCGGTCTTGCCCATCTCCACGAACCGGCCACCGGGACGCACCAACCCCAGGGACTCGTCCACGAACTCCCGCGCCAGCGAGTTCAGCACCACGTCCACCGACGGGAACCCCGCGGCGAAGCCCAGTTCCCGCGAGGACGCCAGGTGCTCGTCGTCCAGCCCGAGGTCGCGCAGCGCGTCCCACTTGCCGGGGCTCGCGGTCGCGAACACCTCCGCACCCCAGTGCCGAGCGAGCTGCACCGCCGCCATCCCGACACCGCCGGCGGCGGCGTGCACCAGCACCGACTCACCGGACCGCAGCCCGGCCAGGTCCCGCAGCGCGTAGAACGCCGTCAGGAACACGATCGGCGTCGAGGCGGCCCGCACGAACGACCAGCCCGCGGGCACCGGGGTCAGCATCCGGTGGTCCGAGACGCCGAACCGCGCGAACCCGCCCTGGAACAGGCCCATCACCCGGTCGCCGACGCGCGGGGAGTCCACGCCGTCGCCGACCTCCACCACGACACCGGCCGCCTCGCTGCCCAGCAGCGCCCGGTCCGGGTACATGCCGAGGGAGATCAGCGCGTCGCGGAAGTTCACGCCCGCCGCCCGGATCGCGACCCGGACCTCCCCGGCTGCCAGGGGGAGCGTCGAGTCGGGGGCGGGCACCGGCCGCAGGTCCTCCAGCGTGCCCCTGGTGCCCGCGTCGAGCCGCCACGGCGTGCGGTCGTCGGGCAGCACCAGCGAACCGCCCGCCACCGCCTTCGCCAGCCGGGCCGCGCGCACCCGGCCGAACCGCACCGCGAGCTGCGGTTCGCCGGTCGCCAGCGCGGACGGCACCACGTCGGCGGAGGCCGCGTCGTCGAGGTCCAGCAGCACGAACCGGTCCGGGTTCTCCGACTGCGCCGAGCGCACGAGCCCCCACACCGCGGCGTGCGCCAGGTCCGGCACGTCCTCGCCGGGCAGTGCGCCGATGGCCCCGCTGGTCACCAGCACCAGCCGCGAGCCCGCGAACCGGGTGTCGGCGAGCCAGCCCTGGAGCAGGCGCACGGCCGACAGGGTCGCGGTGGCGGCGTCGACCGGCGCGTCCGCGACGAACGGCGCGAGCACGGTGCCGGGCACGGGAGCGCCCGCGTCGACGGCCGCGACCAGCTCGGCGAGGTCGAGGAAGGTCGAGCGGCGCGCGGCGAGCGCCTTCGTCACGCCGTCGCCCGCGCCGAGGACGGCCCAGTCGTCGGTGGCCGTCGGCTCCTCCGGCGCGGCCAGCGGCGTCCAGGCCACCCGGTGCAGCGAGTCGAACACCCCGTCCGCCTGCCGGGCCGCGGCCGGGCGCAGGACCAGGGAGTCGACCGCGACCACCGGCGCACCGGTGGCGTCGGCCGCCAGCAGCGAGACGTGGTCCCCGGCGCGCGAGAGCCGGACCCGCAGCGCGGACGCGCCCGCGGCGAACACCCGGACCCCGTTCCAGGAGAACGGGAGCAGCGCCTGGCCGTCGTCGGGCAGCAGGTCGCCGAGGCCGAGCGCGTGCAGGCACGCGTCGAGCAGGGCGGGGTGGACGCCGAAGCCGTCGACGTCGGCGCCCTCCGGCAGCGCGACCTCGGCGAAGACGTCCCCGTCGCGCCGCCACGCCGCCCGCACCCCCCGGAACAGCGGCCCGTAGCCGAGGCCGCGCGCGGAGAGGCCGTCGTACAGGGAGTCGACCGCGACCGGCGAGGCGCCGACCGGCGGCCACTCGGCCAGGTCGTCCCCGGCGGGGGCCGGGGCCGTCGCGAGCACACCGCTCGCGTGCCGCGTCCACCCGTCGGCGTCGTCGGAGCGGCTGTGCACGGACACCGGCCTGCGGCCTGCGGCGTCCGGCGCGGACACCCGCACCTGGACCCGGTGCGCGGCGGCGGCCCGCAGCACGAGCGGCGCCTCCAGGGTCAGCTCCTCGACCAGGTCGCAGCCGGTCTCGTCGCCCGCGCGCACGGCCAGGTCGAGGAAGGCCGTGCCGGGCAGCAGGACGGCGTCGTGCACCTCGTGGTCGGCCAGCCACGGGTGCGAGCCCGTCGAGAGCCTGCCGGTCAGCAGCACCTCGTCGGTGTCGGCCAGTTCGACCGCCGCGGCGAGCAGCGGGTGCCCGGTCGTGCCGAGCCCCGCCGCGGTGACGTCACCGGTCCCGGTGGCGGCGGTGACCCAGAAGTCCTGCCGCTGGAAGGGGTACGTCGGCAGGTCCACCGGTCGGCCCGCCTCGACCAGCGGGCACCACGAGACGCGCACGCCCCGCGTCCACAGCTCGGCCGCCGACAGCAGGAACCGGCTCAGGCCCCCGTCGTCGCGCCGCAGCGAGCCGCCGACCACCGCGAGCCCGTCGGCCGACTCCACGGTGTCCTGCACCGCCGTGGTCAGCACGGGGTGCGGGCTCACCTCCAGGAACGCGCCGACGCCGTCCTCGGTCAGCGTGCGCACCGCGGGCTCCAGCCAGACGGTCTGCCGCAGGTTCCGGTACCAGTACTCGGCGTCCAGCGACGTCGGGTCGACGTAGCGCTGCTCGACCGTGGAGTAGAACGGCACGTCGGCGCGGCGCGGCACGACGGGCGCCAGCACCTCGGCCAGCCGCTCGCGCAGCGCCTCCACGTGCACCGAGTGCGACGCGTAGTCCACCGGCAGCCGCCGGGCGCGCACGCCGTCGGCCTCGCACACGGCCAGCAGCGCGTCCAGCGCCGCGACGTCACCGGACACCACGGTCGCCGCCGGACCGTTGACGGCCGCCACCGACAGCCCCGCGTACCGCGCGGTCAGCGCGCGCACGTCGTCGGCGGGCAGCGCCACCGACACCATGCCGCCGGTGCCGGAGAGCGCGAGGATCGCCTGGGACCGCAGGGCGACGACGCGCGCGGCGTCGTCCAGCGACAGCGCGCCCGCGACGCAGGCGGCGGCGATCTCGCCCTGGGAGTGGCCGACCACCGCGGCGGGCTCGACGCCGTAGGAGCGCCAGAGCTCCGCGAGCGACACCATGACGGCCCACAGCACGGGCTGCACGACGTCGACCCGCTCCAGCGCCTCGGCGTCGGCGAGGACGTCGAGCAGCGACCAGTCGACGAACGGCGCCAGCGCGAGCGCGCACTCGGCCATCCGGTCGGCGAAGACGGGTGCGGAGGCCAGCAGGTCCACCGCCATGCCCGGCCACTGCGACCCCTGGCCGGGGAAGACGAACACCACGCGGTCGTCGCCGCGCACGGCCTCGCCGCGCGCCACGGCGGCGGCGGGCTCGTCGCGGGCCAGGGACCGCGCGCCGTCGAGCAGCGCGGCGAAGCCGCGGCCCACCACCACGGCCCGGTGCGCGAACGTCGACCGCGACAGCACCAGCGACCGGGCGACGTCCAGCGCCTCGACGTCCTGACCGTCCACCCGCGACACGAGCTGCCCGGCCCGCTCCCGCAGGGCTTCCCGCGACGCGGCGGAGAACACCCAGGGCAGCACGGCCGGGGCGGTCGCGGGGTCGGCGTCGGCAGGCGGTTCCTCGGCCTCCTCGATCACGACGTGCGCGTTGGTGCCGCTGACGCCGAACGCGGAGATCCCCGCGCGGCGGGGGCGGTCGCCCCGGTCCCACGGTCGGGCGTCGACCAGCACCTCGACGGCGCCCGCCGTCCAGTCCACGTGCGAGGTGGGCCGGTCGACGTGCAGCGTCCTGGGCAGCACGCCGTGCCGCAGCGCCTGCACCATCTTGATCACGCCCGCCACGCCCGCGGCGGCCTGCGTGTGCCCGATGTTGGACTTCACCGACCCCAGCCACAGCGGGGTCTCGCGGTCGCGGCCGTAGGTGGCGAGCAGCGCCTGCGCCTCGATGGGGTCGCCGAGCTTCGTGCCGGTGCCGTGCGCCTCGACGGCGTCGACGTCACCGGGCTCCAGGCGCGCGTCGGCGAGCGCCTGGCGGATCACGCGCTCCTGCGACGGTCCGTTGGGCGCGGTGAGCCCGCTGCTCGCGCCGTCCTGGTTGACCGCGCTGCCGCGGATCACCGCGAGCACGCGGTGGCCGTTGCGCCGGGCGTCCGAGAGCCGTTCCAGCACCAGGACGCCGACGCCCTCGCCCCAGCCCGTGCCGTCGGCGGCCTCGGCGAAGGCCTTGCAGCGGCCGTCGGCGGCGAGGCCGCGCTGACGGCTGAAGTCGATGAACGCGCCGGGCGTGGCCATGACGGTCACGCCGCTCGCGAGCGCGAGCCCGCACTCGCCCGCGCGCAGGGACCGGGTCGCGAGGTGCACGGCCACCAGCGACGCCGAGCACGCCGTGTCGACGGTGACGGCCGGGCCCTCGAAGCCGAACGAGTAGGAGATCCGGCCGGACAGCACGCTCGCGGAGTTGCCGGTGCCGACGTAGCCGCCCAGGTCCTCCGCGGCGGCGTTCACCAGCCCCGCGTAGTCCTGGCCGTTGGTGCCCGCGAAGACCCCGGTCCGGCTGCCGCGCAGCGAGGCCGGGTCGATGCCCGCCTGCTCCAGCGCCTCCCACGAGGTCTCCAGCAGGACGCGCTGCTGCGGGTCCATCGCCAGCGCCTCGCGCGGCGAGATCCCGAAGAACCCGGCGTCGAACGCCCCCGCGTCGCGCAGGAAGCCGCCTTCGCGGGTGTAGGACGTGCCCGCGTGCGCGGGGTCCGGGTCGTAGACCGCGTCGAGGTCCCAGCCGCGGTCGGTCGGGAAGCCGCCGACGGCGTCACCGCCGGATTCGAGCAGGCGCCAGAGGTCGTCCGGCGTCCGCACGCCACCGGCGAACCGGCAGGCCATGCCGACGACCGCGATCGGCTCGGTCTCGACCGCCTCCAGCTCGCGCACCCGCTGACGCGCCCGGTGCAGATCGGCGGTCACTTTCTTGAGGTACTGGACGACCTTTTCTTCCTGCTGCATTCCAACACCTTTTGTCAGCGAGGCGGAGAAACGTTCCACCAGCGCGATGAGGCCACTTCGACTTCACTCGCGGAAGTCGAAGTGGCATTCACCACCCCAGTGAGAATGAAAGGGTTAGGGCGTGGGCGGCACGGTCGGAGTGGTGCCGATCACCTTGGTCTGCGCGGCGACCGAAGGTTCGTCCTTCGGAACGCACGCGAGCACCGTGTCCATCCACGTCCGCAATTCGAACGAGGCGGGCGTGAACTTGTAGACCCCGGTCTTCTCGGGGATGACGGTCGCCTTGCCGCCGGTGAGGACGGCCAGCTCGCCGACCGGCACCGCGGTGGGGTTGGTGAGCCCCGTGGCGGTGACGACCCGGCTCTCCGGACCCGTGACCCTGATGGCGACGGTGCCCTTGACGCCGTTGGCCGGTATCTCCACCGGCGTGGGCCTCGCGGGCTCCAGCACCACGGCCAGCGGGATCGGGTCGAAGAGGTTCGCGTACTTCGGCGCCGTGATCGTGAGGTTCCACGTGCTGTCGCCCGCCGGGAACGGCGGCTCGGTGCACGAGTAGACCGCGGAGCTCGTCGCCTGGACGTCGGCACCCGCCGGGCCGATCAGCACGACGCTGGCCGCCGCTGCCGCCACCGCCGAGACGAAGGCCGTCCCCACTCGTACCTGCATTTTGTTCATTACGAATCCTTACGATCGTTCGAGTCCCGACCGAAAGCTACTTGGCACTCCCCCAACACCTCACCCCTCATTCTCCGAGAGGTCCCCCTAGACCACCCCTACCAACCCCTACTGCGCGAAAAAACTCTTATTCACACAGGATCGACAACAGTCCGACGCTCTTTTTCGGTACGGTCCGTCCGGTGGGTGTGGATTGTGCCGCGCCCGGCAGCGGTTCGCCGTTCAGGCACGAAACGTTACAAATCCGGCAACTTTCCGATCGGGGTGGGACATGACCCGAACACTGCTTCGCATCGACGGTGACCCCGTCGCCTCGGGCGTCGTACTCGACGACCGGCCCGTGCACGTCAAGCCGAAGGTCGTCGGCGTGGGCACGGCCACGCCGCCGTTCTCCTACACGCAGCAGGAAGTGCTGGACATCTTCAAGGTCGAGGACCCCCGGATCCGGTCGGTCTTCCTGAACAGCGCGATCGACCGCCGGTTCCTGCACCTGCCGCCGGAACTGCCCGACGGCACCCGGTCGACCGAGACGCAGGGCGAACTGCTCCGCAAGCACCGCGAGGACGGCATCGACATGGGCGCGCGAGCGCTCCAGGCGTGCCTCAAGCAGGCCGACGCGACGCTCGACGACGTGCGCTACCTGTGCTGCGTCACCACGACCGGCTTCCTGACGCCCGGCTTCAGCGCCCTGCTGATCAAGCAGCTGGGCCTGCGCCCGGACACCAGCAGGCTCGACGTGGTCGGGATGGGGTGCAACGCGGGCCTCAACGGCCTCAACGCGGTGGCGGGCTGGGCCAGCGCCCACCCCGGCGAGCTGGCCGTGATGGTGTGCGCGGAGGCGTGCTCGGCGGCCTACGTGTTCGACGGCTCGATGCGCACCTCGGTGGTGAACAGCCTGTTCGGCGACGGCTCCGGCGCGGTGGCGCTCCTGGCGGAGGAGGGCGGCGAGAAGCCGGGGCCCACGATCCTCAAGTTCGCGAGCTGCATCATCCCCGAGGCCGTGGACGCGATGCGCTACGACTGGGACGACGAGCAGGGCAAGTTCAGCTTCTTCCTGGACCGCGAGGTGCCCTACGTGGTGGGCGCCCACGCGGAGGTCGTGTTCGACCGCCTGCTCGCGGGCACGGGTGTGCGCCCCAGCGACATCTCGCACTGGATCGTGCACTCGGGCGGGAAGAAGGTCGTCGACTCGGTGATGGTCAACCTCGGCCTCACCCGGCACGACGTCCGGCACACCACCGGTGTGCTGCGCGACTACGGGAACCTGTCGAGCGGCTCGTTCCTCTTCTCCTACGAGCGGCTGCTCCAGGAGGGCGTGGTCGAGCCGGGCGACTACGGGATCTTCATGACGATGGGGCCCGGCTCGACCATCGAGACGGCGCTGCTGCGGTACTGATCCGGCGAGGGCCGGGCAAGGTGGTGGGGAATTGTCTTCAGGCGGTACGCGGTCCGATCTGGGCGACCGCGCGGACTTCTACCTCGACATCGACAGCGGATGGGTGCTGTCGCCGTCGCTGATCGCGTCGGTCGAGGAGCTGTGCGACAACGTGGAGGACACGGCCGCGGACACCGCGGTCGTGCTGCGGCTGGGTGGTTCGCCGAACGACGGCGGTGGACCGGGCGACGTCGGCGTCCACCTGGTCAACAAGTGGGAGCGGGCGCTGCGCAGGCTGGAGCGGCTCGCCGCGGTCACCATCGCGGTGGCCGACGGCGACTGCTCCGGGGTGGCGCTGGAGGCGCTGCTGTCGTGCGACTACCGGATCGGCACGCCGGGCCTGCGGCTCGCGCTGCCGGTCGCGGCGGGCGAGCCGTGGCCCGGCATGGTGGTGCACCGGCTGGCGAACCAGCTCGGCGTCGCCAGGGCGCGCCACCTCGTGCTGTTCGGCTCCGCGATCACCGGTCGCCGCGCGGTGGAGCTGGGGATCCTCGACGAGCTGACCGAGGACGTCGACTTCGCCGTCGAGGCGCAGACGGCGCTGGCCCGCGGCCTCGCCGGGACGGAGCTGGCCATCCGGCGCAGGCTCCTGATGGACGCGACGACCACGAGCTTCGAGGACGCGCTGGGCACGCACCTGGCGGCGTGCGACCGGACCCTGCGACGGGCGAGCGGGGAGAGCGCGCGATGACGGCGGACAGCGCGGTGGACACCGACGTCGAGCGCTGGGTGGCCGGGTCCCCCTCCCCGACCGGGGACCCGGCCACCGACGCCGCGGCGCTGCGGCGTCACCTCGACCGGGGTGAGGAACTGCTCGCCGCGCTCGGTCCGGCACCGGACCGCTCCCCCGACCAGCGGCGGGTCGCGGACGCGGTGCACCGCGCGAGCCGCTGGTCGCGCGCGGGTTTCCTGCGCGCCAACGCGACCGCGGTCTACGACGAGCTGACCGACCACCGCACCCTCCACCTGAGGCTGGACGAGCTGGTGGCGCGCGCGGCGGAACTGGTGCCGGGTCTCGTGCCCGGTCCGGAGCAGCTCGCCGAGGAGCTGCGGTTCCCCCAGGCGCACAAGGAAGGCCGGGAGATCGACCAGGCGGTCTTCTTCAGCGAGCTGCTCCGCCTGCCCGACGTGGGCGCGCACCTGCTGGACGCGATGCGCCGCCCCACCCCCCGCGCCCTCGGGCTGCTGGCGGAGTTCGGGCGCGTCGACGAACTGGACCTGGGCACCGTCCGGGTGCTGCGGCACGACGGCGTGGCGCACCTGACCATCCACAACGAGCACTGCCTCAACGCCGAGGACAACGCGCTCGTCGAGGACCTGGAGACGGCGGTCGACCTGGTGCTGCTCGACGACGACGTGCGCGTGGGGACGCTGCGGGGCAGCGAGATGACGCACCCGAGGTACCGGGGCAGGAGGGTGTTCAGCGCGGGCATCAACCTCAAGCACCTGCACCAGGGGCGGATCTCCTACGTCGACTTCCTGCTGCGCCGCGAACTGGGGTTCATCAACAAGCTCAAGCGCGGGCTCGTCCTGGAGGACAGCCCGCTGACCTGGCCGCGGCGGACGGCGGAGAAGCCGTGGGTCGCCGCCGTCGACACCTTCGCGATCGGCGGCGGGATGCAGCTGCTGATGGTGTTCGACAAGGTGGTCGCGGGGGCCGACGCGTTCTTCAGCCTGCCCGCCGCGCAGGAGGGCATCGTGCCGGGCGCGGGCAACCTGCGGATCGGCGAGCTGACCGGTGGCAGGCTCGCCAGGCAGGTGATCTTGGGCGGGCGGACGATCCGGGCGGGCGAACCGGAGGCCCGGTTCGTCTGCGACGAGGTCGTGGAACCGGATCAGGTCGGGGCGGCCCTGGAGCGCGGCGCGCGGGCCCTCGACAACGCGGCGGTCGTCGCCAACCGCAGGATGCTGAACCTCGCGGACGAGTCCGCCGACCGGTTCCGCGAGTACATGGCGGACTTCGCGCTCGCCCAGGGGTTGCGGCTCTACAGCCAGGACGTGATCGCCAAGGTCGGGCGGTCCTGGTCCGGGGAGGGGACGCGGTGAAACCCGTCGACGCGCTGCTGGCCGTGCTGCGGGAGGAGGGCGTGACCAAGGTCTTCGGCAACCCCGGCACCACCGAGCTGCCGCTGGTCGACGCGCTGGTCGACGCCGACGACCTCGACTACGTGCTCGGCGTCCAGGAGGGGTCGGTCGTCGCGATGGCCGACGGCTACGCCCGCGCGACCGGGCGGCCCGCGTTCCTCAACCTGCACGTGGCGGCCGGGCTGGCGAACGGGCTCGTCGGCCTGCTCAACGCCAGCCGGTCGCGGACCCCGCTGGTGGTGACCGCGGGCCAGCAGGACCGCAGGCACCTGGTGCACGACCCGATGCTCTCCGGTGACCTGGTCGGCCTGGCCAGGCCCGCGGTGAAGCACGTGTTCGACGTGCAGCACGCGCACGACCTGCCGCTGCTGCTGCGCCGGGCGTTCGCGCTGGCCGTGCGGCCGCCCGCGGGGCCGGTGTTCCTGTCGATCCCGATGGACCTGCTGGCCGAGGACGTCGACGTGGACCTGCCCGCGAGGTCGGTGATCGCGCCGCAGGGCGCCGCGTCCTCGCTGGACGAGGCGGCGGCGCTGCTGGCCGGGGCGCGCGACCCGGCGATCGTGGCGGGTGACGGGGTGGGCCGCGACGGCGCGGTCGCCGAACTGGTGGCGCTCGCCGAGGCCCTGGGCGCCACGGTGTTCTCCCAGCCGATGGCGGACGGGATCGACTTCCCGACCTCGCACCCCCTCCACGCGGGCGGCCTGCCCCCGGTCTACGCGCGCATCCGCGAGGCGCTGGCCGGGCACGACCTGGTGTTCATCGTGGGGTGCCACGCGTTCATGGCGCACCACTACACGCCCGGTTCTCCCGTTCCCGAGGGCACCCGCGTGCTCCAGCTCGACCCGGACCGCGCCGAGCTGGGGCGGAACTTCCCGGTGGAGCTGGGCCTCACCGGCGACATCAGGTCCACGGTGGACGCGCTGGTGCGGAAGCTGGCGGGCGCGCCGACCGGAGCGGCCGAGCGGACCGCGGTGATCGGCGCACGGGTGCGGGCCCGCCGCGCCGAGGTCGACCGGGCGGCGCTGGCGGAGTACGGGCCCGCGCCCCTGAGCCCGCTCGCCGCCGCGCACGCGGTCGCGGCCGGGCTGCCCGCGGACGCGGTGGTGGTCGAGGAGGCCATCACGACCGGCGTGCACCTGAGGTCCGTGCTGCGCCAGGACCGGCCGCGCTCCTACGTGCACACCGTCGGTGGCGGGCTCGGCTCCGGCATCGGCGCGGCCGTCGGCACCAGGATGGGCGACCCCACCCGCCCGGTGGTCGCCGTCCTCGGCGACGGCTGCACGCTGTTCGGGTTGCAGGGGCTGTGGAGCGCCGCGCGGTACGGCGTGCCCGTGACGTTCGTCGTGATGAACAACGGCGAGTACCGCACCCTGAAGGAGACGCTGGACTCCTGGGGCAGCCGCGCCACCAGGGCGGGCGAGTACCCCGGTCTCGACCTCGGCCGCCTGGACTTCACGGTGGCGGCCGGGTTCTTCGGCGTGGACGCCGTCCGCGTCGCCGACGCCGCCGAGCTGGTCGAGGTCGTCGCGAAGGCGGGGCAGCGGACCGCGCCGCTGCTGGTCGAAGTGCCCATCACCGGACATCCCCGAGGAGCAGCCGAATGACGCGCCTGGTCACCCCCACCGCGGCCGGGCCGGACACCCGCGCCGTGGTCGAGCCCGCGACCGGCGAGGTGCTCGGCGGCGTGGCGCTGTCCGACCCCGACGACGTGCGCGCCGCGGTGGCCGAGGCCGCCGCGGCGCACCCCGCGTGGGCCGCGACGTCCCCCGTCGAGCGCGCCGCCGTGCTGCGCCGGGCCGCGCGGGTGCTGGAGGAGCACACCGACGAGGTCGTCGAGTGGATCGTGCGGGAGTCCGGCTCCATCCGGGCCAAGGCCGCGGGCGAGGTCGCTTCCGTGCTCGACGAGCTGTGGGTGGCGGCGTCGCTGCCCACGCAGCCGCACGGCGAGCTGTTCGCGGACCCGTCGGGCAGGCGGAGCTTCGGGCGGCGGGTGCCGCTCGGGGTCGTCGGGGTCATCAGCCCGTGGAACGTGCCGCTGCTGCTGGGCGTGCGCGCGGTGGCGCCCGCGCTCGCCCTGGGCAACGCCGTCGTGCTCAAGCCCGACCCGAACACGCACGTGTCCGGCGGCCACGTGCTGGCCGCGCTGTTCGAGCGGGCCGGTCTGCCCGACGGTGTGCTGCGGGTCGTCTCGGGCGACGCCGAGGCGGGCCGGGCGCTGACCGGGCACCCGGACGTGCGGATGATCGCGTTCACCGGGTCGACCGCGGTCGGCAGGCGGATCGGCGCCGAGGCGGGCGGCGCGCTGAAGCGGGTGTCGCTGGAACTGGGCGGCAACAACGCGCTGGTCGTGCTGGACGACGCGGACCTCGACCTGGCGAGTTCGGCTGGCGCGATGAGCTCGTTCTTCCACCAGGGCCAGGTGTGCATGGCGGCGGGCAGGCACGTGGTGCTGCGGGAGGTGGCCGACGAGTACGTGGACCGGCTGGTCCGGCGGGCGGAGAAGCTCGTCGTCGGCGACCCGTGGCGCGCCGACGTGGCGCTGGGACCGCTGATCACCCCGGCCCAGCTGGAGCGGGTGGACGGGATCGTCCGCGACACGGTGGCGGCGGGCGCGGTGGTGCGGACCGGCGGCACGCACGACGGCCCGTTCTACCGGCCGACCGTGCTGACCGGGGTCACCGCCGACATGCCCGCGTTCACCGAGGAGGTCTTCGGCCCGGTCGCCCCGGTGATCGTGGTGGAGGACGAGGACGAGGCCGTCGAGGTGGCGAACCGCACCGAGTACGGGCTGGTCGCGGCCGTGTGGACCGGGTCGGTCGACCGCGGGCTCGCCCTGGCGGACCGGCTCGCCACGGGCATGGTGCACGTCAACGGCGAGACGATCTCCGACAACGCGTTCGTGCCGTTCGGCGGCCGGGGCGCGTCGGGCAACGGCAGCAGGCACGGCGCCGGGCAGAGCTGGGACGAGTTCACCCAGTGGCAGTGGCTGACCGTGCGGGCCGAGCCGATCCCGTCGCTGTTCTGAGGAGACCGGATGCCGTCCACGGTGGACTTCGAGAAGATCGGGCACGTCGCCCACGTGACCCTGAACCGCCCGGCCGTGCTGAACGCGATGAACCTGCGGATGCACGAGGAGCTGGGCGAGGTCTGGGACGAGTTCGAGCAGGACGACGACCTGTGGGTTGCGGTGCTGACCGGTGCGGGCGACCGCGCGTTCTCCGTCGGCCAGGACCTCCGGGAACTGGCCGACCGCGACGAGAACGGCACCGCGCGGCCGAGCACGTTCGGCAGCAGGGGCAAACCGGGGTGGCCGCGGCTCACCGAGCGGTTCTGGCTGACCAAGCCGGTGGTCGCGCGGGTCGACGGCTACGCGCTCGGCGGCGGGTTCGAACTCGCGCTGGCGTGCGACGTCGTCGTCGCCAGCGACCGCACCACGTTCGGACTGCCGGAGGCCAAGCTGGGGCTCGTGGCGGGGGCGGGCGGGGTGTTCCGGCTCACCCGCCAGCTCCCGTTCCGCACCGCCCTGGGCCACCTGATGACCGGCCGCGACCTGACCGCCACCCGCGCGTACGAACTGGGGCTGGTCAACGAGGTCGTGCCACCGTCCGAACTGGACGGCGCGGTCGACGCGTGGGTGGCCGACCTCCTGCGCTGCGCCCCGCTCGCCGTCCGCGCCATCAAGGAGGCCGCGCACGCGTCCGTGACGATGCCGCTGCGGGACGCGTTCGCGACCAGGTACGAGTGGGAGGAGCGGCGGATGCACAGCGAGGACGCCGTCGAGGGCCCGCGAGCGTTCGCGGAGAAGCGCGAGCCCCGCTGGCAGGCCCGCTGACGTGACCGGGTGGGACCGTGTCGCCCGCCCGGTTCCCGCGGCGGCTCGATCGTCAGCGGGCCTCGCTGAGCCGGGACGCGCGCAGGAGGTCGAGCTGGTCGGCACCGCTGGTTCCCCCGGCCGCCGTGTAGGTGACGATGCGCAGGTCGACACCGGGCACGGTCAGCACGTCGCAGTCCAGGGTGACGTCACCCAGCTCGGGGTGGCTGATCGTCTTGAGGTCGCCGGTGAGCTGTCCCATGCCCGCCACCGACCACAGCTCACCGAAGAAGGGCGAGGCCGCCCGCAAACCGTCCACGAGCGCCGCCAGCTCCGGGTCGGCCGGGTAGCGCGAGACCGCTTCGCGCAGGTCCGCGACGATCGCGGTCTCGAACGCGTACGGTCCGGCCGTCGAGGTGACCGGGCGCAGGTGCCAGCGGCCCTCGCCCGTGCCGAAGAGGGCGCGGGCCAGGTTGCGCTCGGCGGGCGGCAGACCGGACGGATCGCCGTGCAGGGCCGTCCACATGTCGTTCCACCGCAGCAGGCTCCAGTCAGCGGCGAACACGCCGATCGGGAGGTCCCCGAGGCGGTCGACGAGGCGGCGGATGCTCGGCGGCACGTGGGTGCCGACGGTCTGGTCGCGGGGCGCGAGCAGACCCGCGGCGCGGAAGAGCTGGTCGCGTTCGGCAGGCGAGAGCCGCAGCGCGCGGGCCAGGGCCGAGACCACCTGGACGGACGGGTTGGTCGCCCGGCCCTGCTCCAGCCGCAGCACGTACTCGTGGGAAAGACCGGCGAGCTCGGCGAGCTCCTCGCGGCGCAGGCCGGGGGCGCGCCTGCGCGCCGACCGGGCGTAGCCAGCGTCAGCCGGGTCGAGGCGGTCGCGCCACCCGCGCACCAGGGCACCGAAGCTCAGGTCGCTCACCCCTCCATGGTCGCACCCGACGCACCCTGCACCACGGTCACCATCCGGGCGAGCGCTGCCCGCATGTAGCGGGTCCAGAGCGGCTTGAACGGCCCGGCGACGATCCAGCGGCGGCCGGGCAGCGGGCGGAAGTCGTAGGTCCACCGGATCGACGTGCCGGTGCCGTCGGGCAGGAACGACCACTCGCCGCGCACCCCGGAGACCAGCTTGGCCAGCACGTTGGTGAACCCGCTGAGCTCGTAGGCGAACCCGTGCCCGTCCACGACCTCGGTGAGCCGCTCGTCGGCCTTGGAACCGTCGGTGAACCAGGTCTGGCGCGAGGTCCCCGGCCGGTCCCAGGCGCCGGTCTGGTCGCGCACCTCCGCGACACCGGGGAACGGCCCCCACGCCTTGAACACCAGGGGGAGGTCGATCGGCACGACCACCCGGTGGGTGTGGGCGGGGCTGGACGTCGTACGGGCGAAAACGGTGATCGGAACGCTGTTCTTCGTCATGCCACGAGCATCGCGGCCCGCGCCCGCCCGAGGCAGACACCTGTCAGTACATACCTTCGCCGTGCCGCCTTCCG
>NZ_DASUSQ010000106.1:0-2683 GCF_036375055.1 Umezawaea sp.
TCGAGCGCCGAGGGCGCGTGGCGGCACCCGGTCGCCGCGGACCGACCCGGCGATCGCGTCACGGATTCAGTGACCCCGCTGTCCGCCGTCATCGACGCGGTCATCGAGAAGTTCTGCTCCCATCGAGTGCCCCAGCAGGCAGCAAGCCAGGTCGCCCACGTCGCTGGAGGTGGCCGGCGGGTCGCTGCTCATCGAGGATCGCTTGCTGGACGCCAGCGAGCATCCGGCCTGCAGGG
Organism: Umezawaea sp.; assembly: GCF_036375055.1. GTDB lineage: Bacteria > Actinomycetota > Actinomycetes > Mycobacteriales > Pseudonocardiaceae > Umezawaea. The sequence continues at coordinate 237 of NZ_DASUSQ010000106.1, forward strand.
CCTGGGGCGAACCAGTGGGCCTTCGGCTACGGCGAGCCGCATCGAGCGGCGCCCCTCCCACCTAACCGCGTGGTGCGGCGGCCAGTGCGCGGGCGGCCGCGACGTCGGGAGTTGTGGCATCGAGTGGTGCCGCGCATGCTCGGTCTCGTGGTGGTCCTTCGAGCTGGGGTCAGTCTCGGGCTGACCGGCCGCTACGCGATCCAGGCCCGCGAGGTGAAGGCGGGGATCAACCTGTGGGCGGCCGACCACGCCGTCGACCTGGACATCATCGATGACCAGGGCTCACCCGGCCGAGCGGTGGCCGCCTACCACGACCTGGTGGCCGCGGGAGTCGAGATCCTGCTCGGTCCGTATGGCAGCGGGACGGTGCGGCGGGTCGCCCCAGTGGTCTGCGGATCGGGGCGGTTGCTGTGGAATCACGGAGGCGCAGCCGACGACCTCGCCGCGCCGCTGTTGGCCACCGTGATCGCCCCGGCATCCACCTACCTCTACAGCCTGCTGGTGCTGGCCCGGAACGCCGGGCTCGAACACGTGGTGCTGGCGCCCGGCTGGGGTCCGTTCGCTAAACAGGTGGCGGAGGGGGGCCGCCAGGCCGCGGAGACGCTGGGGATGCGTACCCGACGGGTCTCCGCCGACCAGGCGGATGCCCTGGTGGAGGATGCCTCCACGACGCGCGCGGCGTCCCTCGCAGCGGTGGCGCTGGTCTTCGCGGGGACGTTCGAGGAGGACGTGGCTGCCGTGCGGCGGGTCCGCGAGGCCCGGGTGGAGGTCGGACTGCTGGGCTGTGTCGCGGCGGGCATCGACGAGTTCGGTCATCGGCTCGGTCGATTGGCAGACGGGGTCGTGGCGCCGGCGCAGTGGTGCGCCCGCGACCATCCCGTGGACGTCGGACCGTCCGGCCAGGAGTTCGTTCGCCGCTTCCAGTGGCGCTTCGGCCGCACCCCCGACTATCTGTCCGCCCAAGCGGCGGCCGCGGGCTACCTGGCCGGCGAGGCTGCTGCACATGGCTACCGTCCCGACGAGGTGCGTCGGTGGCGCCCCGACACCCTGCTGGGCCCGTTCCGCCTGGACCGTTCGTGGCGCCAGACGGGCTACACCCCCGTGGCGGTCCAATGGCGCCGAGGCAGGCGGGTAGTAGTCGCCGCCGAGCCCCCACCCCAACGCTGACGAGCCACGGCCGCTAGCCACGCCCTTGGCCGAGAACAGAGGGAGGCGGCACGATCGAGCGCCTCCCCGGTGCCGATCACAACGACGCCGTCGGCGCCCAAGCGCTCAGCGCCAGGCGGGACCGAACGCGTCATCTACCTGATCGGGCCAGTTCGGCGATGAGGGGAACGGCCTCGGCGACATCTGGCAGCGCTCGCACCTCGCCTGCGACGCGCTGCGCGGCCGCGCTGAACGACGGGTCCGCGACCACGCGTGCGACAGCCACAGCCAGCCCATGGAAGTCGCCGCGCGGCCCGCTCGCCAGCGCCAACCCCGCGCCGACGGCGTGGACCCGGCGGGCGTTGTAGCCCTGGTCGGCGACCACCGGAACGAGGACCATCGGCACTCCCGCGGCCAGGCCGCGCAGGGTGGAGCCAAAGCCACCGTGGCTCACCAGCGCCGCGACGAGAGGTAGGACCTCGTTGTCGTTGCACCAGCGTTCGACGTGAACGTTGGGCGGCAGCGTCCCGAGCGCAGCGGGATCGCCACCACCCGTGGCGAGCAGCACGCGTACGGGCAGGTCGGCCAGCGAGCCGACGACAGCACGGTACAGGTCGGGAAACAGCCCCGGCCTGGCCGCCGCCGTCCCGAGGCTGACATACACCAACGGGGCGATCGAGCCGTTCCATCAGTCGGTGACGCCCTGGCCACGCCGCTGGGCGGCACTGTCCCAGAAGCGGCGGGTGTTACCGGGGGCCGGGGACCGCCGGATGCTCCTGGGACCCGGGCGCGCACGTCAGGTGGGGTGCGGCCCGCAACCGTACGAGCCCGGGGTCGGGACCAAGCCCGACCGAGGCCCGCAACTCGTTGAGCGGTTCCTCCACGACCGAGAGCCCGAACTCCTCGAACCAGGCGAGCACGACGTCGACCTGGGCATGCGGGATCCCATTGCGCTCGGCCGCCACGTACGACCCGTACTGGGTCTGCTTTGATCAGATCGGTCCATGACCGTGATCAAGATCAACGCCATCACCGTTCCGGAGGCCGCGCGACATGGTGCTCGCCGCCCATCGGACGCCAGTTGGCGGCAGGATCGTCACCACGACGATTGAGACGGTCCGGTTCGATCGTCCCGAGACGATCCATTTCCGGTTGGTGCGGGGCCCGGTTCCTCATGTGGCCGAGCGGTTCACGCTCCACCCGGAACAGGGCGCGACTCGACTGGACTACACCGGCGAGCTCGGTGCGGACTTCTGGGGGCTGGGCCGCTAGTGGGCTGACCAGGTTGCTACCAAGTGGGA
>NZ_DASUSQ010000107.1:0-92289 GCF_036375055.1 Umezawaea sp.
CCTGCACGGCGCGGGCCGCCAATCCGACGCCCTCGCCGCCTTCCTGACCATCCGCAAGATGCTCGTCGAACAACTCGGCAGCGAACCCGGCGAAGAACTCCGCCACGTCCAGCAGCACATCCTGCGCACCGCCGACAACCCCGACTCCGTGCGCGTCCCGCCGCAGGGCCGTCCCGCGGGTGGGGTCAACCACCTGGAGAACCGGTGGCGGCTCATCGGCGCACCCAGCTTCGGCTGACGGCGGCCCCGGCCCGCGGGCGGCAGGACCGGTTCGAGTTCGTCGAGGTCGGGCTGGACCAGCCCGACCTCGCACGACGGGGTGGTCGAGCGGGCGGGCCGGTGAGGTCTGGCGGCGCTCGGCGACCACCCGCGGTCCGGTGACGAGGAGGTCCGGCTCGTGGTGCAGGTCGAGAGCGCGGCGGCACTGTCCTACCTGGACGGTCTCGCTCCCCGCCGGAGGGTGGTCGGGGCACCGCCGGGGAGTGGCGCCTGTGGACGGACGCGATCCCGAGGTGGCCCTGGCGTTCCACCGCACCCCCGACCCCGACCGCGAGGGCGAGTTCCCACTGGGACGGTCGCCGCGCGTCGAGACCAACCCCGAACCCGCCCGGTTCCACGTCCACACCATCGTCCGCTCGCCCAACGGCGACGACCACGGCCGCGACCTGCTCGCCCAGCACCACCGGCTCCACCACGGCGGCGGTGGAGCCGGTTGAGCTCAGGCCTCGGACAGGGTGCCCGCGAAGACGCCGAGGAGCACGTAGACGACGCCGCTGGAGACCTCCAGCGTGCGACGGCGGCGCGCGGTCCTGCGGATCTTGCCCGCCAGCGCGCTGGCCAGCACCGCGTACGTGCCGTCGCTGAGGACTCCCAGCGCGACGAACAGTGCGCAGAAGAACGCTATCTGCGTTCCCAGCGAACCGCGGGCCGGATCGAGGAACTGGGGCAGGAACGCGGCGAAGAAGATCATGGTCTTGGGGTTGAGCAGCGCTACGACCACACCCTGGCCGAAGATCCGGTTCATCGAGGACGGCGGTGGCTCGCCCGTGCTCGCGGCAGTGTCCCTGCTGAGCCGGAGCTTCTCGATCCCCAGCCAGATGAGGTAGGCCGCGCCCAGGTACTTGATGACGTGGAAGGCCGTCGACGAGGCGGAGAGCAGGGCGGAGAGGCCCAACGCGGTGGCGACCACGTAGAACAGGGTCCCCACGTGGATGCCGAGCACCGACACGAGGCCCGCGGTGCGGCCCTGGGCGACGCTCCTCGTCACGATGTAGACCACGGCGGGGCCCGGCATCAGGAGCAGCGCGACGGTGGCGGCGGTGAAGAGCAGCGCGTTCGACAGCGGCGGCATCTCCCCGGCCTACCGCTCTCGGGGGCGATCGGGCCACGCCGGGCGGTAGCTCAGCTCCACCGTCCAGATGTCGTCGGGAACCATCCTGCACAGCTTGGTGCCGAACGCCGACGGGTCGGGGCGGAGCTGGAAGCGCGGGTCCCAGTCGTCCTCGTGCGGGCCCGCGTAGCGCGTGAGGATGCGCCTGCCGCGCGGCACGTCGAAGTCGACCACCGAGGCCTTGCCGTGCGCGATGACCTGCCGGGTCTCGCCCGTGTCGTAGTCACAGGTGTCGATGACCAGTTCGAACTCCGGGTCGACCGCCAGTCGCTGCTCCAGGACGGACCAGGCCCCCGTGAGCTTCCAGAAGGCCTGGTCCTCCCAGATGTACCAGAACGGTCGGATCACCGGCCCGTTGAGCGCGATGCGGCCGACCAGCGGGCGGGCGAGGAACCGCTCCACGTCGAACTGGGCGCCGTCGAACGGCCCGAAGACCCCGTTCTCCCGCCTGAAGTGGACCCTGCGTGCCCTGATGTCCCGGTTGACGGTCACCTCGCCACCTCGTACACGCAGCGGAAGCCGACCTCGTTGTGCCGGTCGGTGAGCAGGTCCTTGCCGCGGTAGAAGGTCGTGAGGCAGACCGGTGGAGAGGTCCACGTACCGCCCCGCAGCACGTGGAAGGCCTCGGGCCGGTTCATGAACGTCGATCCCTTGCGGCCCTGGAAGAACGGCGCCATGTCGGACTTGGAGAAGAAGTTCGTCCTGGTGATCTCCCAGACGTTGCCCGCCATGTTCAGGGCACCGTGGGGGCTCGCCCCGGCGGGCAGCGAGTCCGCGGGCAGCACCGGCCGCTTCGGCCAGGTCGTGGTGGTGCGCACGAGCAGTTCCTCCAGTTCCGCCAGGTCGCGCAGCTCGTCGTGCTCGTACGCGGACAGGACGCACTGCGCCTTCGCCCGGTCCCACTCGTCGCCCCACGGGTACACGCGGGCGTCGGTGCCCCTGGCCGCCTTCTCCCACTCGTCCTCCGACGGCAGCCTGCCGCCCGCCCAGCGGGCGAACGCGTACGCGTCGTACCAGTCGACGCCGACCACCGGCAGCGTCGGTTCGTTGAAGCGCGGATCACGCCAGTGCGCGGGTGTGTAGTCCTTGCCGGGTGGCTCGTCGGGGTGGGCGAACTCGGCGCCGCCCCTGGCGTCGGCGAGGAACTCGGCGTACCGCGCGTTGGTGACCGCGGTGCGGTCGATGTGGAACGACTCGACCTCGACCACCCGCAGCGGGTTGTCGGTGTTGTCCATCTGGAACGGACCGATCTCCTGCACGTTGGCCCCGGCGATGAAGGGACCGCCCGGTACCAGGACGGCGTCGCGCAGGTCGGGTTCCCGTCGCGCTGCGCGCACCGCGGCGTGCTTGTCGGCGAAGTGCTCGTCCTCCAAGCGCCGCAACCGGTCCGGGTCGCGGGTGCCGAAGAAGTCCCACAGCGCCCTCTTGGTGAACGCCGCGCCGCAGCCGACCGGCTTGCGCGCGTACGCGGGCTTGCTGAAGTTGCTGGGCCACCCGGAGATCCTGATCATGTGCTCGACCGCTTCCGGGATGCGGTGCTCACCGGCCGACTTGATCGCGGTGAACGCGACCCAGTCGACGTCGTCGTGCGTGGCTTCGCTGATCGCCTCCCTGGCCTCGGCGGACCCGGTGAACCGGGCGGCGAGCGCCTCGACCGCGATGCGGCGCACGTTCCAGTCGGGGTGACCCGCGGTCAGGTCGCACAGGTACCGGACCAGCGGGTCGGAATCGGCGCTCCGGTCGACGGCCTCCTCCAGCCCCCTCAACCGATCCGCGTACGCCTGGTCGTCGAGGGTCGACAGGGCCACCGGCTCAACCAGTTCACCGAACACGTGAATTCCCCTACTCTGGCTGGTGAGAGCGTCGGGTGGCGTTGCGGTCGCCACCCGACGCCCGTTGTCACTCACTGGGCGGCTGTCACCACTTGGTCGCCGCCTCGCCCGCCTCGCGGGAACCGATGAACTCCTCGTTCGTCATAGCACTCCTCCTCTCGATTTCGATCGCTCCACACAACCGCACCGGCGAAACCACACCGGCGCGGAACCCAGCGGGAAAAGAGGTATTGAACTCAGACGCTTGTCACGCCAAATCTGCGTCGAATAGCGGAAGCGCGAATGAACCCGGCCGACAGTGCGGTGAAAAGCGTGTCATGACCATGACTCCCCAGAGTCGCTCCCCAGCAGGTCCTGAAACCCAACGTAGCGACGAGAACAGGGCTCCGCTACACCCCCCTACAGGTTCACCCAGAAGGACCAGCAGCATTGAAGAACACCTCGTGAGGCCTCTTTGCACGCCTTTCAACTGCGATTACCCGATTCACTCCCACCGCGAAAATTAACGAACTCGAACCGCGGAAAGTCACCGTGGAAAAACGTGCACAACACCGCCGCAACGAACACCCGCGACGGCGCACGACCCACCACCGAACCCTCACCACCACGAGTTGCTCGATCACCTCCGACGCGACTCCACCGCGGTCGACCGCTCCCCTCGACCCGAGCGAACCGACAGGAGGAAGACGACCATTTCACGAGAAACAATGATCGAGCCGCCGAACCCGGAAACCACGAGCGGTCGAAAGGCCGCTCGGTCCTCGACAGCGAGGTCCACCCCTGGTCGGGCGCCACACCGCCGTCGACCCGGCGCTCCGCTCACCGTTGGTGGGGTCGCGCCACGTCGGCCGCAGACCGCTCGCCGCCGCCCTCCCGCCGCGACGCGCGCCTCAACCGCGAACTGCTCATCGGCCACGCCCGCACCGCCTTCGCCGAACAGGGCGTGACGGCCTCGCTCGAAGGGATCGCGCGCGGCGCTCCCCGACGACGAGCGCACCGAGGCGCTGCACGACCGCCCCTGCCTGCCCGCCGAACGCGCCCTCTCCGACGCCCAGCGAGCGGGCGCCCTGCGCCCCGACGTCACCAGCGCCGACGTCGTCGTGCCGCTGCGGGCGAGCGGCAGGATCGTCGAGGCCACCAGCGGGGTCGCGTCGCAGGCCTGGCGGCGGCACCTGCACGTGGTGCTCGACGGGTTCCGCGCCACCAACCGGCACGACCTGCCCCGCGCGCCGCTGGACGACGCCCAGCTCCACCGGGCGGTGGCCCGCCCCACCCGGTGACGGGGACGGGCACCGCACCGCCGGGCGCGGCCCGCCTCACCCGGTGACGGGGACGGGCACCGCACCGCCGGGTGCGGCCCGCTCGGTCCGCACCGCGCCCCCGCGCCGACCGTCCGCACGGGTCAGCGGCCGTAGGCCTCCAGCAGCCGCAGCCACACCTCGCTCACGGTCGGGAACGCGGGAACCGCGTGCCACAACCGGTCCAGCGGAACCTCACCGACGACGGCGATCGTCGCGGCGTGCAGGAGTTCGGCCACGTCCGGGCCGACGAGCGTGAACCCGACGACCACCCGCCGGTCCTCGTCGACGACCATCCGCGCGTGCCCCCGGTACCCCTCGGCGTGCAGGGAGGCCCCGGCGACGGCGGCCAGGTCGTGGTCCACCACCCGGATCCGCAGCCCGGCGGCCTCGGCGGCGGACGCGGTGAGGCCCACCGACGCGACCTCCGGGTCGGTGAACACCACCTGCGGCACCGCGCGCTCGTCGGCCGTGGCCGCGTGCCCGCCCCACCGACCGTCCTCGACCGCTCCTCCCCCGGCCCGCGCCACGATCACGTCGCCCACGGCCCGCGCCTGGTACTTGCCCTGGTGGGTCAGCAGGACGCGCCGGTTCACGTCGCCTGCGGCGTAGAGCCTGCCGCCGTCGACCGGTTCGCCACCGGCACCGACGACCCGCAGCGTGTCGTCGACGGTGAGCCAGGAACCCGGCTCCAGTCCGACGGCGTCCAGGCCGATGTCCGCGGTGTTCGGCGTGCGGCCGACCGCGACCAGGAGTTCATCGGCCTCCACCTGCTCGCCGGTGGTGAGCGTGATGGACACCGTTCCGTCGCCGGCGCGCTCCACCGACCGGGCCTCGGCGCCGACGCGGACCGAGACACCCCTGTCCCGCAACGACTCCACGACCGCCTCACCGACGAACGGCTCCGCGAGGGGCAGCACGCCGTCACGGGCCAGCACCGTCACCGACGACCCGAGCCCGTTGAACGCGGTGGCCATCTCCGACGCCACCACCCCGCCGCCGATGACGGCGAGCCTGCCGGGAACGCTCCTCGCGGCGGCGGCCTCCCTGCTGGTCCACGGTGCCGCGTCGCGCAGACCCTCGACGTCCGGGACCAGCGCGCCGCTCCCGGTCGCGACGACGACCGCGTGCCGGGCGGTCACCGTGGTCGTGGCCCCGTCCTCGCCGGTCACCTCGACCACGCGGGCGGAGGTGATCCGGCCGTGCCCCCGGTGCAGCGGAACGCCGATCCGCTCCAGCCAGGACACCTGCCCGTCGTCCCGCCAGTTCGAGGCGAACGCGTCGCGGCGGCGGAGCACGGCAGCCACGTCCAGCTCCCCCGTCACCGCCTCGCGCGCGCCGGGCACCTGCCGGGCGGCCCGCAGCGCCGCACCGCCGCGCAGCAGCGCCTTGGTGGGCATGCAGGCCCAGTAGGAGCACTCGCCGCCGACCAGCTCGCGCTCGACCACGGCGGCGGTCAGCCCGCCCCGCACCACCCGGTCGGCCACGTTCTCGCCGACGGGACCCGCGCCGATGACGACGACGTCGTAGGTCGCGGCGCCCACGTCAGCTCTCCCCGGTGGCGCGGCCGAGGCGCAGCGCGGAGACGAGGAAGAAGATTCCGCCGACGACCGCGTAGCCCGCCACGGTGGTCAGCACCGCGTTCTCCGCGCCCGCCATCGCGATGAACGACGACCCCGCCAGCACGGAGATGCCGCCGCTGAGGATCATCGGCCACTGGCCGCCCATCGCGCGACGGCCGACGCCCACGGCCAGCTGGACGAGTCCGGAGACGATCGCCCAGGCACCCCACACGCGCAGGACCGCGGGCACACCGGACGTGGCGGCGACGGCGAGACCGACGGCGGCGAGCAGGCTGATCCCGATGTTCACGTACAGGCCGAGCGGCGATCCGGTGGCGCGGGACGACCGCGCGTCCACGACCGCCGCGCCGACGTCGAACAGCGGGTAGAGGACGAGCAGGGCGATCCCGAGCGGTCCGAGCTGCGATCCGAAGGCGAACAGCAGGCCCGCCCAGACGATGGCGAACGCGAACCGCACGAAGTACAGCCGGCGCAGCGCCGGGGCGAGTCCGGTGGTGGCGGGCGTGTCGAGGGTGGTCACGGTGGTCCCTTTCCGAGGTGTGCACCGACAGGAGCGCCGTCCGACGACGGCGTGGCGACCTGATGCGATACCGAACGTTCTGTCTCGTCCCAGTATTACGACGGGGGTTCGACGTTGTCAAGACAGAACGTTCTATCTCAGAGTGAGGGCAGCACGGAGGACCGAGGATCGCGCGGCCGGAGTCCCGCGGTGGACGGAGGGGTCCACCGCGCTCGGGAAACCCGTGGTCAGGCGGGGTCGGACGCGGCGTGCGCCCGCACGAGCCCTTCGACGCCCCGCAGGAAGGTCTCGCAGACCAGCGCCGGGTCGAACAGGCAGCCGGACGCCATGGCGCCGTCGCGCAGCATGACGAAGTGCCGGGCGGCGGCCTCGGCCGACTCCTCCCGGACGAGGACCAGCAGCTCCGTGACGGTGTCCAGGAACCACTGCCGGTGGGCGAGGACGGCCCGGTGCACCGGGTGGTCGGGGTCGGCGTACTCCGCCGCGGCGTTGAGGAACGCGCACCCGCGGAAACCCGGCGACCGGATGCCCTGCGCGATCGACTCGCCGACGGCCACGAGGGTCTCGACCGGCGGCAGCCCGCTCGCGGCGGCAGCGCCCACCTGGCCGCGGATGGCCTGGTCGGCCTCGTGAAGGTAGGCGAGGACGAGGTCCTCCTTGCCGGGGAAGTGCCGGTAGAAGGTGGCCCGCGTCACCTGCGCCTCGGCGAGGATGCGGTCGACGCCGACGGAGTGGATGCCCTCGGCGTAGAAGATCCCGCTCGCCGTGGTCAGCAACCGGGTTCGCGCCTCGGACGGCCTGGCCTCTGACGTGCTGCGCACCATGCCTCCATATTATCGAAAGAACGTTCGGTCTTCCATTCGGCGGGGACGGACGGTGATCGCCGGGCGGGCGCGATCCGTATCGTGGGGGCGGTGAACCCGTCGATGCGAGAGCGGCTGCTCGCGGCCGCGACCGAACTGTTCTACGCGCAGGGCCTGCGAGCGGTCAGCGCCGACAGGATCATCGAGCGGGTCGGCACGACGAAGGTGACGTTCTACCGCCACTTCAGGACCAAGGACGACCTGATCGTGGCGTACCTGGAGCACAGCGCCGCCCTCGACCGCCAGGCCGTCGAGCGGGCCGTCGCCGGGGCCGACGGCGACGTCGACGCGGCGCTGCGGCTCATCGGCGAGGAGATCGGCAGGACGGTGTGCGGTCCGGGGTTCCGCGGCTGCGCCTTCCTCAACGCCGCCGCCGAGTACCCCGATCCCGACAGCCCGGTGCGCGGGGTCGTCGACGCGCACCGGGCCTGGTACCGGAAGACCTACGACCGGCTGCTCGCCCCGCTGGGCCTGCCGGACCAGGCCACCGCCACCGAAGCGCTCCTCCTGCTGCGCGACGGCGCGATGATCGCCGGTTACCTCGGCGAGCCGAGCGGCACGGCCGACGCGTTCCTGCGCGGCTGCCGCGGCGTGATCCACGGCGGAGGGCGCTGACCGCACCGGTCAGCCGTCCCTCCACAGTGGAGTCGAGGTCAGGCCGCGACCGCCTCGACCGTCACCGGGACGTTGCCGCGGGTGGCGTTGGAGTAGGGGCAGCCCGCGTGCGCCGCCGCGACGAGGTCGTCGGCGGTGGCCTGGTCCAGACCGGGGAGGTGGACGCGGAGCGCGGCGCCGAGCCCGAAGCCGCCCTCCGGGGTGGGGTGCACGCTCACCTCGGCCACCACCGACGACTCGTCGACCCGCACCCTCCGCCGTCCCGCGACGAGCTTGAGCACCGAGTGGAAGCACGACGACCACCCCACCGCCAGCAGCTGCTCGGGGTTGGTCGCCCCACCGGGGCCGCCCAGTTCCACGGGGAGCGCCAGCGTGACGTCGAGCAGCCCGTCGTCGGTGCGCCCGCGCCCTCCCGCGCGACCGCTGCCGGTCGAGGTGGCGGTCGCGGTGTACAGGGTCTCGGCCATGCCTGGCTCCTCAGGTAGACGAACTAGTAACTCTACCTGTGAACCTAGCAGTGCTCCCCCGGCGAGCACCAGACGTCCGCGGTCAGACCGGAACGGGAGCCCCTGCACCGCCAGGGCCACGGGCGCGACGGCCTGGACCGCCCGACGACCGACCCCACCCGAGACGACGTGGACCAGCACCCGGTGCCTCCGCCCCACGTGCGCGGTGTCCACCAGGGACCGCCACGCGGTGAGCGGCAGCGCCGCCGCCCGCTCGCGGCTGGTGGTCGACGGCTCGCGGACGAACTGCCGCGCGGGGGCGGTGACGTGCTCGGCGCAGCCGCCCGCCGCGCGGGAACCAGGGCGTGCCGCACGTCGCGCAGGGCCGTGACGCCGAACCCGGCCTCCTCCACGACACCGGACACGTCCCGGCCCGGCACGAACGGCGGCTCCCCGAGCACCCCGCCACTGCGGGGGCATCGAGGTGAAGGGCTCGCCACGACCACTGCGCGCCCGACGGGACAGCACCCCGACCACGACGTCCACGCCTCGCGGTGCCGCGCACCGCTGGACCCACTGGCGGACAAGTGCTCCGCCCCGGCCATCGGCGCGCCGGGACGGTGCCAGTTGGGACGCACTCCACATCCCTGTCTCCATTGGAGACGGAGAACCGTCGCGGTGGCGCACCCGGCTCAGGACGTCCTCGCGGTGCACGGGACCGCGACACACCTGACACGACCTCGCGACACACCCGAGGAAGAATCCCGTTGGCGGCCAACCCCTTTCGCCAACCGGACGGGTGCGGGGCGTCGGTCGCGCACAACCGCTCCCCCACCGCGCCCGGTGAAGGACCACACGCAGAACCACCGGCAGAACTGGGGCGGGGACAGGAGGATCGGCGTCGAAATGCGGCGAGTAAGCGCCATCCACGTGGCAATGCGGGCCCGTGCTTGGGAGACTGCGAGTGACCCCTGTCCGGCAGCAGCACCTCCCAGGCGCGCCGTGTCGCGTTCCTGGCGCCCGATGTCGACAGGACGTGGTTCCCCGTCCAGAAAGCCAGTGGTGAAGCGGATGCCCACCGACAGCAGTCAGGACTCCAGGCTCCGGATCAACGTCCTGGGGTCGGTGGAGTGCTGGTTCGGCGGTGAACGCGTCCGGCTCGGAGGGCTCGTCCAGGAGCGGGTGCTGGTGTCGCTGGTGCTGGAGGCCGGTCAGGTGCTGTCCGTCGCCCAGCTCGTCGACGCGGTGTGGGAGGACTCCTCCCCCGCGACGGCGACGCACCAGGTGCGCAAGGCGGTGGCGCGCCTGCGGCAGCTCATCCCCGGCGGTTCCGGGGTCCTGGTCACCGAGACGTCCGGTTACCGGGCGGTTCTCACCACCGACCAGGCGGATCTGCTTCAGTTCAACGCTTTCCTGGCCGGCGCGAGGACCGCGATGCTCGACCGGGACGAGGAGTCCGCGGCCGACCACCTCGAACGGGCGCTCGCGCTGTGGCGGGGCGAGGTGCTCTCGGGCGAGGGCGGACAGCTGATCAGGGGTGCGGGCGCGGCGTTGCTGGAACGGCGGACCGCGGCCGTCGAGCAGTTGATCAACCTTCGCCTGGCCCGCGGCGAGAGCGCCGAACTCGTCGGCGAGCTGCGCGCGCTCGTGGCCGCGCACCCGTTGCGCGAGCGGCTCCGCGGCCAGCTGATGCTCGCCCTGTTCCGGTCCGGCAGGCAGGCCGACGCCCTGGAGGAGTTCGGCCAGGTGCGCTCGCTGCTGGCCGACGAGCTGGGCATCGACCCCGGCACCGACCTCACCGCGCTGCACGAGCGGATCCTGCGCAACGACCCCGATCTCGTCGTCCCCGCGCCCGCCGCGCCCGCACGGCACCCGCCGAGGCCGCTGCCCGAGCCGGACCCGCCGCGGCAGACCCGTTCCCTGCCCAACGACCTGACGGACTTCATCGGGCGGAAGCAGGAGTTGGAGATCCTCAGGCTGCTCATCGACGCCCCGCCGAACCGCGGCCCCCGCGTCCTCGCGATCGACGGGATGGGCGGGGCGGGCAAGACGTCGCTCGCGGTGCGGACCGCCTACAGCGTCGCCGAGCGGTACACCGACGCGCAGCTCTACCTCGACCTGCGCGGGTTCACCCCGGCCGAGCAGCCGATGTCCGCGCCCGCGGCGGCGGAGGCGCTGCTGCGGATGCTGGGCGTCCCGACCGGGAACCTGCCGGACGAACCCGCGGCGCGCGTCGAGTTCTGGCGGGCGTCGGTGGCCGACCGGAGCGTGTTGCTGTTGCTGGACAACGTCTCCGACGTCGCGCAGGTGCGCCCCCTCCTGCCCGCAAACCCCCGTTCCCTGGTGCTGATCACCAGCCGCACCAGGCTGATCGACCTCGACGGGGCGCACTGGATCTCGCTCGGCACGATGAGCAGCGAGGACAGCACGGCCATGGCCGCCACGGTGTTGAGCGACCAGCGCGCCGCCGCCGAACCGGAGGCCGTGGCCGACCTGGTCGAGCTGTGCGGCCACCTGCCCCTCGCCCTCCGGATCGCGCTCAGCAGGCTGGCCAACCGGCCGAGGTGGTCGATCGCGTACCTGGTCGACCGGATGAGCGACGAGTCGCGGCGGCTCGACGAACTGCGGTCCGACGAACGCGGGGTCGAGCTGACGCTCAAGATCTCCTACGAGGGCCTCGACGCCCGCCACCGGGCGTCCTTCCGCCTGCTCGGGCTGCACCCCGGCCGAGACATCGACGTCAGCTCGGCTGCGGCGCTGTTCGGCTGTTCCGAGTCGGCCGCGGAGACGACGCTGGAGACCCTCCTCGACGCGCACCTGTTGCAGCAGCACGAGTTCGGCTACTACGCGTTCCACGACCTGGTGCGCAGCTTCGTGCGCCAGACCCTGAACTCCACCGACCACGGCGACGCGGCGGACGTGCCGACCGCGCTGGAGAGCCTGCTCGACTACCTGGTGCACACCAGCGACCACGTGTGCAACCTCCTCTTCGCAGGCCGCGTGCGCCTGCCCACCGGGCTGGCGAACCCGCCGCCCGTTCCCCCGCAGCTGCTGGACCACAAGAACGCGCGGGTGTGGCTGGCGCGGGAGCGGGCCACGCTGGAGGCGGCCGCCGTGCTGGCGCACGAGCGGGGGTTCGACCGGCACACCGCCCACCTCACCCGCAACGTCGTCTTCCAGCTCGACGCCATCGGGCTGTACACGGAGTTCGCCGAGATCACCGAACTGTCCGTCCGGTCCTCCCGCAGGCTCGGGGACCGCGAGCTGCTGCACCTGAGCCTGGCCAACTCGGCCGTGGCCAACTGGAAGCTCGGCCGGTTCGAGGCCGGGATCGCCGCCATCTCGGAGGCGCTGGAGATCGCCCGCGAACTGGGGGACACGCGGGGCGTCGCGAAGGGCATCGGGATGCTGGGGCTGCTCACCGCGCACACCGGGCGGTTCGACGAGGCGCTGCCGATGCTCCAGGAGTCGATCGGCATCAAGCGCGAGCTCGGGGTGGCCAGGGCCGAGGCCGAGTCGCTGGTGAACCTCAGCTCCCTGTACGAGGAGTGGGGGCGCTACCCCGAGGCCGTGGAGGCCGCGAGCCGGGCGGTGGCGCTGGACGACGAGCACCACATCCACGGGCAGCAGATCATCGCCTGCGCGAGCCTGGCCCAGGCGCACATCGGCATGCACGCCTACGAGAAGGCCGACGCGCACCTGGGCGTCGCCAGGGCCCTGGTCGAGGAGTTCGGCGCGCCCGCGGGGAACGCCGCCCTGGTGTTCGCCCTGTCCGCGCTGGCCCTGCACCGGCTCGGCAGGCACGACCTGTCGAACCACTACGCCGACATGGCCCTGAGGAACCACCGCGGCCACTGGACCACGACCCGCCAGGTGGAGATCGACAACATCGTCGGCAGGCTGCGCCGGGCCCAGGGCCGCTACTCGGACGCCCTCACCCACCACGAGAGCGCGTGCGAGGTGGCGGCGGCCATCGGCTACCGCATCGCCGAGGCCCGCGCGCTGGCGGGCATCGGCGAGGCCGAGAACGCCCTCGGGCACACCGAGGCGGCGCGGGAACACCTGCGGCGCGCCGACGAGAGCTTCGCGGCCATGGGCGTGCCACCGGCGGCCCGCTCCTGAGCGACGACGGCCCCGCTCCCCCACTACCCCGTCACCGGGTCGTCCTGCTCCACGCTGCCGCCGCCACCGTCCGGCCCCTGCCCGAGGGCCATCTGGGCCGCGTTGTCCAGCGCCACCAGGATCCACTTCTCGAAGTCGACACCGTCCTGCTCGGCCGCGGACCGCCACCACCGGACCTGGCCCTGCGGCGCGGTCACCCTGGGCAGCACGACCTCCTGGGCCGGTCGGCGGTCGCGGGAACCGGTGCGGGACCGGCGGATGGCCTCGCGCAACCGGTTGCGGGACCAGCGGTTCAGCTCCGCCTCGTCCAGCCAGCGGTCCTGCTCGTCGTCGGGGAGCGCGGCCACCTCGGCGTGGTGCTGGAAGCTGAGCTGCTCGCGCCTGCGGGAGTAGTCGAACCTGCGGGCGATCCACGCGTAGTTGCGCAGCGTCTGGTAGTCCAGCCCGGCCTCGTCGATGGCGTGCCGGTAGCGGTCGCGGTACTGCTCCTGGCCGCGGACCAGCCAGTCGCCGAGGCACCACGCGCTCGAATCGGCGATCCGGGCGATCTGGACGCCCGCCCTGGCCCAGCCCTCGTAGGTGAGGGCGGTCGGGAGCGTCAGCCCGACGCGCGAGAACAACACCCGCCCAGCGGTGTCCGCGGAGCGGTGCGGCTCGGGTCGGGCGTGGGGAACGGCGCCGTTGCCGTTCCCCGCACGCGGCGGGCCGCCGGAGCCGGGCGGGGTGACCGTGCTTGGCATCGTGCTCGACCTTTCGTTCGCGACGTGCCCGAGCGGGTGCGCGTGCCGACCGGCAACCGCCGGGACCGCGGTCTGGACACCGCGCCCTGGAGCCGGCAAAATTTTCCGCGGCCCACAGGCGTTCCCGGCGCAGCACCGGGCAGGCTTCGGCGCGCAGCACCGGCCGTCCTCCGACACCGGGGTGAGGGCGGTCTGGTCATGCGGGGGTCGTGCCGGTAAGCGTTGTCCCGAAATCGGGTCATCCACCGGATTCCCGTGGCACACGGCCATCAGCAGGCGGTCCACGGCGTCGTCCGGTGAGCATCACGACATCTCCCCGGCCGCGGAACTCGGCCCCTCCTCCGAGCAGCAGTCCGGCACTTCCCCGGAATCCGGGCTCGTCGACAGCGTGCCGAACCCGGACGCCGCCACCGCGCGAACGTCGTGCCGCGGAACGTGGATCTCCTGCGTCGTGCCCAGGTAGCCCGCGGCGGCCGCCGTGACGAACACCGCCAGGGACACCGTGCCCAAGACCTTCCGGAGGACACCCTGTCGGGAGGTGTCAACCCGGCCACCGGATCGCGTCGTTCCGCTCATGTCGATCTCTCCTCGCACTGGTCGTTCGGCTTGGCTCCAATCCTGTGAGCAGGCGATTCCTCTGAGTTCCGCGTGCGGTACCCGCCCGCGGGAACGAAAAGGGAACTCGTGCGAAACGGACACGCGGTGATCAGCTCGACGAGGCTCCCGCTTCGTCGAGACGCGTGCGGACGACCTCCGGCGACACCCCCTCCACGACCACGCTCGACTCCCGACCCCCCTCGGGGGAGCCAGGAACCGGGGAGAACCGCGCCCCGGCGAACCACCGCGGTCGCGGCGGCTGGAGGAGGGCGCCCGCCAACGCCCGGAACAGCTCGGTCGGGACGTCGAACCCGGTGGCGACCTCGATCAGCTCCGACACCCCGTCGACGCTGAAGCACGGCCGCGACCGCAGGACGCGGGGCTCGGGACCGACCAGCGCGACCCGCGTCTGCGCGGGGCCGAACTCGTGGCCGATCAGGTCGAGCATGCTCGTGACGGCGGCCCTGACCCGCACCATCCTGGATTCGACCAGGCTCGCCGGGTACACGTAGGACCTCGTCCCGGTGCCCTCGACGCGCTCGGTGATCCCGACGACCCGGTGCATCCCGTCGACGGTGAGCGTGGTGACGACGACCTCGGGGTCGGAGGACAGCTTCTCGACCACGAACGGGCCCCGGTGCGGCTCGTGCGCCCGCACCCACTCGTCGGTGTCCTCGTCCGACCGGACGACCACCTCGTCCCGGTCCGTGCGGATGACGGCCTGCCACCCCAGGTCGCCCACCACCTTGCGCACCTCGTCGACCGTCGCGACGGTCGACTCCCCCACCGCGGAACGCCAGTTCGGGACCAGCTCGCGTCCGAAGGGGTCGTCGTCCGCCCACGCCGCCGAACGGGGCTCGCGCAGGGGGAAACCCTCGCCGTCGAGGACGTGGGTGATGCCGTGGTCGCGGACCAGCCCGCGGACCACCGCCGCGATCCCCGGCCCCCGCCCCGCGTCCACGTGGACCACCCGGTCGGCGGGCAGCGGCACGTCCTCGGCTCGTCGCTCCCCGTCGAGCACGACCCGCAGATCCAGCCCCGCCCGCACGGCCTTGCGCACGAGCGGTGGGCCGGGGAGGACGAGCAGCAGGCGCGGGGGCGGCGAGGACTGGGCGATCACGACGACGCCCCTCTCCGCCCGGTCCCCGCTGATCTCTTCACGTGACAACGCGACATGACGTTCTCCACAGTTCTGCCGGCCGCCCGAACTCACCGGCCGCCACCGGCGATCGACGTGATTCCTCTTGAGTTGACGTGGTCACCGCCACGGCAGCCGTCCCGAACTCCGCCCAGTGCGCCACGGGCACGACCCCGCACCGCGGGCGGGTCGTGGCGGGTGGCGTTCCGCTCACGGGGGATGACCTTCGGGAGGCTTCCGCAGGATAGGTCCTCCGAGTCCGGAGCACAGCAGAATACGCGCGCAGGCGCGAACACCTCCGACGGACGCCGGCGGGACGGCGCGCACGCCGTCCCGCCGGCGGGACACGGCCGACCCGCGCCCTCCCGTCGGCGGCACACCGCTTCCGCGGTCCGGACTTGAACCGACGGCCACCTCTCGAAGAAGGTCCAAGCCGACCCCCGCGCGACGATTCACCGCGGACCACCCCACGACAGGACTGGACGACGACCATGAGCGAAGCCGAACTCCTGCCGCACGACCGGTTCCTGGAGTCGATGGACTCCGGCTACGGACGCCTCGGAGCGTCGAGGGCGAGCCAGGCGACGTGCCGCATGACGCAGAACCGCCTCGGCCGGGAGCTGCGCGACCGCGGCGAGATCGACCTCACCGGGACCGAGCAGGACGACTGGTCGTTCAGCGTGTTCTCCCAGGGCGACGAGGACGGCCTGCTGCTGGCGATCTTCTCGGTCCTCGGCCACGGTGGTCGACGAGTCCTCGACATCGGCTCCGGCAAGGGCCTGATGGGCAACTCCGCCAACCTCCTCGTGCACCACCGCTGGCGGGGGTGGCTGGTCGACGCCGACGCCCGCCGCCAGCGCATCGCCCGCGCGTTCTTCCGCGCCCAGTACGAGACCCGGTGGACGATGCCCGCGCTGCACACGCGGGTCCTGAGGTCCGCCGACGCGATGTCGGTGCTGACCGACCTCGGCGTCCCGACCGAGGTCGACCTGCTGTCCGTCGACATCGACGGCGACGACCTCTGGATCCTGGACGCGCTCCACGAACTGCGTCCGCGGGTGGTCGTGGTGGAGTTCCAGCACTACTGGGCGCCCGACCTGGCCGTGTCGGTCCCCCGGGTGCGGGACGCGGGCCTCTCCGCGGCGCACCGGTGGTACATGGGGGCTTCGCTGAAGGCCTTCGACGACCTGCTGGTCGCGCGCGGCTACGAGCTGGTCGCCATCTCCTCGGGCGGCTTCAACGCGTTCTACGTCCACCGCGAGGAGAACCGGGGTCGGATATCCCGCATGACGGGGGACCAGGCGGCGGCGCGGGTCGAGTGGACCGTCGAACTGGCCGAGCGCTCGCGCGCGGTGAGCGCGCTCCCCGTGCAGCCGGTCCACGTCGAGAACGGGCGCCTGGTGTGCGACGGACCACCGCGGGTGGTGCCGAACGAGTGGTCCCGGTAGTCGCTCCCGGTACTCCACAGTGGACACGCGATCGCACGGCGGCCGAGCCCGCGCGGGCGGGACAGGCCTCGACCGGAGGCCCGTCCCGCCGGCGGGACACCGCCGACGTGCGCGGCCTTGCCGCTCCCGAAGACGCCTGCCTATGCTCTTCGCAAGGCGAACGAGCACGGGAATCCCCAGCTGACGGCGTTTCGCCGCCCACCGTCCGACGCACTCCAGCGGTCATGGACGAACGACGCGCTCCGGTCTCCCGGTACGGCGCGATTCACCGACATCCGAGGGCCCACGTCCGCCGCGACGGCGGGCTCCGGAGTGGAATGCAGTCGAAAGAGGATCATGAGCGACATCCAGCGTTTCGTCGGACGACAGGAGCACGGCGGCGATCCGGACCGGCGCGGGGCCGACCCGCTGCGGTTCACCGTCCTCGGACCGGTGCGAGCGGTGCGCGGTGGCAGGACGCTCCCCACCGGTTCCCCGCAGCAGCAGGCGTTCCTGGCGGCGCTGCTCCTCCACTCCGGACGCGCGAGCGGGCTGTCCGAACTGGTGCACGCGCTGTGGGGCGAGAACCCGCCCGACGCCGCGGTCTCCACGGTGCGCACCCACGCGTGGCGCTGGCGCACGCTGCTGGAGCGCGGCGGCGGAGCGCCCAGCGTCCTGGTGTCGGTCGGTGACGGCTACCGCCTGGTCGTCCCGGAACTGGGACTGGACCTGGACTTCGCCGAGAACCTCGCGCACCGCGCCAGGCTGGCCGCCGCCGACGGCGGGCTGGAGCTCGCGGACGGCCT
Organism: Umezawaea sp.; assembly: GCF_036375055.1. Taxonomy (GTDB): domain Bacteria; phylum Actinomycetota; class Actinomycetes; order Mycobacteriales; family Pseudonocardiaceae; genus Umezawaea. The sequence goes on from NZ_DASUSQ010000107.1 coordinate 17,378, forward strand.
GCTGGCCGACGCCCTCGCGCTGTGGCAGGGCAACCCGCTGTCCGGCCTGCCCGGCCCGTTCGCCGAGCAGCAGAGGATCCGCCTCGGTGAACTCCGGCTGGCGTGGACCGAGGAGCGGCTCCGCATCGCGCTCGCGCTGGGGCACCACGCGCTCGTGCTGCCCGAGTTGACCCTGCTGGCCGCGGAGCAGCCGTCGCGCGAGCACGTCCACGAGCTGCTCATGCGGGCGTTGCACGCGGCAGGCCGCCAGACCGAGGCGCTGGCCGTGTTCAGCCGCCTGCGCCACGCACTGGTGGAGGAGCAGGGCATCGAGCCGGGGCAGGCCCTGAAGTCGCTGCACCACAGGATCCTGGCAGGCGGGACACCCGACCCGCAGTCGAGCGCCTGGCGGCCGGGGCGGGCGGCCGGAGTGCCGGGGATCGTGCGCGCGGGCGCGGTCCCGGTACCCAGGCAGCTGCCCCCTGGGACCGTGGACTTCACCGGTCGGCACGAGGAGATCGCCACGGTGGTGCGCGGTCTCACCGCGCCCGCGCGCCGCTCGCCCGCGGTCGTCGCGATCACCGGCGCCATCGGGGTGGGGAAGTCCGCGCTGGCCCTCCAGGCCGCGCACCGGCTCCACGACGCCTTCCCGGACGGCGAGCTGTACGCCGACCTCGGCTCCGACGACGCGGGGTCGACCACCGCCGGGGTGCTCGAAGGGTTCCTGCGCGCGCTGGGGCTGCCCGCCGACGCGGTGCCGGAACGGGTGTCCGAGCGGTCGAAGATGGTCAACACCGTGCTCGACGGGCGGAAGGTGCTCGTCGTCCTCGACAACGTGCGCGTCGCGGAGCAGGTCCGGTCCCTCGTGCCGGGGTCGGCGGGGTGCGGGGTGCTGATCACCGGCTGGGCGCCCCCGTTCGGGGTCTCGACCACCGAACGGGTCTGCCTCGGGGTCTTCACCGCCGACGAGGCGCTGGCGCTGCTCGGCGCGGTGGTGGGCCCGGACCGGGTCGCCGCCGACCGACCGGGTGCGCTCGCCCTGGTCGAGGCGTGCGGGCTGCTGCCGCTGGCGGTGCGGTCCGCGGGGGCGCACCTGGCCGCCAGGCCGGGCTGGAGCTTCGACGTGCTCACCGCTCGGCTGGTGAGCGATCCCGCGGGCACCACCAGGTTGGGCTCCGGCGACCGGTCCATGCTCACCGCGCTGCGCGCGATCGAGGGCCAGCTCACCGACGACCAGCACCACGCCTTCCTGGCGCTCGCCTCGGAAGGGCCCGAATTCGGTCTGCGCGCGGCGAGTTCGGTGCTGGGCGTCGCCGAGCAGGAGGCGGAGGACCTGGTGGAGTCGCTGGTGGACGTGGCCGTGCTGGAGTCGCCCGCACCGGGCCAGTACCGCTACTCGCACCTGCTGTGGTCCTTCGCCCGCTACTACGCGCGCTTCCACTACGAGCGGCCGGACCCGACGTCCCGGATAGCGTGACGCCGGGACGACCGTTCCGCGGGCCGGGCTCAGGAGTAGACCACCGATCCGGTGCGGCGGGCGCGGGCGGCGGTGAGCCGGAAGACCGCGAGCGCGAGCGCCAGCCAGCACGCGCCCGCGACCGCGGCGGGCAGCGCGCGGGACAGCACGGTGCCGAGCGGCTCCGCGTCGGCCACGGCGCGAACGGCCCGGAGGCCGTGGGTCAGCGGCAGGCACTCGGCGGCCAGCTGGACGGCGCCCGGCCAGTACGACACCGGCACCTGCACCCCGCAGACGGCCATCATCACCAGGTAGGCGGCGTTGGAGGTGATGTTGCGCAGGCCCGTGGTACCCAGGACGGCCGCGGCCAGCACGAGCCCGAACGCGTAGGTGCTGAACGCGGTCAGCAGCACCAGCGGGACCACCGTGAGGAACTGCCCCACCGTCCAGTGCACCCCGAACAGCGGGGCCAGCACCAGCAGCGAGACCAGGGAGGTGCCGGACCCGCTGATCGTCCACTGGAGGCTTCGGCCGACGAACACCAGCCCCAGTTCGGCGGGGGCGGCCACGAGCAGCGGCAGGGTGCCCGCGCGCCGCTCCCACGTCGTGGAGGCCACCACCATCATGACCTCGATGACGCAGGTCATCAGCGAGTTGCCGATCACGAGGTACCTGGTGTGCTCCGCCGACCCGATCAGGTGGCCGACCACGGTGAAGAACGCGACCTGCGCGAGCATCCGGCCGAGCCAGCCGACGGTCCAGCTGGTCGGGGTGTAGGTGGCCCTCAGGTCCGCCAGGGCGTTGAGGGAGGCGTGGCGGACGACCGCCAGCGGACGGGGTTCGGCGAGCAGTTCGGTCATCGGGCCCTCACGTGTGGGAGAGGTTGCCGAGTTCGCGCGCGCGGCGCACGAAGCGGCGGGTCAGGGCGGCGCCGAGCAGGTAGCCCGCCACCCCGAGCAGGGCGACCGCGCCCAGCTCCGGCAGCACGTTGCCCGTCGGCGCCGGGTCGAGCGAGGTGCGCAGCAGGTCGCCGCTCCAGGACAGGAAGACCAGGCGCGACAGCGGCTGGACCCAGTCGGGCAGGAACGAGATCGGCACCATCACCCCGGACAGCAGGTAGATCGGGTAGCTCAGGGTGTTCTGCACGGTGCGCGCGGACGGGGTGAGCACGAAGACCGCCGACAGCGAGGTGGCGGTGCCCGCCATCGCCAGCGCCGACAGGAGCATGCCCGCCCCGAACACCAGCGGGTGCGCGACGTCCAGCACGATCCCGAACAGCCCGGCGGCGACCAGCCAGGACTCGGCGAAGGTCAGCAGGCCGAGCACGGTGACGGTCGTGATCCGGGCGGTCACCAGGAGGGGGAAGGACACCGGGGTGGCCACCAGCCCCTCCAGCGTGCCCCAGGAGCGCTCGTTGCCGATCAGGTCGCCCGCCAGGAACAGGGCGACGGCCCACAGCGACATCAGGCACGGCGCCAGCACGGCGTGGGTCGCCAGGTCCGTGCGGCCCGCGAACTGGCTCAGCGCCAGGAAGACGACGGTGAACAGCGGTGCGGTGACGAAGACGCTCAGCGTGTCCGGTGTCCGCCAGGCCAGGGCGGCCTGGAACCGGAACGCGGCGAGCACCGTGCGCGGCATCAGCCCACCACCATCCCTCGTCCGCCGACCAGGCGCAGGTAGACCTCTTCGAGGCTGGGGCGGCCGGTGCGCAGCGAGGTGGCACCGGCCGCCACGAGCAGGCCCAGCACCTCGGCGGTCGCGGCGCCGTTCTCGGTCTCGATCAGCGTGCTGATCCCGGTGGTGGACGTCGAGATCACGCCCGGCACCGCCCTGACGGCGTCGACGAGGCCCTCGGGCATCGCGTCGACCTCGATCCGCTCGTAGTGGGAGATCAGCCGACCGATGGTGGCGGGCTCGCCGGAGGCCAGCACCCCGCCGCGGTCGATCAGGGTGACGCGGTCGCACACGGCCTCGGCCTCCACCATGTCGTGCGTGGTGAGCAGGACCGTGCGGCCGTCGGCCCGCAGACCGGCGACCAGGTCGCGGAACTCGTGCGCCGCCACCGGGTCCATGCCGGAGGTGGGTTCGTCCAGGATGAGCACCCTGGGGTCGGCGACCAGCCCGCGGGCCAGGTGCAGGCGCTGCTTCATGCCCCTGGAGTAGGTGTCCACCCGGTGGTCGGCGCGGTCCGTCAGACCGACCCGGTCGAGCAGCCGGTCGACGCGACTGCCGAGCCCCCTGCCGCTCAACCCGTACATCGCGGCCCAGAACCTGAGGTTCTGCCGGGCGTTCAGCCGCCCGTAGAGCCCTTTGTCACCACCGAACACGATGCCGATCGACCGCTTGACCGCCGCCGTCGCGGTCACGACGTCGTGGCCCAGCACGGACGCGGTGCCCGCCGTGGGCAGCAGGACGGTGGACAGGACGCGGCACAGCGTCGTCTTGCCCGCGCCGTTGGGACCGAGCAGCCCGTGGACCGTGCCCTCGGGCACCGCCAGGTCGACCTCCCGCAGCGCGCGCACCGGTGGCGCGCCCTTGCGCTTGCCGGGGAACGTCCTGGTGAGTCCCCTGATCTCCACCGCGTTCACGACGGGCTCCCTTCGACGGCACCGGGGCGGTGCGGCCGGTCCAGTTCCCGCAGCGCCGATTCGTGCAGCAGCGGGTCGACGAGTCCGGACCCCACGAGGAGGTAGTCCCCGAAGGGCGTGGCGGCGAGGTGCGCGTCGCCTGCGCGGCGCACGGCGACCACCTCCCGCTCAGGCCTGCGTTCCACGCGCAGCGGCATCCCGTACACCGGCACGCCCGCGGCGATCCTGCGGGGGACGTCCGTCCCCGGCCCGGTCCCGTGCGCCGCGCGGGTCTCCAGTTCCCGCTCGGCGTGCGGGGCGAGCGATCCCGCCAGCGGGGCGAGCGCGCGCAGGTCCACGACGGACGCCGCGCGCGACACCAGCTCCGCCAGCTCCGGCGCCACCCGGTGGCGCGCCGCGGCGTCCACGACGGACGCCAGGTCGTCGGGGGCGTCGTCGTCGAGCACCACCAGGTCGAGCACGTCCTTGGCGGTGAACGCGCGCTGGAACCGCTCCTCGGTCACCGACAGCAGGTCGGCCAGCCACGGGTCCGGGGGCAGCGGTGCCCGTACCGGCACCGCCGCCTGGTCGCCGGGGAAGGCCATGGTGCTGATGTCGACCCTGATGTCCCTGTCCAGCACGGCGTCGGCCGCGGGCCAGGTCAGCGAGGCGACCACGTGCCGGTCCGGGCCCCCGCCCAGCAGGGACACGCTCACCTCGGGCGTGGTGGGCGCGAGGGCGTCGACCAGCCGCGCCACCCGCCACAGCGCGACCTCGTCGGGCACGACCAGGTCCAGGTCGCCCGCCGGCCGCAGGATCCCGCTCGGGTAGCGGCGCGCCAGCGCGGGCCCCTTCATGACGTCGACCCGGACCTCGGAGGAGACGTGCTCCACCACGGCCGCGTAGTCGGCCGCCCGGCCGCGCGCCCTGCGCAGCTCGTCCGCCGAGCCGCTGCCCAGCCGGACGCCCTCCTGCTCGAAGACCGAGAGCACCAGGTGCGGCAGGGTGAACGCGGTCGAGCGGGCCTTGCGCAGCAGCGCGCGCAGGCTCTCGTGCTCCTCCACCTCCAGGGTCCGGTAGAGCAGCGGGATGTCGAACCGGGTGCTCATGGCGCGGTGCCTCCGTCTCCGAGCGGACAGCGGTAGAAGCTGTGCCAGGTCCGCCAACCGCGGCGGAACAGCGAGCCCAGCACGCGGTCGCCCGCCTCCGGCGTGGCCACGACGTGGCCGACCAGGGGGCGGCCCTCCTGCCGGGCGTAGGCGGCGCACACCGCGACCAGCGCGGAGACGAGCGCGCGGACGTCGTGCTCCGGTTCGACGAGCGCGTCCAGCAGTTCGACGAACCCGACTCCCCTGACCTCGTCGACGGCGTCGGTGAGCAGGGTGGCGTGACCGATCGGGTCGGCCTCCGGGCTCGGGCCCACGACGTACGTGCGCCGCGCCGGGTGCGCCATGGTCGCGGCCGCGGCCTCCGCGGCGCCGTCACCGGGACCGCCGAGTTGGTGCTGCGCCAGGGTGAACGCCCGCTCCAGCCAGTCCCGGACGAACGCCCGGTCCTCCTGCCGCTCCAGCCGCACGTCGGCGGTCGGCGGCCCGACCGGGCCCTCGTAGCCGACGTAGACCAGTTCCCTGGTCCACCCGCTGCCCGCGAGCAGGTCGCCGGGTGTGGTGGCGTCCACCCGCACCAGCGCGGAATCGTTGCCGGGGAAGGCCTCCGCCAGCGCGGCGCGCAGCCGGTCCCGTGCGGCCGCGGTGCCCACCAGGCCCCCGTCGCAGTACTCGACGAGGACCCGCCGCCGCCTGCTGACCGGGTCGACGTACTCGCCCGCGACGTAGGGCACCCCGTCCAGTTCGGCCAGCAGCCCGGCCGAGGTCGCCGCCTCCAGGTACGCCGCCGCCGCTGTCACGACGCCACCGACACGCACAGGTCGGCGAGCACGCGCCGGGCGGCCAGCACGACCTGCGCACCGGTCACCTCGCGCAACGCGGCCAGCTCCTGGTCCACGGACCACTCGACGGTGCCCGCCAGCGTCCGCTGCGCGATCAGCCTGGCGTACTCGGCGGGCACCTCGCTCCCCCGCACCAGGTGCATCTCGGCCTTCCGGCGCGCGGCGGCCAGGTCCTCGTCGGACGGACCACCGCTCGCCAACTCCTCCAGCGTGGCCGTGATCACCTCGACCAGGGCCTCGCCGTTGCCGACGTCGACGCCCGCCAGCACCCGCCAGGCACCGGCCTCGGTGTAGGCGCGCGACCACGACTGGAACGCGTAGGCCAGCCCTCCGTCGTTGCGCAGCCTGCGGTAGAGCAGCGACGCGGGGCTGGAGCCCATCAGGTTGGACAGCAGGACGTAGGCCAGCCGGTCGGGGTCGGTGGCGCTCGGGCCGCGGCCCCCGACGCACGTCCAGGCGAACCCGTCGGGCCAGCGGGGCGCGGGGCGGGTTCGCGGAGGCGGGCTGATCGGGACGCTGCCACCACGCCCCGACCGCCGGGCCGGAGAGCGGTGGAGCCCGGTCGCGCCGGGCAGGTCCGGCCCGACGACGACCAGCGCCATCGGACTGGTCAGGAAGACGTCGCGGTGGTGGTCGAGCACGTCGTCGAGCGACGTCGCCCCGACCTCCTCGGCCGTGCCGCCCACCGGCCTGCCCAGGGGGTGGGAGCCGAACACGTCGGCGAGGAAGGTGTCCTGGACGACGTCGCTGGGGTCGGCCGCCGCGGCGGCCAGTTCCTGGAGGACGACGGCGCGTTCCCGGTCGAGCACGGCGGCGTCCAGCCGCGGCTCCAGCACGGCCCCGCGCAGCAGGCGGGTCACGTCCGCGGCGTCGGAGGCGTGCACCTGGGCGGTGAACAGCATCAGTTCGAGGCCGGTCTCGGCGTTGGCGTCGCCGCCGAGGCGCTCGACGTGTTCGCACAGCGACGTGGGCCCCACGACCGGTGCCGACATCAGCAGGTGCTCCAACAGGTGCGCGAGACCACCGCGGTGGGCCGGGTCGTTCCTCGCGCCGTACGCCACCGCGAGGCACAGGCTCGTCGTCCGCAGCCTCTCGTCGACGTGGCCGAGCACGGGAACCTGTCCGGGGGCCTGGTCGGCCATGGTCGTCCTTTCCGTATCGGGCTGGCCCACGCCGTGGACCCCGACCCCTGGTCGCGGTCCACGGCGGCACTGCGCGATCCGCCGGGGATCACGGTGTCCGTCAGCTGTTCTTCACCTTGACCTTGTCCAGGCGGGGACGCAGGTTCGCGGCGTGACGACGCATTCTCTTCACCTCCAGACCAGGAGAGCAGGGAATCGGGCACGACAATTGCGAAGTAATGCGGAGCGCATGATCGCCGTACTCGACTTCGACTTGTCCGAAGCTAGCAGCGCCCCCGAACCCGAGCAACCCCGAACCCGCCGAAAAACAGATCCAGACTATTTGAGACGGCCTAAGAACGGCCGGGACCACGTCAAATATTTGACGACCATCTTTTGCAGATCCTCCGGTTAGCCACACGGGTCGGCGAATCCCTACCGTGGCCCTCGTCGGCTCGAACGTCCCGCCACACGACGTCGACCTGCGACGACATCAGGGCCTGACCAGCAGCCAAGGAGGAATCGGGTGTCGATATCAACAAGCGCGGACGCTGGGACCGTCGGCGGCCCCGGTCGGACCGGAGGCCACGGGCTGCCCCACGAGGAAATATCGCCACCATTCGACCACCTCGCTCCGGCGACGCCCACGACGAATGCTTTCGACGTCGTCCTCAAGCGCCGACCGGAAGACTTCATCGTCGTCGAGAACCTCATCCCTCCGGTCACCCAGGAAAGCGGAGCCGCCGTCCGACTGGCCCGGTTGAACAAACTCGGTTACACCACCTTCGAGGCGGTGTCCGCCATCGGTGAATTCTTCGAGGTCCCCCGCGCGGACGTCGGTTACGCCGGGCTCAAGGACGAGGACGGGATCACCGAGCAGCTCGTCAGCCTGCCACCGGGCCTGGACGCGAGCCGGTTCGCCGAGTTCACCGCCTTCCACGGCGGAACCACGCGGTACATGCGCCTGTCGGACGCCGGGCACGGCCGGGAACCGCTGCGGATCGGCCGCCTCAACGGCAACGGCTTCCGCCTCGTCGTGCGACGACTGGCGCCGGAGCTCGCGGAGGTGCTGCGGTCCGGCGCCCGCGAGCACACCCTGTTCTTCGTCAACTACTACGACACGCAGCGCTTCGGCGTGCCCGGCGGTCCGAAGAGGACTCACCTGATCGGCCGGGCGCTGCTCGACGGCGACCACGCCGCGGCGTTCGACCTCCTCCTCCGGTCCGGTGCGGCGGAGGCGGTGGCCGCGGCCGGGTTCTCCGGCCCGCCCGAGGCGTTCTTCTCCGCCCTCGATCCCCGGACGGTGTCGTTCTACCTGTGCTCGCACTCCTCCGGCGCGTGGAACGAGGAGGTGCGCCGCACCCTGGCCCGCGTGGCAGCGCGCGAACCGCTCGCCGTGCTCAGGGACGGCATCCCCTACGCCTTCGCGACCTCGACCCCGGACGTGCTGGCCCTGCTGCGGACCGCCGCGGACCTCCCGTACGACAAGTACCGGTGGGAGGACGGGGAGATGCGTCGCTCCACGTCCGTGCGGCCCACCGTCGTGCAGGCGCGGATCACCGTCGACGGTGTCGTGCCCGACGAGTTCTTCCCCGGCCGCTCCGCCTGCGAACTGTCGTTCTTCCTGCCCTCCGGCTGCTACGCCACCACCGCCGTGAGCCAGTTCCTCACGCTGCTGTCCCACGACGCGCCCGCGGCCCGCGGCGGCGCGAACCGGAAGGTCGAGAGCCCATGACCACCACCGTCGACCCGCACACCTTCCGCGTGCGCTGGTGCGGCCAGGAACTGACCGTCTCGGGAGCCGACCCGGCGCTGTGGCTCGGGCTGGACGGCGGTCGCGACCCGATCCGGCTGGACCGCTTCCGGGTCGAGGCCGTCGGGGCGGGTGCCGCGGGCACCGAACCGGCGGTCCGGCACGTGCCGGACGGCGAGCCGCACATCACCAGGGCGGGAGACCAGGTCGTCGTGCACGGCCCGGCGGACTTCTGGCTGCGCAACGAGCGCATCGGCTGCGTCGTCGTGCAAGCCTGGGACCGCAACTTCCTGCGCGCGGGCAGGATCGTCGTGCACGGGGCCGTCGTCGACCTCGACGGCGAGGGCGTGCTGCTGACCGGCCCCAGCGACTCCGGCAAGACCAGCGTCGCCCTGGAGCTGTGCACCGCGCACGGCGGCAGGATGATGGCCAACGACCACGCCGTCGTGGACCTCACGGGCCCGCGACCCGTCGTGCTGCCGGGCGAGGACAACACGTTCGCGTTCCGCAGCCAGGCCATGTGGCTGTCCGACCGGGAGCTCTACCGGGAGCTCTACGGCGAGCCGGACGACCTGCGACCGCACGAGCGCCGCCGCACCAGGCCCGAGGAGCTGGGCATCGAGGTCGGCACCTCGGCGGTGCCGCTGCGGCGGATCTACTTCGTCGGCGTCGGCACGACGGTGCACCCCGTCCGCTACCCGAGCCCGCGCACGCGCTCCTGGATCCGGCTCTACGCCGACATCACCGGCCGCGTGCGGGCCTCCACCATGCTGCTGTTCGACGACGACGGCCGGATCGGTCCGGCGCTGCCCGACCTCGCCGACCCGACCACGACGGTGGCGGTGGCGCGGCGGCTGAGCCCCGTGCTCGACTCCGGCATCGTCCACGACCTGCGCGGCACACCGGAGTGGTGCGCGCGGGCCGTGGTCGACGACCTGCGCGCCGACCGGCACCCGCGAGCGGCGGGGAGGTCGACGACGTGAGCGTCTCCGCGCACTTCTGCTTCTACCGCAGCCTCTACTCGCAGTCCGCGGCGTCCGTCACGGTCGCGATGACCGCCGCGGCGGTCCGCGCCACCGGCCGCTCCGCGACGCTGACCCTGCTGGCCAAGGGCGAGCACCGCAACGCCTCGCAAGCGCTCGCGGACGCGCCCCCGGACGCCGTGCTGCTGGCCAAGCCGAACTTCCAGGACGCGGCCGAATCGCTGTGGCTGGTCGACGGCCTCGGCGAGGCGGCCGACTACCGGGCGGTGTTCCTGTTCGGGGTGTACGCCACCGGGAACGCCGAGGAGCTGCTGGCCCTGCTGCCCCACGTCGACGGCGTCGTGGTGGGAGAGCCGGAGGCGACCGTCCCCGGTCTGCTCGACGCGGTCGAGCGCGGCGACTGGCGCTCCGCTCCCCCGCCCGGCGTGCTGGTGCGGGGCGACGACGGGACCCCCGTGCGCGGCGACGGCCTGCCGTCGACCATCTCCCTCGACGGCGGACTGCTGCCGGTGCGCGACGTCGAGGAGGGCGAGGCGGCCAGGATGGCGAACCTGGAGGCGGGCAGGGGCTGCGTCGCGATGTGCACCTTCTGCCACGTGCCGACCATGGACATCGCCGTCGGCGCGCCCAAGCGCCGCGCGAAGGAACCCGCGGCCGTGGTGGCCGAGATCGCCGCGCTCCAGGCGATGGGCAAGCGGTACTTCGTCTTCAACGACCCGCTGTTCTGGGCAGGACCGCGCGACACCGCGCGGGTCACCGAGATCGCCGGGCTGATGCTCGAACTGGACCGCAGGCCGTACTTCATGGTCTACCTGCGCACCCGGCCGTTCCCCGACGACGACCTGCTGGCGCTGCTGGCCGAGGCCGGGCTGGTGCGGGTGTTCATCGGCGTGGAGTCCGGTTGGGCCCCGACGCTGAAGATCTACCGCAAGGGAACGGCGCAGGACGAGTACGCCGAGGCCAAGCGGAGGTTCGAGGCGCACGGGATCAGCCACCACATCGGTTTCCTCGCGTTCAACCCGTTCTCCACCCTGCCGCAGCTGCACTTCGACGTGGACTACCTCGCCGGGCACGGCCAGCTGCACCGGCTGGGCACGATCCTGGAGCGCGCCCGCCTGGTGCCCGGTACGAAGCTGCGCCGGGACACGGAGCGGGCGGGGCTGATGCGGCTGCCCCGCGACCCGCTGACCGCCGACGCCGCGTACAGCTACGTCTTCAGCGACCCGCGCGTGCACGTCGCGCACCGCTGCCTGGAACAGGCGCTGCGGCGCGACTACGGCGGCAGGCAGAAGTTCCTGGAGTACCACTTCACCAGCACCGAGTTCCTGCGCCACCTGGTGGCCAGGCAGGCGGCCGTCGAGGGGACCCCGCCGGTGCCCGCGCGGTGGTGGGACGACCTGCGGGCCATGCACGACCGGGTCAGCACCCTCGTCTCGGACTACTGCCACGCCCTGTTCGACGTGGCCGACGGCGTCGAGCCGGACGCCGCGCGGGCCGCGATCGAGGCGGGCCGCGAAGCGGTGCTCGTGGACGCGCACCGACGGGCGGGCACCAGGGCCTTCGTCCAGGACATGACCAAGCTCGAACGCCGAACCGAGGTGGCCGCCGCGGTCCTGACGCGCGACGTGGCGCGGGCAGGCTACCGGGAACCCGTGGAGTCCCTCTTCACCTCGACCGAAGGGAGGGTGTGATGCCCGCGCTGCCGGACTTCCCGCGCTTTCTGGAAGTGCAGACCGTGACCGCGTGCAACGCCGCCTGCACCGTGTGCCCGCACCCCGAGGTGGTCAACGAACTGCCCAGGGGTCGCATGAGCGACGAGCTGTTCGGCTCGATCGTGGAGCAGTGCGTGGACCACCAGGAGGGCCTGACCTTCGCGCCCTACCTCAACGGCGAGCCGCTGATCGACCGGCGGCTGGCCGAGCGGATCGCGCTCGTCAACGACAGGCTCCCCGCCGGCTCCGTGGAGGTGTCGACCAACGTGTCGATGCTGGACGACCGCAGGCGCGCGGAGCTGGCCGAGGTGCGCGTGGACGACCTGCGCCTGTCGGTGTTCGGGTTCACGCCGGAGACGCACGCCCGGCTGATGCCCGGCCTGCGGTTCGACAGGGTGTGGGCGAACATGGTGGCGCTGGCCGAGGACGACAGGTGGCGCCGGTCGGTCGGCGTCGTGGGGGTCGTGCTCCTCGACCACCCCGCGGTCACCGAGGAGGACGTCGAACTGGCCGAGAAGTACTGCGCGGACAACGGTTTCGAGCTGTACCGCTGGGGGGTGCTCGACCGCAGCCGCAACGTGGCGAGCTTCTCCAACAACACGTGGCGGGACCGGGTCGTCGGGTGCGAGCAGAACCGCCACCGGGAGCGGCTGCACGTCCGGTTCGACGGCACCGTGATCCTGTGCTGCCAGGACTGGCGCGCCGAGATCGTGGTCGGGAACCTGCGCGAGTCCTCCATCCAGGAGCTGTGGCACGGCCCGGTCTACACCGCGCTGCGCAGGCAGATCGAGGACGGCAGGCCGGGCGTGGCGCCGGAGCTGTGCAGGCGGTGCAAGCTCTCGGTGCCGGGATGACGGCGGGACTGGTGGTCGGCGTCGACGGGGTGGTCGCCAGCGGCAAGACCACTCTCGTCCGCGAGCTGACGAGCAGGCTGGGGGCGGTGCTCGTGCCGGAGTACGCGCCGCACCCCGGCGTGGGGCCCGGCGTCGCCCCGCCCGCGGACGTGCCGTCCGGCTGGCGGGTGCAGCGGCACTACCTCGTCGAGGAGGAGCGGCGGGGGCGGGCGGTGGGTCCCGGCACCACCGCCGTGCTCGACCGCACCGTGCTGTCCCAGGCCGCGCACGTGGACGCCGTGCACCGCACGGGAGGTCCGGACCTGCGGTCGCGGCTGGCGGACTGGCTGGCGCGGGGACGTGCGGTGGAACCCGATGTCGTGGTGACCCTCACCGGGGAGCGCGACGCGTCGCGGGAGCGGTGCGCCGTGCGCGAGGCGGGCCCGGACCGGCACGGCACCGCCGACCTCTACGTGGACGAGGAGTACCAGCGGGCCTTCGACGCGTTCCTCGGCCGCCTGGCGGAGCGCCTGCCGGACCGGGTCGTCGTGTTCCCGCCGTGCCCCGAGCCGCGGGCGGTGGCGGACCGCGTGCTGTCGCGGTCCGCGCGCCGCCGCCCGCCGCGCCTGGTGACGGCGCTCGTGGACGAGTTGTGGTGCTGAATGAAGACGATCGTGGAACTGCTCGGACCGCCTGCCGCCGGGAAGACGACGCTGGCCGGGGTGCTGAACGGCGGGATGTCCGTGGTCCCCGAACAGCTCAGGGCGCTGCTGCTCGAACCCGACCCGCCGCCGCCCGGCGAGGAGAGGCAGGCCGCCGTCGCCCGGCGGATCGCCGCGGAGGTGGCGGCCAGCCCCGAGGGCACCGTGCTCGTGGACGTCGGGTGGCTGTCGCTGATCTCCTTCGCCTGCGCGGAGTGGCCCGTCGAGCGGGCCCGGCGGGTGGCCGACGCGGTCGTCGACGCGGCACGCGCCGCCGGGGAGTGCCGGTACGCCGGGCTGGTGGTGCTCGACGCGGGTGACGAGGAACTGCGCGGGCGCGCCGCGGCCGACGCGCCGACCGGCCGCCGACGCGGTGCCCTGGAGGACAACCTGGCCAGGTTCCACCGGGAGGACGCGCTGCTGCGCACGGCGGAGGCGTTCCTGCCACCGGGGACGGTGCTCCGCCCCCACCAGTCCGATGTGGATGGCCGGGCCGCCGAGGTGCGGTCGTGGCTGGCCCGCGGCGGAGCGGGGGTGGACCCGTCGAGCCTCCTGCGACGGGTTGCCGGGCTGTGGACGCGGGTTACCGACACGAGCACGAGGTGATGCGGGATGAACGAGAAGTCCGGCGGTTCCCCGGCACGCGGCGGGTCACCGCGCCGCCGTCCGGTCCGGCCCGCGGGGGTGACACCGTGAAGCCCTCCGCACCGATCAGGGTGACGGCCGCGGCGGCCGTCGGGATCGGGCTCGCCGCGCGGGGACTGCTGTGGCGCTCCAGGGTGCGGCGCTCGGCGTCGGCCCCGACGTGGGTGCCGCCGCCGCGCGGGGCGGAGCCCTCCCCGGACGTCGCGGTGGTGGTCCCGGTGCTCGCCGAGCAACCGCGGCTCGACCGGCTGGTCGAGCACATGCGCGACCTGCGCGCGGCGGGCGAACCGGTGGCCCTCGTGCTCGCCTCCACGACCCGTGAGCCCGCCGTCCCCGGTCTTCCGGGGACGCCGGAGCTGTGCGACCGCTGGGCGGCCCGGTACCCCTGGATCTGCCACCACCAGGTGGACGACCCGGCGGGGATGATGGCCTCGCAGCTCAACGGCGTGCTCGACGTGTGCTCGCGGGTGCGCGAAAGCCGGTACGTCGCCATCTACAACGCGGACTCGCTGCCCGCGGCGGGCACCCTCAGCACCGCCGCGCAGATCATGGACCGCCACCCGCGCCCGGTCGTCGTCCAGCAGCACGGCCTCTACCTCCGCAACTGGCACGACCTCGGCACCGCACCGCCGTTCTCCCGCGCGGTGCTGCGGGCCGCCGCGGCCTGGCAGTGCCGCTGGAGCCTGGGCTTCGAGCGGGTGCACGCCCTGCGGTCGGCACGGGCCCGCGTCGCGCCCGCCGCCCGACGCCTGCCTGCCCCGTTCGCCTACGTCATCGGCCACGGCCTCCAGATGCGCCTGGCGGACCTGGTCGCGGCGGGCCGGTTCACCGAGCGGTTCCCGAACGAGGACGCGCACCTGTCGGTCGCGCTCGCCGCCCGCGGTGTGGCGGTGGTGCCCAACCCGCACTGGGAACTGGCCGACAGCCCGGACTCGCTGCGCGGCCTCCTGGTGCAGAAGCGGGTGTGGTTCCACGGACCGGCGGGCGCGCTGCGCTACCGGCGCGACCTGCGCGACAGCGGCGTCGCCGCGGACCGGGACCTGCGCCTGCCCGCCTACCGACTGCTCCACCACGCGATCTGCTGGGCGGGCGGGCCGCTGCTGGCGGCGGGCGCGCTGCTCGCGGCCGGGCCCGCGACGTTCGCCGGTGTGCTGGCCGGACTCGTGGTGTACCTGGTGCCCGCCAACGACCTCGCGCTGCGGCGGGCCGCGGAGCTCTCCGGCCTGCGGGTGCGGCCCGCCGAGCGGCTGGAGGCCGCGCTCGGCGCGCCGGTGGCCTACGCCCTGCACGGCGCGTCCGCCTACTGGGCCGTGGCGCTGTCCCTGCGGCACGCCCTGCTCGGCACCGCACCGGGCAAACCGCGCACACCCATGCGGTGGACGGCGGACTCGAACCCACTTGAGGAGGCTCTGTGATCGAGGTACGGCTCGAACGGGTCGGAACCGTGCTGCGGCTGCGGGTTCCCGACGAACTGGCGACCGCGGTGGCCGGGCTGCGGCACTACCGCGAACCGGACCCGGCGGCGCCCGTCACCCACGAGGTCACGGTCACCGACGCGGCCACCCCCGGCTTCCGCTACCTGGAGGACGCGACCGAGTTCGCCGCGCCGATCCACCAGGTGACCAGGGACGGCCTCCAGGTGGTGGTGGAACAGGCCTTCTGCCGCGCGTTGGACGCCGCGGGCCGGGTCGTCCTGCACACCTCGGCCGTCAGCGACTCCCGCCGGGTCTGGGCGATGTGGGGCCACAGCGGCGCGGGCAAGACCACCCTCGCGCTGGGCCTGCACCAGCGGCTCGGCTGGCCGCTGATCTCCAACGGTTCGCTCGTCGTCGGGCTCCAGGACGGCGTGCCGACCGCGATCGGCACGGTCAAGCGGCACGTGAAGCTGCGCGCCAGCTCGCTGCGCCACCGGCCCGGCGGAGCGGGAAGCGGGTCGAGCACCGGCGGCTACGAGGACAAGGTCGACGTGGACCTCGGCGAGTTCGGCGCCGACCGCGTCACCCTGCCGCTGCCGATCGAGCGGCTGATCTTCGTGCGGCTCGTGGCCGCGCTGCCGGGTGCGCTGGTGGCCGACCTCGACCCGCGCCGGATCGCAGTGCAGCTCTACGAGGACATGGTGCGCCACCTGCACGGCGGTGAGTTCTTCGTGTTCGGCGGGGACGGCCGCGTGCTGTGCCCGGTGCCGTCCGCCGCCACCGACGCGGGCCACCGCGCCAGGGTGCGACTGGTGGAGGCGTTGACCGCCCGCTCCACCGCGCTGACCGGACCGCTGGACGACTGCCTCGCCGTGCTGACCGGTGCCGGGTCGGCGCGGTCGCACCGGCCGGAGGTCGAGCGCACGGGGGCGTGAGGTGGAGACCGGGCTGGACGGGTTCGGCTGGCGGACCCTGGAGTCGGCCCGCATCCCCAGCACCCTGACGTGGGACCGCGACCTGCTCCTCTCGCTGCCCGGCGGGCGCGTGCTGGACATCGGGTGCGGACCGGCACCCGGTTCGGTGCCGACGCCGGGGGGCACCAGGATCTGCCTGGACCACAACCTGTCCGCGGTCGCGAACGCCCGCGGGTCGACGCGGTGCGACCTCGCGGTCTGCGGCGACGCCTCCGCGCTCCCCTTCGCCGCGGGCACCTTCGACGTCGTCCTGTGCAAGGCCGTGCTGACGGCGGTGGTGGACGAGGGGAGGTGCCGTTCGGTCATCTCCGAGTCCGCGAGGGTGGCCCGGCGCGGCGGAGCCGTGGTCGTGTCGGACTTCCTGATCAACGACCGCGATCCGTACTACGCCGCCCGGTACGACGCGTGCGCGGTCGGCCCCTACGGCACCTTCCTCGCCGTCGACCCCTCCGGCGGTTCCGCGGGCGACTACACCGCGCGGCACTTCGACAGGCGGTGGGTGGTCGACCAGGTCGCGATGAGCGACGCGCTGGACCTCGTCGGCTACACCGAGCAGCGGGTGCGCACGCGGTCGGGGCGGGAGTCCGTCGGGTTCACCGCCGTCGTCCACCGCAGGTGACCCCGCCCGGTCAGGTCCTCCGCCGCGGAGCCAGGTGCGGGGCCAGCCTGGTGGCCATGAGCCGGTAGCCCGCCGCGGTCGGGTGCAGCCCGTCGCCCAGCAGGTCGGCCTCGGCGGGCCCGAGGACCTCCGGACCGTGCACCAGGCTCAGCCGCGGGTCGACGTGCCGCAGCTCGTCGTGGATCCCGACCAGCTCCCCGCGCACGTCGGCCAGGGTCATCCCGGCCCCGTTCACCGCGTGCTCGCGGGCCGGGCTGGTGATCGGCGTGATCAGCACCACCGGGGTGTCCGGGTGGCCGTCCCGCACGGTGGCCAGGAACCCGGCCACAGCGGGCCGGAACGTGCGCCGGGTGAAGGACGACCTGCCGTGCACGTTCACCCCGAGGCACAGCGCGATCAGGTCGGCCGGGCCGTCCCGCACGAACCGGGCCACCACCGGGTCGAGGTGGCACTGCCCGGAGAACCCGAGGCAGCGCAGGTCCCAGTCGTGCTCCGCGGCGACGAGCGCGGGCCAGGTCTCCGACGGTCCCGCGGCGGCCGTGCACTGCGAGATCGAGCTGCCGTAGAGCACCCACCTCGGGCGGGGGTCGACCGGGACCACGGTGCTCGCGCCGAACAGCGACAGGGCTCCCAGGCGCGCGAAACCGAACTGCGGCAACCAGATCCGCACCACCTTCTCCCCCGGCGGCAGGTCTGTCCCCACCACGCCGTCGCCGTCCACCGCGCACCGGGCGTGCAGCACGCCGTCCACGACGACGTCGAACGGGGCGGGCCGCCGGACGTCCTCGGGGCTCTCCGTCCGCACCGGCCAGCTCAGCCCGGTGGCGTCCGTGCGGAACTCCACCCGCGCTCCTGCCGCCATCCGCGCCTTCTCCGCCAGCTCCGGGTCCACCGGCCACGCCGAGGCGGGCAGCCTCGACGGCACCACCCACCCGCCGTCCCGCCGGACCTCGGCCACACCCCGGACCGCTCCCACCCCGGAGCCCACGTCCACCACCAACCGGTCCACCGGACAACCCTATCCGGATTCGAGTCGTTGAGACGCGGAAAAGGGTGGGACCCGGTCGAATATTTCACGGTTACCGTTCATATATCTCGATGATTGCCATCGCGGTCGACGAATGTCTACCGTCGTCACCGTGCACGGAACGCCTTGCCGGCCGGGTTCCACTTGGACGGAATAAGACGACATCACCATCTCGCCCGTCATGACACCCAGGGCCCGGCCGGCGAGCAAGGCGCAATTCCGTGCACATCACCACCACAAGGCGAGGAGCAGATCCAGGGTGAGTCTGGAGACGAACATGTCGAACGCCTTCTACGACCCGGAATTGTATTCCCGGAAAATCGGCTACGCCCCGCGCTTCGACCGGGTCTACGCGGACAGGCTCGCGGGAGCGCCCGCCGGTTCGACCGTGATGGAACTCGGGTGCGGCACCGGCGACGTCCTGCTCCCGCTGGCCCGCAACGGGGTCCGCGCCATCGGCGTCGACAGCTCGGCGGACATGCTCGGCCACTTCGAACGCCGTCTCCGCGACGAGCCCACCGCCGTCTCCGAGCGCGTGAGGCTGATCAGGGAGACCCTCCCCGACGTGCCGCCCGCGGGCCCGGTGGACGCGGTCATCCTGCCGAACGACATCGTCTCGCACCTGGTCGACGACGCGGCCGTCGACCGGCTGTTCGCCAACGTCCGCTCCGCCCTCGGCCACGACGGCGTCCTGCTGCTGGACGTGGCCCGGTTCGACGTCGTCGAACTGGGCTCGATCGCCGCCGCACCGCACGGCCTCACCCGCCCCCACGGCTTCTTCCCCTACACGGGCGACCACCACCTCCGGGTCGAGGAGCACCTCACGTACGACAGCGCCTCGGGCGTGGCCGACAGCGTCATGCGGTACGAGGTCCTGGACGCGGACGCCGAGGTCAGGTCGGTCCGGTACCGCAAGCTCCGGCTCCGCCCCAGGCGCACGCGCGAGATCACCCTCGCCCTGCGGCTCGCGGGCTTCGAGGTCACCGACGTCGAGGACGTCGGGCACCTGCTCGGCAAGGGGCCGGGAGAGCCGGGGGACGTCCTGGTCCAGGCCCGACCGGCCCGCCGCTCCTCGACCGTCCCGCACGGGGGAGGCACCCGGTGAACGCCTACGACACCGTGCTGGTGATCTCGCCGCACGCCGACGACGAGGTGCTCGGGTGCGGTGGGCTGCTGGCCCGCCTCGCCACGGCGGGCAGCCGGGTCCACGTGCTCTACCTGTCGGTCGACGGGATGAGCCACTACGGGCTGGCGAACCCGGTCACCTTCCGGGAGAGGACCGCCGAGATCGACCGGGTCGGCAAGCTGCTCGGCTTCGAGCACACCATCGCCTACGGCGACCGGCAGCTCACCGAGCGCCTCGACACCCTGCCCCGGCGGGAACTCGTCGACCTGTTCCAGGACCACGTCGACCGGCTCCGACCCGACCTCCTGCTGCTGCCCAGCGGGGACGACTACGACCAGGACCACGTCGCGACGTTCTCCGCCGCGTTCGCCGCCGCCCGTCCCATCGGCCGCACCTTCGGCAAGTGGCTCGTGCCGCACGTCATGAGCTACGAGATGTCCAAATTGCAGTGGGCGAACAAACCGCTCGCCCTGTCCACCGCATTCATCGACATCAGCGACCACCTGGAAACGAAGCTGGCCGCGTTGCGCGAATACACCAGCCAGCACAGACCGGTTCCCCACATTCGCAGCGAGGAATCGGTGTCGGCTCTCGCCGTGCTGCGCGGCGCCGAAATAGGAGTCCGCTACGCCGAGGCGTTCGAAGTCCACCGGACCCTCCTCTAGTGCCGCGACGGCACCAGGTCCACACCTCAGTCGGCAGTCGGCCGGGCGGAGCCCGGCGGAGGGAGAACCGCACATGGAAGCGGTACGCACCGATCGCGTCGTCGTGGTCGGACTCGGCTACGTCGGCATCCGGATAGCGCACGAGGCGGTCATGGCCGGGCTGTCGGTCCACGGCTACGACACCGACCGCGAACGGGTCGACCTGCTCAACTCCGGTCGCTCCTACGTCGACGACCTGAGCGACCCCGACGTCGCCGCCATGCTGGCCCTGGGGTTCGAGGCGAGTTCCGAACCGGGGGTCCTGGCCTCGGCCACGGCCGTCGTGGTCTGCGTCCCCACCCCCCTGCGCGCCGACCGCACACCCGACCTGGCCGCCGTCCGCACCGCGGCCCGCACGATCGCGCCGTTCCTGCGCGCCGACGTGCTCGTGTCGCTGGAGTCGACGACGTACCCCGGCACCACGGAGGAGGTCTTCCGGCCGTTGCTGGAGACCGGCGGTCTCACCGCGGGCGAGGACTTCTCGCTGGTGTACTCCCCGGAGCGGATCGACCCCGGCAACCGGAGGTTCGGGCTGCGCAACACGCCCAAGATCATCGGCGGGCTCACCCCGCAGTGCGCCGAACACGCGGCGCGGGTCTACGGCAAGATCGTCGACCGCACGGTGTTCACCGCGGGGCCCCGCGAGGCGGAGATGGCCAAGCTGCTGGAGAACACCTACCGCAACGTCAACATCGCGCTGGTCAACGAGCTGGCGATGAGCTGCGAGGCGCTGGGGATCGACGTCTGGGACGTCGTCTCGGCGGCCGCCACGAAACCGTTCGGGTTCGAGAGCTTCCGGCCGGGTCCCGGCGTGGGAGGGCACTGCATCCCGGTCGACCCGCGCTACCTCTCGCACTGGGCGCGCACGTCGGGACGGCGGCTGGGCGTCGTCGAGGCCGCCGACGAGGTGAACACGGGGATGCCCGCCTACCTGGCGGGCAGGCTGGAGCGTTCGCTGCGCGAGCGCGGCCTCCCGCTCCGGGAGGCGTCGGTGCTGCTGCTGGGGGTGACCTACAAGGCGGACATCGCCGACACCCGCGAGACCCCCGCGGCCCCGCTCGTCCGGATCCTGCGGGAGCGCGGCGCCCGTCCGCACTTCCACGACCCGCACCTGTCGGAGTGGTCGGTCGACGGCGTCCCGGTGGCACCGGCCGACCTCGACGGGCAACTGTCCACCATGGACGTCGTCGTGCTGCTCCAGCCCCACGCGGCCTACGACGTCGACGACGTCTGCGCCCGGTCGCGCGCGGTGTTCGACGCGCACGGCGTCTCCAGGTCCCCGAACGCGGTGGCGCTGTGAACGGGCGGCGGACGGACGGGACCCGCGCGCTCGCCGTCTCGGTGGTCATCCCCGCGCACAACAGGTCGACCGCGCTGCGCAACGGTCTGCGCAGCCTGAGGACGCAGACCCTGGCCCGCGACGCGTTCGAGGTCGTGGTCGTCGACGACGGCTCCGAACCACCGCTGTCCGGTGAGGTCTCCGACCTCGTGGACGGCGACCACGTCCGGCTGGTCCGCCACGACTCGGCGCTCGGCGCGGGCGCCGCGCGGAACACCGGTGCGGCGGCGGCGCGCGGCGAACTGCTCGTGTTCCTCGACGTCGACTGCCTGTGCCACCCGGACCTGCTCAGCGCGCACCTCGGGGCGCAGGCGGGCGGCCCGGTCGCGGTCTGCGGCTACGCGGGCGGCCGGGAGACCACGCCCGCGGCGTGGCGGATGGCGCTGGGCGACGACTGGGACTTCGCCGACGCGGAGGCGACGTTCGCCCGTGCCGCGCGGACCCCGGCGCTGCACGACCCGCTCACGGAGCTGCTCGCCGTCCCCCGGCCCGCCGACTGGGCGTTCTTCTGGACCCTCAACGTCAGCGTGCCCAGGTCGGCCTTCGACCTCGTCGGCGGGTTCAACCGCGACTTCGAGGTGAAGGGCTGCGAGGACCTCGAACTGGGCTACCGGCTGGCGAAGGCCGGGTTCCCCACCGTGTTCGCCCCGGACGCGATCACGATCCACCAGCCGCACGAGCGCGACCGCAACGCCGAGGTCGTGCGGGACCGCCGCAACGAGCACGTCCTGGTGCGCGCGTACCCCACCGTCGAGGTGGAGGCGGTGTGCAGCTACGACATCGCGAACTCCCGCGAACTGGTCCCCGCCGTCGAGCGGTTCGCCGAGGGCCTGGTGGCGGAGACGTCGGACTGCGCCCACCTGGGACGGCTGCCCCGGCTGGTCGAGCGCATCGCGGCGAGCGGCCGGGTGCTCCTGGTGGGCGCCCCGGCGGGGTGGCCCGAGCACCTGCGCGGGCACACGACGGTGTGCTACCCGAGCGACGTCGGCCCTCAGCGGCACCTCCGGTTGCTGGGGACCCGGATCCCCGTGGAGGACGGGCACTTCGACCTCGGTGTGCTCACCGACTACTGGCGCCAGTTCCCGGAGCGCACGGTCAGCCGCGTCCTCGCCGAGATGCACCGGACCTGCCGGGACGTGCTCGTCCTGTCGGGGGTGAGCGGCACGCCGGTCGAGCGGCCCGACCAGGACCTCGCCGCGGCGCTGGCCGCCCACGACCACCCGTACTGGGAGTTCACCGTCCGGCTGCGCCGGGAGCTGCACCAGTTCGACCTGGCCGAGTGGGAGCGCGGCGGGCAGGGGACGACGGCGTTCCGCTGCGCCCCGATCGACTGGCCGACCGCCGAGCTCGGCGGGAACACCGCCGTCGCCGTGGAGGAGGGGCCGTGCGCACGCTGGTGACCGGAGGAGCGGGCTTCATCGGCTCCCACCTGACCGAACACCTGCTCCGGGCGGGTGACGAGGTCGTCGTCCTCGACGACCTGAGCACCGGCAGCCCGTCCAACCTGGCCGCCGTGGCGAACCACCCCGGTCTTCGGCTCGTCGTGGGCTCGGTGTGCGACCGGGAGGTGGTGGACCGGTGCGCGCGCGGTGCGGACCGCGTCTTCCACGCCGCCGCGTCGGTGGGCGTGCTCAAGATCCTGGAGAAGCCGCTGCACGGCCTGCGCACCAACGTGCACGGGACCGAGGTCGTGCTCGACGCCGCGCTCCGGCACGGTGCCCCGGTCCTGATCACCTCCACCAGCGAGGTCTACGGCAAGAACACCAGGACCGGCCTGCGCGAGGACGACGACCGCGTGCTGGGCTCGCCGCTCAAGAGCCGCTGGTCCTACGCGGAGGCCAAGGCGGTGGCCGAGTCGATGACCCGCGGCTACGTCACCGAGCACGGGCTGGCCGCGGTCATCGTCAGGCTGTTCAACACCGTGGGGCCGCGGCAGACGGGCCGCTACGGCATGGTGGTGCCCCGCTTCGTCGGGCAGGCGCTCACCGGACGGCCGCTGACCGTCCACGGCGACGGCCGCCAGGTCCGCTGCTTCTGCCACGTCCTCGACGTGGTCCCCGCGCTGGTGGCGCTGCTGGACGACGAGCGGGCGCACGGTGACGTGTTCAACCTCGGCGGCACCGAGCGGGTGAGCATCGGCGAGCTGGCCGAGCGCGTGATCGCGGCCACCGGCTCGACGAGCGACGTCGTCCACCTGAGCTACGAGCAGGCCTACGGCGAGGGGTTCGAGGACATGCGCCGCCGCGTCCCCGACTCCTCCAAGGCGTTGGCGCGGATCGGTTTCCGCCCCCGACGCGACCTGGACGACGTCATCGCCGACGTCGCCGACCACTGGAAGACCCGCCTGGAGGTCGAACATGCGTGACCGGACTCGGAGGACGACGGAGAGCGCGGACTTCTTCTCGACGTACGGCTTCGTCGTCCTGAGGAACCTGCTGGACGGGGAGGAGGTCGCCCGGCTGCGCGCCGAGGTGCTCGAAGCACTGTCCGCCAACTACGAACTGCCCTCCGAACAGGTGGTGGAGGCGAGCGGCACCGCGGGCTTCTACCTGCCGATGACGGGGCCGAGGACGCCCGTGAGCCGGGCGCTGCTCGCGGACCCGAGGATCATGGACGCGGCCAGGGGCTTCCTCGGCCGGGACGTGCTCCCCAAGCCCGCCAAGGGAATCCTCTACCGGGACGCGTCGAGCTGGCACGCGGACTCCTCCGACCGCGAGCTGAGGGCCGTCAAGGTCGTCGCCTACCTCGACCCGCTCGACGCCGGTACCGGCGCGCTGCGGGTGCTGCCGGGGTCGCACCACGCGGACGTCGGCGAGGCGCTGCGGGCGCACCGGGCGAACAACCCACCCGGCGCGCCCGTGCTCGACGAGGAGCTGGAGTCGGCGCTGTGGCCGGGACTGGCGCTCGACTCCACGCCCGGCGACGTCATCGCCTTCGACGTCAACCTCTGGCACGCGAGCCTGTCGGGCCGCGACCGCCTCCAGTGGAGCGCGTCCTACGCGGCCGTCCCCCGCGACGACCGGGAGACGGCCGCGGTCCGCGACTACGTCGTCTCCTTCCTCGGCGCGGGCCACGAGTACGACACCGAGCACTACCCCTACTTCGACCCGGACTGGTCGCGCCCCGACGCGCCGTCCTACGCCCGAGCCCTGACCCGGATCTGCGCTCCCGCCTGACGGGTTCGGCGCGCGAGCAGAACAGGAGGTGACCACCGTGTCCGGCTACTACGGCAAGAGGTTCCGCGACGAGCTGGAGGCCGCGGTCGCCGAGGCCTACGCCGACGAGCTGGGGGCGACCGAGGTCACCCCTCGGGACGGGTTCGGGGCGCTCGGCGGGCACGCGACCGCCGCGTCCAGGGTGGCCGACAGGGTTCGGCGGGTCACCGGTGCCCCGGTGACCGCCCGGTCGGTGGTCGAGCACGACACCGTCGAGCGGGTCGCGGCCCACCTGCGCTCCCTGGCCCCGGTGGACAGCTGCGTGCAGCTGCCCGCCGGAGCCGTCCCCGGCGCGGTCAACCTGTTCTACTTCCACTCCGCGTCGGGCAACGCGTTCGCGATCAGGACCCTGCGCAAGCACCTGCCCGTCCAGTTGGCCGGGGTCCGGGCGGCGGGACTGCACGGCGAGCGCGACGTGCCGAGGACCATCGACGAGTTCGCCACGATCTACCTGGAGCAGGTCCTGCGGGTGCAGCCGGACGGGCCGTACCTGCTGTGCGGCTTCTCCACGGGCGGCACCATCGCCTTCGAGATCGCGTGCAGGCTCAGGAGGTCCGGGGCGCGGGTCGGCCTGCTCGCCATGTTCGACAGCCAGCCGCCCGACCCGGCGGTCCTGTCCAGGCTGGGGTCGGAGGAGGACCTCAAGCGGGGCAGGCTGCGGGAGCTGCTGCGCCGGGTGGGCGACACCTCCGACGCCGAGGTGTCCCCCGGCGACGCGGGTGTGGTGGAGGCGCTGCGGCGCTCGCACGCGCTGGCCGAGGAGATGGACGCCGAGACCCTCGAACGCCAACTGCTGGTCTTCGCGCGCACCCTGCGGGCCGACTGCCTGTACGAGCCGGGCCACTACGACGGCGAGGTGCACTACTTCGCCGCGGACACCCCGGTCGAGCTGGTGCCCGCCTGGCGCCCCCACGTGGGTGCCCTGCACCTGCACGACATCGACGCCGAGCACTACGAGTACGCGATCTTCGCCGACCAGGGGTTCCGCACGACCTTCGCGGCGCTGGTGGACGAGGCGCTGGCCGGGAGGACTGACGCCGGATGACCGACAACGGTGCACGAGCCGAGAACCACGACCGCAACATCGCCGAGTTCGAGCGCAGGGCCGTGGTGCTGACGAGCAAACCGAGGGTGCTGTTCATCGAGTTGACCGAGAACTGCAACCTGTCCTGCCCGATGTGCCGGTCGGCGGGCCCCTTCCTGCCCTCCCGCAACATGAGCGTGGAGCTGTTCGACCGGGTGGCCGAGGAGCTGTTCCCCACCGCCGAGATCGTCGACCTGCGCGGCTGGGGTGAGAGCACCATCCTCAAGCGGTTCCCCGATTTCGTCGACAAGACCCTGGCCCACGGCTGCCGGATCCGCCTCGTCACCAACCTCACCGTGCCCAACGAGGAGCTGTGGCGGAAGCTGGTGCGCGGCGGGGCGCTGATCGCGGTGTCGTTCGACGCCGGGGAACCGGAGACCTTCGAGGTGCTCCGCAAGGGCGCCAAGTTCGACGTCGTCCTGCGCAACCTGCGGATCCTCGCCGACGAGGCGCGGGTGAGCGGTGTCGGCACGGACGGCATCCACCTCAACGTCGTGGTGCAGCCCGCCGCCCTGCCGGAGTTGACCCGGATCGTGCGCGTGGCCGCCGACCTCGGGATCAAGGTCCAGCTCAACCCGCTGACGACCTCCGAGGACGATCCGGACAACCTGGTCCACCACCGGGAGAGGATGCTGACCGAGCTGACCAGGATGGCCGAGGCCGCGCGGGCGCAGGACGTGACCGTCCAGGTCAACGCCTCGCTGGACCCGCTGTGGGCGGACGACCACCACGCGGACAAGACCTGCACCCACCCGTGGATGTACTGCTACGTCAACCACCGGGGCCAGGTCGGCTTCTGCGACCACCTCATCGGCGCTCCCGCCGAGCAGCACCTGCTCGGCGACCTCACCACCACGAGCTTCGACGACATCTGGAACGGACCCGCCTACCAGCGGCTGCGCGCGGCGCACGGCCGGGGCCGCGAGGCGCTGTCCGAGCGGTTCGAGGAGTGCGAGTGGTGCTACCACAACAGGTACGTCGACTTCGACGAGACCTCCTACGAGCCCTACCGGGCGCACCAGGTGCGGCTGACGCCCGCCCTGTGCGCGGGTTTCACGCCCGCACCGTCGCGAAAGGTCCCCTCCCGCCTCACCCTGCCCCTGGCGGTGGTGCCCACGGGCAACGGCAACCGCAGCAAGGAGAACCCGTGAACGAGCAGAACGTCCCGGTGCCCGCCGACCGCCGTTGGCCGAGGTGGCCGGAGACCGACGAGTGGTCGGTGCAGGCCGTGGGCGGCGCGCTGCTCAGCGGCAGGCTCGCCGTCAGCGGTGCCCGCAGCACGTGGGCGTCGCGCAACGTCGCCGCCGCGAGGGCGCTGGCCGACCGCGCCGGGCGCGAGCACTGCGTGCTCACCACCAGCGGCTCCAGCGCGATCCTGGTCGCGCTCCAGGCGCTCGGCGTCGGTCCGGGCGACGTCGTGCTGATGCCCGCGACCACGTGGGTCAGCTGCGCGACCTCGGTGCTCAGGGTCGGGGCCACGCCCGCCTTCTACGACGCCGACGAGGAATCCCCCTGCCTGGTGGGGGAAACGCCGATCGAGTCGCCGGCCGTGGTGCTCGCGATCCACCTCTACGCCCAGCACGCCGACGTCGACGCGCTCCGGGCGCGCTTCCCCGACTCGCTGATCGTCGAGGACGCCTCGCACAGCCAGCTCTCGCTCACCGCGGACGGCCGCCGCATCGGCGGCCTCGGCGACGTCAGCATCATGAGCCTCCAGGCGACCAAGGTGCTCACCAGCGGTGAGGGCGGTGCCGTGCTCACCGACGACGAGGAGGTGGCAGCGCGGGCGGAGTCGCTCGTCATGGACTCCCGCAGGCGCGCGGAGCTGCCCGCCGAGTCGGCCGCCAACGAGCTGGAGCCCGCGTTCCTGCTGCACGGCGCCAACCACTCCGTGTCGGAGGTGTCGGCGGCCCTGCTGCTCGACCAGCTCGACCGGCTGCCCGCGCAGGCCGCGCTGCGGTCGCGGGCCGCCCTCAGGTTCGTCAACCGGCTCGCGGCCGAGGGCTGGCACTGCCCCTCCGACGACTGGGCGCTGCGGTCGGGCAACTTCTACGGCCTCGCGGTCCGCGTCCCCGACGGCTCGGGCACTCCCGAGCAGGTGGTCGCGCGGGTCGCGGAGGCGACCGGCCTGACGTTGGACCGGGTGTACCCACCGGTGCCGGAGGGTCCGCTGTACCGACCGGGAACGGTCAAGCAGTACTCGGGGATCGGGCACCTCGCCGCACCCACCAAGCGCTCACGCCAGTGGCACGAGACCCACGTCGTCGTGCCCCACCACGCCTTCCTGGCGCTGGACGACCAGCTCGACGCCCTCGCCGCCGCGCTGACGGGCGCCTCCGCGCCGACGCGGGCCGTCGCCCGGCGCCCCTCGATCGAGGTCGTGGTCGTCACCAAGGGCGACCGCCCCTCGCTGGAGGCCGCGCTGGCGGGCGTCGCCGCGCAGCGGGTCGACGCCGACGTGCGGGTCACGGTCTGGTGGGACGGCCCGGCACCTCGCGACCACACCGCGGTGCTGGGCCGCCCCGAACTCCGGGTGATCACCGTGGACACCGGGCGGGTGCTGCCGGAGGCGCCGTTCGAGCGGATCGCCGCACTGCGCCAGCTCGCCGCGCAGACCTGCGACGCCGACTACACCGCCTTCCTCGACGACGACAACGTCTGGGCGCCCGACCACCTGGCCAGCCTGCTGGCGCTGGCGTCGCGGGACCTGCCCGCCGTGCACTCGTGGCGCACGCTGGTCGGCTCCGACAGCCGACCGGTGGCGGTCGACCGGTTCCCGTGGCTGCCACCGGGTCGGGAGGCGGTGGACCGCTGGCGGTCGCTCCAGCGGGCGGGCGTCGTGGACGCCGGGGGCACCGTCGTCCGGGACGACGTCCGGGCGGGCATGGTCGACATGGGCGCGTGGCTGTTCGACACCCGGCTGCTGCGGCTGCTGCGGTTCAGCCGCCCGCGCACCCCGGACGAGGTCGCCGCGCGGCTCGGCGAGGACGACGTCGTCCTCGAACAGCTCGACCGGCTCGGCGTGCCGACCGCGTGCACGGGGCTGCCGTCGCTGCGCTACCGCCTCGGCGGCATGTCCAATCCCGAGCACGCCGCGATCTGAGGGGTGGCACGTGGGTCCGCACGACGCTTCGCACCTGGTGCCGCTGGACGGCGCCGGGTGGCACGTGTGGCGGGACTTCGTCCTGCGCAGCGCCGGTTTCCCCGCCGCCGACGTGCTGCTGCTCGGCGACCCCGAGCTGGCCGCGTCCGCCGAGCGGTCGTGGCGGTCCGCCGACGACCTGGCCGGGTTCCGGCTGGAGTGGGAGCGGTGGCAGCGGGAGCTGGACCGACGGCTGCGGGCGCTGGCCGCCGACCCGCGCTTCCGGGAGGCCGTCGCCTGGCAGAACCCCGCGGTGGTGCGCAACGCGCTGGACGGCGTGCGCTCCCGCCGCGTCCCCGGCAGGCGCCCCGACCAGAGGCACGTCCTGGCGATGGCCAACTACCTCCAGCGCTACACCACCAAGAACGACACCATCGGGTTCTTCGGGCCCGCGACCTGGGCGACGCTGACCGACGACGAGGCCGTGGTGCGGCTGCGCCCCGGTGCGGACCTGGTGACGGACCGGACGCTGTACTTCGAGGTCTGGGCCGTCGACGCGCTCGCCGCCCGCCTGTCGGAGCACCCCGACGTCCAGCCGTGGCTGGTACCGCGCCCGGTCGGCGGCTGCTGGCTGGACGGCGACGTCCTGCGCAGGCCGCACGGGGACCCGGTGCGCCTGAGCCCCGGCCACGCCGCGCTGCTGCGCGCCTGCGACGGCACCAGGACCGTTCGCGACCTGGGTGCGGACGCGCTGCCGACGCTGCTGGGGTGGCGGGACGGCGAACTCGTGCACCTCACCCTCGAAGGTCCGGTGGAGGCGCACCCGGAGCGGACCCTGCGCGCCAAGCTGGCGCTGATCGGCGATCCGGTGACGCGGCGGTGGGCACTGGGCCAGCTCGACGAACTGGTGCGGGCCCGCGACACCGCCGCCGCCGCGGCGGGCGACGCGGACGAGGTGCTGGCGGCGGTCGCCGACCTGGGCGAGACCTTCCACCGCCTCACCGGACGGGACGCGACCCGGCGCCACGGCGAGTCCTACGCGGGCCGGGGGCTCGTCTACGAGGACTCGCGCCGGGCGGTCGACCTGGAACTGGGCCTGCCGGTGCGGCGGGCCGTCGGCGCACCGCTCGGGCTCCTCGCCGACAGCGCCCGCTGGCTGGTCGCCCGCGCGGCCCGCGACTACCTCGACCTGCTGGACCGGCTGTTCGACTCGTGCCTGGCCCACGACGGCGGGACCTCGGTGCCGCTCGCACGGCTGCTCGGGGTGGCCACGCCCCACCTGGTGGTCCGATCAGGACCGCCGCGCCCGGTCGCCGCCGCCGTGGCGGAGTTCCAGGAGAGGTGGGCGCGCGTCCTGGCCGTACCGCCCGGTGTGCGCGAGCACCGGGTTCAGGCAGACCGGATCGCCGAGCGGGTGGCCGAGCTGTTCCCCGCCTCCCCGCCGCCGTGGTCGTCCGCCCGCTACGTCGCCCCCGACCTGATGATCGCCGCCGACGGGCTCGACGCCCTGCGGCGCGGGGAGTTCACGGTCGTGCTCGGCGAACTGCACCTCGCGACCAACACCACCGAGAGCAGGATGTTCGTCGAACGGCACCCCGACCGCGCCGCGCTGCTGGCCGCGAGCGAGCAGGACCACGCGGGCCGCCGGATCTACTCCGTGCCCACCAAGGACTGGCCGCAGGTCAACTCCAGGGTCTACCCGGCGGCGCTGCTGTCGGAGCGGTTCCGCTACTGGTGCCTGCACGACGACGACAGCGGCGCCCCCGGCCCGGTGGTGCCGTCCGCCGCGCTGGAGGTGCACCGCGAGGCCGGGCGGCTCGTCGTGCGCTCCCGGCGCGGGGACGGCGACTTCGACCTGCTGGAACTGCTGGGCGAGCAGCTGTCGGCCGCCGTGGTCGACGCCTTCCGGCCGCTGCCGCCCGCCCCGCACCGGCCGAGGATCTCGATCGACCGGCTGGTGCTGGCCAGGGAGACCTGGTCGTTCCCGCCCGCCGAGATCGGGTGGGCGACGGCGAAGCAGCCGGTGGACCGGTTCCGCGGCGCCCAGCGCTGGAGGGCCGAGCACGGCCTGCCGAGGCTCGCCTTCTACCGGGTGCGCGGGGAACGCAAGCCGATCTTCCTCGACTTCACCTCCGGTCCGCTGGTCGACCGGTTCGCCAAGGCGGTGCGCCAGGCGGGCGGCCTGCCGAGGCCCGAGCCGGTGACGGTCGCGGAGATGCTGCCCGACCTGTCGCAGAACTGGCTGGAGGACGCCACCGGGGCCGGTTACACCTCCGAACTCCGGATGGTGCTCGTGGACGACGGGGAGGCCGTGGCATGAGCGCGGAGATCGCGATCGACGTCCGGGCGCTGTCGAAGTCCTTCGTGGTGACCGAACGGGAACCCGGCCTGCGGGCCGCCGTGGGGAACCTGGTGCGGCGCAGGACCCGCACCGTCCACGCCGTCGAGGACGTCACCCTGACCGTGGCGCGCGGCGAGGTGGTCGGCTTCCTCGGTGCCAACGGCGCGGGCAAGACCACGGTGCTGAAGATGCTCTCCGGCCTGCTGCACCCCACCTCGGGTGCGGCGACCGTGCTGGGGCACGTGCCCGCCCGGCGGGAGCGCGAGTACCTGCGCCGGATGGCGCTCGTGATGGGCAACCGCCACCAGTTGCAGTGGGACCTGCCCGCCTCGGACTCCTACGAGCTCAACCGCGCGATCTACCAGGTCCCCCCGGCGCGGTTCCGGCGCACGCGCGAGGAACTGGTGGAGCTGCTGGAGATCGGGGACCTGATCAGGAAACCGGTGCGCACGCTGTCGTTGGGCGAGCGGATGAAGGCGGAGCTGGTCGGTTCGCTGCTGCACCGGCCGGAGGTGCTGTTCCTCGACGAACCCACGCTCGGGCTGGACGTGACGATGCAGAAGCGGGTGCGGTCCTTCGTCGCCGAGTACAGCAGGCGCCACGGCGCCACCGTCCTGCTCACCAGCCACTACATGGCCGACGTGCAGGCGCTGTGCAGGCGGGTGGTGGTGATCCACCGCGGCGGGCTGCTGTTCGACGGCGACCTGTCCGCGCTGGGCGAGGAGTTCGCCGCACACCGGGAGATCGAGGCGACGCTCGACGAGGTGGACCCCGACCTTCGGGGCTGCGGTCAGGTGCTCTCCTCCGAAGGGGGGCGCGTCCGGCTGCGGGTGCCCCGCGCGACCGCGCCCGCCGCCATCGCGAAGCTGCTGTCCGAGCACAACGTCCTCGACCTGACCGTGGAGGCGCCGCCCGTCGAGGACGTCATCGGGCAGGTCTTCTCCTCCGGGACCGCGGGCGCGGTGGCGGAGGTGCCGCGATGACGGTGGTGCGGGAGCGTCCGGCGGCGAGGCTGCGAGCGCTGGCGGACTTCTACGTCCAGGCGGGCAAGCTCTCCGCCGTCCAGCACTTCAGCTACCGGGCGGCCAACTACCTGTTCCTGGTCGGCATGCTCGCGGAACCGGTGATCTACCTCGTGGTGTGGCGGACCGTCGCCGAGGCCAAGGGCGGCAGCGTGGGCGGCTACACCGCGGGGTCGCTGGCGGCCTACTACATCCTGTGGACCCTGGTCCGGAACATGAACCTGGTCTACGCGCCCCCCGGTTTCGAGTGGCGCATCGCCAGCGGCCGGATGTCGGGACGGCTCCTGCTGCCGGTGCACCCCGTCCACCACGACCTCGCCGGGTTCGCCGGGGCCAAGGTCGTCTGGATCGTGCTGTGGCTGCCGATCGCGGCGCTGCTGACGTGGGTGTTCGAGCCGACGATCGACGTCCGCCCGGTGCAGGTGGCGGTGTTCCTGGTCGCGATCTGGGGCGCGTTCGTCATCCGGTCGCTGCTGCTGTGGCTGCTCGGCCTCGTCACGTTCTGGACCACCCGCGCCAGCGCGCTGTTCGAGCTGTACCTGGTGTTCGAACTCCTGCTGTCGGGACGGCTCGTGCCACTGGCCCTGCTGCCCGACTGGGCGCGGTCGGTCGCCGACCACCTGCCGTTCAAGTGGACGTTCGGCTTCCCCATCGACTCGCTGGTGAGCAGCCGGTCCACCGCGTGGCTGCTCGGCGGCCTCGCCGCGCAGGCGCTGTGGATCGCGGTCGGCGCGGCGGCGGTGGCCGTGGTGTGGAAGCGGGCCGTGCGCCGGTACGCGGGGGTGGGCGCGTGATGGCCGGGCTGGTGTGGCGGTTCCTCCGCGTCCAGGTGCTCAACGAGGTCCAGTACCGCGCGAACTTCCTGGCGCGCCTGCTGAACTCCGCGCTGTCGCTGGTCACCGGCGCCGCCGTGCTCGCGCTGGTGTTCGGGGAGGTCGACCGGCTCAACGGCTGGACCTCCCAGCAGCTGCTGGTGGTGATGGGCGTGTTCACCATGATGAACGGCTTCGTGCAGATGGTGGTGATGCCCGCGGCGCTCAAGCTGCTCACCGACATCCAGGACGGCGACCTCGACCACGTGCTGACCAAACCGGCCGACGCGCAGCTGGTGGTCAGCGTCCGCGCGGTGCGGCTGTGGCAGGGGCTCGACCTGCTCACCGGTGCCGGGGTGGTCGCGGTCGCCGTGGTGTGGCTCGGCGACGGCGTCGCCCCGCTCGCCCTGGTCGCGTTCGCGGTGTCGCTGGTGCTGGGCGCGGTGCTCGTCCACAGCTTCCTGATGATCGTCACCACCACGGCGTTCTGGTTCGTGCGGCTGGACAACGTCGCCGAGCTGTTCTCCGGGGTGTACCAGGCGGCGCGCTGGCCGGTGGGCCTCTACCCCGGCTGGCTGCGGGTGGGCCTGACCTTCCTGGTGCCGATCGGCCTGGCCGTCACCGTCCCCGCCGAGGCGCTCACGTCCCGGCTGACGCTCCAGTCCCTCGCGACCCAGGCCGCGCTGGCGGTCGCGCTCGCGCTCGCGTCCAGGGCTCTCTGGAGGGCCGGGCTGCGCCGCTACTCCGGGGCCTCCGCCTGACCACGACCGTCCCGACCCGACAGGGAGAACCCGATGGACATCAGCCTGTTCTACTTCGCCGACGACGCCTCGGGCGACGACCGAGGGCGGTACGACCTGCTGCTGGACGGCGCCCGCTTCGCCGACGAGGCGGGGCTGACGGCGGTCTGGACGCCCGAGCGCCACTTCCACCGGTTCGGCGGCCTGTACTCCAACTCGGCGATCACCGGCGCGGCCGTGGCGTCGGTGACGAAGAGGATCGGGGTCAGGGCGGGCAGCGTCGTGCTGCCGCTGCACGATCCGATCCGGGTGGCCGAGGAGTGGTCGATGGTCGACAACCTCTCCGACGGCCGGGCCGCGGTGGCCTTCGCCTCCGGCTGGCACGCGGTGGACTTCCTGCTGCACCCCGACCCCACCCGCGCCTACGCCGACCGGCGGGCGCTGTTGGCCGAGCACGTCGAGGTGGTGCGCGCGCTGTGGGCGGGGAACAGCATCACCAGGACCGACGGCAGCGGCGGGACGTCCACGGTGCGGATCTTCCCGACCCCCGTGCAGCCGGAACTGCCCTTCTGGATCACCAGTTCCGGCAACCCCGAGACGTTCCGCACCGCGGGCAGGCTCGGCGGGAACCTGCTCACCCACGTGCTCGGCCAGCGACCGGCCGTGCTGGCCCGCAACATCGGCGTCTACCGGGACGCCCTGCGCGCCGCGCACGGACCCGACGCGCGCGGCCACGTGACCCTGATGCTGCACACCTACCTGGGCACGTCCGACGACCAGGTCCTGGAGGAGGTCCGCGAGCCGTTCAGCCGCTACCTGGCCAGCTCGCTGGACCTGACCACCCGCTCCGGTCCGACCACGGAGGGCATCGACGAGGTGAGCGAGGCCGACGCGGAGGCGCTGGTGCGGCGCGCCTTCGACCGCTACTCGAGGGAGAGCGGGCTGTTCGGGTCCCTGGCCACGGCGCACCGCGCGGTGAGCGCGTTCGCGGAGGCGGGCGTGGACGAGATCGCGTGCCTCGTCGACTTCGGCGTCGACCGGAAGTCGGTGCTGCGGGGCATGGACCACCTCGGGGAACTCGTCGCCGACCTGCGCTGACCGCCGGACCGACCAGAAGGGGAACGCCTCATGGACCACAACACCTCAGCCCGGTCGCTGCACCGGCTCGTCGAGGACTCCGCCGCCCGCACGCCGGACGCGGTCGCGGTCGTCACGCCCGACCGCACCCTGACCTACCGCGAGCTCGACGGGCTGGCCGAGGCCGTGGCCGTCGGGCTGCGGCCGGTCGTCGGCCGGGACGAACTCGTCGCGGTCGCCCTGCGCAAGGGGTGGGAGCAGGTCGTCGCGGTGCTCGGCGTCCTCAAGTCGGGAGCCGCCTACCTGCCCGTCGACCCCGGCCTGCCCGAGGCCCGGCTGCGCCAGGTCCTGGAACTGGCGCGGTGCCGGATCGCGCTCACCCGGCCCGGTCTGCTCTGCGGGCTGACCGGCGTGGAGCAGTCCTTCGTGGACGAACGGCTGACCGCGGTGGCGGGCCCGCCCTCCCCCGACCTCCCAGGGGACCTGGCCTACGTCATGTTCACCTCGGGGTCCACCGGTGTGCCCAAGGGCGTGATGATCGAGCACGGCGGCGTCACCGAGACGGTGCTGGAGGTCGACCGCAGGTTCGGGGTCGGGCCCGCCGACCGGACCCTCGGCCTGTCGTCGCTGAGCTTCGACCTGTCCGTCTACGACGTCTTCGGGCCGCTGGCCGTCGGCGGCGCGGTCGTGCTGCCCGACGCCGACGCCGCGGGCGATCCCGAGCACTGGGTCGAGTCGATGCTGCGGCACGGGGTCTCCGTGTGGCACAGCGTGCCCGCGCTGATGGGGATGCTCCTGACCTGGCTGGAGGACACCGGGACGCCCGCGCCCCCGGCGCTGCGGCTGGTCATCCTGACCGGTGACTGGATCCCCGTCGACCTGCCGGACCGGATCCGCGCGCACTTCCCGGACGCCACCCTGGTCAGCATGGGCGGATCCACCGAGGACTCCATCTACTCGCTGGTCCACGTCATCGACGAGGTCGACCCGACCTGGACCAGCATCCCCTACGGCGTCCCGCTGCCGGGTGAGGGCTGCCTCGTGCTCGACGACGACCTGCGGCCGGTGCCGGACGGCCTGACCGGTGAGCTGTGCATCACCGGTACCGGGTTGGCGAGGGGCTACTGGCGCGATCCCGAGCGCACCGCGGCGAGCTTCCCGACCCGCCCCGACACCGGGGAGCGCCTGTACCGCACCGGGGACCGGGGCCGGGTGATGCCCGACGGCGCGATCGAGTTCCTGGGCAGGGCCGACAACCAGGTGAAGGTCAACGGGTTCCGGATCGAACTGGGCGACGTCGAGGCCGCGCTGCTGGCCTGCCCCGGCGTCCGCGGCGCGGTGGCCGTCGCCACCGGTCCCCGGACCGCGCTGACCGGGCTCACCGCCTTCGTCGTCGCCGAGGACTTCGACCCCGCGCGGGTCGAGGCGCGCCTCGTCGAGCTGCTGCCCGCCTACATGGTGCCCGGTGCCCTCCGCCCGCTGCCCGCGTTCCCGTTGAACGGCAACGGGAAGGTCGACCGCTCCGCGCTGCGCGAGCTGGCCGCCGAGTCCGGTCGGACCGACGACGACGAGCCGCCGAGGCCGGGGGTCGAGCAGCTCGTCGCCGACCTGATCGCGGACCTGGTCGGACGTCCGGTCACCAGCCGCACGGCCCACTTCTTCGACCTGGGCGGCAACTCCCTGCTCTCCGCGCAGGTCGCCACCCGGCTGCGGCGCGTGTTCGACGTGGACGTGCCCACCGGGCTCGCGCTGTCCCACCCCACCGTGGAGCGCATGGCGCTCGCGCTGGGCGGGGCACCCGCGCGTGCGGCGAGCACCGAACCGCCCCTGGTGCCGACGTCCGTCGCGGGCGCGCCGTCGCCGGTGTCGTTCGGGCAGGAGCAGGTCTGGTTCCTCGACCGGCTCGTGGGCGGCAACCGCGCCTACCACTTCCAGTGCGGCGTGCGGTTCACCGGAGACCTGCGGCCGGACCTGGTCCAGCGCGCGCTCACCGAGGTCGTCGCCCGGCACGAGGTCCTGCGCACCACCTTCCACGACTCCCTCGACGGACCGGTGCAGGTCGTGCACCCGCCCACCGAGGTCCCCCTCCCCCTGGAGGACCTCCGCCACCTCCCGGAGTCCGAGCGCGAGGCCGCGCTGGCGCGCGGGCAGCGGGAGGAGATCGCCCGCTCGTTCGACCTGGAGCACGGGCCGCTGATCGTCTGGAAGCTCTACCGCGTCGCCGACGACGACTGGGTGATCACCGAGACCGAGCACCACCTGGTGCACGACGGCTGGTCGGTCGCCGTGCTCTGGCGCGAGGTGTCCGAGCTCTACGGCGCGTGGGTCCGCGGCGCGGAGCCCGCGCTCGCCCCGCTCCCGGTCCAGTTCGCCGACTTCTCGGCCTGGCAGCGGGAGCGCTACCTCGGCGGCAGGCGCGCCGAGGTGCTCCCCTACTGGAAGCGCAAGCTCGCCGGGGTGACGCCGTTCGACCTGGCCGTCAGCCGCCCCCGGCCCGCGAAGCAGACGTTCAGCGGACGGGCGCTGCGCGTCGCGCTGCCCGGACCGCTCTACGCCGGGCTGCGCGAGTTCGCCGCCGCCGAGGGGCTGTCGCTGTTCGTGCTGATGTTCTCGGCGTTCACCCTGCTCATGCACCGCTACAGCGGCGCGCGGGACCTGTGCGTCGGCTCGTGGATGGCGAACCGGGACCGCGTGGAAACCGAGAACCTGATCGGGATGCTCGTCAACATGGTGGGGCTGCGGACCGAGGTCACCGGTGCCGAGTCGTTCCGCGAGCTGGCCTCGCGGACCAGGACCGCGGTGCTCGAAGCGCTGGCCCACCAGGACGCCCCGTTCGAGGACGTGGTGCGCGAGCTGAACCTGCCCCGCGACGCCAGCCGCAACCCGCTGGTGCAGACGTGCTTCAGCTTCCACGACTCCCCCGTGCCGCCCTTCGACTGGCCGGACGCGGTGGGCACGCTCACCGAGTACCACAACGACACCGCCAAGTTCGACGTCAACGTGGTCGTCGTGCCGAGGGCCGAGCAGCTCCGGACCTCGGGGGCTCCCGGTGAGCGGGAGCGGCTCACGCTGATCTGGGAGTACAACACCGACCTGATCGACCCCGACGCCGCCGAGCGCATGGTCGGCCACTTCCAGCGCTTGCTGGCCTCTGCGGTGGACTCGCCGGACGCGCCGGTGGACTCGCTGGACATGCTCGTCGACGCGGACCGGGAGGCGGAGGCGGCCACCGTCCCCGAGGTGTCCGTGGACGAGAGCGGTCCGACCCTGGTCGACCTGTTCCGGGAGCGCGTGGCCGCGCGGCCCGACGCCGTCGCGGTCAGGGCGGGTGACGACGTCCTGACCTACCGGGAGCTGCACGACCGGGCGGCGGGGCTCGCGGGGGCGCTCGCGCGGCGCGGCGTCGAGGTCGGGGACCGGGTGGCGGTGTGCGTGGACAGGTCCTGCGAGCTGGTGGTGGCCCTGCTCGGCACCGCCATGGCGGGTGCGGCGTACGTCCCGCTGGACCACCGCCACCCCCGGTCGCGCAACGACTTCGTGCTCGCCGACGCCGCCGTGGAGGTCGTGGTCACCGAGCGGGCGCTGGCCGGGCTCTTCGACGGCCGGAAGGTCGTCCTGGTCGACGGGAGCGGTGCGGGTGGCCCCGTCGTCACGGCGGTGGGCGGCGACGACCTCGCCTACGTCCTGCACACGTCCGGCTCGACCGGCGACCCCAAGGGCGTGCTGGTGCCGCACGGGGCGCTCTCGCACCTGCTGAGGGCGATGTGCCGCCAGGTCGGGATCACCGAGCGGGACGTCCTGCTCGCCGTCACCACGGCGACGTTCGACATCGCCGCCCTGGAGCTGTTCGCTCCCCTGGTCGCGGGCGCCACGCTCGTCATCGCGCCGACGAGGGTCGTGTCCGACGGCGAGGCGCTGGCCGCGCTGCTCACCGCGTCGCGGGCCACCGTGGCGCAGGCGACCCCGATGACGTGGCGGATGCT
This sequence comes from Umezawaea sp., assembly GCF_036375055.1. Classification (GTDB taxonomy): domain Bacteria; phylum Actinomycetota; class Actinomycetes; order Mycobacteriales; family Pseudonocardiaceae; genus Umezawaea. The sequence continues at coordinate 55,636 of NZ_DASUSQ010000107.1, forward strand.
CGCCGAGGTCGACTGGCGGCCCGAGGGCGGCTTCACCGCGCTGTGCGGCGGCGAGACCATGCCCGCCGACCTCGCCGCGTGGCTCGCGGGCAGGGTCGACCGGTGCTGGAACCTGTACGGGCCCACCGAGACCACCATCTGGTCCACCGCGTACCGCGTGCGGGGTGACGAGACCGCGGTGCCGATCGGACGGCCTCTGCCCAACACCGAGGTCCGGGTGCTCGACCCCGCCGGGATGCCGACGGCCGTCGGGCTGCCCGGTGAGCTCCACATCGGCGGAGCCGGGCTCGCCGCGGGCTACACCTCGCCCGAGCTGACCGCCGAGCGGTTCGTCGAACTCGCCCCCGGCCTGCGGTTCTACCGGACCGGTGACGTGGTGCGGCGGCGCGCGGACGGCCACCTCCAGTTCCTGCACCGCGTGGACAGCCAGGTGAAGCTGCACGGCTACCGCGTCGAACTGGAGGAGGTCGAGCACGCGCTGCGCTCGCACGACGCCGTCGGGGACTGCGCGGTCGACCTGCGGGGCGATCCGGTGCGCCTGGTCGCCTACGTCGTCCCGAAGCCCGGTGCCGCGCCCGCGAGCGCGGAGCTGACCGCCCACCTGGCCGGACGGCTGCCCGCGTACATGGTCCCGGTGGACTTCGTGCCGCTGCCCCGGATCCCGACCTCGGCCAACGGGAAGACCGACCGCCGCGCGCTGCCCGACCCCGCCCCAGAGCTCCTGGTCGACCAGGAGCCCACCGCCACCGAGGCGCTGTCGGAGCGGGAGGAGGACCTGGCCAGGATCTGGGCCGAGGTGCTGGGGCGCGACCGGGTCGGCGCGCAGGACGACTTCTTCGTCCTCGGCGGGCACTCCCTGCTCGCGCTGCGGCTGGTGTCGAGGATCAAGGCCAGGATGAGCACAGCGATCAGCGTGGACCTGGTGTTCGACCACCCGACCGTCCGCGAGCTGGCGTCCGCGCTCGGCGACGGTGCCCGGTGATCACGACGGCCGTCCACGACGACGTGGCGGCGTTCGCGACCGAGTACCGGCGGCTCGCACCGGACGTCCCGCTGCACGAGTCCGTCGCGTGGCTGCGGTACTGCGACCGGCGGTCCCGGGGGCGCATGCGGTACGTCACGGCCAGGGGTGACCGCGGCGAGCTGCTCGGCCTCACCGCGTTGCGCGCGACCGAGGACGGGTCCCGCGCCTCCGCGAACTACGACGTCGTCGAACTGCTCTGGCCGGGCCCGAACGGCACGCCCCCGGTGCCGGTCGACCGGCTGTACCCGCAGCTGTTCTCAGCGGTCTCCGGGTCGCGCTGCCTGTTCCGGGTCCTGGGCGGTGTCGAGACCGAGGTCCGCGCCGCACTGGCCGCCGCGGCGTCGGCACTGGCCGACGCGGACGGCTCGGTGCTGACGTTCGCCTACCTGCCCGACGGCGCGGTGGTCGAGGAGATCGCGGAGGCGTTGGGGACGCGCGAGCACGCCGTGGTCGGCGCCGACACCGTCCTCGACGTCGAGTGGACGGACTTCGAGGGCTACCTCGCCCGCCGCCCGCGCGGGCGGCGCGGCAGCATCCGCCGGGAGCGCGGGCAGTACCTGGCCTCCGGGCTGACGACCGCCGTGCACGAGTCGACCGCGGTGCTGGGCGAGCGGACCGCGCTGCTCCAGGTGCGGCTGGCGGACAAGTACGGCGTGGCGGCCTCGGTGGAGTCGGTGCTGGAGGACTACCGGGACCTCGCCTCGACGCTGGACGACGACGTGCTGGTGTTCACCGCCGACCGCGACGGCACGGCCGTCGGTGTGTGCGTCTGCCTGCGCGACGGGGACACCCTGCACATCCGCAGCGTGGGCTTCGACTACTCGGCGATCGGCGACGCGTTCGTCTACTTCAACCTGATGTTCTACGAGCCCCTGCTGTGGGGGCTCGACGCGGGCGTGCGCCGGTTCCGCTTCGGGAACGGCGCCTACCGCGCCAAGGAGCTGCGGGGTTGCAGGCTGGAGCCGCTGCACGGCGTGGTGCGGTGGCCCGGCTCTCTCACGGCCGAGTGCGCGGACTCGGTGGCCCGGCGGGAGGTGGACGTCCGCGCGGAGGTCTGGGGTGCCGCACGCGCTCCCGCGTGACGGCGCTCCCGCTCACGGCTGTTCCCGGCACGACTGCACGGAGGTCGCCTTGTCCCAGGGGAAGCAGTACCCCGGTCTCCCGCTGCTGCCCGACCACCCGCTCGGCCGCTCGGCGAGGACCTGCGCCTACCGGTGCGGCAGCGCGTGCGCGCGGGACGAGCCGAACCGGTCGGACAACGAGTACTTCGGCGACGTCGCGGGCGGGGTCCTGTCGCGGCGCGGTCTGCTGCGGGCGGGCGTGGTGCTGGCCGTCGCGGGTGGCGCGGCGCTCCGCACCACCGCCGCGCCTGCCGAGCCCGGCGCGCACCCGTGCGCCCCCGGCGTGGACTTCGAGCCCGTCGCCCCCAACCGCGAGGACGCCGTCGTGGTCCCGGAGGGCTACGTGCAGGAGGTCCTGATCCGCTGGGGCGACCCGGTGCTCCCCGGAGCACCGGAGTGGGACTTCGACAACCAGACCGCGGCCGCGCAGGCGGCGCAGTTCGGGTACAACAACGACTACTGCGCCCTGGTGCCGGTTCCGGGGTGCGACGACCGGTGGCTCATGGTGAACAACCACGAGTACTCGTCCGAGGAGCTGATGTTCCGCGAGTGGGGCTCGCGGCCCCTGACCCGCGAGCAGGCGGAGATCGGCTGGGCAGCCCACGGCATGTCCGTCGTGCTCGTGGAACTCGACCACCGCACCGGCAGGCTCCACGCGAGGGTGGACGGCGAGCACAACCGCCGCATCACGCTGACCACGCCGTTCGAGGTGCGCGGACCGGCCGCCGGGTCGCCGTACCTGACGACCTCGGCCGACCCGACGGGCACGGTGGTGCTGGGCACGCAGAGCAACTGCTCCGGCGGCCTCACGCCCTGGGGCACGGTGCTCTCCGGCGAGGAGAACGTCACCATCGCCTTCGCCAACGCCGACGCGGTCGCCGATCCCGTCGCGAGGTCGCGGCTCGCCCGCTACGGCTTCACCCGCGGAGCGGGCATCCGGCAGTGGGAGCTGTTCGACCAGCGCTTCGACCTGGCGCGGGAACCCAACGAGGCCAACAGGTTCGGGTACGTCGTCGAGGTCGACCCGTTCGAGCCCGACGAGCCGCCCGTCAAGCACACCGCCCTCGGCCGGTTCAAGCACGAGGGCGCCAACGTGATCGTGGCGCGGGACGGGCGCGTGGCCGCGTACATGGGCGACGACGAGCGCTTCGAGTACCTGTACAAGTTCGTCACCGACGGCCGCGTCAAGCCGGGGCGCAGCAGGCACGCCCGCCAGCACAACAAGCGCCTGCTCGACTCCGGCACGCTGTACGTCGCCAGGTTCACCGGCGACAGCCCGGCCGAGGAGGTCGACGGGTCGGGCAGGCCGCCGTCGGACGGCCTGTTCGACGGCAGCGGGGAGTGGATCCCCCTGGCCCACGGCGACAGGTCCTTCGTGCCGGGGTTCTCCGCCGACGAGGTCTACGTCTTCACGCGCGCGGCGGCGGACGCGGTCGGTGCGACCAGGATGGACCGCCCCGAGGACGTCGAACCGCACCCCCGGACCCGCAGGGTCTACGCCGCGCTCACCAACAACACCGACCGGGGCAAGCCGGGCCGGGAGGGCGCCACGGAGGTGTCACCCCGCGTGGGCAACAGGAACGGGCAGGTGCTGGAGATCGAGGAGGCCCTGTCCGACAACACCGCGACCCGCTTCACCTGGCGGCTGCTGCTGGTGTGCGGCGACCCGAGCGCGGCCGACACCTACTACGGCGGGTACGACAAGACCCACGTCAGCCCGATCTCCTGCCCCGACAACGTCACCTTCGACGGCCACGGCAACCTGTGGATCACCACCGACGGCAACGCGCTCGGCTCCAACGACGGGCTGTTCGCCACCCCGCTGGACGGGGCGGAACGCGGCCACGTCCGGCAGTTCCTGACCGTGCCGATCGGCGCGGAGGCCTGCGGACCGGTCGTCGCGGAGCGGTTCGTGCTCGTCTCGGTGCAGCACCCCGGCGAGGTCGACGACGCCACCGTGGAGAACCCGGCCTCGCACTGGCCGGGTGGTGGCACCAGCCAACCCCGACCGGCCGTCGTCGCCGTCTACCGGGCCGACCGCGGCCGGATCGGCGGCTGAGCGGTGGACCACCCCGCCGTTCCCGGACGCGGCCCGCACCCCGCTCGGCACGAGGTGGTGGGATGACGGCCGTGGACGACGACCGGCTCGCGGAGTTCGCGGACCACCTGTGCGCGCACTTCGCGGTCGAACGGCGAGGCCCCCGCAGCATCGTCCCGGCGGGGCGGGGTTCCGTCGGCGTGGTGTGGCGGCTGGAGACCGGCGCGGCGCGCTACGCGGTGAAGGAGTTCCTGTGGGGGCTCCAGGAGTCCGAGGTGGACCGCGAGGTCACGTTCCGGGACCTCACCGCGGACGTCGGAATCCTGTCGCCCGCGAACGTCCCGTCCACCTCCGGCGGCTACCTGGTCCGGCTGCCGCCGGAGCTGGACGGGAAGCTCGTGCGCGTCTACGAGTGGCTCGACGGCACCCCGGTCCGCGCGGGCGAGGTGCCCGACCTGGTCGGCGACGCGCTGGGCCGGATGCACGCGCTGGGCGCTCCTCCCGTCAACGACCCGGACCCGTGGTACTCCACCAGTCCCGACGAGGCGGCCTGGTCGACGGTGGTGGCCGCCGCCGCGCGGGCGGGCGCCGAGTGGACCGCGGACCTGGTGGCCGCCCTGCCTCGGATCCTGGACCTGGCGGCGATCACGGCGGAACCGCCGACGGACGCGCAGCAGCTCCTGCACCTGGACGTGCAGCCGTCGAACCTCCTGGTGGTCGGGGGACGACTCGCCGTGCTCGACTGGGACGGCACCGACACCGGCAGTCCCGAACGGGAGCTGGGCTTCGTGCTCGCGCACTGGCACGCCGTGGACGGGACCGTCGACGCCTCGGGCGCGGCGCGCCTGGTGGAGCGGTACCGGGCCGCGGGTGGCACGGCCCGGCTGCGCGGCCTGTCGTCGTTCGGGATGCGGATCGCCACCCACCTGAACTACGTGCACTGCCAGGCGGAACTGGCGCTGGACACCGACGCGGACGCCGCGACCAGGCGCACGGCGGAGCAACGCACCCGCGACCACCTCGCCCGCCTGCCCCGCCGCGACGACCTCCGCGCGCTGCTCGACCGCGTGGGCTGATCCCCGGCGGCCACGTCACCCCCGTCGACCAGGCGCACCGGCACGGCGCCGGACAACGAGCGGCCGGTGGGGGTCGGGCACCGGAGGCCGACGTGGCGGGGCAGGCGAGTCCGTCCTGCGCGACCGGTCCGAGCGGTGCCCCGGCTGCTCCACGCGGGCAGCGCGGCCCACCGCCACGGCGGGCTCACCGACCCCGGCACCCGCTTGGTCCCGTTCCCGACGGGCTCGACGTCGCGGGCCCCGCGCCCCGGCGGCACCCTCGGGCGGACCGGCCGCCCACCCCGCGACGTCGAGCGAGGTCCTGCTCCGGTTCCGCCTGCGTCCGTTGCCGAACCACCACCTGATCATCGCCTCACGCGGACACCGGCCCAGCACGGTGGGGCCATGCGAAGCACCACCCTGCTGGCCGCCACCGCGCTGGCCTTCTCCGTCCTGGGCGCGACGCCCGCGCTCGCCGTCGTCGGCGGCACCGGGTCGACCGCGGCGTACCCGTTCGCCGGGTCCTTCCAGCCCTCCTACCCCGAACCACCGAGGCCGGACGGGCACGGCTGCGGCGTGCAGGTCCTCGCGCCGCGGTGGGTCCTGACCGCGAGCCACTGCGCCGGCAAGAACCCCACGAACGCCAGGACGGGCGTCCCGCGCGGCTGGAAGGTCCGCGTCGGGTCGCTCGACACCACCTCGGGCGGCGAGGTCGCCGAGGTCGACCACTACTACCGGCTGGCCACCAGCCGCGACGAGGGCGGCTTCTGGGGCAGGGACGTCGCGCTGCTGCACCTGCGCACCCCGGTCAGGGCCGAGCCCGTGCGGATCGCCTCGACCACCCCGGCGGACGGCACGCCCGCGCGCATCCTGGGCTGGGGCATGACCTGCGAGGACAGCACGAACCCCGACTGCTTCCCCACCAGGCTGCACGAGGCGGACACCGCGGTTCAGCCGATCTCGACGTGCACGGCAGCGGCGCCCGTCGGCGAGCTGTGCGTCGGCAGCCGGGACGGCCGCGTCGGCGCGCGGAACATGGATTCCGGCGGGCCCGCGCTGGTCCGCGAGGGCGACGACCGGGTCCTGGCCGGGGTGGTCAGCGGGCCGAGCGGCGACGGCGAGCCCGTGCTGTACACCGACGTCACGAGGCACACCGACTGGATCGACGGCATCATCTCCGGCACGGACGTGCCGCCGGACGACGTGATCCCGGACGTGGAGGGCTCGGTCGGCCTGGACGGCTGCGTCGGCTCGGTGGTCCGCCCGCCGGGCGCGGCGGCGTGGGACGGCGCGCTGCTGCTCACCAACGGCCACTGCGTCCAGGGCGACCGGCCCGCGCCGGGCAGCGCGCTGGTCGACCTGCCCGCCGCCCGCGAGGTCTCCATCGCCGACGCGCAGGGCTACCCGCGGGCCACCGCCCGCGCGACCCGCCTGGTGTACGCCACGATGACCGGCACCGACGTCGCGCTCTACCGGCTGGACAAGAGCTACGCGCGGCTGGCGGCCGAGGGCGCGAAGGTCTTCCGCCTCACGTCCGGGCCGGTGCGCGCGGGTGATCCGCTGACCCTGGTGCACGCGAGCGGCCGTTCGACCTGCACGGCCGAGGCCGTCGTCGACCGCCTGCGGGAGGGCGCGCACGAGATGGCGGGCTCGATCCGCTACGCCACCGACGCGGACTGCGCCCCGTCACAGGGCTGGTCGGGGTCGCCGCTGCTGGCCGCCGACGGCGTCACCGTGGTGGGCGTGCACAACACCCACAACACCGCGGGCGAGGTGTGCACCGACGACAACCCCTGCGAGGTCGCGCCGGACGGGACGACCACGGCGGTGCGGGGCCGCGCCTACGGCCAGCAGGTCGACCGGATCGCACCCTGCCTCGGTCGCGGGACGCGGCTGGACCTGCACCGGCCGCACTGCGCGCTGACCAAGCCCTGAACCCCGTTCGCCCGCCCCGGATCCGGGGCGGGCGAACGGCGTCGGCTCAGCGGCGGGCCGTGACCGCCTCGACGGCCGCCATGATCTCGGCGGCCCACCGGGACGCGGTGGAGTCGTCGTACAGGTCCGTCGAGTACTCGACGTCGAGCGCGAGGACGTCCCCGTCCAGGGTGAACACCACGTACAGCTCGGTGCGGGCCAGCCCTGGGACGACCTGCCCCCGGATGCGGCCGGTGGCCCCGCCGAGCCGCACGTCGACCGGCGGTTCGGCCACCACCGTGAAGAGCACCGCGGGGTACGGGTCGTCCGCCTCGTGCGGGATGGCCGCCCGGACCACCTCGCTCAGCGGGAGGGCCTGGTGGTCGAGAGCCGCGTACAGGCGCTCCGCGAGGTCGTCACCGGGCCTGGTCCTGACCAGCACCGCTTCCCCGACGTAGCCGATCATCGTCTCGTGCTCGGACCGGGTCCGGCGCGAGCTGGACACGGCCAGGACGACGTCCGGCTGACCCGACCTGGCCGCCAGCCAGTCGGCGAACCCCCGCGCGATGACCACGTGGGGTGTCGTGCCCGCCCCGGCCGCCGCCGAGCGGAGGTCCGCGGCGGACGCCGAGGTGCGCACGGTCGCGCCCGCACCCGACAGCACGGCGGGACGGGGGCGGTCGGTCGGCAGCGGGGAACGCAGGGTCGCCCCCGCGAGTTCGGTGCGCCAGAACGACTCCAGCGCCCGCCGGTCGCGCAGCGCCTCCTGTTCCGCCCTCGCGTGGTCGGGGTACTGCGCGGACGGCGGCGGCAGCTCCGCCCCGGCGTAGAGCGCGCTCAGCTCGTTCCAGAACACCGAGGCGGACCAGCCGTCGAAGACCATGTGGTGCACCACGACGGCCAGCACCCACCGGCGTTCGCCGATCCGGGCCAGTCCCACCCGCCACAGCGGTGCCGTGCCCAGGTCGAACGCCCGCTCGGCCAGGTCGAGGCACCAGCGGTCGACGTCGGCCTCGGCCAGCTCGGTCACCGCGAGGTCCACCGGGAACGGCCGGAGCACCTCCTGCCGGTCGTCGCGGATCCTCGTGCGGAGGGCCGAGTGGCGGCGGGTCAGCTCGTCGAGCGCTCCGCGCAGCAGTGCCGGGTCCAGGTCTCCCCCGATGTCCACCCTGGACAGACCGGCGTAGATCGCGGGGTTGGCGTGCGCGTGGTGGCGACGCCGCAACCGCCGCTGGGCGGACGTGAGCGGCGCCGTCCCCTCCACGTCGAGCCTGGCGGCCATCCCGCGGATGGTGGGGTCGCGGAAGAACTCCGTCATGGAGCACTCGGCCCCCACCCGGTCCCTGACCCGGTTGAGCAGCCGGACGACCGTCAGCGAGTGGCCGCCCAGCTCGAAGAAGGACTCGTCCAGACCGATCTCCCGCCGGTCCAGCTCCGCGCACCACAGCTCGTGCAGCACCCGCTCCGCGGGCGTGGTGGGCGCCGACTCCCGCGCCTCCCCCGTGCCGGGTGGCGGCAGCTCGGCCTCGTCCAGCTTCCCGTTGGCGGTCACCGGCAACCGGTCCACCAGCACCCACCGGCGGGGCACCAGGTAGGACGGCAGCCGCTCGCCGAGCAGGTCGGTGAGCGCCGCCGGGTCGGCGTCGCCCGCGACGTACGCCACCAGTTCCCCGTCCCGGACGAGCACCGCCGCCTCCCGGACGCCCGGCAGCCCCGACAGGACGTGCCGGACCTCGGCCGGTTCGATCCGCAGCCCCCTGATCTTGACCTGCTCGTCGACGCGGCCGTGGAACTCCAGCGTCCCGCCTGCCCGCCACCGGGCGAGGTCGCCGGTGCGGTACCGACCGGGGGCGACGAACGCGGCGGCGGTCTCCTCGGGCCGCCGGAGGTAGCCGTCGGCGACGCACACACCGCCGAGCTGGATCTCCCCGATGGCGCCCACCGGCACCGGTCGGCCCCGCGCGTCCACCAGCTCGACGCGGACGCCCTGGACGGGCCTGCCGATCGGCGGGTGCGTCTCGCTCGGGTCGACCCGGCACGTCGTGACCCCGATCGACGCCTCGGTGGGGCCGTAGAAGTTGTGCAGCGCGCAGTCGGGGTGCCCCGCGAGGAAGTCCCGGACCGCGTCCGAGACGACGAGCGCCTCGCCCGCCGACACGACCTCCCTGAGCGACGGCAGCACCGGGCGGGTCTCCAGCAGGTGCCGCAGGGCCGTGAACGGCATGGTGAACCGCTCCACGCCGTGCTGGCGGACCACGTCGGCGACGGCCGCCGGGTCGTACCGGGTCTCGTCGGGCATGAGCACGAGCGCGGCACCGGACGCGAGGGTCGTGAAGACCTCGTACACGCTGCCGTCGAAGGCCGGTGACGCCCACTGGAGGGTGCGCGTCGGCGGGCGCTCGGCCAGGTGCCAGCGGACCAGGTTCACCGGTCCGCGGTGCGGAACCAGCACGCCCTTCGGCCGCCCGGTCGACCCCGAGGTGTACAGGCAGTAGGCCAGGTCGTCCGGCCCGACCCCGCGGTCGGGGCGTTCGGCGCTCGGGTCGACGTCCTCGACGAGCAGCGACGGCGGTCCCTCGACCACCGGTCGCCCGCGATCGGTCACGACCAGGGCCACGGCGGCGTCGTCGGCCATGAACCGCAGGCGCCGCGGCGGGAGCGACGGGTCGAGCGGCACGAACGCGGCCCCCGCCTTGAGCACGCCGAGGACCGCGGCGACCAGCGCCCGTCCCCTGGGCAGGTGGACACCGACCAGGTCGCCCCGCCCGACGCCGGAGGCGATCAGCCGGTGCGCGATCCCGTTGGCGCGCTCGTCCAGCTCGCGGTAGGTCAGCTCCCCGTCGTGACCCGTCAGCGCGACCGCGTCCGGGACGCGGTCGGCCTGCGCCTCCACCACCTGGTGCAGGCACAGCGGGGAGTCCTCGACCTCGGCGCCCTGCCAGGACTCCAGCAGCAGCCGGTCGCCCTCCACCAGTCCGTCCAGTTCGGACAGTCGGACGCCCTCCACCGCCAACCGCACCACGTGGTCGAAGTACGCCAGCAGCCGGTCGACGGTGGCGCGGTCGAACAGGTCCGTGTCGAACTCGACGATGCAGCCCACGCCGTCGGCGCGCCGGGTCAGGTACAGGACCAGGTCCAGCGGCGCCCGCTCGCTCGGCAGGTCCACCAGCGTCGCGGCCACGTTCGGCGGCGCGAACTCCACCGAACCCTCGTGCTCGTACTCCACCGCGACCTGGAACAGCGGGTTGCGGTGGGGGTCGCGGCGCGGGTTCAGCTCGCGGACGAGCTGGTCGAACGGCACACCGCGGTGTTCGTAGGACTCCATCGTGGACAGGCTCAGCGCACGCGCGAACTCGGCGAACCCCTGGTCGCCGGACAGGTCGAGCCGCAGCGGCACGGTGTCCACGAACATGCCGACGGTGTCCTGGGCACCCGGTGGCCGCCCGGCCACCCCGGTGCCGAGCACGAAGTCGTCCTGGCCGCTGAACCGGGACAGCACCACGGCGAACGCGCCCAGCAGGACCGTGAACACCGTCGCGCGCTGCTCCTGGCCGAACCGCCGCACCCGCTCGGTCAGCTCCGCGTCCAGCTCGTGGACCGCGCTCGCCCCCGCGCCCGTCCGCACGGCCGGCCGGGGCCGGTCGGTGGGCAGCCGCAGCTCCGGGGCGTCGCGGAGCAGGTCGGACCAGTACCGGAGGTCCGCCTCGGGATCGGTGGCCCCGCCGACCTCGGGCACGGCGACGACCGGCAGGACCGGTTGCCGCGGCCACGCGCGGTAGTGCGCGGCCAGTTCGCGCGTCACCACCACCGTGGACGGCGAGTCGAAGACGATGTGGTGCGCCACCAGGAACAGGACGTGGTGGTCGGCGGCGAACCGCAGCAGGGTCGCGCGCAGCAGCGGGCCCTCGGCCAGGTCGAACACCTCGCGCCCGGTCGTCCGCAGGACCTCGTCGAGCGCCTCGGCCTGGTCCGCGCCCGCGACGTCCACCACCGGGACGTCCACGTCGACCCGGTCCAGCACGACGGCCCTCGGCTCACCGTCGACCTCGCGGAAGACCGTCCGCAGCGCGGGCTGCCGCTCGACGACGCGCCGCAGCGCGCCGCGCAGGGCGTCCGGGTCGAGCACGCCGTCGAACCTGATCGCCTTCGGCTCGTTGTACGTGCTGGTGCCGGGGTGCAGCCGCTCCAGGAACCAGATGCGCCGCTCGGCGGCCGAGAGCGCCCGGTCGCCGCCGCTGTACCGGCGGCGGAGGGCGTCGAGCGCGGGCAGCCCCGCGAGCACCCGGTCGGCGGGGACGCCGAAGTCGACGAACGACGCGATCTCGTCGACCCCGGCGGCGAGCAGGCCCGCCATCACCTTCTCGGAGCTGTCCAGCGTCCCGATCAGCGCCCGCGACTCGCAGTAGCGCTGGTACGCCTGCTCCAGCAGGAAGTCGACGTCCTCCGGTGCCGTGTTGTCCAGGTCGATCCGCACGCCGAGGCTGTTGGTGACCTGGCCGAACAACGACAGCGACGAGCGCAGGTAGCCGCAGAACGGCTCGAACGCCTCGGCGCGCACGGCGTCCAGGTCGTCGCCCAGGTAGGTGTGCACCAGCACGACCACCCGTCCGGCGGCCGGGTCCAGCCCCGCCTCCTCGCGCGTTCGCCGGTACAGCGCGATGTTCGCCGCCAGCTCCTCGACGGTCTGCGACATCAGGTTGGTCACGACGCCGAGCCCCTCGGTCGCGGCGCGGCGGTAGCTGTCCGGGTTGCCGACCACGGCGATGGACATCGGCGGTCGCGGCTGCACCGGGCCGGGGTAGAGCCGAACGTCGACCGGGTCGCCGTCGCCGCCGGTGACCTCGACGCTCTCACCGGACCACAGCCGCCGCACGGTGTCCAGGCGCGTGTACACCTCCTCGCGGTGCCTGCCGTAGTTCTCCGGGGCGAGCGCGAAGTCCCTGGAGTGCCAGCCGCTGGCGAAGCACAGCCCGATCCGGCCGCCGGACAGGTTGTCGACGACGGACCACTCCTCCGCCACCCGGATGGGGTGGTGCAGGGGCAGCACGACGGACCCGGCGTGCAGCCTGATCCGGCTGGTCCGCCCGGCCAGCGCCGCCGCGAGCACCGACGGGTTCGGGAACAGCGAACCGAAGGAGTGGAAGTGCCGCTCCGGCAACCACACCGCGTGGAAGTCGTGGTCGTCGGCGAACACCGCCGCGTCCGTGATGAGCCGGTACTTGTCGTGACCCGCCTGGTCCGGGTAGTCGCCGAAGAAGTAGAGGCTGAAGTCGACCGCGGCACCGCTTGCCGGGTAGGGCGCGTCGTACGGGCCGAGCGGGGACGTCGGCCGCGGTTCCGGTCGCGTTTCCGGTCGCGGTTCCGGTCGCGGGCGTTCGGGGAGCGGCGGCGCCGACGTCGGCCCGTCGCCGCCGAGGAACTCCAGCTGGCGCGCCATCAGGGTCGTGACCTGGTCCACCATGTGCCGGGCGAGGTCGAGCTGCTGGTCGACGACGGACCGCGCCCCCTCGTGCCGCTCCGGCTCGACCACGACCGGTGCGGGTGGTGGGGGCGGTGCGGGCGGTTCGACCGCCGCCACCGGCGTGCGCGGCCCGAGCAGGGCGGCGAGCTTGCGCGGTGTGTCGGTGCCCTCGAAGAGGTCGCGCATCGGCACGCGGACGCCGAACCCCTGGTCGAGTTCGCGGACCATGGCCATCAGCACCAGCGAGTCGGCGCCCATCTCCAGGAACGACCGGTCCTGGTCGACGGTGGCCGGGTCGGTCCCCAGGTGCCGCGCGGTGAGCGCGCGGACCGCGTCCGCGGTGCCGCCGTCGGCGCTGGGGGCGGGCTTCACGTCGGGGCGTGCCACCGGCCTCCGTTCGAGCGGGTAGCCCGGCAGCGGGACCCGCCCGCCGGGGGCGAGCGCGGTCCAGTCCACGTCCGCGCCGCCGCGGTAGGCCTCCGCGACCGCGAGCGGCAGGGCGTCCGGGGTGCCCTGGCTCGGTGCCCACCGGCTGCCGGGCGACGTGCGCCTGCCCAGGCGGGTGAGCACGTCGCCGGGGCCGATCTCGACGACCAGCGCCGCGTCGCCCACCCGTGCCAGCGCCAGGTCGAACCGGACCGGCAGGCGGGCGTGCCTGCCGAGGTGATCGGCATCCACAGTGGACAGAATGGTCCCGTCCAGGCCGTTGACCACGGGGATGCGCGGCGGTCGCAGGTCGACCTTCTCGGCGTGCCTGCGGTACTCGGGCAGGACGGGGTCCAGCAGGGCCGAGTGGAACGCCCGGTCGACGTCCAGCACCCGCCACGACACCTGCCGCCGCTCCAGCAGGGCCTTCGCCCGCTCGATCGCCGGGAGGTCGCCCGAGAGCACCTGGGACAGGGGCCCGTTGACCGCGGCCAGTTCGGTCCCGCTGTCCCGCGCGACCTCCCGCGCCACGGCGGGTTCGGTGGCGACCGCGATCATCGCTCCGGGTTCGGTGGACTGCATCAGCTCACCGCGGACCGAGGTCAGCCGCACACCGTCCTCGAAGGACAGGACGCCTGCCGCGTGCAGCGCGGCCAGTTCCCCCGCGCTGTGGCCGAGGACGGTGTCCGGCCGCACGCCGAACGACCGCCACAGCTCGACCAGCGCGGCCTGGTACACGAACAGCCGCGGCTGGAGCAGGGGGCCGGTGTAGGCGTCGAGCAGGGGCGCGGTCACGGGGAACTCGCGGCGCAGCCGCTCGGCGCTCTCGGCCACCGGGCCGCCCTGCCCGCTGAACGCGAACACCAGCGGCCCGCCGCCACCCGCCCGCGGGGTCTCCGACAGCGCCCGCACCAGGTCGGCGGTGGTCCGTCCCACGACCGCGGCCCGGAGCGGCAGGTGCCGCCTGCCCAGCGCCATCGTCGTCGCCACGTCGGCCGCCGCCAGGTCCGGGTGCGCCACCAGGTGGGCCCGCAGCCGTTCCGCGGTCTCGGCCAGCGCCCGCGGGTCGCGCGCGGACAGCGGCACCACGACCGCCCCGCCGGTGTCCGGCGTCGGGCGAACGGGCGGCGCCTCCTCCAGGACGACGTGCGCGTTGGTGCCGCCCACGCCGAGCGCGCTGACCCCCGCGCGGCGGGGTGTGCCGTCGGTGGTCCACGGTCGGCGCTCGGTGGCGAGCACGAACGGGCTGCCGTCGAGCCGCAGCGCGGGGTTGGGGCGGCTGAGGTTGATGGTCGGCACCAGTTCCCGGTGCTCCAGCATCAGCACGGTCTTGATCAGCCCGGCCATGCCCGCGCAGCTGTCGAGGTGGCCGATGTTCGGCTTCACCGACCCGAGCGCGCAGGACCCGGTGCGGGCGGAGGCGAAGGCCTGCGACAGGGCCTCGAACTCGATGGGGTCGCCGACCGGCGTCCCGGTGCCGTGGGCCTCGACGTAGGACACGGTGCCCGCGTCGACCCCGGCCCGCGCCAGCGCCTGCCGGATCACGGCGGCCTGGCCGGACACGCTGGGCGCGGTGAACCCGGCCTTCGCCGTGCCGTCGTTGTTCACGGCCGTTCCCAGGATCACGGCGTGCACGGTGTCCCCGTCTGCGAGGGCCCGGTCGAGCCTCTTGAGCAGCACGGCCGCCACGCCGTTGCCGCCCACCGTGCCGTCCGCGTCGGCGTCGAAGGTCCGGCAGCGCCCGGTCGGGGACAGGATCGAGCCGGGGAAGTGCCGGTACCCCGAGTCCTGGGGGGTCCGCACGGCCGCGGCGCCCGCCAGCGCCAGGTCGGCGTCGCCGCTCAGCAGCGCCTGCACCGCCAGGTGCACGGCCACCAGCGACGTCGAGCACGCGGTCTGCACCCCGATCGCGGGCCCGGTGAGCCCCAGCCGGTAGGCGACCCTGGTGGCCAGGAAGTCGGGCTCGCCCCCGATGGTCGCCTGCATGGCGCTGGGCACGTCGGCGACCGCGGTCGCCTCCGGGTCCATCCGGTCCTGGTGGCCGTAGAGGTTCATGCCGGTACCGGCGTACACGCCGATCCGGGTGCCGGGGCGCGCCGGTCCGGCGTACCCGCCGTGCTCCAACGCCTGGTGGGCGCACTCCAGGAACAGCCGGTGCGCGGGCTCGGTGAACGCGGCCTCGCGCGGGCTCACGCCGAAGAAGTCCGCGTCGAACGAGTCCACGTCCGCCAGGACACCACCCACCGGCACGACCGCCGGGTCCGCGGCGGGGCCGAACACCCGGACGCTGTCCACCCCGTCGCGGAGGTTGGCCCAGAACCGGTCGACGTCGGGCGCGTCGGGGAAGCGGGCCGCCATCCCGACGATGGCGATCCGGTTGTCCGGCCCGCCGTCCGCCGGTAGCGCGGGCGGGCGCGGAGCGGGTTCGACGTCCTCGGACAGGCGCCCGACCAGGTGCGCCGTCAGAGCCGCGACGGTCGGGTGCTCGAACACCGCCGTCGTCGCGACCGGTGTGCCGAGCCGCTCCTCCACGCGCTTGCGCAGCTGGAGGAGGTGCACCGACGTCAACCCCAGCTCGTAGAACGGCGTGTGCGGATCCGCGTCCGCACCGACGGCGTCGCGGACGACCGCCGCCACGTCAACCGATCGCGGAGCGGATTCGACCTCCTCCGGCACACGCCCGGCCGGGTCCGCCACCACAGCCGCGACGGTCGACTGCTCCACCACCACCGCCGACGCGACCGGCGCACCCACCCGCTCCTCCGCACCGACGGCGTCGGGGACGTCCGGCCGGTCGCGCAGCGCGGCTCGGCGCACCTTGCCGCTGGGTGTGCGGGGGAACTCGCCCGCCGGGACGGCGACCACGCGCGCCGCGGTCAGCCGCAGCCTGGTGAACACGGCTTCCCTGATCCGCCTGCCGACCTCGTCCGGGTCGGGTGCCACGGCCTCGAAGAACACGACCAGGTCGTCGGTCCCGGTGCTCGGGTTCGGGATCCCGCGGGCGCCGACCCCGCCCACCGGCACGCCGTCGACCGCGCCCGCCACCTCCTCGACCTCGTGAGCGGGCACGTTCTGTCCGTTGAGGACGATCACGTCCTGCTCCCGGCCGGTGATCACCAGCTCGCCGTCGACCAGGAACGCCAGGTCGCCGGTGCGCAGCCACGTCCCGTCCGGCAGCGCGGCCCCGGTCGCCGCGGCGTTGTTGGCGTACCCGGCGGTCACCCGGTTCGAGCGCACCTGGAGCGCGCCGATCCAGCGCTCGGGCAGCACCTCCCCCTCCGCGTCCACCACCCGGAGCGCGGCACCGGGCGCGGGCCGCCCGACCGCGACGAACGCGGTGCCGTCCGGGTCGTCGGGCTCGACCCACCGCAGCTCGCCGCGCAGGCTGGACCTGGCCACGTGCCGGACGCTGCCGGGAGAGGTCCAGCGCCCCAGCGTGATCGCGGTCGTGGTCTCCGCCATGCCCCACACCGGCATGAGCGCCTCGGGCCGCACGCCGAACGCCGCCGTGGCGTCCAGGAACCGCCGCACGACGGGCACGAGGACCTGCTCACCGCCGCAGAACAGGGTCCGGATCGCCGAGAGGTCCCAGGACCGGTCCGGCGCGCGGGCCAGCTCGTCGGCCACGAGCTGGAGGCCGAACGTGGGCGACCAGCAGTGGTTGACCCGGTGTTCGGCCAGCTCGTCCAGCCAGGACAGGGGATCCGCCACCACGGACCCGGTCGGCAGGTGCAC
The DNA here is from genome assembly GCF_036375055.1 of Umezawaea sp. Classification (GTDB taxonomy): domain Bacteria; phylum Actinomycetota; class Actinomycetes; order Mycobacteriales; family Pseudonocardiaceae; genus Umezawaea. The sequence goes on from NZ_DASUSQ010000107.1 coordinate 72,410, forward strand.
GTTGGTGCACCCCGTGAACACCGGGAGCACGTGGTAGAGCAGGAAAGCGCCGCTGTGGTCGACCGGCAGCCAGTTCAGGGTGACGTCGCCGGGCCGCAGGTCCATCTCCCGCCGGGTGCCCGCGGCGAACTCCGCCAGCGCGCGGTGGGTCAGCCGGGCCGCCTTCGGCGTTCCGGTGCTCCCCGAGGACAGGATCAGCAGCGCCACGTCGGTCTCGTCCGGTCGGTGCAGGTCGGCCGCGGGCGGACCGTCCTCCCACCGCGCGATGTCGACGCCCGGTGGTCCGCCGAGCCTGCGCAGCGCCGCCGCGCCCGCCGCGTCGGTGAGAACCAGCGGCTCGTCGAGCAGGCGCCACGTGCCGCGCACGCGGTCGAGCGCCGCTCCGCTCGACGCGGGTTCGGTGATGGCGACCGGCACGACGCCGCCGAGCACGCACGCCCAGAAGGCGGGGAAGAAGTCCTCGGGCGGCAGACCGTGCAGGACGACGTGGTGGCCCGCCTCCAGTCCAGCCTCCCGCAGGCCGGTCAGCAGCCGCCTGGCCCGTGCCAGCAGCCGCGCGTAGGTCAGCAGCCCGCCGGGGGTTCGGACTCCCGAACCCGGAAACCCCTCGGCAGCCCGCACAAGAGCCTCGACCGCGTCGCGCGGGTCGTCGTCGGTCAGCTCCAGAGGGGCGCCGTGGCTCAGCGCGCGCGGTGGGTTCGTCCTCAATGGTTTGTCCCTTGGGTGCGGTTCGAGTCGAGTGCAGAACGGTTGCCGCGCAGGGTGAACAGCAGCAGGAACGCCGCGGCGGCGACGCAGGTGGCACCGTGGAGCAGCCCGACCGCCACCGGTACCGGCAGCGCCCCCAGCAGGAAACCGGCGGCCACCGTCCCGGCGGCGAAACCGGCGGCCTCCACGCTCGCGGACAACCCGAACAACCTACCGCGCTGGTGCTCGGGCATGGCCTGGAACCGTGAGACGTAACAGATCTCGGTGAACCCGTCGGCCAGGCCGGCGACGGCCGCGGCGACGACCACGACCGGTGTCGGCACCCCGGTGAACGCGACGACGAACGACACGGACATCAGGCAGGTTCCCACCGCGAACGCCCGCTCGGACGGCGGTGCACCGCGGCGCTTGACCCACCGGGTCACCAGGGGGTGGGCGCAGAGGGTGCCGACCGCCCACGCGGTCATGAAGTAGCTCATGAACGCCACCGCGCCGTTCTGCTCGGCGTACAGCGGAAGCGCCACGTTGTGCGACGCGGAGCCGAGCGCGTCGGCCGCGCGCAGCACCAGCAGGCAGACGACGACCCAGCCCAGCGCGAACCGGTGCCGCAGGGCGGGCGGGGTCGTGTCGGCGGAGGTGACCTCCCTGGCCCGCCGGGGCAGCAGGGCCACCGCCGCGGCGCAGCAGAGGAACGACGCGGCGGTGATGGCGAACGCGGCCTGGAAGCCGCCGACCGGGATGATCGTGCCCGCCGACGCCAGGCCCAGCACGGTGGCCACGGCCCGGCCCGTCACCAGGTAGCCGTTGGCCCGCGTCCTGTTCTCCTGGCCCACCAGGTCCGGGACGGCGCTGCGGAGCGCGACGGTGAACACCGTGTTCCCCGCGCCGAGGACCACGCACGCCACCACGAGGGCGGGAATGCCCGGCCACAGCAGCAAGGCGACCACGGCCGCGGCCCGCGCGAGGTCGGCGCCGATCATCAGCCACCGGTCCGCCCGCCCCGCCAGCCGCCCGGCGGGCACTCCGCTGACGAACCCGGACAGCACCCGCAGAGCCAGGGCCGCACCGGTGCCGAGCGCGCTGTCGGTGAGCTGGAAGGTGAACAGGCTCAGGACGATCAGGTTGAGGTAGGTGCCGAAGACCGACAGCGAGTAGGCGGTGGTGAAGAAGACGAACGAGCGCACCGTCCTACCCCGGTGCCGTCTCGGGACATCGCGGGGTCTGGTCACCAGGTAGCACGACGGGTCTCTTCACCTGCGTTCCGGTCCGGGCGGCGGGGTGGTGGGGACGGGCCGGGCCCGCCCCCACCGCCGTCACACCGCGCGCTTCTTGCCCCACACCAGGGTGTGCAGCCTGGTGGTGAGGTTCCAACCCCGGTCGACGACCTCGTCGGCCAGGTTCTCCATGTGCTTGCCGATCTCGTCGCCGCTCTGCCCCTCCGGCATGATCCACACCGACGTGATGGCGAAGCGGTCGACCAGTCCGGCGACCTCGTCGAGGTCGTCGGTGTCCCGGCAGACGAACTTGAACATCGTCTCAGGTGTCGTCGCCAGGCTCGTCAGCGACGCCGGGATGATCCGGCGCGCCTCCGGGTCGCCCGAGTGCGCGAGCTTCGGCGAGACGTTGAAGCGGACGCCCGCGTCGACCAGCTCGGGCGCGGGCGCGTGGGTGCCGTTCGTCTCGATCTCGATCTCGACCCCGTTGCGCACGAGGATGTCGATCAGCGGCACGAGCCGCGCCTGCTGGCCCAGCGGCTCTCCGCCGGAGATGACCACCATGTCGACCCCGAAGGCCAGCAGCTCCTCCGCGACCGAGGCGACCGTCCTGCGGTGCAGCTCCACCTTGGGGTCGTACTTCACCCCGCTCGCGCTCACGCCCTGCCAGTCCCAGGTGTACGGGGTGTCGCACCAGTGGCACGACAGGTTGCACCCGCCGAGCCGCAGGAACGCGCACCTGCGCCCCATCGACCGTCCTTCGCCCTGGACCGTGGGGCCGAAGATCTCGTTGACCACGAGTTCCGGTTCCACAAGGCACCACCTCCTCGTGTGTCGTGACTCCGAGCGCTCGCCCGGTGGTCGGCTGGAACTTCCCTACTCGGCGTACTCGGTGGGGTCCTTGACCCCGAGCTCGTCGAATGCCCCGCGCCGTTCGGCGCAGGCCGCGCACACCCCGCAGTGCAGCTCCTCGCCGCGGAAGCAGGTCCACGTCTGCTCCCACGGCACCCCGAGCTCCTCGCCCAGAGACACCACGCCGGTCTTGTGCAGCTCGATCAGCGGCGCGAGCAGGTCGAGTTCGGGACGCGCGGTGGCCACCTTCTCCATGGCCAGGAACCGCGTGAGGAACTCCGGCGAGGTGTCGGAGGGACCCACGTCGTCGGCCATGACGCCGAACGCGACGGCGTCGGCCTCCTCCACGACCGCCAGCGCGAACGCCACCGACAGCAGCAGCGCGTTGCGGTTGGGCACGATGTTCGGGTTGCGGGTGGTCGGCGTGCCGAACTTCGGCACCTCGACCGTCCGGTCGGTCAGCGACGAGCCGCGGAAGACGCTCTTCACCGCGCTCAGGTCGGCCTGCTCGTAGGGGAACCCGAGCCGGTCGGCCGCCGCGCGCGCGAACGCCAGCTCCTTGTCGTGGCGCTGCCCGTAGTCGATGGACAGCACGTGCAGGGTGTGGCCCCGCTCGGCCAGGTGGTGCGCCATGACGACGGAGTCGATCCCGCCGGACACCACTGCGATGATCTTGCTCAAGGGAACGTTCCCCGTCCGGTCAGGAGGTGGGTTCGATCACGACGCCGAGCTTCGCGAGGACCGCGTGGCGGGCCACCGCGGTGGGCATCCCCGCGCCGCCGCCGATCGGCTCGGCCAGCGGCTCCACCACGGTCTCCGGGTCGGTCTCGAAGAAGAACACCAGCGACAGCAGCTCCTCGTCGGGTGCGGTGGGGCTGGGGGCCAGCACGCGGTGCTTGAGCGCCCTCCAGCGGCCGTCGGTCCACTGCTCCATGAGGTCGCCGAGGTTGACGATCAGCGAGTCGGGGCCGTAGGGCGGCGCGAACCAGTCGTCCTCCTCGTTCCACGCCTGGAGCCCGCCGACGCCGAGCTGGCGGCTCAGGACGGTGAACGTGCCGAGGTCGGTGTGCGGGCCGTTGCGGAGCTGGCCGCTGGCGACCCCGCCGACGGCGTTGAGCGACGGGTACCAGCTCGCGTTCTGCGTCCAGGTCGACTTGGTGGCGCGGGAGGTGAAGTAGTCCTCCGGCAGCCCCAGCACCGAGGCCAGCAGCCGGTTGACGCCCTCGGCGACCCGCACCATGTGGCCGGTGTAGGCCTCGGCCGCGGCCCTCAGCTCGGGCATCTCCTCGGGCCAGCGGTTGGCCGGGTAGTAGATCCGGTCCAGGTCAGGGCTGCCGGTGCTGTGGGTCGGGCTGGCGTAGAAGGACTCGTGCAGGTCGGGCGCGCTCGGCGCCTCCTCGCCCTCCTCCCTCGGCACGCCGACGCCACCGCCGGGGTGCATCTCCAGCCAGCCGCTGTCGTAGGCGGCCTCGATGGCGTAGCGGGCCTTGACCTCGCGCGGCAGGGCGAAGAACTCCTTGGCCCGTGCGCGGAACTCGTCGATCACCTCGCGCGGCACCCCGTGCCCGTCGAGCAGGAACATGCCCGTGCTCCGCAGTGCCGCGTCCAGCTCGGCCGCGACGTGCTCTCGCTTGTCGGCGGAGGCGGTCAGCCACTGCTCCAGGTCGACGGACGGGACGGTCGTCTTCACAGCTGCTCTCCTCAATGACGTGACCGCGTGAGAACGGAGCTCACGCTGGTCCGGATGATGCGCAGTCCTTCGTCGATCTCGTCGTCGCTCGTGGTCAGCGGCGGCAGCAGCTTCACCACGTCGTCGTGCGCGCCGGAGGTCTCGACCAGCAGGCCGTCGCGGAACGCCGCGGCGCACACCTCGCTCGCCGCGCCGGGTTCGGGCAGCCGCAGTCCCACGGCCAGTCCCCTGCCCCGCACCTGGAGGCCCGCGCCGCGGTGGGCGGCCACGACGTCCTCCAGCGCCGCCGTGACGCGGTCGCCCCTGGCCCTGGTGGACTTCTCCAGGACGTCGTCGCTCCAGTAGGTCCGCAGCGCCTGCGCGCCGGTCACGAACGCCGGGCTGACGCCCCGGAACGTGCCGTTGTGCACGCCGGGCTGCCAGACGTCGAGGTCGCGGCGGATGAGCGTGAGCGCCAGCGGCAGGCCGTAGCCGCCGATGGACTTCGACAGGCACACGATGTCCGGCACGATCCCGGCGTCCTCGAAGCTGAAGAACGCGCCGGTGCGCCCGCAGCCCATCTGCACGTCGTCGACGATCACCAGCACCCCGTGCCTGCGGCACAGGTCGGCCAGGTCGCGCAGCCACTCGGCGCGCGCGGTCCCCAGGCCGCCCTCGCCCTGCACGGTCTCGACGACCACGGCGGCGGGGCGGTCCAGCCCGCTGCCCGCGTCGGACAGCAGCCGCTCCAGGTAGCGGGAGTCCGGCAGCGCGCCGTCGAGGTACCCGTCGTAGGGCATCGGGGTCGTGTGCGCCAGCGGCACGCCCGCCGCGGCGCGCTTGGTCGCGTTGCCGCTGACCGCCAGCGCGCCCAACGTCATGCCGTGGAAGGAGTTGGTGAAGCTGACGACCTGGTGGCGGCCCGTCACCTCGCGGGCGAGCTTGAGCGCCGCCTCGACCGCGTTGGCCCCGCCGGGACCGGGGAAGACGACCTTGTAGTCGAGTGCGCGCGGTCGCAGCACGACGTCGTCGAGGGTCTGGAGGAAGTCGCGCTTGGCCACGGTGAACATGTCCAGCGCGTGCGAGACGCCGTCCCTGCTGATGTAGTCGAGCAGGGCGTCCTTCAGCACCGGGTTGTTGTGGCCGTAGTTGAGCGCTCCGGCCCCGGCGAAGAAGTCCAGGTAGGGCTTGCCGTCCTCCGAGTAGAGCGTGCTGCCCTCGGCGCGGTCGAACACGACGGGCCAAACCCGGCTGTAGCTCCGCACCTCGGACTCGAGGTCTTCGAAGATGGTCATGTCACGATCCGTTCTGCGCTGGGTGGCGCGCGTCAGGAGCGGCTCGGGCTCGCCGGTTTCCGGACGTGCAGCAGGAACCAGTGCCTGCCGAGGCGGACACCGCGGTCGGAGGAAGCCGCTGCGACGTAGCGGGAGAACAGCTCGCCGTCGGCTTCCGAGTCGTAGTCCTCGAAGATCGGGACCATGTGCAGGAACGTGTCGAGTTCGCCCGCGTCGAGGAAGAACTCCTCGTAGGTGAAGTTCTGCTCGCGCGCGGTCGTGAAGCCCGCGGCCTCCAGTTCGGCGCGCGCCTGCGTGGCCTGGGGCACGTCGTCCCACCGGCCGTGGAGCTGCCCCCGGCCGAAGACCTCCTTCAGCTCGCGCACGTCCTGCTCGCCGATCCCCAGGTACACCAGGGAACCGCCGGGCTTGAGCACGCGCAGGTACTCCCGCGTGAACAGCGGGCCGCGGCGGGAGGTGACCACGTCGAACGACTCGTCGGGGTAGCCGGTCGCCGAGGCGTCCCTCAGCTCGAACTCGACGTGGCGCAGACCGGAGCCCGCGCGGTGCCTCACTGCTGAGTCGAGCATCTCCCGCGCCATGTCGATGGCGTGGACCCGCCCGAACTCGGGGGCGATCCGCAGCAGGTTGCGGCCGTCGGCGCAGCCGACGTCCAGCAGTGCCGCGTCCGGGTGGCCGTGGCGCGTCGTGATCTCGTCGAAGGCGTCCTCCGGGTCGCCGTCCGGGAAGACCTCGGTGCGCTTGGCCCCGCTGGAGTAACCCCCGAACCTGTCCGCGACCTTCGAGTAGAACTCCGAGTTCATCGTTGCCCCTCCGGGTGGGTGCCGGTCGGCCTGGCACGGGCCGCCAGCACGAGGACGGTCGCGGCCGCGCCCGCGACCGGTGACAGGAACAGGAAGGCCGGTGCTCCGTGCGCGCCCGCGAGCGCCGCTCCCGCGGCGCTGCCGACGGCGAAGCCGACCATGGTGACGCTGGTGGCCCAGCCCTGCACGACGCCGTCGGCGCCGGTCGGGGTCAGCTCGCCGAGCGCGCCGTAGAAGCGGGCGAACGTCGTGCCGATGGCCAGTCCCGCGAGCGGGCACGCGGCCAGCACGGCGATCGGCGACACCAGCATCGCCAGACCCAGCACGCACGCCCCGGCGGCGAAGCACGCGAGCAGCGCGGGCAGCTTCACCGACACCAGCGTCGAGGACGCCCCGAGCGCGAGCGCGCCGACGATGCTGCCGATGGACATGCAGGCCAGGAACCAACCGCTGTAGCCGGTCACGCCCTGCTGCTGGGCGTGGATGGGCAGAGCGATCTCGATCGCGGACAGCGCGGCGGCGAAGAGGAACAGCGCCCCGAACGCGGCGAACAGCGACCGGGACGCCCACCGGGGCGCCGAACTGGGCGGCGTGGACGTCGGGGCGCTCCCGCCGCCGGGCGCCGCGAGCAGCAGCACCGCGACCGCGGTGAGCACCCCGATGGCGATGAAGGGCACCTCCGGGCGCGCGGACACGCTCAGCCAGGTGGCCAGCACCGGGCCGGTGATGAGCGTGGCGTCCATCAGCGCGGACTCCATCGCGTTGCCCGACGGCCTGCCGCGCAGCCGGTCGGTCGCCGTCCAGTGGGAGCGCAGCAGGATGCCCGCAGGCGGCACGAACAGCCCCGCCGCGCACGCCGCCAGCAGCACGACGGCGAACGGCAGCCGCTGCGACGCGCCGACGACCAGCCCGGCGACGCCGAGCAGGTAGCCGAGCAGGCACAGCAGCAGCACCACGCGGCCCGACCGACCGGTGACCAGCCTGCCGCGCAGCGGACTGGTCACCGCGGTCGCGACCAGCATCACCCCCGCCGCGCTGCCCGCCGCCCCGTAGGAGTAGCGGGGCGACAGCAGCAGCACCGCGCTGACGGGGAACATGCTGTACGGGATCTTCGACAGCAGGCTCACGACCGCGAGCCGCCGGTCGACCGGTGTGGACAGCACGTCCCGGTAGGTCTCCACGAAGCCGAACGACCTCGTGCCGCGCGTCTGGGTCATGTCAGCCGTTCACGCCCGCGGGGACCGGGTCGGGCTCGATCTCCAGCGTCACCAGCGATCGGACGATCGCCAGGGTGGCGATCACCGCGTCCTGGTCGGGACCGGTGACGAACACGCTGACCGGGATGTTGAGGCTGTCGCGGGTCAGGGGGACGTGGTCGCCGGGGGCGCACTCCACCATGACCCGGTCGATGCCGGGTAGGCCGTCCAGCGCCTCGATCCCGTGCACCGCCCGCAGCGTGCCGGGGGCCTCGTCGTTGCGGATGACCAGGGAGCCGAAGACCGCCCGGAAGTCCGGCGAACGGTCCATGATGGACGGTCGGCGGCCGAGGTAGCACTCGATGGAGTCGTGGTAGGGCCGCATGAGGTCGCTGTAGCGGCCCCACATCTCCATCGCGGGCCCGCCGGGCTGCCGGGCGCCGACCTCGATGAGGTACACGCCGTCGGCGTTGCACTTCACCTCGGTGTGGCTCGGGCCGCGGCGGATGCCGTAGGTGTCGAGGACGTCGCGCACGTAGTCGCTCAGCCGCGCGAAGTCCGGGTCCGTCCCGTCGATCTGGACGGTCTCCCACACCGGGAAGTCGTAGTCGCCGTCGCCGGGCTGGCGGTACTCCCAGATGTCGACCAGGCGGTGCTCGCCGTCCGCGCTGTAGTGGTTGACCGCGAACTCGCGGCCCCGGACGTAGTGCTCCACCAGCCACTCGGTGATGGGCTCGTCGAACACGTCGTGGGTGACCAACCCGTCCAGCGCGCCGAGCGACCCCTCGTCGGAGATCACCACGACACCCTGCGAACAGGACCCCATGGTGGGCTTGACGATGGCGGGAAACCCGATCTCCCCGATCGCCTCGGCGATCCCCTCCGTGGGCACGAGCCGGAACTCCGGCACCCGCAGGCCGCTGTCGCGCGCCCGCTGCCGCATGGCCGCCTTGTTGCGCCTGGCCCAGGCGAGCGCGTGGTCGTTGCCCGGCAGGCCGAGGCGGTCCGCGATCATGTCGGCCAGGTACACGGCCGTGTCCAACGTCGGCAGGACGGCGCGCACGTCCAGCCCGCGGTCCGCGACCTGCTTGGCGACCTCGTCGACGTCCGACGCGTACAGCGACACGTCGTCGCCCACCTCGTGGCCGGGGCTGCCCGCGCTGTACTCCACGGTGTACACCGACACGACGGTGAACCCGAGTTCGCGGGCTGCGGCCTTGTACCTGGCCCCGGTGCGGATCGGGTCGACCAGCAGGACCGCGGGTGCTTCCTCTGTCATCAGGTGTTTCCTCTGGAGTGGTGGCGTGTCCAGGTGCGTGGTCGGGGCACGGGAGGGAGCGGCGCCACCGGCCTGGCGCGGCCGGTCCGCCGGGTGTGCCCCCGGATCAGGGACGGGCGAGGGAGAGCAGTTCGCCGCGCAGCGCGCTGTCGGTGGCGAAGGCGCCGTGGTAGGCCGTGGACGTCATCAGCGCGCTGGCCTTGATGCCGCGCATCGTCATGCAGAGGTGCTCGCCGCGGGCGATGACGGCGACGTCCGGGGTGCCGGTGATGGTGGTGATGTCGTGCGCGATGTCGGCCACGAGCCGCTCCTGGACCTGGAGCTTGTGGGCGTGGCGGTGCGCGACGCGGGCGAACTTCGACAGCCCGAGCAGGTGCCCGGTCGGCCGGTAGGCGATGGTGACGGCCGCGTTGAACGGCAGGAGGTGGTGCTCGCACAGCGACCAGACGCGGATGTCGGAGACGATCACGAGCTGGCTGGTGGTCGTGGACTCGAAGAGCGTCTCGACGGTACCGGGGTGGTAGTCGACGAACTCTCGCCACCAGCGGGCGAAGCGCTGGGGGGTGTCCCTGAGCCCGTCGCGGTCGGGGTCCTCGCCGATCTCCTTGAGCAGTTGCCGCGCCACGTCGACGAGCGGGTCCTCGTCCGGTGGTTCGGCCAGGTCGATGATGTCGCGTCCGGCGTGGGTCGTCATGGTGGCGTGGAGCCTCTCTGTGCCGCGGGATCCGGGGAGTGGACGGCCGGTGTCAGGGTCGGTACTCGGCCCAGGTCTTGGGCGTTTCGGACACGCGGGTGGCGGTGAGTTCGGGGTACTCGGCGGCCCACTGGTCGAACATCCAGACCGCCATGTTCTCGGCCGTCGGGTTTCCGGGGACGATGTCGTTGAGGTGCTGGTGGTCGAGCGTTTTGTCGAGCCACGTCTTGAACGTCGACAGGTCGCCGTAGTCGCGCACGAATCCGGTCGGCGTGAGGTCGTCGACCGTGGCCGCGGAAAGCTCCAGTTCGACGACGTAGTTGTGCCCGTGCAGCCGTGCGCATTGGTGGCCGTCGTGCAGTCCCGTGAGTTGGTGACTGGCCGAGAATTCAAACTTCTTGGTGATGCGCAGAGGCATGGATTCCGTCCCTCTCGACGAGGAGATATGCGATTCACATCGATGCAAAACCGATCATGCTCACGTCGATCGGGAGACGGAACGTCCGTCCGGACGGACTTTTCGTGCAGGCCGTCGCCATCGATTCACATATCAGCGGATCCGAGGGTGGTCAAATATAGCCTTCGCGCACGGCGAACGCGACCGCGTGTGCCCGATTCCTCAAATGCTTGCGCCTCATCACGTCGGACAGCACGCCCTTTACCGTTCGCTCGGACAGCGAGAGGCGTTCGGCGATCTCCCTGGTGTCGAACCCCTCCGAGACGAGTCTGAGCACCTCCAGCTCCCGCTCCGTGGGGACGGCCTCGGCCGAGATGCTCTCGCGCCTGCCCCTGCGCGAGCCGCGGGCCTGCGCGGACAGGTGGGACAGCATGTTCACCGCCGAGTCGCCACCACCGCGGAACACGCTCCGCACCGCTTTGACCAGGCGTGCGGGGGTGATGTGGTGGAGGTGGACCACGCTGCGGGCACCCAGGCCGCGCACCATCTCGACCTGCGGTTCGTCGAGGTCGCCGACGACGAGCACGACCCGTCCGCCCATGTCCGCGACCAGCGTCCGCAACCGGACCACGGCGCCGGCGTCGAGGACGTCGACCAGGACAACCCCCACGCTCCACGCGCGGTCGGCGTCCGACCGACCGGCTTCGTCGAGGACGACCACGTCGGGCCGGTCCTCCAGGAACTCGATGACACCCGCGCGGGACAACGGGTCGCCGTCGTACACGACCACTGGGATTCTGTGCGTCGACATGCGGTGATCCTTAACGCTGGACAGGACTCCAGAGTAGCTTCCGCATACCGCCGGGGCTCCAATCGAGACGCCTGGCGGAAACCTGCCGACATTGGGCAGGCAAGGGGTGTTACAGGGAAATGCCCTCACCACCGCGAATGGCGTCCACCTGCGAATACCCAAAGCGTGGGACCCACCATCGCACAATCCGCACGCCCCCTTGCGGCGATCGCCCGGATCCGATATGGCCGGAGTGCTGTCGAGTAGGGCGGGCGTTTCCCCACCCGAATGGGCGTATTGTTGCCACAAGTGGGCGGAACTTCTTCGGTGACCATCGCCACAGATGAATTCCCAGCCATCGGAACCCTGCACGAAAAGTCCGTCCGGTCGAACGTTCCCCCTCCCGCCCGGCGTGAGCATGATCGGTTGCACACCGAGCGGACCACCGACCGCGACGGGCTCCGCGACAGCCTCGAACGAAGACGAGGAGTCGTCCTGCATGAACATCCTCACCGAGACGCACCGGTGGCGCATGCGCGCCGGGTACTCCTGGGACCAGAGCGAGAACCCGCGGCTCGTCGCGCTGCGCAGCGCGGTCGACACGCGGCTCCGACGCGCGACGTCAGCGGTGTCGGAGGCCGATCCGGACGGCCCGAGCATCGGGTACGCGGGCGTGCACCACGGCGTGGTGATCCGGCAGCTGCTGGAGCAGCGCCGCGAGATCGGCGGTGTCGCGACCACCGACCGCCGCGAGCACCTGCTGGACCGGGGGCGGCTGTTCCGGCCCGGCGGTCTGCCGGACGCCGACCTGGTGGCCGTGAGCGGAACGGCCGCGCAGATCGGTTCCCTGCCGAGGGACAGCGCCCTCGTCCTGCCGTACCGGATGCACCTGTCGGTCGACCTGACCGGCGACGGCTCCTGGCGGCGCGGGGTCTCCAAGCGGGAGCGCCAGTGGTTCAACGCCCTGCGCAACAGCCGCGAGGTGGCGATCGACGTCGCCACCGACGAGGAGTCCTTCGACCTGTTCTACGACCGGATGCACGTGCCGACGATGGAGCTGCGGCACGGCGAGCGGACCCGCAACGAGACCAAGGCGCGGGCGCACGAGTGCCTGTTCCGCCGGGGTCTGCTCGCGTTCGCCGTCGTCGACGGGCTGCGGACCGCGGGCGTGCTGTGCCACCGCAGCCCGGACGGCTCCGTGCTCACGGTGCGCCTGCTGGGCGTGCGCGACGGGAGCCAGGTCCACCACGACGACGGGGCCCTCAAGGCGCTCTACCACCTGCTGCTCGGGTGGGCCGACGACAACGGCTGCTCGCGCGTCGACTTCGGCGCGGTGGAGGCGTGGATCAGCCAGGGCATCTTCCAGTGGAAGCGCCGGTTCGGCCCGACGATCACCGTGGCCCCCAACCACAACGGCAGGCTGCGGGTGTGGTGGCGGGCCAACCGGGACACCCCCGCGGTGCGGGACTTCCTGGTGGCGAACCCGGTGTTCGAGCTGACCGACGACCTGCGACCGCGAGCGGTGTACTTCCACGACGACTCCCGACCGGCTCGCTACGACCTGTCCCACAAGTGCGCGGGCAACGACGACGTCCGCGCCGTGCACCTGGACCAGTTCCTGGCGGGGCTGCCCACGGTGCTGGCCTCCGGCTCCGGCCGGTGACGCGCCGCGGGATCAGTCCCCCCGCTCCACCGGGCGGGGCTCGGGCTCGACAGGACCGTTCACCGTCGGTGACGGTTCGTCGACGGGCCGAGCGCTCCGCCTGGTCGAGAAGTACAGCGCGAGGTCGTCGAGCATTCGGCCGATGTACGGGCTGAACGACAAAGCCACCTCCGCTCGGCCGGGGCCGCCCACCTCGAACAGCGTGGTTCGGGCCCCTTTACCCCTGCGATTCGGGATGACGGGACATCGCCATTCTCACCGAAGCGGGCCTGCCCGAAAATGTAAATTCGGACGGTCTTTTCGTGCAATTCCCGCGACGCGGCTCCCCGGAGGCGGATCAGATGTAGCCCTCGCGCACCGCGAACGCGACCGCGTGCGCCCGGTTGCGCAGCCGTCTGCGCACCATCACGTCGTGCAGCACGCCCTTGACCGTGCGCTCGGAGTACGCGAGCTGGTCCGCGATCTCCTTGGTGTCCAGGCCCTCGGCGACGAGCCGGAGCACCCCCAGCTCGCGCGGCGTGGGCTCGGCGGCGGGCGGCAGCGACGTCCCCGTCCGCCGGTGCGCGCCCCGCAGCTGCGCCAGCAGCCGCGCGAGCAGGTCGGACGGCACGTCGCCCTCGCCGCGCGCCGCGGTCTCCACCGCCCTCACCAGCCGCTCCCCCGTGGCCTGGTGCCGCCAGACGACGCACTGCACCCCCGCGTCGAGCACCATCTCGACCTGGAGCTCGCTCAGCTCGCCGGTCACCAGCACGACCTTCTGGTTCGTGCTGAGGACGAGCTTGCGCAACCGGACCACGCCGACGGGGTCCACCCGGTCGTCGAGCACGACCGCGACCCCGTTCGCGCGGTCGGCGACGGCGACGTCCTCGTCGAGCACCACCAGCGAGCGCTGCTGCTCCAGGAAGCCTGCGAGGCCCGCTCGGGACAGCGGGTCACCGCCGTGCACGACGACCGCGATTTTGTGCACAACCATGAGAACAATCCTTCGGGCTGGGCCGCCACGCACTCCGAAACAGACAAACACCCCGCAGGCCCACCAGGTGGACGCGCGGGGCGAACACAACGAATACGCGACGGCATAGCGGAGCGTAATGCGACTGTAACGGGACACTTCGACAGTAGCGACAGGTACTAAACCGGTCAAGTAACCGTGATGGGGAGGAATCGCCCGCTTTTCGGACACGGAGGTGCCGGTGACGTGCCGTGTCCGACCCGGCCCGCACCACCCGTGGGCGGCGCGCTGTGACGCACGCACCAGGGCGCGGCACGGGCGCGCGCGACCCGCCTCAGGCGGCGCCGACCGGAGCCGGGTCCTCGGGCAGCCGCCGGCCACCGCCGCGGTCGTCCGTCGCGAAGCGCGCGGCGAGGTCGGGGACGCGCAGGAGGCGCGCCGGCGCGGTGACGGTCCGGAGGGCGTCGACCGCGCGCCGGGTCCCCGGCACGGCCGGGCGCAGCAGGCGCGGTTCCACCTCGCCCTGGATCGCGTCGACGAACGGCCGCGGCACCCGGTCGTGGTTCGCCGGCGCGGTCGGCAGGTCGTCCGGGTGCCGGTTGACCTCTCCCGCCAGGACGTGGGCGCCGACAGCGCGCCGGAGGCGCCCGTCCCGCTGCAAGCGCGCGGTGTCGCCCACCAGGACGACGCTCCCCCTCGACCAGGTGTCGGCGCGCACCTGGACGACCTCCTGGGAGTGGAAGAACGGGCTGGCCCCACGCGTCGACGAAGCGCTCGGTCCGCCACCCCGCGTCGCGGAACCCGTCCGCCCAGAACTCCTGCCGCCGCCGCACGGGCGCGCGGTGGACCGCCGACGCCTCCTCGGACTCCCTCGGCACGAAGTACACCCGCGTCTCGGTCGGGTCGTGGCTGCGGCGCGTGATCTGGCGGCCACCCGGAACAGTGCGGGTGTCGCGGACGAGGACCCGCGGCGACCGCGTCCGTGCTCCCCCGGTCATGACCACCCCGGAATCCCTCTGTGAGTGATTTTCAGGGTTGCCCCGTCAGCGAGGGATTGTTGAGCAGCCGTCGCCCTGCTGGCACTTCCGCGCCAAGAAGGACCTCCTCGCCGCCGTGGCGGAGGCGGCGATGGCGCCCCACGCGGCGCAACCCCTGCCCGTGCCCGGCGACGACTGGCGCGAGTGGTTCCGGACAGCACCCGCAGCGTCCGCCGCACGCCGCCGCCGCGCCGCGACGGCGCGAGGCTGCACGCGGGCACCACGCCCACCGCCGACCTCGACCGGCTCCGCCGCAAGCTGGAGTTCCTCGTCACGCCTGCCCGAGCAGCACGCGCGGACGGCGCTGGCCGCGGGCCGCTTCACGGTCGGCAGCGTCCTGGAGGAGCAGGCGGACCCCGGTCCCGACGGCGGCGCGGACCTGCCCGCCGACCTCTCGCCGGTCGGCCACGGCTCGGCGTTCGAGGCGGGCCCCGGCCTCCTCGCGGACGGCCTGGCGCACCGCGCCGGCTTGTGACGGCCTCCCGACGGCCGATAGGGTCGCCGGGCGTTGGATCGCTTTCCCCCCAAGGTAAGGATCTTCGATGGCACGGCTCGGTCGCACCGACGTCGACGTCTTCCCGCTGGTGCTCGGCGGCAACACGTTCGGGTGGACCAGTGACGAGGAGAACTCGCACCGGGTCCTGGACGCCTTCGTCGCGGGCGGCGGCAACTTCATCGACACCGCGGACAGCTACACCTCCTCCGTGCCCGGCAACTCCGGCGGCGAGTCGGAGACGATCATCGGCTCGTGGCTGGCGGCGCGGGGCAACCGCGACAGCGTGGTCATCGGCACCAAGGTGAGCCGGCACCCCGAGTTCAAGGGACTCGCCGCCCCCACCGTCACGGCGGCGCTGGAGGCGTCCCTGGTCCGGCTGGGGGTCGACCACGTCGACGTCTACTACGCCCACTTCGACGACCGGAGGACCCCGCTCGCCGAGACCGCCGCCGCGTTCGACTCCCTGCACCGAGCGGGCAAGATCCGCGTGGTGGCCCTGTCGAACTACAGCGCCCCGCGGATCCGGGAGTGGCTCGACATCGCCCGCCGCGAGGGCTACGAGCCGCCCGCCGTCGTCCAGCCGGACTACAACCTCGTGACGCGCCGCCGCTACGAGCGCGAGATCGCTCCCCTGCTCGCCGACGAGGGGATCGCCGCCGTGCCGTACTTCGCCCTGGCGAGCGGGTTCCTCACCGGCAAGTACCGCGAGGTCGGCCCGCTCGGCAGGGCGGCGCCGTACTTCGCGGTGATCGGTGCCCTCCTCACCGGCAAGAACCGCAGCAACAGGCAGGAGTTCGGCGAACGGCTCCGGCGGGTCCTGGCGAGCCGGTACTTCACCGAGGCCGGGTTCGCCGTCGTCAAGGCCGTGGAGGACGTCGCGTCCGCCCGCGGGGTGGCGATGTCGACGGTGGCCATCGCCTGGCTGCGCGGCCGTCCCGGTGTCGTCGCGCCGATCGCGAGCGCCCGCACGGTCGACCAGCTGCCCGCCCTGCTGGCGTCGGCCGAGTTCGAGCTCACCGCGGAGGAGACGGCGGCGCTGGACGAGGTGTCGGCCCGCGTCGGGTGACCGGTGGGCCGTCACCCCCGGTCGACCCCCGGCGCAGAACGGCGGAGTCCCCGCAGGCAGCGACCGGTACGGGCCCGCGACGCCCGTGCCGGCATCGTGGAGCCGTGGACGACGAGGAACGCGCGGTGGTGCTGGGCGGTGGCGGGGTCACCGGGATCGCCTGGGAGATCGGTCTGGTGCACGGGCTGGCCGAGGCGGGGGTGGACCTGACCGGGGCCGACCTGCTGATCGGGACGTCGGCGGGCTCCGTCGTCGCGGCCCAGCTCGCGGGCGGCACGCCCCTGGAGCGGCTGTACGCGGACCAGCTGCGCCCGCCGCGCGACGAGATCGCGGCCCGGCTGACCCGCGGCATGGTGCTGCGCTACGCCGCGGCCTACGCGCTACCGGGCACCGGGCAGCGCAAACGCGCCCGTCTGGGCCGGGCCGCGCTGCGCGCGCGGACGGTGTCGGAGGCCGAGCGACGTGCGGTGTTCGAGGGCAGGCTCGCCCAGCGCGGCTGGCCGGAGCGCGCGCTGCGGGTCACGGCCGTCAACGCCGAGGACGGCTCGTTCGCGGTGTTCGACCGGGACAGCGGGGTGCCGTTCCTCGACGCCGTCGCCGCGAGCTGCGCCGTGCCGCTGGTGTGGCCGCCGGTGACCATCGACGGCCACCGCTACATGGACGGCGGGATGCGCTCGCTCGCCAACGTCGACCTGGCCGCGGGCCACGAGCGGGTCGTCGTCCTCGCGCCGATCACCAGGGGGTTGAGCCGCGCCGGTCGCCCGGACGTCCAGCTCGCCGCGCTGGACGCGCGGTCGATCCTGCTGAGCCCGGACGACGCGGCGCGCGCGGCGATCGGCGGCAACGTCCTCGACCCCGCCCGACGAGCCGCCGCGGCCGAGGCGGGCCGGGCGCAGGCGGCGGCGGTCGCGGAGGCCGTGCGGGCGGTGTGGGACGGGCCCGCCCGCTGAGCGCGGCGCGGAAGGGCTCCCGCGGGCGGAGCGGTGCCCGCGGGAGCCCTCCACCCCCGGTCCGGTCGATCACACGATGGCCAGGGCGCAGGCCGCCCCCGCCACCAGGAAGCGCACACCGGTGGCCATCAGCGCACCCGTGCAGGCGACGGCGGCGTTCGGGGTGCCGATCGCCGCCGCCGCGGAGCAGATGGAGATGCGCAGGTTGCTCGGGTAGTAGTTGCTGTTGATGAGGTGGTCGACGCACTCGCCGACGCCGAGGGTCGTGACCTGCTCCCGGCTCGGCGGGACCGGGGCCGGAGCCGCTTGCGCGGGCGCGGCTCCGAGGGTGACGGTGATCGTGGCGACGAAACCGACGACCGCGGCGGCGAGGAACTTCCGCATGCGTTGCACGTGATCTCCTTGGGAACGTGCCGGTGACCCGAATCCGGTTGGTCTCGGGCGGGTGGTGCTGCCGCCGAGCGTCACCGAAGCACGTGGGAGATCTGCCAAGGAAGTGTTGTACCGCCTGCTCAGCGCGGGTGTGGTGCGCGGTCCGCATCGGTGGAGCGCTGGACCGCGCGGGCCCGCGCCGCCACCCGCGCGTCCAACTCGGCCAGCTCGGCGGCGGTCACCACGTGCGCGTCGGGGCCGGGGTAGACGAGCGCCTCGTGGTTGGTGTCCAGCCAGCGCACGACGTAGGGCGGTCGGCCGTCCGACCGCCGGACCCCCACGATCACCCCCCTGCGCGCCGACCTGTCCGCGATGGGCTGTTCGACGAGCAGCCAGTCACCGGTCTCCGCGTGCATCCTCATCCCCTCCTGGTGCTGCCGCTCTTCCGCTCTTCCGTCGAACGGGGTTCAGTACCCTGGCTCCAGGCCCGAGTCGACCTTGATCGCCGTGTCGTCCCAGCCGTGCGCGAGGTCGGACACGACGTCGACCACTCCCGGCACCGCGCGGACCAGGCGCTCGGCCAGCTCGGTGTCGGTGCGGCGGTCCAGACGTCCCCGCACGGTCACGACCCCGTCGTCGACCCGAACGTCGACGGTCGCCGGATCGACGAGCAGGACGCGGTGGAACACCTGCTCCAGCACCTCGGAGCGGATCTGCCCGTCGTCGCGGAGGAACAGGCCGAGCAGGTCGCGGCGGGCGACCACACCCGCGAGCGCCCCGGTGGCGTCGACCACGAAGAGCCTGCGCGCGCCCGACCTCGCCAGCTGCCGCGCGGCGGCGCTCACCGGCGCGTCGGGGGCGATCGTCATGACCGGCGTGGTCATCACGTCCCCGGCGACGACACCGAGGGCCTTGCGCCACCGTTCCTTGCGGGCCCGGTCGACCAACAGCCCCGGCGGCGGTTCGGTGCCGCCGCGGAACTCCTCCTCGGGCAGCAGGTCCGCCTCCGACACGACGCCGATGGGCCGATCGCGGTCGTCCACCACGGGCAGCGCGCTGACCCCCCGGCCGTCCAGCAGCTCGACCAGCTCCCTGAACGGCGTGGCGGCTCGGACGGCGACCACGTTCCGGGTCATCACCCGGTCAACACTCGGTTCTCGCACCACGACCTCCGTCGACGGGACCTCCTCCCCAGTGTCGGCGGACGGGCTCGGCTGGTGCAGTGGCGAAAGTCCGCGGAACGGCAGCGAAGGTCCCGCGGGCGGGTCGCACGCGGCTCACCGACGGTCGTCAACTCCCCCGCACGTGCCTGCGTGCCGCGTGCGCCGCCGCGAGCTTCGCGCCCCACCGCTCGGCGCGCTCGACCTCGCCGTCCCTGAGCGGGCCCGGTGTGCCGGTGACGAAGAAGCTCTCGGACCGCACGAGCATCGGGAAACCGAGTCGGCGCAGCGTGCCGAGGGCGCGGCGGGCGGCGGAGCCGGGCACCAGCGGGATCTTGACCCGCGTGTCGAAGGCGGTGACCGCCGCGGGCGTGCCGAGGGGCCGCAGGGAGTCCAGCCACTCGCGCACACCGATCCCGGTGGACACGACCTCGCCCGCCGCCCGGTCGGCGGCCGACCCGCGGGTGCTCGGTCTGCTCAGGCCGAACGCGTGGGTGGGCGCGCCGACCACCAGCAGGTCCACGTCGTCGGGCAGGGTGGTCGGTGCCGCACCGACGTCGACGACGTCCACCTCCCCCGTCGCGGCGATCCCCCTGGCCACGGCGTTCGCGACCTCCCCCGTGTTGCCGAACATCGACTCGTAGACGACCAGCGCTCGTGTCATCGCACACCTCTCGTCGGGTCTCCCGCGTTCGTCGCCCGACGATCTCCTCCGCACCGGGACCCGCGCCCGCGGTGACGACCAGCTCGCCCTCCTCCGACAGCACGATCATCGAGGAGTGCGCGCCGGTGAGCTCCACCATGCGCTGGGCGATGAGCCGCAACGCGTCCTGCGCCGACGCACCGCCCAACAACTCCGAATTGATCTCCGCGGGGTCGCCTCCAACCACCGCTCCCGCATCCGCGACCGCTCGAACAACCGCGCGTTCTCGATCGCCACCCCCGCCGCCGCGGCCAACGCCTGGAGCACCACCTCGTCATCCGGCGTGAACCCCGCCCCACCCCGCTTCTCCGTCATGTACAGGTTGCCGAAGATCTCCTCCCGCAACCGGACCGGCACACCCAGGAAACCGTGCATCGGCGGATGGTTCGGCGGGAACCCCACCGACGCCTCGTGCTCACCCAGGTCGAGCAGCCGCGACGCACGCGGATCCTTGATCAACAACCCCAGCAGCCCCCTCCCCCGCGGGAGGTGCCCCATCCCCGCCCGCGTCTCGGCGTCGATCCCCTCGTACACGAACGCCGACAGGTCGTCCCTGGTCCCCAACACACCCAACGCCCCGTACC
>NZ_DASUSQ010000108.1:0-30271 GCF_036375055.1 Umezawaea sp.
GGTGGGAGCACCTCCCGCGCGACGAGCCGTTCACGCCCAGTCGGGGCGCAGCGGCATCCCGGACGCGGTGCCGTCGAGCTTCACGCCGAGCACCTGGTGGAGCTGGATGTTGTTGCGGTCGAAGCCCAACCTGCTCGCCGCGAGGTACAGGCGCCACACGCGCGCCCTCGCCTCGCCGACCTCCTCCACCGCCTCGTCCCAGTGGTCGTCGAGGTTGCGGCTCCACGCGGCCAGCGTGAGCGCGTAGTGCTCGCGGATGTTCTCCTCGTGCCGCACCTCGAAACCGGTGTCGGTCATCAGCGACACGATGTGGCCGGGGCCCACCAGCTCACCGTCCGGGAACACGTACCGGTCGATGAAGCCGCCGGTCCGCGCCCGCTGGAGGTTGTTCGGGCGGGTGATGCAGTGGTTCAGCATCCGGCCACCCGGCTTCAGCTTGCCGTACAGGGACTTGAAGTACGCGGGCAGCTTGGCCTTGCCGATGTGCTCGGTGAGGCCGATAGAGCTGATCGCGTCGAAGCCCTCCTCCCGCACGTCGCGGTAGTCCAGGAAGCGGACCTCGGCCAGTTCCGAGAGCCCCGCCTCCACGATGGCCTTCTGCGCCCACTCGGCCTGGTTGCGCGAGAGCGTCACGCCGACCGCGCGCACGCCGTAGTGCTTGGCGGCGTGCACGACCATGCCGCCCCAGCCGCAGCCGACGTCCAGCAGCCGCATCCCCGGCTCCAGCCCCAGCTTGCGGGCGATCAGGTCGTGCTTGGCGAACTGGGCGTCCTCCAGCGCGGCGCCAGGTTCGGGGTAGACCGCGCAGGTGTAGGCCATGGACGGGCCGAGCACCCACTCGTAGAACTTGTTGGACACGTCGTAGTGGTGTGCGATGGCCTCGCGGTCGCGGGCCTTCGAGTGGCGCATCCCGTGCAGCCGCCGCTCCTGGGCGGGCACCTCGACCCTGTTGTTGACCCTGATCCTGCCGAGCATGGCCAGCAGGTTGACCCGCTGCGCCCACGGCACCTCCCGCAGGCTCAGCTCCGACAGGTGCGCGAGCGCACCGTGCACGTCGCCGATGATCTCCAGGTTCCCCGTCACGTACGCGCGGGCCAGCCCGAGTTCGCCCGGCGCGGAAGCCAGGTAGGACAACGCCATGGGTGTGCGCACCTCGATGCGCGTGCCCGCCCCCTCCGGACCTGCGTGACTGCCGTCGTACGCGCTGAACTCGACGGCTTGGTCGCTGCCGACCACCTGCTGGAACACCTCCGCCAACCGCATGGGCCCCGGCTCCTTTCTACCTTCGGAGAACACACTTGGCGTACAGGCCGGGGAGTCGATTCCCCCTGTCGTACCGCCCCTTCAAGGCCAGGTAGGCCTCGCCGTTGTAGTGCCGCCAGAAGTCCGCTTCCTCGTAGTAGGAGTCGGAGTACAGCGACTTGTGCCCACCCAGCTCGGACACCTTCTCCTCGATCAACCGGTTGCGGCTACCCATTTCTTCCCCCTGGCGGAGCGCGACCGTCGACCAGAAACCCACGTTCACGTACAGCGTGTCCGCGTCCATCGGGTAGAGGGGCCACCCGGTGCGGTCGCGCAGGCGGACCGGGCACAGCCACACCGGGCTGATGCCGATCTCGCGCTCGAAGAAGTCGAGGAAGTCGGCCAGCCGGTCGACCGGGATCTCCACGTCCTGGATCACCGGCTCCTGGACGGCCCCGCTGAGCCGGTCGCTGAGGCCGTGCCGCCGGTCGAACGCGACGATCCTGCGGTAGACGTCGGACCGCAGGTACCGCTTGGGCCACAGCCTGCGGACCACCGGGTGCTGCGCGCCGAACGCCCGCGAGCACCAGAACCAGTCCGTGTCCCAGCGCCAGAGGTAGTCGCGGATCGTCAGGTGGTCCGTGCGGCGCGACTGGATCGACCGGTAGAAGATCCGGTTGCCGGTGTAGTCCGAGGTGCTCGGCGCGGTGTCGGTGAAGTTCGCCAGCGTCAGGTACATCTCGGTGCCGGTGAACACCGTGCCGTCGATGAAGTCGACCTTCTCACCCTGGTACTCGCCGTCGGCGCACACGCCCGCGATGACCTCGGCGCACTCGCGCGCGTCGCCGAACGGGACGTGCCGCAGCCGCACGTACGGCGTGACCGGCTCCAGCTCGATCTCCAGCCGCAGCGCGTAGCCGAGCGTGCCGTAGGAGTTCGGGAACCCCCGGAACAGCGGGTCCCTCGGGTGCACGACGACGACCTCGCCGTCACCCGTCAGGACCTCCAGCTCCTTCACGGACTCGTGCGGCAGCCCGTTGCGGAAGGAGCTGGACTCGATGCCGAGACCGGCGACGGCGCCGCCGAGGGTGATCGTCTTGAGCTGGGGGACGACCAGAGGCATGAGCCCGTGCGGGAGGGTCGCGTCGACCAGGTCCTCGTACGTCGTCATGCCCTGCACCTGTGCGGTGCGGGCCTTCGGGTCGACGGACAGGACCCGGTTGAAGCGGGCCACGTCGAGTCCGCCCGCCTGGTCCTGGCGGAAGCGGAAGAGGTTGGAGGTGGGCTTGGCGAGGCGCACGGGGCTGCCCGCCGGGATGGTCGCGTACTGCTGGCGCAGTGCCGCTACTGCCTCTGAGTGGGCTCCTGGCGGAGCCGCCTGCGCAGGGTGGCTGCTCACAGGTCCGACGTTAGGCCGATCAATCGTTCTCGGCATCCCCAAATCACCCGTCTGATGGGGGGTGCTCCCACACTGTGGTCGGACGAAACATCCGAGCAACGCGCAACCGGACATTACCGGCGAGTAGAAAGCGGTCTAGGCTGCTCGCATGACCCACGCCACGCACGAGGTCACCAACCAGGTGCCGCCGCTGTCCGGTCACGACGTCGCCGCGGACCCCGCGCTGCTCGACGCCCTGCACCGCGGCGGAGCCGGGTGGGCCGAGTCCGAGGTGCACGAGCTGGGCAGGCTCGCGGGCCTCACCGAGACCCAGGACCTCGCGCGGCAGGCGAACGAGAACCCGCCGGTGCTGCGGACGCACGACCGGTACGGGCACCGGATCGACGAGGTCGAGTTCCACCCAGCCTGGCACCGGCTGATGGAGACCGCCGTGGGCCACGGGCTGCACGCCGCCCCGTGGCGCGACGAGCGGCCCGGCGCGCACCTGGCGCGCGCGGCGAAGATGTTCGTCTGGAACCAGGCCGAGGCGGGCCACGGCTGCCCGATCTCGATGACCTACGCCGCCGTGCCCGCGCTGCGGAGGACACCCGAGCTGGCGGAGCGGTTCGAACCGCTGCTCGCCTCCCCCGAGTACGACTTCGGCCTGCGCGCGCCCGAGGGCAAGCGCGGGCTCATCGCGGGCATGTCGATGACCGAGAAGCAGGGCGGCTCGGACGTGCGGTCGAACACCACGACGGCCCGGCCCGCGGGCGACGGCACGTACGTGCTCACCGGCCACAAGTGGTTCACCTCGGCCCCGATGTCCGACCTGTTCCTCACGCTGGCGCAGGCACCGGGCGGGCTGTCGTGCTTCCTGCTGCCCAGGGTCCTGCCCGACGGCACGCGCAACGCGATGTTCCTGCAACGCCTCAAGGACAAGCTCGGCAACAGGTCCAACGCCTCCGCGGAGCTGGAGTACGACGGCGCGGTCGGCTGGCTCGTCGGCGAGGAGGGCCGCGGCGTGCGGACCATCATCGAGATGGTCAACACGACCCGGCTGGACTGCGTGGTCGGCAGCGCGTCCGGGATGCGCTTCGGCCTCACCCAGGCCACGCACCACGCGGCGCACCGCACGGCGTTCGGCGGCTACCTGGTCGACCAGCCGCTGATGCGCAACGTGCTGGCGGACCTGGCGGTCGAGTCCGAGGCGGCGACCACGGTCGCGATGCACCTCGCGGGCACGACGGGCGCGTTCCGCAGGCTGGCGCTGGCCGTGACCAAGTACTGGGTGTGCAAGCGCGGACCCGCGCACGCGGCCGAGGCGCTGGAGTGCCTGGGCGGCAACGGGTACATCGAGGACTCGGGGATGCCCCGGCTGTTCCGCGAGTCGCCGCTCATGTCGATCTGGGAGGGTTCCGGCAACGTCGCCGCGCTGGACGTGCTGCGCGCGATGGGCCGCGAACCCGAGTCGGTGCAGGCGTTCTTCGCCGAGCTGGACACCGCGAAGGGCTCCGACCGGAGGCTGGACGCGGCCGTCGACGCCCTGCGCGCCGACCTGTCGGACACCGCGGACGTCGAGCTGCGCGCCCGCAGGCTGGTGGAGCGGATGGCGTTGGCGCTCCAGGGTTCCCTGCTCGTCCGGTTCGGCCACCCGGCCGTCGCGGACGCGTTCTGCGCGTCGCGGCTCGCGGGCGACTGGGGCATCGCGTTCGGCACGCTCCCGAGGGGCGTGGACACCGGCGCGATCATCGAGCGGGGGCTGCCGAAGCCTTGACCGTGGACAGCGCGAGACTGCTGGGTGTCCTGGCGGACGAGGTCCGCCGCCTCCGCGTGCTGTCGGGCGGCGACCTGACCGCGCCCGTGCCCACCTGCCCCGGCTGGACGGTCGGCGACCTCGTCGAGCACGTCGCGCGGGGCTTCCGGACCGTGGTCGGCCAGGAGTCCGACCAGAGGGCCCCCACTCCGGCCGCGGCGCTGGACGAGGCGTACGGGGCCCTGGAGGCGGCGTTCGCCGAACAGCCGGACCACTTCTGGATCCGGCGGATGGCGCAGGAGGCGGCGATCCACCGGTTCGACGCGGAACTGGCGCTCGGCGTCCCGCTGACCCCGTTCCCCGAGGACTTCGCGGTCGACGCCATCGGCGAGATGCTGGACGTGTTCCTGAGCCGGGAGACGCACACCTGGACCGAGGACTACGCGGCCGACCTGACCGAGTGGGGCACGCACTGGCTGCGGGTCGCGGACTGGCGGGTCGACGTGCACCCGACGGGCGTGGAGGTGGCGCCGATCGACTCCCTGGACGCGGACGCGTCCGTGCTGGGACGGCCGGGTGCGGTGCTGCTGTGGCTGTACGACCGGGGTGAGGACGTGGTGGTGAGCGGGGACGTGGAGCGGGTCGCGCAGGTGCGGCGGTTGCTGACGACGGCGATGAACGTGACTTGAGGGGTGGGGACCCGCAGGGCGTCCGGTGGCTCGCTCGCCGTCCGGGCCACCCGGTGGACCCGCCCACCGTCGTGCTGTGGCTGATTTGACTCGGGGACCCCTTGTTTTGAGCCTTGATCGGGCTAAGAGGGCAGGTTGGAAAGCCTGCCCGATCACCAATTTTAAGGCTCAAAACCCCCGAGTAAAATCAGCCACGTTCCGCCTCGCCGCCCGCCGGTGAGCTGCGGGCCACCACCTGAACCCGTGACAAGGTCCACCCTTCCCACCGATTGGTGGGCTGAGCGCTTTTCACTTCTCGCATTGCGCGGTCGATGTGACTTGGGGTTTTTGGCGCTAAGATTTGTCGGGCGGCAAGCTTTCCACCTGCCGTTTTTTCCCGACGAGCGCCAAAAAGAGGGGCCCCAAGTCACATCGACCACACCACCGCAACTGGACCACCGCGACCACACCGCGACCACACCACCGACCTGCGACAGCAGTCACAGACCCAATTCGCGCGCGATCAGGATGCGCTGCACCTCACTGGTGCCCTCACCGATCTCCAGGATCTTCGCGTCGCGGTAGAAGCGACCGACCGGGTACTCGTTCATGAACCCGTACCCGCCGAAGATCTGCGTGGCCTCGCGGGCGTTGTCCATCGCCGCCTCCGACGAGACGAGCTTGGCGATGGCCGCCTCCTTCTTGAACGGCTCGCCGCGCAGCATCTTCGCCGCCGCCGCGTAGTACGCGAGGCGCGCGTTGTACGTGCGCACCTCCATGTCGGCGATCTTGAACTTGATCGCCTGGTACTCGCCGATCTTGTGGCCGAACGCCTCGCGCTCGCCCACGTACTTCAGGCACTCGTCGACGCACCCCTGCGCCAGCCCGACGCCGAGCGCCGCGATGGCGATGCGGCCCTCGTCGAGGGTCTGGAGGAACTGCGCGTAGCCGCGGCCCCTGGTGCCGAGCAGGTTGGCCTCGGGCACGCGGCAGTCGACGAACGACAGCTCACGGGTGTCGGAGGCGTTCCAGCCGACCTTGGAGTACTTCTTCGACACGCTGAAGCCCGGCGTGCCGGACGGCACGATGATGGCCGAGATCTCCTTGCGGCCGTCGGGCTTGGTGCCGGTCACGGCGGCCACGGTCACCAGGCCGGTGATGTCGGTGCCGGAGTTGGTGATGAACGCCTTGGTGCCGTTGAGGACCCAGTGTCCGTCCTCCAGCTTCGCGGTGGTGCGCAGGGCGCCCGCGTCGCTGCCGCCGCCGGGCTCGGTCAGGCCGAACGCGCCGAGCACCTCACCGGAGCACATCTTCTCCAGCCACCGCGCGCGCTGCTCGTCCGTGCCGAAGCGGAACACCGGCATGGCGCCGAGCGAGACACCGGCCTCCAGCGTGATCGCGACCGAGGAGTCGACGCGGGCCAGTTCCTCCAGCGCCAGGCAGAGGGCGAAGTAGTCGCCGCCCATGCCGCCGTGCTCCTCGGGGAACGGCAGGCCGAACAGGCCCATGCGCCCCATCTTGGCGACGATCTCGTACGGGAACTCGTTGCGCTCGTAGAGGTCTCCGATGACGGGGGCGACCTCCTCGCGGGCGAACTCCTCGACGGTCTTGCGCAGCGCTTCGTATTCCTCATCGAGGCGGAAGTCCAACATCGGTCACTCCTGGTGGGGGACTACGACGGCTAGGGTCTGGTCCAGCGCGACCTGTTGGCCCGCCTGGACGTTCACTTCGGCGAGCACGCCGTCGACGGGTGCGACGACGGTGTGCTCCATCTTCATGGCCTCGACCACGAACAGCGCTTGGCCTGCGACGACCTCGTCCCCGGTGGCGGCTCGGACGACCAGGACGGTGCCGGGCATCGGGCTGGTGACCGGTCCGGCGGCGCTCGCGCCCGCCTTCCCGGTCGACTCCAGGGGTTCGGTCTCGGTCAACGCCCACGACCGGCCCTCGGACCCGAGCCACAGCACGTGACCGTCACGGGCCATCGCGTACCGCCGCGTGTCGACGACCAGGTCGCCGCCCCGGACCTCGGCGCGGGTGCGCACCGGTTCACCGCCGCCCACGACCACTTCAGCCCCGCGGACCCGCACCTCGGTGGTCTCGCGGCCCGCGACGTCGACGCGCAGCGTCGTCCACGCGTGCTCGCCCACCCGCCAACCCCCGACCTGGTCCCACGGGTCGGTGCCCCGGCCCGCCAGGGCCAGCTGCCGCTCCAGCGCCGCCGCGGCCAGCACCTCGTCCGGCACCTCGTGGGTCACCAGCTCGTCGAGCTTCCGCTCGACCAGCCCGGTGTCCAGGCGCCCGGCCCGAACGTCCACATCGGACAGCAGCGCCCGCAGGAACGGGATGTTCGTGGTGACGCCGAGCAGCACGGTCCGCCCGAGCGCGGCGTGCAGCTTGCGCAGCGCCTCCTCGCGGGTGCGGCCGTGCGCGATCACCTTGGCCAGCATGGGGTCGTAGTCGCTGCCGACGCGCAACCCCACCTGGAGCGCCGAGTCGACCCGCACGTCCTCGGGCTCGTGCAGCACGAGCACCTCGCCGCCGGTCGGCAGGAAGCCGCGCGCCGGGTCCTCGGCGTAGATGCGGGCCTCGACCGCGTGCCCGGTCAGCGGCACCCCGGTGAAGTCCAGCGGCTCGCCGGACGCCACCCTGAGCTGCCACTCCACCAGGTCGACGCCGGTCACCAGCTCGGTGACCGGGTGCTCGACCTGGAGCCGGGTGTTCATCTCCATGAAGAAGTAGTCGCCGGACGTGCCGTCGACGATGAACTCGACCGTCCCCGCGCCCAGGTAGCCGACGGACTTCGCGGCGTCCACGGCCGCCTGCCCCATCGCGGCACGGGTCTCCGCATCCAGCAGCGGCGACGGCGCTTCCTCGATGATCTTCTGGTGCCGCCGCTGGAGGCTGCACTCGCGCTCGCCCAGGTGCACGGCGCCGCCGTGCGCGTCGGCCAGCACCTGGATCTCGATGTGCCGGGGGTTGGTGACGAACCGCTCGATCAGCAGCGTGTCGTCGCCGAACGAGCCGCGCGCCTCCCGACGGGCCGACTCGATGGCGTCGCGCAGCGCCGACGCCTCGTGCACCAGCCGCATGCCCTTGCCGCCACCACCGGCGGACGGCTTGAGCAGCACCGGGAACCCGATCTCCTGAGCGGCTTCCACCAGCGCGTCGTCGCTCATGCCTGGTTCGGTGCGCCCCGGCACGACCGGCACGCCCGCCGCCCGCACGGTCAGCTTCGCGCGGATCTTGTCGCCCATCGCCTCGATCGCGTCGGGGCTCGGTCCGATGAAGACCAGCCCGGCCTTCTCGCACGCGCGGGCGAACTCCGCGTTCTCCGCCAGGAAGCCGTAGCCGGGGTGCACGGCCTGCGCCCCCGTGGCCAGCGCGGCCTCCACGATCCGCTCGATCGAGAGGTAGCTCTCCCGCGCCGAAGCGGGCCCGATCCGCACCGCCGCGTCGGCCTCGCGCACGTGCCGCGCGTCGGCGTCCGCGTCGCTGTACACCGCGACCGACCGGATCCCCAGCCCTCGCAGGGCCCTCACCACCCGAACCGCGATCTCGCCGCGGTTGGCCACCAGAACGCTGTCGAACATGCCGCTCACATCCGGAAGATGCCGTAGGAGACCGGGTCCAGCGGCGCGTTCGCCGCCGTCGACAGCGCGAGCCCGAGCACCTGGCGGGTGTCCATCGGGTCGATCACGCCGTCGTCCCACAGCCGGGCCGTGGAGTAGTACGGGTTGCCCTGGTCCTCGTACTGCTGGCGGATCGGCGCCTTGAACGCCTCTTCGTCCTCCGCCGACCACTCGTCGCCGAGCTGGTCGCGCCGCACCGTCGCCAGCACCGACGCGGCCTGCTCGCCGCCCATCACGGAGATGCGCGCGTTCGGCCACATCCACAGGTAGCGCGGCGAGTACGCCCGCCCGCACATCGAGTAGTTGCCCGCGCCGAACGAGCCGCCGATGACGACGGTGAACTTCGGCACCCGCGCGCACGCCACGGCGGTCACCATCTTCGCGCCGTGCTTGGCGATCCCGCCCGCCTCGTACTCGCGCCCGACCATGAAGCCGGAGATGTTCTGGAGGAACACCAGCGGCACCGACCGCTGGTCGCACAGCTCGATGAAGTGCGCGCCCTTCACGGCCGACTCGCCGAACAGGATCCCGTTGTTCGCCACGATGCCGACCGGGTGCCCGTGGATGCGGGCGAACCCCGTGACCAGCGTCGAGCCGTACTCCTTCTTGAACTCCTGGAACCGGCTGCCGTCCACGATCCGCGCGATCACCTCGCGCACGTCGTACGGCGTCCGGCTGTCCGTCGGGACGACGCCGTAGAGCTGCGCCGGGTCGACGGCGGGCTCCTCGCTCGGCTCGACCTCCCACGGCCGCGGGGCCCGAGGCCCGAACGTGCTCACGATCGACCGCACGATCCGCAACGCGTGCGGGTCGTCGTCGGCCAGGTGGTCGGTCACGCCGGACGTCCGCGAGTGCAGGTCGCCGCCACCCAGGTCCTCGGCCGTGACCACCTCACCGGTGGCGGCCTTCACCAGCGGCGGACCGCCGAGGAAGATCGTCCCCTGGTTCCGCACGATCACGGCCTCGTCGCTCATCGCGGGCACGTACGCACCGCCCGCGGTGCACGACCCGAGCACCGCGGCGATCTGCGGGATCCCGCGGCTCGACATCGTCGCCTGGTTGAAGAAGATCCGCCCGAAGTGGTCGCGGTCCGGGAACACCTCGTCCTGCCGGGGCAGGAACGCCCCGCCGGAGTCCACCAGGTAGAGGCAGGGGAGGTTGTTGTGCAGCGCCACCTCCTGCGCGCGCAGGTGCTTCTTCACCGTCACCGGGTAGTACGTGCCGCCCTTGACCGTCGCGTCGTTGGCGACGACGACGCACTCGCGCCCGGACACCCGCCCGACCCCGGTGATGATGCCCGCGGCCGGTGCCTCGTCGCCGTACATCCCGTCCGCCGCCAGCGGCGACAGCTCCAGGAACGGCGAACCGGGGTCGACCAGCGCGTCCACCCGGTCGCGCGGCAGCAGCTTCCCGCGCGCCACGTGCCGCTCCCGCGACTTCTCCGGCCCACCCCGCCCGGCTTTCGCGAGCTTCGCCCGCAGCTCGTCGACGAGGGTGGCGTGCTCCTTCGCGTAGCGCTGGAACGCCTCACCGGACGGATCGGCGGCGGTACGCAGGACGGGGGCGTCCATGGGCTCCTCGCGACAGTAGTTAGCAGCCGTTAACCACACTGATGTTAGCGGCTGTTAACAGGCCCGTCCACCGGGCTCGCGCAGCACCCCAGGAGGGTGGGAGCCCGGCAGCCCGAGCGGACCGCCGGACTCCCCCGTCTCAGCCAGTGACCGCCGTCAGGGCGGGCAGGTAACCGAGCCGCTGGCCGTTGCGGTTCGGGTGGTAGGACTCGTCCACCGGGAAGCTGAGGCTGTTCAGCCACCAGTCCCCGGAGCAGATCTCGTGCCCGCTGAACGCACCCCGCACGTCCTGGTACGAGAACGACTTCGCCCCCGCCCGCGCGGAGATCACACCCGCCAGCACGTCGGACGCCGAGTTGATCGCCGCCCGCTTGGTGTCGCTGAGCCCCACGCTGCACGAACCGGGGACCTTGTACATGCGCGGGTACCCGAGCACCACGACCTTCGCCGACGGCGCCCGGCCGCGGATCTGCGCGTACACGGTGTCGAGCAGCCCCGGCAGCGTGTTCTGCGCGTAGGCCTTCGCCGTGTTCGTCCGGTTCACGCAGTCCTGGTCCGACCCGAACGTGCAGGTCGTGATCACGTCGGTGAACCCGGCGTCGTTCCCACCAATTGAGATGGACGCCAACGTCGTG
Organism: Umezawaea sp.; assembly: GCF_036375055.1. Lineage (GTDB taxonomy): Bacteria > Actinomycetota > Actinomycetes > Mycobacteriales > Pseudonocardiaceae > Umezawaea. The sequence continues at coordinate 10,880 of NZ_DASUSQ010000108.1, forward strand.
GACGCCGACAGCGAGCCGACCTGGTTGGCGAGAACATCACCCGTTCGAGCACCGGAACAGGCCACAAAGGTGAATGACGTGACCGAATGCGCAGCCGCCCACAACGCCGGGTAGGAATAGTTGCTGCGCTTGCAGGACCCACTGGAGGAAATGTACGAACCCGTGCCGAGACCGGACGAGTAGGAGTCACCGAGAGCAACGTAGTTGACCGCCGCAGGGGCAGCAGCCGCAGGTAGAACACTGGACAGGACAGCGGCGGCGGCCATTGCCGCCACAGCCAACAACCGAGCAGGGCGCATCGAGGTCTCCCCAGGAGAAGCCACGCAGGATGTGATGCCGAACACAACGATTGTTACCACCAGGTACACCTATATAAATAGATCGAGTCAAGAGTTAACGAACCGTGAATTGATCTAGAAAACACCCGCCACCCCAACCGGGCACCAGCCGAGGTTCACGTTCGCTAACACCCAGGTCCTAGGATGGTCCCCGTGCCGGACACCGCCCCAGCCAAACCGACCCGCCGCGAACAGATCCTCACCGCCGCGGCCGAGCTCTTCGCCCGCCACGGCTTCCACGGCGTGGGCATCGACGACATCGGCGCCGCGGTAGGCATCTCCGGCCCGGCCCTGTACCGGCACTTCCGCAGCAAGGACGCGATGCTGGGCGAGATGCTCACGTCGATCAGCGAACGCCTCCTGGAAGGCGGCCAGAAGCGCGTGGAGGCCTCCACCAACCCGGACGACGCACTCCGCGCCCTGGTCGGCTGGCACGTCGACTTCGCCCTGGACGACCCGGCGCTCATCACCGTGCAGATCAGAAACCTGGCGAACCTCACCGACCCGGACAGGCGACGGGTCAGAGCGCTGCAACGCCGCTACGTGGAGGTCTGGGTGGACACCATCCAGCACACGGTGGAGAACGCGGACGAACCAACGGCCAGAGCAGCGGCCCACGCGGTCTTCGGCCTGATCAACAGCACCCCGCACAGCGCCCACCTGGACCGCGCGCAGATGGCGGCACTGCTGACCCGCATGGCCCTGGCCTCCCTGACAACAGCCGGAGCCCTGGAAGAAACCACCACCACAGCCGCCCTGTAGAGCGCACGGGCAAAAACCCAGCACACCATCCAACCCAACCTGGCCGGCCACGGAACGTGGCCGATGCGACTTGGGGTTTTGAGCCTTGAAGTTGATGATCGGGCAGGCTTTCGGACTGCCCTTGCGGCCCGATCAAGGCCCACGAGAGGGGCCCCGTGTCACATCGGCCGCACCGCGCTGGAACCGGCAGCCACTTGGCGAGCACCCCCAGCCCCGCAGACTTGGCGGGCCCCCCGGACCCACAGCCGCCCACACCCCGCAGCCACCCGCGCCCCATTTCGCCTCCACCCGAACCACCACACCCCCTCCCACCAGCCCTTAAACCTCCGACTGGCCACACAGCGTTGTCATTCCGTAACCTAACCAGCCAATGGGTGAAGCACCGGCAACCAGCACCGCAACCGACACCGGAGGGTGGCCGGGAATCCGGCTGCTCTCCCGCTTACCCGCGTGGTTCCGCTTCGTGGTGGTGGCGCTGGTCGTCTTCGTCTGCGGCGTCATCGCGTCCCGCCCAGCGGGCGCCACCGACGACCGCCCCCTCAGCCCGGACGTCGCGGCAGCGGCCAGAGCCGTGCACTCGATGACCAACCCGTCCCGCACGCACGACCCCCTCGACGACTTCCCCGAGGACTTCGGCCAGGTCCAGGGTCGCAACCCGAGGACCCTCACCACCCCGGACGGCACCCGAAGGGCCGTCCACCCCACCGGCGAGTGCTCGGGCCCGGCCGGTGAGACCGAGTGGGACTTCAGCCTCGCCTGCAAGGCCCACGACCTCGGCTACGACCTCCTCCGCTACGCCGAGAGCAAGGGCCAACCCCTCGGTCCCGCGGCGCGCAAGTCCATCGACGTCCAGCTCTCCGAGGACATGCACGCCCAGTGCCGGGCGAACCCGAGGGGCGCGGAGACCCAGTGCCACGCCGTGGCCCAGCTCTACGCGGGCGGCCTGAGCTTCAACTCGTGGCGCCAGCGCTGGGGTCCGCCCGGCCACGAGCCGGTCCTGGCGTGGGGCTTCGGCAGCGCCGTGGTGGTCTTCCTCCTGCTCGCCCGCCTCCCCGGTCGCAAGCGCGGGCCCACCGCGCCGCACACCGCCGAGTTCACGCCGCGACCGGCCGCCCAGGACCGCTACGCCACGTTCCTCCGCCTCGCCAGCCTCGGTCTGGTCGTGCTGGGCCAGTCCGTCCTCACCGTCATGCACTGGGCGGGCGTGAGCGCGAACTGGCTGTGGCTGCTGACCTGGGTCCTCCAGGCCGTCCCGATCTTCTTCTTCGCGGGCGGCCACGCGAACCTGCTCGCCTGGCAGGAGGTCACGGCGCACCACGGCGGCTACGGCAGGTACCTGTCGAGCCGGATCGCGTGGCTGCTGCGCCCGGTGCTGGCGTTCATCCTGGCCTGGCTGGTGCTCCCGCTCCCGCTGGAGCTGCTGGACGTCCCCAAGGTCCGCGTGGAGGCGTTCGGCAGGCTCATCGCGCACCCGCTGTGGTTCCTGGGCGTCTACCTCGTCGCGGTGGCCGCGACGCCGCTGATGGCGTGGCTGCACCGCCAGCTGCGCCTGGGCACCCCGCTGGTCCTGCTGGTCGTCATGGCCTCGGTCGACGGCGTCCGGGTCATCTTCGAGTGGCGCACCGGCGGCTACCTCAACCTGCTCCTCGGCGCGCTCCTCCTCCAGCAGCTCGGGTTCTTCTACGCCGACGGCACGCTCCGCCGGATCTCCCGCAAGGTCCTCGGCGTGCTCGCGTCGGTCACGGTGCCCGCGCTGCTCGGCCTGATCACCTACGGCGGCTACCCGCGCACGATGATGGCGATGCCCGGCGAGGTCGGCTCCAACCTCAGCCCGCCCACCGTGTGCCTGCTGGTGCTGGGCCTCGGCCAGATCTGCCTGGTGACGCTCCTGCGCGACCGCGCGACGGTGTGGCTCGCGGGCAGGCACCAGTGGAACGTCGTCATGTTCGCCCGCACCGCCCCCATGACCGTCTACCTCGGCTACCTGACGATCCTCGCGGCCGTGGTGGGCGTCCTCGGCCTGCTGGACGCGCCGACCGCCGCCGCGTTCACCGTCGCGGACTGGCTCGCCCGCCCGCGGTGGCTGGCGGTGCTGGTGCTGCTCCTGCTGCCCGTCCTGCTCCTGTTCCACCGCTTCGAGCGCCACGCGTCGCTGTTCCCCGTCTTCCACTGGACGTCAGCGGAGTCCCACCGCTCCCGGCTGGCCGCCACGCTGGGGGTCGCGTTCGGCGCGTTCGGCGTGCTCGGCTTCGTCGTCACGGGGTTCGCGGGCACCAGCGCCACCCTGATCGTCCTCCAGGTCGACCCGCTCCAGAACCTCATCCACCTCCTGCTGGGCTGGTACCTGCTGCACGCGGCCCGCGCGGGCACCTGCCACGGCCGGACGTCGTGGCTCCTGGCCGCCACCGCCTGCGTCCCCCCGCTGCTCGTCCTGGAGCCGAACACCCTCGGCGTGGTCCTGCACGTCAGCACGATCTGCCTCGCGCTGCTCGCGGCGGTCGCGAAGCAGCACCCAAGTCACCAGGCCGAACACCGGGAGCCAGAGGAGGCGCTCGCCTAGCCAGGCGAGCCCGTCGGGCTCGGTGAGCAGCCCCGGCAGCGGCCCGAACGCCGACCCGACCAACGTCACGGCCAGCAGCGCGCTCTGGTGCACCAGGAAGATCGGCAGCGCGCGCCGGTTCACCCACGCGACGAAGCGCGGGAGGAACACCGGCCGCACCAGCAGCACGACCCCGATCTGCGTGAACGCCAGCGCCAGCGCCGCAGCCGACGGCGGGGCCAGGTTCGACCGCTCCCCCGGCACCCCGACGGCGCTGGCCGGGTACCCGCCGTACCGCACCAGCACCGCGAAGGCCACCGCCCCGACGAGCGCGGGCACCACGCCCCACCACCGCCGCGCACCCACCCGCGCGACGACGATCCCGAACTGCCAGGCGGCCCACCACACGGCGACGACGTTCACCGCGGGCACGTCCAGCAGCACGACCAGCAGCACCGGCGGCGCCACGGCCGCCACACCGAGAACGCGGTCCAGCAGCCGGAACACCGGCGTCATCGCGGACAGCAGCAGGTAGACCCCGAGGAACCACAGCGGCGTGGTCACCAGGTGCACCACCGACAGCAGGGTGACCTGCGGCAACCCCCGGAACCACAGCCCGCCCAGCACCACCACCCAGAACCCGAGCAGCAGCAGGACGGGCACCACGACGCGCCGCACCCGGCCGAGCAGGGACGACCGGGACCGCGCCGCCCCGAACCCGCCGACGAAGAAGAACAGGCCCAACGTCTGGAGCACCCACGTCACCGGCACGAACCCCGGCAGGGTCCGCAGCGGGCTGTCGATGCCCACCCCGTCGACCCCGGCGACCGTCGCGGTCACCAGCCAGTGCCCGACGACCACCCCCACCACGGCGATGGCCCGCACCGTGTCGACGACGGGATCACGACCGCTCACCGTCCACCTCCGAACCCCGACCCGCCTGACCCGCTCGCCCCGCCCGAACCCGACCCACCTGACCACCTGACCCACCGGACCCGTCCGAACCCGATCCACCTGATCCACTGGATCCGCCCGACCTCGATCCCGACCCGCCCACCCCGTACGACCCGCCAGAACCCCGAGCCGCCCAACCGGCCCGACCGGCCTGACCCGCCTGACCGGCCTGACCCGCCCGACCGGCCCGGACCCCGGCCTGACCCGCCCGGACCCCGGCCGCGCCACCCGCCCCGCAGGCCGCCAGCCAGTACCCGGCCAGCACCAGACCGGTCAGCACGTCCGCGAGCAGCTCGCGCCACCAGCGCCGCCTCATCGCCCCTCCCCCGTCACGATCCGCACGATCTCCCCCAGCGCGACCCCTCCCGCCCGGTAGTACTCGTCGTGGCTCCCGTCCCCGGCGGGGAACACCCGCGCCCCGAACTCCGGCGCCGCCGGGTCGGTGCCGTGCCCGAGGTCCCCCACCCGCACCTTCGGCACCCACCCCGTCCAGTCGCCGGACGACCGCGCGGCCCACACCCGCGCACCCGTGCGGAGTTCCGCCACCGACGACGCCCGAACGCCCGGACTGCCGGTGAACACGACGTCCCCCACGCCGCCCAGGTCGGCCGACGCGCACACCACCGACCCGTAGCTGTGGCACAGCAACGACACGTGCGCGGCGGGCAGCCCGCGCACGAACGACGACAGCTCCTCGGCCCCGGCCCGCGCCAGACCGCCGGTGGCGGCGTCGATCCCCAGCCCCTCGGGCGTGTCGTACCCGAGCCACGCGACCACGGCCACGTCGTCCCGACCCGCGGCCGTGTGCACGGCGCGGGCCACAGCCAGCAGCCTGCCGAACCTCCGAACGTCCACATCGGACCCCGGCACCACCACCGCGACGTGCCGGGCGCGCGGGAGATCGCCCAGCGCCACCACGAGCCGTCCCCGGCCTGCGGGCTCGAACCGCAGCACGCGCACGTCGGCGGGGAACTCGGGTTCGGTCTGCGCGACGGCACCGGCGGACACCGGTGACACCACGACCAGCAGCGCGGCCACGAGGGCGATCACCTTGGACATGGCCGAAAACTACGAAGACCACGCCGACGGGATCATCACCCCGCGGGCCCACTACCCCGGTACGACGAGCCCGCTCTCGTACGCCGCGATCACGGCCTGGGCCCGGTCGCGCAGGCCCAGCTTCATCAGCACCCGACCCACGTGGGTCTTCACCGTCTGCTCGGCGACGAACAGGTGCCCGGCGATCTCCCCGTTCGACAGCCCCTGCGCGATCAGCCTCAGCACCTCCGTCTCCCGCTCGGTCAGCGAGGACAGCGCGCGGGGCCGAACCCCCTGCGCGGGCCTGGACTTCACGAAGTCCTCGATCAGCCGCTTGGTGATCGACGGCGCCAGCAGCGCCTCCCCGCGCGCCACGACCCGCACCGCGTCGAGCAGCTCCCGCGCGGGCGCGTGCTTGAGCAGGAACCCGCTGGCGCCTGCCCTCAGCGCCTCGTAGACGTAGTCGTCCAGGTCGAACGTGGTCAGCACCAGCACCTTCACCGGGTGCGGTTCGGCGGCGAGCAGCCGCGTGGCGCCCAGCCCGTCCAGCTCCGGCATCCGGATGTCCATCAGCACCACGTCCGGCAGCAGCCGCCGCACCGCCGCCACCGCGGCGACGCCGTCCCCGGCCGACCCGACGACCTCGATGTCCTCCTGCGCGGCCAGCAGCGCGGCGAAGCCCTCGCGCACCATCTCCTGGTCGTCGACCACGAGCACCCTGATCACTCGTCCCCCAGCGGAATCAGCGCCCGCACCTCGAACCCGCCGTCACCGGACGGCGAGGCGGTGATCGACCCTCCGTGCACCGCGACGCGCTCCTTCATCCCGGTGAGCCCGTGCCCGCCACCACCGCCGAGGGACGCGCCGCCCCGAGTATTGCGCACGAGGACCTCCAGCGAGCCGTCCACCACCCGCAGCACCACCGACACCGCTCCGCCGGGCGCGTGGCGGGCGGCGTTGGTCAGCGCTTCCTGGACGACCCGGTACGCCGTCAGCCCGACGGACTCCGGCACGTCCAGCGAGGGCACCTCGACCGAGGCTGACGCGCGGGCGGCCAGGTCGGCGATCTGCGCGATCCCCGGCTGCGGCTCCCGGTCGGCCCGCTGGCCCGCGCTGCGCAGCACCCCGAGCAGCCGCTGCATGTCCGTGATCGCCTCGCGGGCCGCGGCGCCGAGCTCCGCGAACTCCCGGACACCGGCCTCGGGCAGGTCGGCGATCCGGTAGGGGGCGGTCTCGCAGCGCACGACCACCATCGACATGTGGTGGGCCACGACGTCGTGCATCTCGCGGGCGATGCGCGCCCGCTCCACGAGCGCGCCCTTCTCCGCGCGCTCCCGCTCGATCTCCGCCTCGACCCGGCCCCTGGAGCCGAAGGCGTACCCGACCAGCAGGACCAGGCCCAGCACGATCGCCGTCTCCGGGTAGAAGCTGACGCCCTTCATCGCCCCCGCGATGCCGAGCAGCCCCAGCGTGAGCCAGCCCGCGGTGACCACGACGGGCCGCGAGTAGAGCAGGGCGACACCGACGACGGTGGGCAGGTAGAAGCACCACTGCCAGCCGTTGAGCACGGGAGCGGCCGAGCCGTGCGCCGACACGTCGATGAACAGACCTATCGTCGCGACCCGCCAGCCGGTCAGCGGGGAGCGGACCAGCAGCGCGTACGAGCCCGTGATGACCGCGAAGTACACGGGCCAGACGCCGTCCGGCTCGTGGAGGCGAACGTAGTCCGCGCTGGCCACGACGGCGACCACGACGGCGTAGAGCATGATCACCGCCACACCCGGCCGCCGGAGGCGGACGGGCAGGTTCCCGAGTGCCGGTGTGTGGTCCCGCAGGGCCACGACCTGGAGCAAGGAGCGGATCACCAGCCGATGCTAGGGCGGAGGGCCGTGCCGGTCGTGCCTCCGTGGGGTGACATACCCCGGTATCACCCGGACCTGTGGGCCATTGGGCATTGCGGCACCCGATCACCAACCGGTAGGCAGTGGGGCAGACGAAGGGCGGCCCGCGCCGAGGGCCGACGTGTTGAAAGATGGTGGGATGACCTCGCAGCATGATCCGGATCGCTGGTCCCGGCTGACGGCCGTGGCCGGCGAGGCCTTGGCCGCGGCCAAGGTCGGGGAGGACGCTGTCGCGGTCGACCTCGTCACCGGCTACCTCAGCGGGTCGCCCGAGGGCAACGAGGAGATCAGGGAGCTCGTGCTGCTGCTGTTCTCCGAGTGCAGCGGCATGGTCGCGGCGCTCGGGTCGGGCGGCGCCACCCCGGTGAAGATGCAGGTCTTCGACGAGGACGGGCAGGAGGTCCCGATCGACGACGCGGACCCGCCCGTGCGGACCGCGATCAGGACGCTGCTGGCCGAGGTGCACGGCGACGAGGAGGCCGCCGCCGAGCAGATCGAGATCGCGCTCACGAACGGCGCGCCGCAGGAGCTGGCGACCGTCGTGCTCCAGGCGCTGCGCTGGACGGTGAAGCTCGCCGCCGAGTGCCAGACGCGCGACCTGGACGTGCCGGACTGGATCACCACGTCGCTGGAGGAATGACGCGGTCCTCGCGAACGCGGCCTGATCCCCGAGAATTGGCAACACCGGGCGCCCTGGATTCCCCATTTGTTCCGCACGCCTGTTCACGTTCGTGAAAAATTGTCCCGGTCGTGCCTGCGGAAATGCGCCGATGACCGGTGCGCGCCCTTGACACGTGCGGTGGTCCAGACCAGTGTCTCTTGCTGACCAGCCCGGACGTTCCCGAGGTCGAGTGGACGGTCACCCTGCACCCGCCACCTCTCCATCAGGGAGAACAATGAAATTCCGCTTCGGCGCGCTGCTTTCGATCAGCGCCCTGACAGTGGCGACGCTGACGTCCCCGACCGCGTCAGCGGCCACGGGCGTCACCGCCACCTTCACCAAGACGGGCGATTGGGGAACCGGTTTCGAAGCCAGGTTCACCGTCGCGAACAACGGTGCCAGCACCCTGAACGGCTGGCGCGTCGAGTTCGACATGCCGTCCGGCAGCGCCGTCACGAGCCACTGGGACGCGGTCGTCACCCGGTCCGGCGACCACTACGTGGCCGTCAACAAGGACTACAACGGCAGCGTCGGCGTCGGCGCCCAGGCGGGCTTCGGCCTCACCGGCACCGGCTCGGGCTCGCCGCTCAACTGCACCGTCAACGGCGCTCCCTGCACCGGCGGCGGTGGCGGTGGCGGCGACACGACCGCTCCGAGCGCTCCCGCGGGCCTCTCCGCCACCGGGACCACGAAGAACTCCGTGTCGCTGACCTGGAACGCGGCCACCGACAACGTCGGCGTCGTCGGCTACGACGTCTACCGGGGCGGCTCGCTCGCCACGACCTCCACCGGCACCTCGGCCACGGTCAGCGGCCTGACCGGAGGCACGGCCTACTCGTTCACGGTCAAGGCGCGCGACGCCGCGGGCAACACCTCCGGCGCCAGCAACCAGGTCTCCGCCACCACCCTGCCCGGCGGCGAGGACCCGTCGAACGGCACCAGGACCGCGGCCCCGTACCTGTACGTGGGCTGGGGCAACCCGCCGAGCCCGACCACCGTCATGCAGGCCACCGGCGTCAAGTGGTTCACGATGGCGTTCATCCTGTCCTCGGGCGGCTGCAACCCGGCGTGGGACGGCAGCCGACCGCTGGCGGGCAGCGCCGACGCGGCGGCCATCGCCGAGATCCGCGCGAACGGCGGCGACATCGTCCCGTCCTTCGGCGGCTGGAGCGGCAACAAGCTCGGCCCGAACTGCGCGACCCCCGAACTGCTCGCGGGCGCCTACCAGAAGGTCATCGACGCCTACGGCCTGAAGGCGATCGACATCGACATCGAGAACACCGACGAGTTCGAGAACGAGGTCGTGCAGGACCGCATCCTCACGGCGTTGAGGATCGTCAAGCAGAACAACCCCGGCATCCAGACCATCGTCACGTTCGGCACCACGACGACCGGCCCGAACTTCTACGGCGGTCGCCTGGTCGAGCGGGCGAAGGCGCTGGACGCGGGCATCGACGTGTTCACGATCATGCCGTTCGACTTCGGCAGCGCCGACGTCCAGACCGACACGATCAACGCGGCCACCGGCTTGAAGGACAAGCTCAGGGCCACGTTCGGCTGGTCGGACGCGGTGGCGTTCAACCACGTCGGCATCTCCGGCATGAACGGGCTGTCCGACCAGCAGGAGATGACGTCGGTGGCGGCGTGGACCGCCATCCGCGACTGGTCGAAGACCAACGGCCTCGGCAGGCTCGCGTTCTGGTCGGTGAACCGCGACCGGGGCTGCCCCGGCGGCGGCGTGACCGCGGCGTGCAGCGGCATCGCCCAGTCCGACTGGGAGTTCTCCCGCATCACGGCCGGTTTCTAGCCCTCGGCGGGTGCTCTCCGGTCACGCGCCGGAGGGCACCCGCGCCGGCAGCAGTTCCCGCACCAGCGCGCCCACCTGGTCGGACTCGATGAGGAACGCGTCGTGGCCGTGGTCCGACGTGACGACCCGCAGGTCGTCGGCGGTGGTGATGCCCGCGGCGAGCTCCTCCTGCTGGGTGAGGGGGAACAGCCGGTCGGTGTCGACGCCCGCGACGATCGTGCGAGCGGTGACGCGGCGCAGCGCGGACCGCACACCGCCGCGGTCGCGGCCCACGTCGTGGCTGTTCATCGACTCGGTGAGGACGACGTAGCTGTCCGGGTCGAAGCGGCGGACCAGCTTGTCGGCGTGGTGGTCCAGGTAGGACTCGACGGCGAACCTGCCGTCGCCCTGCGGCTCCCGACCGAACCGGGTGGCCAGCTCCGCCTCGGTGCGGTAGCTGATGTGCGCGATCCGGCGGGCGATCCCCAGGCCCAGCAGCGGATCGGCGCGGACGGCGTGGATCTGGGTCGACGCCAGCGCGATCTGCTCGGCGGACGCCGCCGCCGGGCACGCCAGCAGCAGCAACGCCCCCAGCCGGTCCGGGTGGCCGACCGCCCATTCGAGCGCCCGCATCCCGCCCATGGAACCGCCGAGGACGGCGGCCCAGGAGTCGACGCCGAGCGCGTCGGCCAGCGCCACCTCCGCCGCGACCTGGTCGCGGGCGGTCACCAGGGGGAACCTGCTGCCCCACGGCCGCCCGTCGGGGGCGGTGGACAGCGGGCCGGTGCTGCCCTGGCACCCGCCCAGCACGTTCGGGACGACGATGAACCAGTGCGCCGGGTCCAGCGGCCTGCCCGGCCCGACCAGCGCGTCCCACCAGCCGGGGGTGGGGTGACCCGGTTCCGCCACGCCTGCCACGTGGCTGTCGCCGGTGAGGGCGTGCTCGACCAGGACCGCGTTGGAGCGGTCCGCGTTGAGCGTCCCCCACGTCTCGTAGGCGAGCCGCACGGCGGGGAGCCCGGCCAGCGGGCCGTCGTGGGAGTACCAGAGCCGCCGCCCGGCGGGGTCCCCCTCGCGCCACCCGCCGGCGGCACGAGGGGTCTTTCCACCAGTGGTCACAGAGCGGACTTCGCCGCGCGGAACCCCGCCTCCAGGTCGGCCTTGAGGTCCTCGACGCCCTCGATGCCGACCGACAGCCGCACCAGACCCGGCGTGACACCCGTCGTGACCTGCTCCTCGGGGGCAAGCTGGCTGTGCGTGGTGCTGGCCGGGTGGACGATCAGGCTGCGGACGTCGCCGATGTTCGCGAGCTGGCTGAACAGCTCGGTGCCGTCCACGAACGCCCGCCCCGCGTCCACGCCGCCGCGCAGCTCGAACGACACGATCGCCCCAGCGCCCTTGGGCAGGTACTTCTTCGCGTTCTCGTGGAACGGGCTCGACGGCAGGCCCGCGTAGTGGACCTTCTCCACCTCGTCGCGCTGCTCCAGCCACTCCGCGAGCGCCTGCGCGTTCGCCACGTGCCGGTCGATGCGCAGCGACAGCGTCTCGATGCCCTGGATGATCAGGAAGCTGTTCAGCGGGGCGATGGCCGCGCCCGTGTCGCGCAGCAGCTGCACGCGCAGCTTCGCGGCGAACGCGCCGTGGCCCAGCGCGGGCCAGTACCGCAGGCCGTTGTAGCTCGGGTCCGGCTCGGTGAAGTCCGGGAACCGCTCCGTGCCGAAGTCGAACGTGCCGCCGTCGACCACCACGCCCGCGATGGTCGTGCCGTGACCGCCCAGGTACTTGGTCGCCGAGTGCACCACGATGTCCGCGCCGTGCTCGATCGGCCGCACCAGGTACGGCGTCGGCACGGTGTTGTCCACCACCAGCGGCACCCCGACCTCGTGCGAGACACCCGCCACCGCGGCGATGTCCAGCACGTGCGCGCGCGGGTTCGCCAACGTCTCGGCGAAGAACAGCTTCGTGTTCGGCCGAGCCGCCGCCCGCCACGCCTCCAGGTCGTCGGGGTCGTCCACGAAGGTGACCTCGATGCCGAGCTTGGGCAGCGTGTAGTGGAACAGGTTGTACGTGCCGCCGTAGAGCGAGGCGCTGGAGACGAAGTGGTCACCCGATCGAGCGAGGTTCAGGATCGTCGCCGTCACGGCCGCCGACCCGGACGCGAACGCCACGGCCGCGATCCCGCCCTCCAGCGCGGCCACCCGCTGCTCCAGCACGTCCTGGGTGGGGTTGTTGATGCGGGTGTAGATGTTGCCCGCTTCGGAGAGGTTGAACAGCGCGGCGCCGTGGGCGGTGTCGCGGAAGACGTACGACGTCGTCTGGTAGATCGGCGTGGCACGGGCCCCGGTCGCCGGGTCGGGGCCGGCTCCGGCGTGGACCTGCTTGGTCTCGAACGACCAGGCGGAGGTGTCTGCGGACATGGCTGTCTCCTGGTTTTCACTCGATGGCTGTGCGGAGTCGGGGTGGATCAAGCGCGGCCGGGACAGGCCATGCTGGTGACGCGCACGTGGTCCACGTGCCGCCTGGTCACGAGCAGACTCATGACAGCGACGGTAGTTCCGGGTGCCGAACTCGCAACAGGGCGTCCACGACGTGGGACGCCTATGTTCAGTGCCATGCGCACCGCACTGATCGGCTACGGACTGGGCGGCTCGGCCTTCCACGCGCCGTTCCTGAACACGACACCGGGCCTGGAACTGAGCGCCGTCGTGACCGCCAACCCGGACCGGGCGGCAGAGGTCAGGGCGAGGTACCCGAACACGAGAGTGCTGTCCTCAGTGGACGAGGTGTGGACGGGCGACTTCGACCTGGCGGTGGTCACGACACCGAACCGCTTCCACCACGAGCACGCCCGCGAGGCGCTGGAACACGGCCTCGACGTGGTGGTGGACAAACCTTTCTCCGGCACGGCGGCGGAAGCCCGCGCCCTGGCGGAACTGGCGGAGGAGCGAGGACGAACGCTGGTCCCGTTCCACAACAGGCGGTGGGACGGCGACTTCCTGACCGTGCGACGACTCCTGGCGGAGGGAGCCCTGGGCGCGGTGCACCGCTTCGAGTCCCGCTTCGAGCGCTGGCGCCCGAACCTCAAACCGAGCTGGAAGGAATCAGGGGACCCGGCAGACCTGGGCAGCATCGTCTACGACCTGGGCACCCACCTGATCGACCAGGCCCTCACCCTCTTCGGCCGCCCCGCAGAGGTCTACGCGGAAATCAGGACACTGCGCACAGGAGCACAAGCGCCGGACGAGGCCTTCCTGGCCCTGACCCACCAGGACGGCACCACCTCCCACCTCTGGGCCAGCGCACTGGCAGCAGACCGAGGCCCCAGGTTCAGAGTCCTGGGCGACGAGGCGGCCTACGTGAAACACGGCATGGACCCCCAGGAAGAACAACTCAAAGCAGGGAAAATCCCGGCAACCGACTGGGGAACAGAACAACCGTCATCCTGGGGCCACCTACAACAAGACCAAGAAAGAACCCCGGTACCGACAATCCCAGGCAACTACCCGGCCTTCTACCAAGCAATAGCGAACGCGGAAACCCCAGTATCCCCCTGGGAGGCAGCAACAGGCCTGGAAGTACTGGAAGCAGCAGAAAAATCAGCAAGAACAAAAACCACGATCTCCCTGGACTAACCCACGCCGGCCGCACGGCGCTGGAACCGGCAGCCACCTGGCGAGCACCCCCGACCCCACCTGGCGAGCCCTCCAGCCCCACGGCTACCCCCAACGCGCCCTCTTGCCCACAAAGTCTCTTAGAGCCTAAGATACTTACTATGGAAGACACCGACGTCCTGGTAGGAGGAGCTGGCCTGGCAGGCCTCTCAGCCACCCTCTTCCTGGCCCGACAGGGCATCAAGGTCCGCACGATCTCCGCACACCCGACCACCGCCCTGCACCCCAAGGCGACAGGCCAAACCCCCAGAACCATGGAACTGCTCACCAGAGCGGGAGCAGCGGGGGAAGTGCTCGCGGGCAGCGGCGGCCCCCTCACCATCAAGATCGCCGAAAGCCTCAAGGGAACCGTCTACAAATCCATAGCCACCGACGACAACCCCCCGGACCACTCCACCCTCTCCCCGGCCCCGTTCGGCATGACCTCCCAGGACCACGTGGAAACGGTCCTCCTCACCAAGGCCAGGACACTAGGCGCACAAGTCCACTTCGCCACCCGGTTGACCCACTTCACCCAGGACGACACCGGCACGACGGCCACCCTCCTGGACCTGACCACCAACGAATCAACCACCACCAGAACCAAGTACCTCATAGCCGCGGACGGCCACCGGAGCAGGATCCGGGACTCCCCGGGAGTGGAACGCCACGGCCCTGGCCACCTGGCCCACCACATCGGCATCATCTTCGAGGCCGACCTCTCCCTCCACACCGATCCAGCCCGGACCACCCTCTTCTACCTCCAGAACCCCACCTCCACCGGCGCGTTCGTCTCCCTCACCACGGACCGCCGCCACGTCCTCACCGTCGAACACCACCCCGAGCGCGGCGAATCCACCGCCGACCACGACGAGGCCCGCTGCACGTCCCTCATCCGCACGGCCACCGACGTCCCGGACCTGGACCCGAAGATCCTCGACATCACCACCTGGCACATGGCCGCGTGGACGGCCGACCGGTTCTCCTCCGGCCGCGTCTTCCTGGTGGGCGACGCGGCCAAGGTCACCCCGCCCACCGGCGGCCTCGGCGGCAACACGGCCGTCCAGGACGGCTACGACATCGCCTGGAAGCTGGCGGCGGTGCTGAAGGGCGAGGCGGGCCCAGGACTCCTGGACAGCTACGACGCAGAACGACACCCCTACGCGCGGGCGGTCGTCGACACCTCCTACCGCAACTACGTGGAGCGCTTCGCCCCGCACCTGGCGACCTCGGACCTCCCGGAACCGACCGACCACCTGCGACTCGGCTTCGGCTTCCCCTGCCGCTCCACCGCCGTGCTCCCGGAGGACGACGACACCTCACCGGAGGACCCGTTCGCCCCCACCGGTCGCCCCGGCTACCGGGCACCGCACGTCGAGGTCGACCACGACGGCCTGCGCGTGTCCACGGTGGACCTCTTCGGCGGGGGCTGGACCCTGATCACCCTCGACCCGGCGTGGAACGACTGCGAGGTGGCGGTCCCGGTCCTCACCGACCCCTCCGGACAGCTCTCGGCGCGCTACGGCATCGGCGAGCGCGGCGCGAGCCTGGTCCGCCCGGACGGCGTCGTGGCGTGGCGCAGCCCGGACCTGGTGCTCGACCCGGCGGCTACGGTTCGGCGGGTGCTCGACTCGGTGCTCGACCGCTGATCGTCTCCCCCAGTGCGACGATGCAGGCCGCGCTGACCAGCGCCCCGCCGATCAGGTAGAGCGACACGGGCCAGCTGGCCTGGTCCGCCGTCAACCCCAGCAGCGCCGCCGCGACGACCGGTGACAGACCACCCCCCAGCACCGCGCCCAACTGGTAGCTCAGGGACACACCGCTGTAGCGGATCTTCGGGCCGAACAGCTCCGCGTAGTAGGCGGGCATCGGCCCGAAGATCGCCGCGGACCCGGTGAAGCCGATCAGCATCGCCACGACCACGAGCGCGGGGTCGCGGGTTTCCAGCAGCCAGAACATCGGGAACGCGAACGCGCCGAGGAACACAGCGCCGCCCAGCATGACCGGCATCCTCCCCACCCGGTCCGACAGCCGGGCGAACAGCAGGATCGCCACCGCCTGGGAGAACGCGCCGATCAGCGTGGCGTTGAGGATGACCGAGCGGGTCATCCCCAGCTGCCGGGTGGCGTACGACGCGGCGAACGTGGCCAGCACGAAGATGAACATGTTGAACCCGAAGTTCACCCCGGCGCCCAGCAGCACCGTGCGCCAGTGGTCCTTCAGCACGACGACCACCGGCAGCTTGGCCGTGCCCTCCTCCGCACGGGTCCGCTCGAACACCGGGCTCTCCTGCACCGACAGCCGCACGTACAGCCCGACCCCGACCAGGACGAGGCTGAACAGGAACGGGACGCGCCAGCCCCAGACGAGGAAGTCGTCACCGGAGGCGGTCACGGCCAGCGACATCGCCCCGCTCGCGAGCAGCAGGCCCAGCGGCGACCCGAGGAACGTCCAGCTCCCGTACCAGCCCGTCCTCCCCGGTGGTGAGTGCTCGACCGTCATCAGCGTGGCCCCGCCCTGCTCACCGCCCAGGAAGAACCCCTGGACCACCCGCAGCAGGACCAGCAGCACCGGGGCCAGCAGCCCGATCGACGAGTACGTCGGCAGCACCCCGATCAGGGCCGTGCACACCCCCGTGGCGGTCAGCGTCAGGACGAGCATCGTCCGCCTGCCGATCCGGTCGCCGAAGTGCCCGATCACCACCCCGCCGAGCGGCCTGGCCAGGAAGCCCGCGCCGAACGTGGCCAGCGACAGCAGCGTCCCGATCCTCGGGTCGAACGACGGGAAGAACAGCTTGTCGAAGACCAGCGCGGACGCCGTTCCGTAGAGCAGGAAGTCGTAGAGCTCGACCGCGTTCCCCGCCGAACTGGCCAGTGCCACCCGGCGCACGCTTGATGTCCCCATCGCCCCAGCGTGCCGAGTCGATCATGGTCTGCACACCCCCGTCCGACGCAAGTCGAGCGGATCCGGTTGGTCAACGGTCACCGGAACCACTCGATCCGGTGTTACCGCCCGGTTGGGTCGTGGTCAGGGGTCCGGTCGCGCCACTGTGGGCGCATGGCACCCCTCCCCTTCCTCGCGGCCTTCGCCGCGGTGATCCCCTTCCTGCCGGTCGACGAGATCGCTCCCCCGGCGGGCTCGGAACTCGTCCCCTCCTCCACGCTCGTGCTGACCACGTCCACCGAGGAGGCGGGCGTGCGGTCGACGACCCTGCACTGCGAGCCGTCCGGCGGGTCGCACCCGAACGCGCGGGTGGCGTGCGACGACCTGCTGCGGTCCGACGGCGACGTGCAGGCCGTGCAGGACTCGGATTCGCTGTGCACCTTCGAGTACCGGCCCGTGCACGTGACGGCCTCCGGAAGCTGGCGCGGTGAGCGGCGCACCTTCGACCACGTCTACCCGAACGCGTGCGCGGTGCGCGTGGACACCGGGTCGGTCTTCCAGTTCTGACCGGCTCACGCGCCCCCGTCCACCGCGGGCGGAGCCGTAGTCTGGGAACGGAACGGGTCCACGGTGAAAGGGCGACCTCTTGAGCATCTACGACATCCCGGTCAACACGATCTCGGGTGAGCCGACCACGCTGGAGTCGCTGCGCGGCAAGGCCGTCCTGGTCGTGAACGTGGCGTCCAAGTGCGGGCTCACGCCGCAGTACACCGGCCTGGAGCAGCTCCAGGAGCAGTACGGCGAGCAGGGTTTCTCGGTGGTCGGCTTCCCGTGCAACCAGTTCAACGGCCAGGAGCCCGGCACGGCCGAGGAGATCGAGACCTTCTGCTCGACCACGTACGGCGTGACGTTCCCGCTGTTCGAGAAGATCGAGGTCAACGGCGCCGACCGGCACCCGGTCTACGCCGAGCTGACCAAGACCGCCGACGCCGACGGCGCCGCCGGTGACGTGCAGTGGAACTTCGAGAAGTTCCTGATCAGCCCCGAGGGCGAGGTCGTGGCCCGGTTCCGGCCGGTCACGAAGCCCGATGACGAGCAGGTCGTCAAGGCGATCGAGGCCGTCCTGCCCGCGTGACGCGCGGTGGGGAGCCCCGGCGAGGGGCTCCCCGTCACGGGCGTGAGCGGTGGAACGCCCAGGCGTCCGCGATGATGGCGGTCAGCTCCGGCTTCGCCTGCCGCCAGCCCAGCTCGGTGCGGGCCTTGTCGGCGGACGCGACGCTCGCGACCGGATCGCCCTCGCGGCGGGGCGCGACGCGGGTCGGCACCGGGTGGCCGGTCACCTCGAGCACCGCGTCGACGACCTCGCGGATCGAGAAACCCCGGCCGTTGCCCAGGTTGTAGACCTTGTGCTTGCCGAGTTCGGCCGCCTCCAGCGCGAGGACGTGCGCCGAGGCCAGGTCCTCGATGTGGATGTAGTCCCGCACGGACGTGCCGTCCGGCGTCGGGTAGTCGTCGCCGAACAGCAGGAACTCCGCCCGCTTGCCCGCCGCGACGTCCAGCACCATCGGGATCAGGTGGGTCTCGGGCGTGTGCCGCTCCCCGAGGTGCCCGCTGGCGCCCGCCGCGTTGAAGTACCTCAGGCTCACCGCGCCGAGGCCGTGCGCCTGGCACTCCCACGGCAACATGGTGTCCACGATGGACTTGCTCGCGGCGTAGGGGTTCTGCGGGTCGACCGGCGAGTCCTCCGCCAGCGGTTCCAGCCCGGCGTCGGCGTACATCGACCCCGTCGAGGAGAAGATGAGCCGCTTGACGTCGTTGGCGCGCATGGAGTCCAGCAGCGTCATGGTGCCGCGCACGTTCACGTCGAAGTACAGGTCGGGCTTGCGCACCGACTCGGCGACGGAGATCTTGGCCGCGAAGTGCAGCACCGCGTCGAACGTCGAGTCGACCACCTGCGCCGCCGCGCTGAGCGGCAACTCGTGCAGCACCGCGCCCTCCGGCACGTTGTCCACGAACCCGGTCGACAGGTCGTCCAACACCTCGACCTCGTGCCCCGCGGCGACCAGCGCCGCGACCGTCGCACTGCCGATGTACCCGGCGCCGCCCGTGACCAGCAGCTTCATCCATCACTCCCAGGTTGGTGGTCCCCGACTCGGACCCGACCCTACGCGGAGCCACGACGAGCACCGACACATCGGACGTCTGTACTCTCGCGACGACGGCCAACGGACAGAGGAGCAGCGATGTCGGCTTCCGCACCACAACGGCACATCCGAGTCGTCGGGGTGCTCCCCGAGAAGCGCGACGAGTACCTGCGGCTGCACCAGGTCGTGTGGCCCGACGTGGAGGCCAGGCTGACCGCCAGCGGCATCACCAACTACTCGATCTTCCTGCTCGGCGACCGGCTGATCTCCTACTACGAGTACGTCGGCGACGACTACGAGGCGGACATGGCGCTCATCGCCGCCGACCCGACCACCCAGGAGTGGTGGACCCTCACCGACCCGTGCCAGGTGCCGGTGCCGGAGGCCGAGGAGGGGCGGCTGTGGGCGGACGCCACCGAGGTGTGGCACATGAGCTGACCCGGTCCGGGCGGGGCGGACGGGCGCATCAGCACTCGATGACGTTGACCGCGAGGCCGCCCTCGCTCGTCTCCTTGTACTTGTGCGACATGTCGATGCCGGTCTGCCGCATGGTCTCCACGACGGCGTCGAGCGAGACGTAGTGCGAGCCGTCGCCGCGCAGCGCCAGGCGGGCGGCCGTCACCGCCGTCGATGCGGCGATGGGGTTGCGCTCGATGCAGGGGATCTGCACAAGCCCGCCGACCGGGTCGCAGGTCAGCCCCAGGTGGTGCTCCATCGCGATCTTGGCCGCGTTCTC
>NZ_DASUSQ010000109.1:0-70047 GCF_036375055.1 Umezawaea sp.
GCCAGGTTTGCCTCGCCGCAGATCCAGGCGTAGTCGAAGTCTTGTGCTGGTAGTGCCGCTACTGCTCGTAGGGCTTGGGTGCCCGGTGTGTTGTTGCCGCGGTGGACGAACTCGACCCCTGGTGGTGTTGGGATCTGGTAGGTCTCGTCCGGTACCTCTGCGATTGCCCGTGCGCCTGGTTGTTGTTCCAGGATTGCTGACAGTGCCGGTAGGGCTGTCTCGTCCGCCACCAGTAGGCGTTGTGCTGTGTCCGGTAGTTGTTCGTAGGTTGAGCCGCAGGCCCTGAAACCTGCGATGCTGCCCGGTTCCGCTGCTGTCGCCCAGTTCGAGCCGGGGCCGCGGGCGTCCTCGTGCAGGACGAAGTCCACGTCGATCTCGCACTGGGCGCGTCGTGCGGCTCTGACCGTGTACCAGCGCAGGTCTGGGCGGGTGGCTTCCGGCATCTTGGCGACCGCTGCGCGGATGTTGAGGCGGTCCACCGTCGGGAAGTGCAGTTCGTTGCCGCGTGGTACCAGCAGGCCGAAGTACTCGTCTGCTCCGCTGGTGTACCAGGTGCCGAACTCTGGTGCGTGGAAGGTGATTCGGCGCAGGTGGGGGTTCAGGGTGGTGGTTCTCGCCACCGTCATGGGGAACTGCTCGTACTCGTCGCGTTCGTTGGACGACGCCATGACCAGCGACGCCACCTTGCCGATGACCTTGTGCTGGAGCTGGTCCAGTGTCGAGTAGGTGCCCAAGATGCCGCCAACCTCCCCTGTGGGTGATGAGGTTAGGCTAGCCTAATCGTTGGCGTGGGCGAAGAGGATCGCGCCTCGGTGTTCGTCTCGGTGCAGGACGGTTTCGACGTCCACGGTGAAGCCGGCTTCCCGCAGTCGCGTCGACATCGTGGCGGGCTCGCGTTTGTGGATGTGCACGTTCATCGGGTGGCCGCCGTAGCCCTGGGTCTTCAGGGTGGTGTCGTCGCCCGCGTGGAAGCCGACCAGCAGTGGGCCGCCAGGGCGCAGTGCTCGGTGGAAGTGGGCCAGGACGCCGGGGAGTTCCTCGTCCGGGACGTGGATCAGGGAGAACCACGCGAGCAGGCCACCCGCCGAGTTGTCCGGGAGGCTCAGGTCCGTCATGGAGCCCACCTCGAAGTGCAGGTCCGGGTGGTCCCGGCGGGCCACCTCGATCATCGCGGGCGAGAGGTCGATGCCGAACGCGTCCAGGCCCAGGTCTCGGAGTTCCGCGGTGAGCCTGCCCGGTCCGCAGCCGATGTCGCCCACCGGGCCGCCGCCCGCGTTCCGCACCAGCTCGGCGAACACCGCCAGGGTCGCGCGCTGGTGCGGTTCGTCCTCCATGGCACCCCGCAGCAGGTCCGCGTAGCTGGTGGCGACCGTGTCGTAGGACGTGCGGGTGTCGGCCAGCCAGTTCTCCGTCGTCATGGCCGAGAATGGTAGCGGGGCGCGGGTGCCCCCTCGCGATCGCCTATTTGTTGATTGTGGCCACAGTGTGGACAAGTGGTCAGAAGGTGGTCAGAAAGGGGTTGTCAGGTTCCTTGTCGTCGTTGTGCGGAGGGGTGCGTGGTGGTGACCAGTTTGTCGGCCAGGGTCTGCTTCTTCCGCCACGCCAGTTGTGCGTGGGTCATGAGTCCGTAGCGCGTGCTGAATGTCGAAGTCCAGATCGACACGGTGCACCCGTGCATTCCGGTGGGGGTGAGGGCGATGGACACGGTGGGTGCGCCCGCTCTGAACTTGGGGCGGTAGTTCAGGTGTCCCGCGCCCGCTACCTGCGTCCACAGCGGCCCGAAGTGGTCGAACACGATCCTCGCCGCGTCCTGTTCGCTCAGCGGGGTCGGGATGTCGATCTGTTCCCGCGCCTTCACCTGGGTGACGATCGCCCAGCCCGTGAGTGCGATGATGAACAATATCACCATGACTTCCATGATGCGTTCCTCCCAGTCGCTCGTCACCCGGCCAATCGCGGTGGGGAGCGATTTCGTTGCATCCACAGGAAGTGATTTTTTGGTGCGGTGGTGGCGTAACGCCCGAGGCTTTTCCGCGACAGAGGTGGAGCGGGGTGGTCGTGCTCCGCGAATGTGCTGACGGTGAGTCGGAAGAGGTGTCGACATGACCACGTGCGCTGGTTGCGGGAGTTCCGCCCACCCTGGCGCCGCCTACTGCGCGCGGTGCGGGACGCCGCTGCCGCCCTCGGCGTTCGGGCTGCCGTCGCCCGCCCGGCCCTGCGCGTCCACGTCGGGGACCGGCGTGGCGCCTGCGCTGTTCACCGGGATCGTGATGCTGGTGCTCGTGTTCTTCGGCGTGCACCTGGCGTCGAACGCGGGCAGGGGTGGGGGTGCGGGGAGTTCCACGGTCGAGGTGGGTGGCAGCGGCCGTCCGCCCACCTACTCGGCCCCGTCCACCGGGTCCGGGCCGGTGGACGAGTCGTCGGCCCGGCTCGCGCTGGACCGGCAGGTCGCGGTCGACCGCCCGTCCGCGGAGCGGCTGGTCGACAGCTGGGTGCCGCAGCTGTCGTCCAAGAAGCTCGGGCTGGTCGTCCGCGGGCTCACCTACGACCACCTGGCCGTGTGGCGGGACCACTCGGCGATCAGGGCGCGGTACCCGGACGCGCTGCTGCTGTGGTCGGCCGACTTCGTCAGCTACGACCGCGACGACTTCTGGGTGACCGTCGTCCCGCGCACCGCGGCCACGGGGGCGCAGGTCAACTCGTGGTGCGACGCGCAGGGCATCGGGGCCGACGACTGCTACGCCAAGCGGCTCACCCACACCGGCGGTTCGGCGGGCACGACGCTGCTGCGGGGGTGAGCGCTCCCGGTGGTTCGTGTGGTGGACTCGGACGTCGGATGTCGAGAACCCGTCGCGTGCTCCGTCCTCTCCACGACGGCGCCGAAACCGGGCGCGGCGGACCACGAGGAGAAGCACGATGCCGAAGTTCATGCTGCTGATGAGCTACTCGAAGATCGAGGGTGTGGAGCCGATCACCAGCTGGGCACCCGGCGACATCAAGGCGCACATCGACTTCCAGCAGGCGCTGGGCCAGGAGCTGACCGACAGGGGTGAGCTGGTCGACGGTCAGGGGCTGGCGGGGCCGGACCTGGCGAAGGTCGTCGTCTTCAAGGGCGAGGGGGCGCCGGTCGTGACCGACGGGCCGTTCCCGGAGACGAAGGAGTTCCTCGCCGGGTACTGGACGGTGGACGTGGAGTCGCAGGAGCGCGCGCTGGAGATCGCCGCGCAGGCCTCCGCGGCGCCCGGCCCGAACGGCGTGCCGATCGGGCAGCCGATCGAGGTGCGGGAAGTGATGAGCGCGCCGAGCGTCGAGCAGTGACGACCGGCGTCGAGGACCTGCTGCGCGAGCACGCGCCGCAGGTCCTCGGCGTGGTCGCCCGCCGGTACGGCGACTTCGCCGCCGCCGAGGACGCCGTGCAGGAGGCCCTGCTCGCCGCGGCCCTGCACTGGCCCCTCGACGGTGTGCCGGACAACCCGCGCGGCTGGCTGGTGCGGGCGGCGGTGCGGCGGATGACGGACCAGTTCCGCAGCGAGCAGGCCCGGCGTCGGCGGGAGGACGTCGCCGCGTCCCTGGAACCGCCGCCCGGTGAGGTGGTCGACCGCGACGACACGCTCGTCCTGCTGTTCCTGTGCTGCCACCCGGCCCTCACGCCCGCGTCGGCCATCGCGCTGACGCTGCGCGCGGTGGCCGGGCTGACCACCGCCGAGATCGCCACCGCGTTCCTGGTGCCCGAGACGACCATGGCGCAGCGCATCAGCCGGGCCAAGCAGCGCGTGAAGGCGTCCGGGGTGCCGTTCGCCATGCCCGTCGGCGACGAGCGCGCGCCCCGGCTGCGGTCCGTGCTGCGCGTCCTCTACCTGCTGTTCAACGAGGGCTACACCAGCAGCAGCGGCCACGAGCTGCACCGGGGCGAGCTGTCCGGCGAGGCGATCCGGCTGGCCCGCGCCGTGCACGCGGTGCTGCCCGACGACGGCGAGGTGGCGGGCCTGCTCGCGCTGATGCTCCTCACCGACGCCCGCCGTCCCGCGCGCACCGCCGCCGACGGCTCGCTGGTGCCGCTGGCCGAGCAGGACCGGACCCTGTGGGACCACGGCCTGATCGTCGAG
The DNA here is from genome assembly GCF_036375055.1 of Umezawaea sp. Taxonomy (GTDB): domain Bacteria; phylum Actinomycetota; class Actinomycetes; order Mycobacteriales; family Pseudonocardiaceae; genus Umezawaea. The sequence continues at coordinate 4,107 of NZ_DASUSQ010000109.1, forward strand.
GGCGTCGCGCTGGTGACCAGCGCGGTGTCCAGGGGGATGGTGGGGGAGTACCAGTTGCAGGCCGCCATCGCCGCCGTCCACGACGACGCCGCCAAGGCCGAGGACACCGACTGGCCCGAGATCCTCGGCCTGTACGGGCTGCTGGAACGCATGACCGGCAACCCGATGGTCACCCTGAACCGCGCCGTCGCCGTGGCGGTGGTGCACGGCCCCGAGGCGGGCCTGGTGCTGCTGGACGCCGTGGCCGACCGCCTGGACGGCCACTACCGGCTGGACGCCGTGCGGGCGCACCTGTGCGAGATGGCGGGCGACGTCGAGGCGGCCGTGGAGCACTACCGGGTGGCCGCGGGCAGGACGACGAGCACGCCGGAGCGCAACTACCTGGTCACGCAGGCCGCTCGGCTAGGAACGCCGTGACGGTCGCGGTGAACCTCGCCGGGTCGTCGAGCCACGGGAAGTGGCCCGCGCCGGACTGGACGTGCAGGGCGCTCGTCGGGAACAGGTCCGCGAACGCGGCCACGACCTGCGGCGGGACGGACATGTCGAGGTCGCCCGCCAGCAGCAGCACCGGTGCCGTGAACGCGGCGAGGGCGGCGCGCGTCGTCTCCGGGGCGTAGGCGCCCTCCGCGCCGAACGCGGCGGCGGCCTCGGTGTTGCGGTGGCCGGCCTGGGCGGCGTGGTGCGCCCTGGCCGCGGCGTCCCAGCGGCCGTAGGTGAACGGGACCAGCGCGTCCCAGTCCGAGCCCTCACCGGCGACGATGGCCTCGAAAGCGGCCGAGACGCCCGCGTGCCCCGGGTCGTCCGCGCGCCGCCGCAGCACCTCGCGGCGGTGGTCGGCGGTGGTGGTGAGGCCGACGGCGAACGTGCTCGGCGTGACGAGGACGAGCCTGCTCACCCGGTCCGGGTGGGCGGTCGCGTACAGGACGGCGAGGTTCGCGCCCGCGGAGTGGGCGAGCAGGTCGATCCGCTCCGGACCGAGGTGCTCGCGCAGCGCCTCGACGTCGTCCACCTGTCGGTCGCAGCGGTAGGACGCGGGGTCGGCGGGCGTGCCGGAGCCGCCGGTGCCGCGCGGGTCGAGCAGGACGAGCCGGTGCCGCGCGGACAGGCCGCCCAGGCCACCGAGGTAGGCCGCGTCCTGCATCGGGCCGCCCGGCAGGCACACCAGCGGCGGGCCGTCGCCGACCTCGGCGTAGGCGAGGGTCGTTCCGTCACGTGCGGGGAGGGCGGCCACGGCCGGGATCATCGCAGCGCCGCCGCGGCCGGGCCAAGCGGTTTACCCGACCGCCGACCGGTACGTCGCCGGGTCGTGGCCCGCCGCGCGCAGGGCCTCCTCCAGACCGCGCAGCGCGAGGCGGTCGGCGTGCTCGTTGCCGGGGTCGCCCGCGTGGCCCTTGACCCACCGCCACTCGACGGTGTGCCGCTCCACGGCCTTCTCCAGCAGCACCCACAGGTCGGCGTTCTTCACCGGCTGCTTGGCCGCGGTCAGCCAGCCGTTGGCCTTCCACTTGGGGATCCACGCGGTGATGCCGTTGCGCACGTACGTGCTGTCGGTGAACAACCGCACGGTCACCGGCCGCGTGAGGTGGTCCAGCGCGCGGATGGGCGCGGTCAGCTCCATCCGGTTGTTCGTGGTCTCCGTCGCCTCGCCGCCGCACAGCTCCTTCTCGTGCTCGCCGTAGCGCAGCACGGCACCCCAACCACCGGGTCCGGGGTTCGTCCAGCAGGCGCCGTCGGTGTAGATGTCCACGATCTGGTCCACCGCCGCAATCTACCGCCGGTTCCGGTAATCTCGGGTCAGGGTCGAGAGGCGCTGCAACGGACCACGGTCCGCCACGCTCGGCCCGTCCTCCGGTGAAGCAAGGGCGCCTCCACACCACCGTGGAGGCTGCCCGTGAGCGAACTGCGTGACCTGCTGGATCGTCGGATCGCGGTGCTCGACGGCGCGTGGGGCACCATGCTCCAGGGCGCCGGGCTCACCGAGGCCGATTACAAGGCGGACCGGTTCCAGAACCACACGCACGACGTGACCGGCGACCCCGACCTGCTGAACCTGACCCGCCCGGACGTCATCCTCGACGTCCACCGGCAGTACCTCGCCGCGGGCGCGGACATCACGACGACCAACACGTTCACCGCGACCAGCATCGGCCAGGCCGACTACGGCCTCCAGGGCCTGGTGCGGGACATGAACGTGGAGGGCGCGCGGCTCGCCCGCCAGGCCGCCGACGAGTTCGGCGGCCGGTTCGTCGCCGGGTCGATCGGCCCGCTGAACGTGACCCTGTCGCTGTCACCGAGGGTGGAGGACCCGGCCTACCGCGCCGTGTCGTTCGACCAGGTGCGCGACACCTACGCGGAGCAGATCTCCGGGCTCGTCGAGGGCGGCGTCGACCTGCTGCTGGTCGAGACCGTCTTCGACACCCTCAACGCCAAGGCGGCCATCGCCGCGGCCCGCGAGGTCGCGCCCGACCTGCCGCTGTGGATCTCGGTGACGATCGTCGACCTCTCCGGGCGCACGCTGTCCGGCCAGACGGTCGAGGCGTTCTGGAGCGCGGTCGAGCACGCGAAGCCGCTGGTGGTCGGCGTGAACTGCTCGCTGGGCGCCGAGGAGATGCGACCGCACGTCACCGAGCTGGCCCGGTTCGCCGACACCTACACGGCCTGCCACCCCAACGCCGGCCTGCCCAACGCGTTCGGCGGCTACGACCAGACCCCGGACGAGACCGCCGCGCTGCTCGAGGACTTCGCCGAGCAGGGCATGGTCAACATCGCCGGTGGCTGCTGCGGCACCACCCCCGCGCACATCGAGAAGATCGCGCGGGCGGTCTCCGGTCTGGCGCCGCGCGTCGTGCCGCCCGCGCGGGCGCGCACCCGGTTCAGCGGCCTCGAACCGTTCTCGATCGGCCCGGACACCGGGTTCGTGATGATCGGCGAGCGCACGAACGTGACCGGCTCGGCGAAGTTCCGCCGCCTCATCGAGGGCGACAACCACCAGGCCGCCGTGGACGTGGCGCTGGAGCAGGTGCGCGGCGGCGCGAACCTGCTGGACGTCAACATGGACGCCGACCTGCTCGACAGCGAGCAGGCGATGACCACGTTCCTCAACCTCATCGCGACCGAGCCCGAGGTCGCGCGCATCCCCGTGATGATCGACAGCTCGCGGTGGAGCGTGCTCGAAGCGGGCCTGAAGTGCGTGCAGGGCAAGGGGGTCGTGAACTCGATCAGCCTCAAGGAGGGCGAGGAGCCGTTCCTGGAGCAGGCCCGGCGGATCCGCGACTACGGCGCCGGTGTCGTCGTGATGGCGTTCGACGAGCAGGGCCAGGCCGACACGACCGAGCGCAAGGTGGCCATCTGCGGCCGCGCCTACGACCTGCTGACGCGGCAGGCCGGGTTCCCGGCCGAGGACATCGTGTTCGACCCGAACGTCCTCGCGGTCGCGACCGGCATCGCCGAGCACAACGGGTACGCCAAGGCGTTCATCGACGCGTTGCCGCTGATCAAGCAGCGGTGTCCGGGCGCGCACATCAGCGGCGGCATCTCGAACCTGTCGTTCTCCTTCCGCGGCAACGACGTCGTGCGCGAGGCCATGCACTCGGCGTTCCTGTTCCACGCCGTGCGGGCCGGGCTGGACATGGGCATCGTCAACGCCGGTCAGCTCGCGGTCTACCAGGACATCCCGCCGGACCTGCTGGAGCTGGTCGAGGACGTGCTGTTCGACCGCCGCGAGGACGCGACGGACCGGCTGGTGTCGTTCGCCGAGAACGTCAAGGGGGCGGGCACCAAGCGGGTCGTCGACCTGGCCTGGCGCGAGGCCCCGGTGGAGGAGCGGCTCGCGCACGCGCTGGTGCACGGCATCGTCGACTTCATCGAGGCCGACACCGAGGAGGCCCGGCTGATCATGGACCGGCCGCTCCAGGTGATCGAGGGCCCGCTGATGGACGGCATGAAGATCGTCGGCGACCTGTTCGGCGCCGGGAAGATGTTCCTGCCGCAGGTGGTGAAGAGCGCGCGCGTGATGAAGCGCTCCGTCGCGTACCTGGAGCCGTTCATGGAGGCCGAGAAGGAGTTGGCCCGCCAGGAGGGCCGGGCGGAGGTCAGCCGCGGGCAGGGCAAGGTCGTGCTCGCGACGGTGAAGGGCGACGTCCACGACATCGGCAAGAACATCGTCGGCGTCGTGCTGGGCTGCAACAACTACGAGGTCATCGACCTCGGCGTGATGGTGCCCGCGTCCGTCATCCTGGACACCGCCGTCGCCGAGAACGCCGACGCGGTGGGGCTGTCCGGGTTGATCACGCCGTCGCTGGACGAGATGGTCACCGTCGCCAAGGAGATGGAGCGCCGCGGCCTGAAGCTGCCGCTGCTCATCGGCGGTGCGACCACGTCCCGCCAGCACACCGCCGTCCGCATCGCCCCGGCCTACGAGCAGACCACCGTGCACGTGCTCGACGCGTCCCGTGTCGTCGGCGTCGTCTCGGACCTGCTCGACCACGACCGCGCCGAAGCGCTCGCGGTGAGCAACCGCGCGGACCAGCAGACCCTGCGGGAGCAGCACGAGAGCAAGAAGCGGCAGCCGATGCTGTCGCTGGCCGAGGCCCGCGCGAACCGCGAGGTGGTCGAGTTCGGCGAGCTGCCCGTGCCCGCGTTCACCGGCCTGCGCCTGGTGGAACCGGACCTGGCGGCGTTGCGCGACATGGTCGACTGGCAGTTCCTGTTCCTGGCGTGGGAGCTGAAGGGCAAGTACCCGGCGATCCTGGAGCAGCCGGTGGCGCGGGAGCTGTTCGACGACGCCAACGAGCTGCTCGACCAGATCATCGCCGACGGGTCGTTCCAGGCCCGTGGCGCGTACGGGTACTGGCCCGCGCACTCCTCCGGGGACGACATCGTCCTGGAGGGCGGCCCGAGCTTCCCGATGCTCCGGCAGCAGACCGTGAAGCCGCTGAGCCGCCCGAACCGGTGCCTGTCCGACTACATCGCGCCCGAGGGCGACCACATCGGCGGCTTCGCCGTGGCGATCCACGGGGCGGAGGCGCTGGCGGCCTCCTACGAGGCCCGGCAGGACGACTACCGGGCCATCATGGTCAAGGCGCTGGCCGACCGGCTGGCCGAGGCGTTCGCCGAGTACATCCACCTGGAGGCGCGGCGGAACTGGTTCGAGCCGGACGCCCGGCCGGAGCTGGCCGACCTGCACGCCGAGCGCTTCCGCGGCATCCGGCCCGCGCTGGGGTACCCGGCCTCGCCGGACCACAGCGAGAAGGTGGAGCTGTTCGACCTGCTCGACGCCGAGTCGCTGGGGATGGGCCTGACCACGTCCTACGCCATGACGCCCGCGGCGAGCGTGAGCGGGCTGATCTTCGCCCACGAGGCGTCGCGGTACTTCACCGTGGGGCGGCTGGGGAAGGACCAGATCGAGGACTACGCGGTGCGGCGCGGGATGCCGGTCGCCGAGGTCGAACGCTGGCTGCGCCCCAACCTGGCCTACGAGCCCAGGTGAGTCGGCAGGGCCGGGCCGACGTTCCGCGGCGGGTGCGGGACGTCGGCCCGCGTCCGGGTGACGGTGGTCGTGGCGGGGGTGGCGCAGCGGGTGGAACCGGGGTCCTGCCGGCACGCTGACCCGCATGACCGGTACTCCCGGCAGCCCGGTGACGGTGGCGATCACCCGGCAGGCCGACCCCGCGCACCAGACCGAGATGCACGCCTGGGTGCAGGCGGGCATCTCGATGGCGCAGACGTTCGACGGCTACCTGGGCGGTGGTTGGGTGCGCACGGGGCAGGGGTCGGGGGAGTGGCACATGCTCTACCGGTTCGCGAGCCCCGCGGCGCTGGCGGCGTGGGAGGAGTCGCCGCAGCGCCGCTGGTGGCTGCACACCGCGCAGGGCCTGGTCGAGCACACGCGGACCGAGCGGCGGACCGGGATCGAGGGGTGGTTCGACCCGCCGGTGGAGCGCGAGCTGGTCGAGCACACGGCGTCGGCGCCGCCGAGGTGGAAGCAGGCCACGATCATCTGGATCGTGTTCTTCCCGTTGAACCTGCTCGCCACCCTCACCCTCGGGAAGGTGATCGCCGACCTGAACGTGGTGCCGCGGGTGATGATCACGACGCTGGTGCTGACGCCGGTGATGACCTACGTCCTCCTGCCGTGGGTCACCCGCAGGCTGGAGTGGTGGCTGCGCGGCTGAGTCACGGGGCGATGCCCCGGACGCCCTGCCGCTCCCACAGGAACGACTGGAGCGGCGTCAGCGCGGGCCAGCGGGTGCCGCCGGGCCGGGCGTTGACGCGGGACGCGTAGGACGCGGGGGTGTAGGCGGGGTCGAAGAAGCAGCCCGTGCCGTACTTCACGTCGTTGGCCGGGCAGGACGCGGCGACCGACGCCGGGGTGGGCTTGCGGCCGGTGCGCTCCCACGTCACCAGGGCTTCCAGGGCGCTCGCGTACTCGGAGTCGCTCAACGCGCTGTGCTCGGTCTCCGTCGTGAACGTCTGCACCAGGTTCGGCCGCCACCCCAGGGACGCGCGGAACGCCGCCTCGTGCTCCACGAACGCCGTCGGGTCGCCGATGGCGTGCACCGTGAGCACCGGCACGGAGATCGTGCCGGTGATGTCGCTGTCGTAGGACAGGTCGCGCGCGGCCGACGGGTCGGCGGAGAAGCGCTCCACGCCCGCGTTCAGCGCGGCGTCGTCGTGGGACCCGGAGTAGCGGACGCCCTTGTTGCTGAACGGGTTCCGGCCGCCCAGTCGGTTGTGGACGATGTCGCGGAACGTGAACGTGGCGAAGTTCAGGTGCGACGCCAGCGCGCCCTCGGAGATGCGCGTGACCGCGAGGATGTCGTCCAGGTTCCGCTGCTGCACCGGGGTCCGGGTGGCCGACGTGATGCCGGTGCACTCCTCCAGCCGCGCCCGCAGGCCCGTGCCGGTCATCGTGGAGTCCGGGCGCAGCCCCTGCCACAGCGGGTACCGCGGCTCGGTCGGCCTGGGGTGGTTGCCGCAGTAGTACTGGTAGACCACGCGCAGGTCGACGCGGTAGTCGTAGCCGCGCGACCCTCCCGCGAGGACTCCGCTGGTGAGCAGCACGGCGTCGTAGGAGCCGGGGTGGACCTCGGCGGTCTTCGCGGCCACGTTGCCGCCCCACGACTGGCCGTGCAGCAACGTCGTGCGCGGCTCGCCGAACTTCGCGACGACGAGCTCGCGCAGGTTCTCCGTGTCGGCCACGGCCATGCGCGTGCCGTAGCCGCCGCGCCGGTAGGACGACCCGGCCCACAGGTAGCCCTCGCGGACCACGACCGACCAGCGGGTCAGGTCGTCGGCCGTGCGGGTGGGCGCGGGAGCGCCGAGGTCGGGGCCGCCGTGCGAGTGCACGACGAGGGAACCGTTCCACGCCTTGGGTTTCGCGATCGTGTAGTACGCGCCGTTGACGTCCTGGCCGCCGTAGCACGTGGTGTCCGCGGGAAGCGCCGTCGGGCACGCGACGACCTCCGGACCGGTCGCCGCGGAGGCGGGTGGGGTGAGACCAAGGGCCAGCGCGACGCCCAGTGATCCGGCCAGTACGGCTCGCACAGGAGGACCTCCTCGTGACTCGGGCGCCTCGTCGCGCCGCCGGGACATGGTCGGCTCCCGCGACCGCCGGGGTCCACGGCTCGCGGCAAAACTTGGGGTTCGCCTGACGTCAGCCGTCGGCGCCGCCGGGGTCGGCAGCGCCCTCCCGCTCGTCGCGCTCGGCCCACTCCAGCAACGGGGCCAGCGAGAACACCGCGTCGTCGATGCCCTCGTGCGGGTCGCCGAGCGAGGCGAACCGGGCGGGCACCGTGGCGATGGTGAACTCCCGCGGGTCCACGTCGTCCACCTCGTCCCACGTGATCGGGGTGGACACCGTGCCCTCGGGGTTGCCGCGCACCGAGTACGCGGCGGCGATCGTGTGGTCGCGGGCGTTCTGGTTGTAGTCCACGAACAGCTTCGACGGGTCGCGGTCCTTGCGCCACCACGTCGTCGTCACGTCGGCGGGTGCCCGCCGCTCGACCTCGCGGGCGAACGCCAGCGCGGCCCGCCGCACGTCGGCGAACCCCCAGTCCGGCCGGATCCGCACGTACACGTGCAGCCCGTTGCCGCCGGACGTCTTCGGCCAGCCCACCGCGCCCAGCTCGTCCAGCACCTCGTGCGCCACGTGCGCGACCCGCTTGACGGTCGCGAAGCCGCAGTCCGGCATCGGGTCGAGGTCGATGCGCCACTCGTCGGGCTTCTCGGTGTCCGCCCGCCGCGAGTTCCACGGGTGGAACTCCACCGCCGACATCTGCACCGACCACACCACGTCCGCCACGTGCGTCACGCACAGCTCGTCCGCGTGCCGGTGGTAGCGCGGGAACTCCACCCGCACCGTCTCCACCCACGGCGGCGCCCCGTGCGGCAGCCGCTTCTGGTGCACCTTCTCCCCGTCGACGCCGTCGGGGAACCGGTGCGTCATGCACGGCCGCTCCCGCAGCGCGCGCACGACGCCGTCGCCGACGGCCAGGTAGTACCGGGCGAGGTCGAGCTTCGTCTCCCCGCGCGCGGAGAAGTAGACGCGGTCCGGGTTGGAGATCCGCACGGTCCGGCCGCCCGCGTCCAGTTCCACCGCCGGAGACCCGCTCTTGCCAGCCATGCGGGTCAACGTAACCCGGAATCAGCCGGTCAGCTCGTGCAGAACGGCCAGCAGCGCCGCCAGCGCGCCGCCGAACGCGGGCTTGGACGACGCGCCGTAGCCGACGACGACGCCGCCGCGCCGGGCCGACCGGTCGATCCACAGCGGGCTCAGGGGTTCGACGCCCAGCGAGTGGCGGGCGGCCACCGCGGGCAGGTCCGCCTCGGCGTCGAGGGACAGCGGCACGACCAGGTGCAGGCCCGCCGAGATGCCGCGGACCTCCAGGTGGGGCGGGAGGGCGGCGACCAGGCGGTCGCGGCGGGACCGGTAGTCGAGGCGGCAGCGGCGGACGTGGCGGTCGTAGGCGCCGGAGGAGATGAGGTCGGCCAGCACGAGCTGGTTCAGCGTCGGTGGTTGGGCGCCGCTCGCGACGACCGCCGCCAGCACCGGGTCGACCAGGGAGCGCGGGAGGACCATCCAGCCGAGGCGGAGGGACGGGGACAGGGTCTTGCCCGCCGTGCCCGCGTAGACGACCTGCTCCGGCGCCAGCGCCTGGAGCGCGCCGACCTGCTGGCGGTCGAAGCGGAACTCGCCGTCGTAGTCGTCCTCGACGACGACCGCGCCGGAGCGGACCAGCGCCGTGCGGCGGGCGGGCGCGAGGGTGACGCCCAGCGGGAAGTGGTGCGCGGGGGTGACGACGGCCGTCGGGCTCCGGAGTTCGGCCACCCGCAGGCCGTCGTCGTCGACGGGGACGCCGACCACGCGCTGGCCACCGGCCGAGGCCAGCTCGCGGAACAGGGGGTACGACGGGTCCTCGAACGCCATCTCCCCGTGGCCGAGGTCGCGCAGGGCGCGGCTCAGCACGGTGATGGCGTGCGAGAAGCCCGAGCAGACGACGATCCGCGACGGGTCGGCTCGCACGCCCCTGGCCCGGCCGAGGTAGGCCGCCAGCGTCTCCCGCAGGGGCAGCGCCCCGGCGGGGTCGCCGTAGTCGAACGCGCTGTTCGGGGCGTGCTGCACGACACGCTTGGTCGCGGCCAGCCACTGGTCGCGGGGGAACGTGGACGGGTCGGGGCGGCCGGGTTCGAGCGACCAGCGGGGAGCGCGGGCGCGCCCGGCGGCGGGCGGGCCGGTCTTCGGCTCCGCGCCCGCCGTCGCCACGCGGGTCGGCGCGCCCTGGCTCGTGGTCAGGTACCCCTCGGCGGCGAGGTCGGCGTACACCCTGGTCACGGTGCCGCGCGCGAGCCCGAGGTCGTGGGCCAGCGCCCGCGTCGAGGGGACCACGACCCCCGCCCGCCAGCGTCCGTCGCGGATGGCGGCCCTGATCGCGTCGGCCAGGCCGGTGCTGCCCGTGCCCGGCGTCCAGTTCAGGTGGGCGTCCACCGAACTGGACCACGTTTCCGGCATGGAACTGGACCATACGCGTGTGCCAGTTCGGACTACCGTCGGAGGCGTGTCGAAACGAATCCAGATGAGTCCCGGCCTGGCCGGACCGTACAAGGCCATGATCGCACTCGAAGGCGAGGTCGTCCGCGCCGCGCGCGAGCACGGGCTCGACAAGTCGCTCCTCGAACTGGTCAAGATCAGGGCGTCCCAGCTCAACGGGTGCGCCTTCTGCCTCGACATGCACACGAGGGACGCGGTCAAGGGCGGCGAGGAGCCGCGCAGGCTCTACGTGCTCAGCGCGTGGCGCGAGACCGAGCTGTTCACCGAGCAGGAGCGCGCCGCGCTCGAACTCACCGAGGCCGTCACCCGGCTCTCGGTGACCCAGGACGTCCCGGACGACGTCTACGACCGCGCGACGGCCGTGTTCACCGAACCCCAGTACCAGGCGCTGGTGTGGGCGATCATCACCATCAACACGTGGAACAGGCTGGCCGTGCCCAGCCACGCGCCGCTGCCCTCCTGAGTCGGCAGGGCGGCCTGCGCCGCGCTGTTCGCGGCCTGGCCGGGACACCTCGGCGTGGCCGCCCGGCACGGCCCTCGGGTCGCTGGTGCAGGGGGTGCACCTCGTCCGCGTCCGGCCGGGCCGACGCGGTGGTGCGGGGGTTCGCGGATGCGGCAGACTGCGGCTGCCGCGTCCGCGGCTCCGGGGGGAGAACACCGTGTCGTTCAGCAGGCCCGCGCGCGAGCGCCGGGTGTCGAGGACCGCGTGCGCGGCGGTGTCCGGGTGACGGACTTCGTGCCGGGGCTGGAGCTGTCGCGCCGGTTCTACGACGAGGCCGTGCGGCCGCTGCTGCACGAGCACTTCGGGCCGGTGCCGCACGGGTCCGCGCGGATCGGGCAGGGGTCGGAGGTGTTCGGGTTCGACACGGCCCGGTCGGCCGACCACGAGTGGGGGCCTCGGCTCCAGCTGTTCGTCACGGCGGACGAGGCCGAGATCAGCCGGATGCTGTCGGAGCACCTGCCCAAGACGTTCCTCGGCTACCCCACGCACTTCGCGGGCGACGGGCCGATCGGGGTCATGGAGGCCACGGACGGGCCGGTGCGCCACCGCGTGGACGTGCTGTCGTTCAGCGCCTGGGCCGAGGAGCACCTGGGGTTCGACCCCCGAGGGCCGGTCGACACCGCCTCCTGGCTGGGCACGCCCACCCAGGCGCTGGCCGAGGCCACCGCGGGCGCGGTCTTCCACGACGGGCTGGGCGAGCTGCGCGTGGCGCGGGCCCGGCTGAGCTGGTACCCGGACGAGGTGTGGCGGTACGTGCTGGCGTGCCAGTGGCGGCGGCTCTCGCAGGAGGAGGCGTTCGTCGGGCGGTGCGGCGAGGTCGGCGACGAGCTGGGCTCCGCCGTCGTGGCGGCCAGGCTGGTGCGCGACCTGATGCGGCTGTGCCTGCTCATGGCCCGCCGTTACCCGCTGTACGGCAAGTGGGCGGGCAGCCAGTACGCCGGTCTCGCGGGAGCGCCGGACCTGCTGGCGGTGGTGACCGCGACCGGCTGGCGCGACCGCGAACGGCACCTCGCCCGCGCGTACGAGGCGGTCGCGGCGCGGCACAACGCGCTCGGCCTCACCGAGCCGGTCGACCCGACCACCCGCCCGTACCACGACCGGCCGTTCCAGGTGCTGCACGCCGAGCGGTTCGCGAACGCCCTGCGCGCCACCCTCTCCGACCCGGAGGTCGCGGCGCTGTCGTGGCGGGGCTCGGTGGACCAGCACGTCGACAACACCGACGTGCTGGCGCGCTGAGGCGCTACTCCCCGCGCCGGGCCTTGGCTCGGCGCTTGCCCTCGTGCATCGCCTGCACGCGGGCGACGGGGATGGTGTGGCCCTCGGCGACCAGGTCCGAGGGCAGCGCCAGCGGCTCGGGCATGGACTCCGCCCACGGGTCGCGGTCGCCGAGCAGCCCGGCGGCGGTCTTCAGGGTGAAGTCGGCGGGCGACACGCGGTCCAGGTCGTCCCAGGACACCGGGAACGACACCGGGGCGCCGGGCCGCAGCCGGGGGCTGTACGCCGCGGCGACCGTGGCGCCGCCCGCGCGGGTCGAGTCGAGGAACACCCTGCCGCCGCGGTCGTCCACGATGAACGCCGTCGTCGCCACGTCGGGGTCCAGCCGTTCGGCGCGCGCCGCGAGCGCGCGGCACGCGGCGGCCACGTCGTCCGCGGGCGTGTCCACGATCGGCACGAACACGTGCACGCCCTTGGCACCGCTGGTCTTCACCGCGCCCTCCAGCCCGGAGTCGGCGAGCGCCCGCCGCACGAGGTGCGCGGCCCGGACGGCCAGGTGGAACGCGTCCTCCTGCGGCGGGTCCAGGTCCAGCACCAGGTGCGTCGGGTGGTTCCACCGGTCGCGCGGGTACAGCGTCGGGTGGTACTCGACCGCCCGCTGGTTCGCGAACCACAGCAGCGTCCGCCGGTCGTCGCACACGCCGTAGGAGATCTCCCGCTTCGACGCCTCGGCCCAGATCGGCTGCCTGCGCACCCACTCCGGGGTGTACTTCGGCAGGTTCTTCTGCATGAACGGCGCCTGGCCGGGCCGCACGCGCACCACCGACAGCGGCCGGTCGGCCAGCACCGGGACGATCCTGTCCGACACCGCGTCCAGGTAGTCGACCAGGTCGCGCTTGGTCGCCTCGGACCCGTCGAACAACGGCTGGTCCAGGTTGGTCAGCGCGACGCCGTCCCGCTCCTCCGAGGTTCCCATCGCCACACCTTCCCCGGCTACGGGCCCTCCGGCAACTCCCACGCCCGCTCCAGCGCGGCGCTCGGGTAGCGGGTGTCGCGGTCGGGGCCCCGCAACTGCCGGTAGTACGGGGCGATCGCGTCCGCGACCGCGCGGTAGCGCCGCGCGAGCACCGCCGCCGGTTCGGGCACCGGGTCCAGGTTGCGGTCGAACCAGCCGAGCAGGTGCGACACCACGTAGTGGCGGTCGTAGTCGCGGTGCGCGGCGAAGAAGTCCCGCTCGGCGGGGGAGAGGTCGAAGTCGGAGCTGATGGCGAGCCCGAAGTCGGCGAAGTAGAGGCGCTCCCCGTCGGTCAGGAGGTTGTTGAAGTGCGCGTCGAAGTGCAGCACCCCGCGCGAGCGCAGGAAGTCCGCGGTCGCGAGGAGTTCGCGGTGCACCAGCGGGATCGCCGCGTCCAGCCCGCCGTCGGCGACCCGCTCCAGCAGCCACTCGTGCACGGTCCGCGGCAGGAACTCCAGGAACAGCACCAGGTGCGCCGACGAGTCGCGCAGCGCTTCGAGGCGGGCGCGCACCCCGGCCGACCCTCCCCAGTAGGCGGTGGTGCGCTCCAGGTCGTCGTCGTCCTCCCGCGGCGTCGAGCCGGGCAGCACCCGCCAGTGGTGCAGCAGCGGGAACCCGGCGTGCTCGCCGCCCAGCACCCACGCCGTGGTCTTCTCGTGGACGGCCAGTTCCCGCCACGCGCCGAACCCCGCCGACCCGACGCCGTACTGGAAGAACGTCGGCAGCCCGAACAGGTTCGCCGTGGACCGCACGTTCTCCGGCCGCAGCTCCAGGTCCGTGAGCGGCACCCTCTTCACGAACACCCGCACGCCGTCGACGTCCAGCGCCGCCGCCGTGCCGCCGATGCCCGTCCCCAGCGGGGTGGCGCCCTCCAGCAGCGCCGCCAGCTCCCCGTCGTCGAGCCCGGTCAGCGTCGTGGCCGCCGCGCGGTGGGCGTCGAGGCGGGTCAGCACGCGCCCTTGGACCTCAGCACGCGGTGCAGCGAGTCGGACACCCGCTCCTTGGCGAGACCGCCGTTGCCGAGGGCCTGCTCCAGCCCGTCCAGCACCTCGCCGACCCGGCCGCCGTTCGACCACAGCGCCACGTCCGCACCCGCGGCCAGCGCCTGCCGCACGGCCTCGGGCAGGTCGACCAGGTTCGTGACGGCCTTCATCGCGCCGAGGTCGTCGGTCATGACCACCCCGTCGAACGCGTACTCCGTGCGCAGCAGCTGGTAGGCGGCCGGGCTCAGGGTGGCGGGCGTGCCGTCGGTCAGGCCGGGCACGTCGAGGTGGCCGACCATCACGGCGATCGGACCGTAGGACTGGATGTCCTGGTAGGGCACCAGGTCGTTGGTCTTCAGCTCGGCCAGCGGCGGCGTGGCGACCAGACCCTGGTGGGAGTCGCCGCTCGCGTTGCCGTGGCCGGGGAAGTGCTTGAGCACGGGTTGGACCCCGGCGTCCCGCAGCCCGGCGGCGAACGCCGCGGCGTACGCGCGGGCGACGGCCGGGTCCGCGCTCCAGGACCGGTCGCCGATGACCGTGTCGTCGGCCTGCGCGCTGGTGTCCACGACCGGGGCCAGGTCCATCGTCACGCCCCTGGCCCGCAGCTGCCCGCCGCGCGTCTTGGCCAGCTCGCGGACCTGCTCGGGGGAGTTCGCGGCGACCATGGCGCGGGCGCTGGGCAGCGGGCCGTCCATGGCGTCGATCCGCTGCACGCGACCGCCCTCGTCGTCCACCGACACCGTGATCGGCAGCTTCGACACGGCCCTGACCAGCGCCAGCGCGCCCCCGGTGAGCAGACCGGGCGCGTCGCCGCCGATGAAGATGCCACCGACCTGCTCGGCCGTGACGATCGCCACCGCGTCCTCGGAGTTCTCCGGCTTCACCCCCACCTGGAGCAGCTGCGCGAGCTGCTGCCGGGTCGACAGGCCAGCGATGACCGGGGCGCACGGGTCCGTCGGGGCCGCCGCCTGGGCCTGCCCGCCGTCCCGCGACCCGGCGGGCGCCGCGACGTCGGGGAGGCCGAGCCTCGGCGCCACCTCCTGGTGGAAGGTGGCGGCGAGCATCGCCCCGAGGGCCAGCGCCGCCAGCGTCGTCGCGATGTTCCTGCGTCGCACGGGGGGTCGGCCTCCTGGGTATCCGCCGGACGGGTGGGCGCCACCAGTGTTCCCCAGGAGACCGCCCAGCACTAAACCGAGGTGTCCTCGCGCGTCCTGCGCCACGCGATCACGATGAGCGCTACCAGGCCGAACAGCGGCACGGTGCTGATCGCCCAACTCAACCCCATCGGGGGACCGGGCTGCTCCTGGACGGGCAGCACCAGCCGACCGGTGCCCGGTCCGTCGGGGCCGTCGACGGCGAACGCCAACGTCCAGTCACCGGGGTCCGGCAGCGCCGTGATGTCCAGGCCCCACACCTCCAGCTTGCGCGGGTGCCGCACCAGCGGGTCCGGCCTGCCCGCCCTCTTCCCATCGGGCCTGGACACCGACAGCGTGCCGCTCCTGCCCTCGATCCCGCCGTCCGGCACGAACGTGAAGTCCAGCGACTGGAGCGCCTTCACCGGCCACGTGCTGAACCCGACGGTCAGCGAGTACGGCCCGGCCTGCACCCGCTCGGTGTGCACGACGTTCACCGGCTCGTACGCGAGCGCCGTGCCCGCCGTGCCGAACAGCAGCCCGACGACGCCGAGCAGCGCCACCACGGTCCTCCTCATGCCGCTACCGCCCTTCCCGAACCGGGGCGAGGTGCCGCAGCATCCCGCCGAAGCGCACGCCGAGCAGGCCGCCCAGCGCGCCGAACACCAGACCGGCCACCGCGGTGCCGACGATCCCCGCGGTCGGGGGGAACCCGTTGCCGTACAGCCAGTTGTTCTGCACGGGCGCCGCGGCCGCCACCAGCAGGCCGCCGATCGCGCCCGCGACCAGCCCGAACACCCTCAGCGACCGGCCGTCGCGGCGTCCGAGGGCCAGCAGCCCCTCGACCAGGACCGCGACCAGCGGCAGGCTCATCGGCATCAGCGCGGGCAGCGCGGGCACGCCGTCGACGTAGTCGCGCATGGGCAGGCCGATCGCGTTCGCGTAGGCCTCGGTCGCCCACGGCGAGAACCACCAGAACACGCCCTGGAGCACGGCCACCGCGAGCGCGACGCCGAGCGCCCCGCCCGGACGGTCGAGCAGGCGGGCACCCATCACGACGATGAGCACGCACAGGAACGACAGGCCCACCGTCACGGTGTTCACCGGCCCGGCGTCGATCTCCGACAGGCCGATCGCGGTCACCGTGCTGAACGTCAGCAGCACCGCCAGCGAGACCAGCGCCGACGCCAGGCCCCAGGTCCGCGACCTGGCCACGGCGAACACCATGACCGCGCCGACCATCGTGATCGTGATCGACAGCAGCAGCCCGATGTGCGGCGGCGACGCGATCGTCGCGTCGAACCCGTACAGGCCGTGCCACCACTGGTCCCACAGGCCGTAGAGCAGGAACGACGCGGCGCCGATGCCGGAGATCAGGTAGCCGACGGGCGCGGCGAACGCGCGGCCGAGCACCGCGACCGCCCGGCCGCCGACCATCGGGTCCACCGCCTTGCCCGAGCGCTGCGCGGCCGTCGTCACCAGCACGACCACGAGGCTCGCGATGCCGGAGAACGCGCTGCCCGAGTACAGCAGCAGGTGCGGCAGCGTGAAGAACGTGTCCGGCCCGACGTCGTTGTGCCACTGGATGTCCCAGGTCAGCCCGGTCAGCGACAGCACGGTGCCGCCCAGCACGAAGCTCGCCGCGGTCATCCCGCGCGGCACGGCCTTGGTCGTCGTGGCCACGGAGGCCCCCGACGCGGTGAGATCCATGTTCGGTTCCCCTTATCCCTTCACCAGCAACGGAAGAACGACGTGGTCGACACCGCTCGCGTCGTGCAGCGAGACGGTGATCTGCCACGGACCGGCCATCGGCAGGTCCGCGGCGGGGGCGCGGAACCGGCCGCGCCCCTCGGGTAGTGCGGTGACGGGGGCCAGCGCGTGCCCCATCTGCGGCATCACCGGTTCGACGGTGACCTCGTCCGGCAGGACCGGCGCCCCGGACCGGTCGGTGACCTCGAACCCCAGCGAGTTCGGGCCGGTGCGCGGGTCCTCCACCGAGAGCCGGACGGTGTACCGCTCACCGGAGGCGGACGCGGTGGTCGCGCCGCCACCCGCCGTCGAGCGGACCACCAGCGCCACCAGCGCGACCACCACCGCCAGCACCGCGCTCGCGACGACCGTGCGCCTGCTCATCGAGCCGCACCCCCGGCCGCCGGGACGTCGACCACCGCGGGCACCGTGCGCACCGCGTAGCCGCGCTCGGCCTGCACCCACACGAGGTACCGGCCGGGCAGCGGGAAGGTGTAGGTGAACGGCACGTCCGGCCCGAACGCGGCGACGCTCTCGTCCGGTTCGTCCGGCATCCCCGGTGCCGGCGGGGTCATGGCGTGCACGTGCGCCCACACCGGCGCGTCCGCGACCTCCCCGGTCACCGGCCCGACCACGACCATGTGGCCGAGCATCCCCAGCCACGGCTGGAGGTCGTCGGCACCGAACCGGGCGGTGACCGTGCTCGGCGAGCCCGCCGCGGCGATCCTCCGGTCCAGGTCGACGTCCTCGGTGGCGGGCACCGCCGTGCCCGAGGCGGTCAGCGCGGCCGTGGTGCGCAGCAGCTGCCTGCCGCCGCCCCGGCGGGCGATCTCGACGGCCACCGCGTACCGGCCAGGCTCGGGCGCGACCAGCTTCGCCCGGTAGTCGCCCGGCCCGACCCGCACCGGGTGCAGGTGCCACAGCTTCCCGCTCGGCGACACCACGCCCAGGTGGGCCAGCGCGTTGTCGTGCACCAGCAGGTCGTCCACCGGCCGTCCGGTCGACCCGTCGGTCAGGGCCAGCCGGAGGTCGTCGCCCACGGCCGTGGCGACCAGGTTCACCGGCGGGCGCGAGTGGTCCACCGCGGCGGCCCGCGCGTTGGCGTAGGGGTCGGTGACGTTGTCCACCGTCGGGTCGAGGTCGCTGCCCGGAGCGGGTGGCGGTGGCACGGACGACGACAGCAGCGCCGCCGTGACCGCCACGGCCAGCGCCGCGACCACACCCGCCGCGGGCGCGAACGCGGCGACGCCGCCGCGGCGCAGCGCCACCACGAGCGTCACCAGCATCAGCGCGCCCGCCGCGACGAACCCGCCGTAGGCCGCGTTCTGCGGCGGTGACATCACCCGCGCGGGCACCACGAACGGGATCGTGGCGACCCGCTGCCCGTCGTCGAGCGCCAGTTCCCACGGCCCCGGCCCGTCCACCCGCAGCGTGCCGGTGTGGAAGCCGGGTTCCGCCGTCAGCCGCACGGTCGTCTCGCTGACCGCCGTGCCGTCGCGGCTCAACCTCAGCCTCAAGTCACCCGCCGGGCTGCCGACGTGCGTCACCACGTCCACGTGCACCGGGCCGGGCACCGGCTCGACCCGCCGGAGCACCACCGTCAGCTCGCGGTCGCCCATGGTCTGCGCGACCTGGATGTCGCCTGCTCCCGGCGCGCCGTCCGCGAGCGCCGGAACCGTTCCGCCCCAGGCGAAGCCGACCGCGCACAAGATCACCAGTATCGCTCTCATCATCGCCCCCATCGCCGTCGAACCTAGGGATCGCGGGCGGTGGGATCGTCACGGTCGGGGGTGAACCCGCCTCCCCCGCGAGAGGGACCCGAGCCCCCGGGGGGACCGTGGATCCCCCTGGCGGGGGACTCGCGGCGGCGCGCGGGGGCGGAGGATCGACGCTGTGAGGGGGATGTGGAGGCGCACTGACGACCCGAGGGTGTCGCTGACCCGGCAGTCGCTGCTCGTGGCGCTGGTGTGCCTGTTCGCCGACGCCTACGTGTACGTCATCAAGGCACCCCTGCCGTTCTCCGGGATGGCCGTGGTGGGGCTGCTGCTGATCGTCGTGGTGGACCTGGCGCTCGCGGGCCCCGCCCGCCTGTCCGGGGTCGTGGCCGTGGCGCACACCGGCGTGTACATCCTGATACCCCTGGTGCTGGAGCGGCCCCTGAAGTTCTGCGGCAACGACGCGGGCATGATGATCGCCGCCTACCGGGCGGGCGCCTGGCTGGTGGGCGCGCCAGCGTTCGCCACCCTCGCCACGATGGCACTGGGCCTGGTCGCCACCCACTTCGCCGTCCACGACGGCGCGGGCGACCTGAAGGCGCTGCCGTTCGAGGTGGTCAGCGGGTCGCTCCTGCCGTGGCTGGTCGGCCGCTACACGATCAAGCGGCGGGCGCACATCGCCGAGCTGGACCAGCGCTCGGAGCGCGAGAGGCGCGACGCCGAGGAGGCGCTGGCGCGGGCCATAGCGGCCGAGCGCAGCGCCATCGCCCGCGACCTGCACGACGTCATCGCGCACCACGTGAGCGCCATCAACCTGCACGCGGGCGCCGCGAGGTTGGGGCTGGACAAGGGGAACGCGCCGCTCGCCACGTCGTTGAGCGCCGTCGAGACCGCCAGCCGGGCCGCGATGATCGACCTGCGGCACCTGCTCGACCTGCTGCACGGCGACAACACCGACAGCGCGCGGCAGCCGGGCCTGGACAACCTCGACGAGCTGTTCGAGGGCGTGCGCGCCGCCGGGATACCCGCCAGGCTCACCACGTCCGGCGTGCCCCGCGCGCTGCCGGAGTCGCTCGGCATCACGCTGTACCGCATCGTGCAGGAGATGCTGACCAACGCCCTGCGCCACGGCGACCCGTCGGGTGTGGA
Source organism: Umezawaea sp. (assembly GCF_036375055.1). GTDB lineage: Bacteria > Actinomycetota > Actinomycetes > Mycobacteriales > Pseudonocardiaceae > Umezawaea. The sequence continues at coordinate 23,616 of NZ_DASUSQ010000109.1, forward strand.
CGTGGAACTGGCGTTCCGGGAGGATTCCCTCGCGCTGACCACCACCAACCGCGTGCCCGCCCTGGTCGGCGCCCGCGCCGAGGGGCACCGCCGCGGGCTGGAGGGCATCCGCAACCGGGCCCGCCTGTTCCACGGCGTCACCACGTGCGGGCTGGACCCCGACGGGCGCACGTGGCGCACCGCCGTAGCCTTCCCCCTGGAGACCGCCCCACCATGCTGAGCGTCCTGCTCGCCGACGACCACGCCATGCTCCGCTCGGGCATGCGGGCCATCCTCGACACCCAGCCGGACCTCGACTGCGTCGCCGAGGTCGCGGACGGCCGCGCCGCCGTCGCCGAGGTCGCCCGCCTCCGCCCCGACGTGGCCGTGCTCGACGTCCGGATGCCGAAGCTCGACGGCCTGAGCGCCACCGAGGCCATCCTCGCCGCGCCCGACAACCGCACGAAGGTCGTCGTGCTCACCACCTACGACAGCGACGAGTACGTCTACCGGGCCCTCAGCGCGGGTGCCAGCGGGTTCCTGCTGAAGAGCCTGCCGCCGGAGGAGCTGATCAGCGCGATCCGCGTGGCGGCCCGCGGCGACGCGCTCATCGACCCGTCCGTCACCCAGCGCCTGGTGGCCCGCTTCGCCCGCAGCATCGCGCCCGCCGCGACCGCGCCGGGGCTGGAGCAGTTGACCGCGCGGGAGCGGGAGGTGCTGCTGCTGGTCGCGGAGGCGCGCACGAACGCGGAGATCGCGGCCGAGCTGCACGTGGGCGACGAGACGGTGAAGACCCACGTGTCCCGCATCCTCGCGAAGCTCGGTCTGCGCGACCGGGTCCACGCCGTGGTCTACGCCCACCTCAACGGGCTGGTGCCCCGAGGGGTCTAGCGTCCTGCGTCAGGAGAACATCTCTCCCAGCGCCTCGGGGTCGATGCCGATGGGGGCCGGGCGGTAGGCCGGTGGGCGCACGCCCATCAGCTCGCGCACCAGGAAGTCCCAGCAGCGCTTGCGGACGTAGGCCAGGCAGTCGATGAACGTGTGCTCGGCCCCCGGCACGACGAGCAGCTCGAAGTCCTTGTCGGCGGCGACGAGCCGGTCCGCCAGCCGCAGCGAGTGGTCCGGGTGGACCTGGTCGTCGAGTTCGCCGTGCACGAGCAGCAGCGGGCCCGCCAACCGGTCCGCGAGGTCCGTGTTCGAGGAACGCGCCCACACCTCGGGGACGTCCACGCCGTCGTAGGTCTCCACGAAACCGGGGTTGAAGCAGCGGGCGTCGTGCCAGCCGGAGAGGGCGACGCCGGTCCGGTACACGTCGGGGTGGTCCAGCATCGCCCGCACCGCGGCGAAACCGCCCCCGGAGTGGCCGAACGCGCCCACCCGGTCCAGGTCCATCCACGGCCGGGTCTCCGCGAGCTGCCGCAGTGCCGCGACGTGGTCGACCAGGCCGCCCGCGTCGCCCAGCCTGCCGGCGGAGGCGTCGTGGAAGGCCTTGCTCCGCCCCGGCGTGCCCCGCCCGTCCAGCGCCACCACCACGAAGCCCAGCGCCGCGAGCGGTTCGGCGTCGAGGCCCGTCGCACCGGGGTCGAAGCTGGGCGAGACCCTGGTGACCTGCGGGCCGGGGTAGAGGCTGTCCACCACCGGGTAGCTCCGGGACGGGTCGAACCCGCGCGGCCGGTGCAGCACGCCGTGGACGTCGGTCACCCCGTCGGCCGCCTTGACGCGGAACCGCTCCGGGGGCGTCCAGCCGGTGGCGGTGAGCTTGCCGACGTCGGCCCGCTCCAGCTCGACCAGCACCCGCCCCGACCAGTCGCGGAGCGCCGCCACCGGTGGGGTGTCCACAGTGGACGCGGAGTCGAGGAAGGTGCTCCCGTCCGGCGACACGGTGACGACGTGGTCCAGCCCGTCGTCGGTGACCACGGCGAAACCGGTGCCGTCCAGACCGACCCGGCACACCGTGCGCCGGTACGGGTCCTCCTCGACCAGCCCGGAGGCGGTGAAGTGGACCACCCGCTCGGCCTCGTCGACGTGCAGCACCTGCCGCACCGCCCACTCACCGGTCGTGACCCGGCCGAGCAGCTCGCCGGTGCGCAGGTCGTACCGGTACAGGTGGCCCCAGCCGTCGCGCTGCGAGTACCACAGCACCTCGTCGGCCAGCACCCGCACGATCGGAGGCTCGTACAGCCACTGGTTGGGCTCGACGCGGGTGGGCCCGGTCTCCTCCAGCACGGTGGTGACCTCGCCGGTGACCGGGTCCAGCCTGCGCAGGGAGAGCGTGCGCGGGTCGCGGGGCCGGTCGAGGAAGTAGACCGCCGAGCCGTCCGGGGCCCACCACGCCCACCCGGTCGAGATCGGCGACGCGCTCGTCATGACCAGCGGCTCGGTCCGCGCGCGGACCACCGTGCCGCTCGCGACGTCGAGCACGACCAGTTCGGCCAGCGGCACGTCCTCGTCCCCGGCGTAGGCGTACCGCTGGGCGTGCAGCACCGGGGCGCCGCCGTCGGCGGGCCTGGCCTGCACCAGGTGGGTCAGCCGGACACGGCGCTCGTCGGTCCGGTGCGCCAGCACCCTCGTCGAGTCGGGCGACCAGGCCACCGCGGGCGGCAGGTGCGGCAGGCCGATCTTGCGCAGCAGGGTGCCGTTGCTCGTGGAGTCCGGGCCGGGGCCGTACCGGTGGGCGTCCGCGCCGTCGGTGGTCAGCGCCCACTCGCGGCCGTCGGACAGCGAGCGCGCCCACAGGTCGTGCCCGCGCTGCGACACGGCGGTCCTCCCGTCGGGCGACGGCACGTCCAGCGGGCTGCCCGGCGGCGTGAACTCGGCCCGCTCGCAGGTGCGGCCCTCCGGGTCGCAGCGCCAGTGCTCGCCGAACGCGGCGAACTCCACGGCGTCGCCGTTCAGCTCGATCGCCGCGAACGGCAGGGCGTCCGGGTCGACCGGCTGCCCGGAGGCGGTGGCCAGCGCGGTGGCCAGCCGAGCGTGGTCGAACGCGGGCGCACGGGTGCCCGCGGCGGGGTCGACCAGCACGAACCGCCTGCCGGCGCCGGTGCTCACCGAGTACCAGAACCGGGCGCCCCCGTCGATCCAGCGCGGTCTGACCCGGTCGCCGACGACGAGTTCGCCGGGGCGGGCGGGACGCCGGAGGAGCTGTTCCGCGGCCTGGTAGTCCTGGGTGGTGCTCATCGTTCTCGTCCTCCCCGTGCTGGTCAGAGGCTGCGGGCGGTGATGTCGCCGTAGGAGGTGGTGGCGTGGACGTCGAGCCGGTCGCCCGCGTTCCCGCTGCTGGTGAGCGCGTTGTGGACCCGCCCGTAGGTGGTGCCCGCGTCCAGCGAGGCGGAGACGCCGGTGGCGGCGTCGACCGCGACGTCACCGGCCTGGGTGCGCAGCACGACGGTGCCGCGCACGGCCTCGGCGATGCGGATGTCGCCCTTGCCGGTGCTGATCTCGGCGGAGCCGGTGAGGCGGCCGATGGAGACGTCGCCCGCGTGGGTGGTGAGGCGGACGCCCGCGGCCTCGTCGAGCTTGACCGCGCCGTGGGCGCCGTCGAAGGCGACCTCGCCGAGCCGTCCGACCCCCCGGACCTCGGCGCTGGCGGCCTTGGCCTCGACGTGCGAGCCCGCGGGGAGCTGGACGGTGACCTCGACGGCCCCGGAGGGACCGAGGAGCTGGTTGGTCGTGGGGGTCTGGACGCGCAGGACGCCGTCGCGGTAGTCGACCGCGGTCCCCTCGGCGGCCTCGACGTCGCGGGACCTGCCCGCGTCCGCGGGCCGGACCTCGACGGTGGTGTCGGTCCGGTCGGCGGCGATGAACCGGACGAGTCCGGCGGGGATGTCCAGGACGGTGGAGATGGGGGTGGGGGTGGTGAAGGTGCGCATCGCGCTCAGCTCCAGTGCTCGTTGTTTCCGACACTGGAAAAGCTACGTTGCGTTCGTGGATACGGCAAAGACTTTGTTGCGCTTGATCAGTATTTATGCAGTTAGATGGCGTGAAATCATTGCAACGGTCCTGAATTTAACGCAACGATCGATTGATTTCGTTGCAATGGAATGGCGGTGAACGCACTGAGGGGGCGGTAGGGGCCGCCCCCTCCGGTCACGCGGGCTCGTCCGCGAGCCGGTCCTCGAAGTGCCGTTCCACGAACGCGATGAAGCGCTCCACGTCCCGCACCGCCGACGGCGCCCCGAACGACACCCGCACGGTGCCGCCGCTGGGCAGACCCGCCACGTCGAGCGACTCGCCGACGTGCCGCGTCCCGTGCCGGAGCAGCGCCCGCAGCGACCTCGGGCAGAGCTCGGCGGCGTTCGTGCCCGCGCCGGGCGTGCCGGAACCGCCCGCGCGCAACGAGATGCCCGCCGACGTGGCCTCCTCGGCGACCGTGCGGACGTCGAGCACCCGGCCCGTCGGGTCCAGCAGGTTGAAGCTCACGATGCCGCCCCTGGCCACCGTCGTGGTCGGCCCGTACACGCGGGCCACGGGGGTGCCGTTGCCGTGGCGCAGCGTGGTGAGGCGGTCGAGGAACCAGCCGGTCAGGTAGCGGACGCGGCGGGAGATCAGCTCGACACCGGTGTCCGCCAGCAGGGACAGTCCCACCTCGACGTCCGGGATGGACAGGAAGTTGAGGCTGCTGTCCTCCAGCGCGGACCCGAGGCGGGACAGGGCGTCGCGGCGCACGACCAGGCAGCCGACGCCGGTCGGGTAGCCGAACACCTTGTACCAGCTCACCGTGACGAAGTCCGGGCGCACCATGCTCAGGTCGAGGGTGTTCGTCGGCAGGTACGCCGCCGCGTCGAGCAGGACGTCGTAGCCGCGCTCGCGGGCGATGTCGATCCAGCCCAGCGGGTGCTGCACGCCGGTGAACCCGCTCTGCGCCGGGAACGCGAACAGGCCGCGCCTGCGGTCGGGGCGCTTGCGGCCGAGCGCGGCGATGACCGTGCTGGTGGAGACGCGCAGGTCGGGGCGCTGGGTCGCGATCACGGTGGTCGTCGCCGCGAACTCGCGCACGCCGCTGACCGACTCGTGGTTGTCGGAGGTCAGGACGAGCCTGCCGTGCCTGCCGAACGGGTACCGCTCACCGACGAGCCTGGCCGCCGCCGAGGCGTTCGCGGTGAACACGACGGTGTACTCGTGCGGCGACGCGTTCAGGTGGCGGAGCACGGCGTGGCGGGCGTGGTCGATCGCGGGCGCGGTCGTGCTCGGGCTGCCGGGCAGGATGCCGCGCACCCGGCGCTGGTGGGCCTCGTGCTGGGACGCCGCCGCGAGACCCGAGCCCGCGAAGTCCAGGTACAGGTGGTTCTGCTCGTCGAGGTAGGAGTACTCCGTGCGACGCAACCGGTCGAGACCGCGGGTCAGCTCGTAGCCGGGGTGGCTCGCCAGGAATTCGGCGGGCTCCCCTGGATTCCGGGCTGTGAGCACGTGGTCGGTGTGGCGTGAGGTCATCTTTGCTCCCCGCGGTGAGATGACGTGTGGGCCGGCAACAATTCGCCGAATGGGAATACGCCTTCGACAACCGTGGAAGAGCGTTCAGGGAACATACACCGCGCACAGGTCCGGACCAGGTAAGACGCACTCGGTGTTACCAGGCCCACATCTGTTGTCCCGATGTCGTTTCGGGGAATAACGAATGACCGCAAGAATGTGGGACGGCTGTTCTGCGCTTGTTGTCAGAGGAGTGCGGAAGTCGTCGGGACAACGTCGTCCGGGGTCGCGAAAGCCGATCGGTGTGCGTTCGTCCACTGATTGCCGCCCATTCGGCCACATCCGCGCCGGAAGGCTTCTCCGGTGCCGTGCGGACGACTGCGGTCGCCCGCGCCCGCTGGCCGGGATCGTTCGCCGCCGGGTCAGCCGTCCGCCCGCAGGCGCTTGCGGATCGCCTCGACGCCCTCGGCGAAGGCGGTGAACTGCTTGCGGGTCAAGCCGTCCAGGAACAGGTCGCGGACGAGGGCGGCGTGACCGGGGGCCGACTCGCGGAGCTTCTGCCACCCGGCCTCGGTCAGGCAGGCGATGATGCCGCGCTCGTCGGACTCGCAGGAGCGGCGGCGGACGAGACCCGACTTCTCCAGCTGCGCGACCTGGTAGGTCAGGCCGCTCTTCGACGTCAGCGCGGCGCCCGCCAGCTCGGTCATCCGGAGTTCGCCGCCGGGCGCGGCGGACAGGCGGGCCAGCACCTCGTACTGCGGGTGCGACAGGCCCGCGTCGTCCTTCAGCTGCTGCTCGACGCGGCGGTTGAGGAACGTGCTGACCTCCAGGTAGCCCTCCCAGGCCGCCAGTTCGCGCGCGTCGAGCCACTTCGGTTCCGCCATGGGCCGATCCTACCCTTGTCGTTCAAATTCGAACAGGCTGGTCAGCCCAGTTGGATCGACCGCTTCGCCAGGCCCATCCAGAAGCCGTCGATGACGGTCCGCTGCGACGCGATGTCGTCGGCCCCGGCGCCCAGCGCGACGAAGAGCGGCGCGAAGTGCTCGGTGCGCGGGTGCGCCAGCCGCCACGCGGGCGCCTTGTGCTCGAAGTCGAGCAGCGCGTCCAGGTCGTGCGCCTCCAGCGCGCGCCTGCCCCAGTCGTCGAACTCGGCCATCACGCTCGTGACCCGGCCGGTCGAGCTGAGCGCGCGGAGGTTGTGGGTGAAGAACCCGCTGCCGATGATCAGCACGCCCTCGTCGCGCAGCGGCGCCAGCTTGCGGCCGATGAGCATCAGCTCGGCCGGGTCGAGCGTCGGCATCGACACCTGGAGGACGGGCACGTCGGCGTCCGGGAACATCTCCACCAGCGGCACGTAGGCGCCGTGGTCGAGGCCGCGGGTCTCGTCCTGGCGCACCGGCGTGGCCGGGGTGCGCAGCAGCTTGCGCACGCGCTCGGCGAGCTCCGGCGCTCCGGGGGCGGCGTACTCCACGCGGTAGTAGTGCTCGGGGAAGCCGTAGAAGTCGTAGACCAGCGGGACGGTGGTCGTGGCGCTGACCGTCAGCGGCGCCTCCTCCCAGTGCGCGGAGACCATCAGGATCGCCGTCGGCTCGGGCAGGTCCGCCGACCACGCGGCGAGTTCCCCCGGCCAGATGGGGTCGTCCGCCAGGGGCGGCGCGCCGTGGGACAGGTAGAGGGACGGCATGCGGGTCATCGCGGGCTCCATTTGGTTGAAGCTTAAACTATGTGGCCCACTGTACGCGGTGGTTTGAATGTGAACAACCTGCGGTCCGACTACGCTGCCCGCGATCCCCGACGCACCAGGAGTTCTCCGTGTCACGCCGCGCCACGCCGTCCACCCGCACGTTCACCGACCACCTCGACTCCGCGGTGGACCGCACCGGCCTGTACGCGGTGGTCGCCGCCCACACGGGGGCGCGGCGCGTGCTCTACCCGGTCAGCTCGCTCGACGTGACGCCGTCCTACACCTGGCCCGACGTGACCTACGTGGACACCGACCAGCGCACCAGGACCGCCTTCGCGGACCCGGCCTCCGCGATCCGGCTCGCCGACCAGCACAAGACCTACCAGGGCGAACCGCGCATCCGGTTCCTCGGCGGCGAGTACGACCGGGTGTTCGGCGCGCTGCCGGTCGCGACGTGGGACCTGCTGCTCTCGCTGCACGCCGGCCCGGTCGGCACCAACGCCGCGCGCTGCCTCAAGCCCGGCGGCTGGCTGCTCGCCGCGGGTCCCGTCGACGACCCGGAGTTCACGTTCGACGCGTCGGTGCTGCTGTCGGCGCGGGGGAAGTACCGCGTGGTCAGCGACGAGGCGGAACGTCCCGTGGCCCGGCTGTTCCGCCGAGCCTGAACGCCTCGGACGGCTCGACCCCGCCCACGCCGTGCAGCACGTGCGCGAGGACCTCGGCCCCGCGCACCACGCGCGGACCGGGCCGGTTGAAGCAGGCGGGCCCGTCCAGCACCCACACGTCCGGCAGTTCCGACCACCCCGGCAACGCCGTCAGCACCCCGAGTTCGGCCACGGTCCGCTCCGGCGCCAGCCCGCAGGGGAGCAGCAGCACCACGTCGGGTTCCGCGTCCCGCACCTGCCGCCAGGTCATCGGCCCGGTGTGCTCACCGGGTGCGGCCAGCAACGGCGTCCCGCCCGCGGCGGTGATCTGCTCCGGCACCCAGTGCCCCGCGGGCCACAGCGGGTCCAACCACTCGATCGCCACCACCCGCGGCCGTTCCCGCCCCCGCACCGCCGCCTCCACGGCGGCCAACCGCTCCCGAAGGGCCGCGATCCGCTCGACGGCCACGTCCGGACTGCCCACCGCGTCCCCCACCACCCGCAGGCAGTCGAGCACCTCGTCCAGCGTGCGGGGTTCGAGGCTGATCACCCGCGTGTCGCCCTCCAACACCCGCACGGCGTCCGACACGCGCTCGTAGGAGACCGCGCAGACGTCGCACAGGTCCTGCGTCAGCACCACGTCGGGCGCGAGCGCGGCGACCAGATCGGTGTCGAGGGCGTAGAGCGACGAACCGCGGTGACTCCCCCCGACCGCGTCGGAGATCTCCCTGCTGGACAGCGTGTTCGGGTCGAACGAAGCGGCCGTGACGACCGGCACCGCTCCCACCTCCACCGGCCAGTCGCACTCGTGGGTGCGGCCGACCAGGTCCGACAGGTGGCCGAGTTCGACGACGAGGTCCGTGGCGGCGGGCAACAGCGACAGGATCCGCATGGCCGCAATGTAGTCACGGCGGCGGGTTCCGGCGCCGCAGCAGGACGCACACCACCATGACGATGAGGACGAAGAGGAACGAAGCGGACCGGAGGGGGAGGGACGGGGGCGGCGTGGAGGTGGACGTCGCCGTGGATCGATCCCGCCTGCACGGACGACCTCGACCGGTCCGCCGGTTCTGACCACAGCGGACGGTTCAGGAAGGACCGAGGGGAGTCGGGAAGGGGGGACACCCGCTCCTTCCCACTTGAACATATAGCGCACCCAGGGGCTTGTGGCAAGACCCCCGTCGTGCCGCAGAATCACCGGCCGAAGCCGGAACCCGCGGAAATGGAGCCACGAGTGCGAGTGCTGTCGTCGACGTACGGGTCGAGGGGCGACGTCGGGGCGCCGCCCGCCGACGCGGTCACCGCGGCACAGCGGGCGGTGTCCGCGTGACCCGTGCGGGATCGCCGAACGAGAATTCCGTCCAACGTGGTGGGGGACCTGTGTCCGATCAGGGGTACGACGAGGAACTGCGGTCCGAGCGCGGGTACGTGGCCGGGCTGTACGCGCGGCTCGACGCCGAGCGCGCACGGGTGAAGCGCGAGTACGAGGCGGCGCTGCGGGGGACCGGTGGAACGCCCATGGAGCGCGACGACCGGGTGCGCGCGTCGGCCAGGGAGGCGAAGCGGCTGGACTTCGGCGCCAACGGGCTGTGCTTCGGCAGGCTGGACGCCCTGTCCGGCGACCGCTCCTACATCGGCCGGATCGGTCTCTTCGACGAGGGGAACGACTACGAGCCGGTGCTGCTGGACTGGCGCGCGCCCGCCGCGAGGCCGTTCTACACGGCGACCGGCGCGACCCCCGAGGGCCTGCGCCGCCGCCGCCAGTTCCACACGCGCGGGCGCCGGGTGGTCGACTTCACCGACGAGGTGCTCGGCCGCCCCGACGGCGCCGAGCGGGGGGACGCGGCGCTGCTCGCGGCGGTCAACGCGCCGCGCGGCGAGGGCATGCGCGACATCGTGGCCACGATCCAGGCCGAGCAGGACGAGATCATCCGGCTCGACCACCCCGGCGTGCTGGTGATCGAGGGCGGGCCCGGCACCGGCAAGACCGTGGTGGCGCTGCACCGGGTCGCCTACCTGCTCTACACCCAGCGGGAGCGGATGGAGCGCCACGGCGTGCTCGTGCTCGGCCCCAACCCGGCGTTCCTGAACCACATCAGCCGGGTCCTGCCGTCGCTCGGCGAGTCCGACGTGGTGTTCACGACCACCGGCGACCTCGTGCCCGGCCTGCACGTGACCGCCGAGGACGCGCCGGACGTCGCGCGCCTCAAGGGTTCCCCCAAGGTCCTGGACGTGCTGGTGGCGGCCGTCGCCGACCGGCAGCGCCTGCCGGAACGGCCGATCCCGGTCGAGCTGGGGGGCGTGACGGGGCGGATCGACGCCGAGACCGCGCAGTGGGCCAGGGAGGAGGCGCGGGCGAGCGGCCTGCCGCACAACGAGGCCCGCGCGGTGTTCGAGGAGGTCGTCACGTACGCGCTCACCGAGCGGGCGATCGGTCGGATCGGCAAGGGCTGGCTGACCCGCGACGACCGCGCGTCGTGGGAGCGGATGCGGGCGGACCTGCGCAAGGAGCTGGCGGAGGACGAGGGGTTCGCCGCCGCGCTCACCGAACTGTGGCCCGTGCTGACGCCCGCGGAGCTGCTGGCGTCGCTGTACACCTCGCCCGGGAGGCTGAGCGCCGCGGGCGCGGACCCGGCGCTGGCGCGCGTCGACGGCGACGCCTGGACGGTGTCGGACGTGCCGCTGCTCGACGAGCTGGTCGACCTGCTCGGCCCGCACGAGCCCGTCGACCGGACCGCCGAGCGCGCCCGGCAGGCCGAGGCCAGGCACGCCACCGCCGTGCTCGACGGCCTCGTCGGCCGCCAGGACTCGATGGACGACGAGGACCACCTGTACGCCACGGACCTGCTGTTCGCCGAGGACCTGGCCGACCGCTTCGTCGAGCACGACACGCGGGAACTCGTCGAGCGCGCCGCGGCGGACCGGGACTGGACCTACCGGCACGTCGTGGTCGACGAGGCCCAGGAGCTGTCCGAAATGGACTGGCGGGTGCTGATGAGGCGCTGTCCCGGCCGGTCCTTCACGGTGGTCGGCGACCTCGCCCAGCGCCGGTCCGAGGCGGGCGCGAGGTCGTGGGACGCGGTGCTGGAGCCCTACGTGCCCGGCCGCTGGGTCTACCGGTCGCTGACGGTGAACTACCGCACCCCGGCGGAGATCATGACCGTCGCCGCCGGGGTGCTGGCCGAGTTCGCGCCGGAGGCCCAGCCGCCGGAGTCGGTCCGCGCGTGCGGCGTCCGGCCGTGGTCCCGGCTGGTCACCGACGACGGGCTGCTCGCCGCCGTCGAGGAGTTCGTGCGGGACGAGGCCGGTCGCGAGGGCACCAGCGTCGTGATCGGGCCTCCGGGCGTGCCGGGCGCGGTCCCGGCGTCGGAGACGAAGGGCCTGGAGTTCGACGCCGTCCTGGTCGTGGAACCGGAGCGGATCTTCACCGACGGCCCGCGCGGCGCGGCCGAGCTGTACGTCGCCCTCACCCGCGCCACCCAGCGCCTCGGCGTCCTGCACCGGGACCCGCTGCCGTCGTTCCTGCGCGGGCTGGTCGAGGTCGGGGTGCCCGCCGGGGTGGGGGACTAGCGGTCGGTGCCCGACAGCGCGGCGGGGAGGGCCAGCGCCAGGGCCAGCACGGCGGAGGAGACCTCGCGGACCACCTCCTCCGCCTCCGCCCACGTCGGCTGGAAGGTGTGGCCGCACTCGATCGTGAAGCCGAACACCTTGCTCCGCGTCGGGTCGGCGACGTGGCGGCCGTAGGCGTGGTCGTCGCTCGCGCCCGACGTCGGGTAGAGGCCGTACGCCTGCTCGACGGGGTAGTCGTCACCGCGCACGGCCTTGACCGCGTCGCGCATCCGCCGGGCCAGCGCGGTGACGGTGCCGAGGTCGGTGGGCGTGATGTACTCGCCGTACCCGGTGTCGTTCGGCCGTCCCCGCACGCCGTCGAAGCGCGCGTCGAGGAACGTCTGCTCGGGCCGCGTCGACTGGTTCCGGTCGCTGCCCCACGCGTGCAGGATGACCGGCACGGCGCTGTGGACGTCCACGAGCACGCGGACGTCGGGCCGGGAGTCCAGCAGCCGCACCACGTTGCGCGTCTCCGGCTCGGAGGCCGCCGACGGGCCGCGGTACACCTGCCGGTCGCACGGGTTCGCGGACGTGCGCACACCGGAGTCCGCGGCGAACCTGGCCCGGTGGTCCCAGAGGAAGTCGAAGTTGCGGTTGACGTCCACGCCGACGCACCCGCCGCCGTCCGGGTGGGGACGGCGGTTCTTGCGCCACAGCGGGTCCGCGGTCTGGCTGTGCGCGCGGCCGTCCGGGTTCACGCACGGGAAGACGTAGAGCGCGGTGTCCTCGACGACCCGGCGGACCTCGTCGGCGGTGTAGCGCTGCCCGCCGTAGACCAGGCCGGTGCCGAGCTGGTGCGCTTCGAGGAGGTCCGCCGCCAGCGACACCAGCGCGTCCGGCGGCACCCACTCCCTGGCGTGCACGCCGCCCAGCAGCAGGACACCGTCCACACCGGACCGCGTGCCGACGCGCAGCACGCTGGTCGTGCGGCCCTCGTGGGTCGGGTTCGGGCACGTGATCAGCTCGCAGGCTCCGGGGTAGGCGGCGGCCAGGTTCTCCAGCGCCGACTCGACCTCCGCCGGGTTCAGGTACGCCACCGCTACTCCTTGCGACCCAGCCCGCGCGGCACCTCACCCCGAACCGCGAAGCGGTTGCCCCGCCCCACCTCGGCCTGCCGCGCGAGGCCGACCTCGGTCTGGTTCTCCACCACCGTCAGCGTCGCCGAGCGGCTCGTGGCCAGCCGCGACCCCGGGAGGTAGACGTCCACCGCGAAGCCGTCGCCCTCGGCCCGCGCCACGCCCCGGCAGCCGACGTCCGCGTCCAGCTCGTCCACGACCGAGCGCAGGTCGTCGAGCGACGCGGCCTCGACGCGGACGCGGAACACCGGCTCGTCGGGGCTCACGGCCGCACCACCGCCGCCGCCAGCTCCACGGCCCGCGCGGCGTTGACGCGCCCGAAGCCGTAGTCGTCGTGGTGGCCGTCCGCGTCGTAGGCGACACCGCCGATCTTGTCCGCGCTGTCCCGCATCACCTTCCGCAGCTCGTCGCGGGTCAGCTCCGGGTTCACCGCCAGCGCCAGCGCCGCGCAGCCCGCCGCGCACGGAGCCGCGAAGCTGGTGCCGGTGCTCGTGCCGTACCCGCCGCCGCCGGTCGTGCTCACCACGTCCACGCCCGGCGCGATCAGCTCGACCTCCGGCCCGCGCGCGGCGTTGTCCTCCAGGTCCCGGCGCGTCGAGCGGACGACGGCGATCACGTCCGCGTGCGACACGACCTCGTCCTTGAGCACGTCGACGTCCCGGCCGTTGCTGGCGGCCCAGAAGATCGCCAGTCCTCGTCCGCCGCGCCCCCTCGACGCCGCGAACTCCAGCGCCAGGGACAGGGTCGCCGTCAGGTCCCAGTCCGCGCCGTTGGGCCCGAGGCTCGACACCAGCACGTCCGCGCCCTCCTCGGCCGCACCGCCCTCGGTCGACGGGTCGGCCGCGTAGCCGACCGCGCGGGCCAGCGTCGTCTGCGTGCCGACCTGGTCGCCGAGGCAGGCGATCAGCAGCAGGTCGGCCTCCGGCGCCGCACCGCTGCCGCCCAGCTCGTTGTTCTGCCGCGCCCCCACGATGCCCGCGCAGAACGTGCCGTGGTCGTTCTTCGGCATCCCGGTGACACCGCGCACGAACGCGCCCGTCCGGCTGAAGAACCCGGACGCCGCGTGGACACCGGCCTTGAGGTCCTCGTGCTCCGCGTTGAAGCCGTTGTCGATGACCGCGACCCGGATGCCCGCGCCGCGCGTCGTCCCCCACGCGGCCAGCGCCCGGACGTCGGCTCCGCCCGCACCTCCGCCCTGCCCGGTGTTCGCCCACTGCCACTGCTCGCCGAAGCGCGGGTCGCCCGGCGCGGTCCGCTGCGGCACGTGCTCGACGAGGCTGGGTTCGGCCAGCGCGACCAGCGGGTCGGCGTTCAGCTCCACCGACGCCGCCAGCGAGTCCGCGTGCTCGGTCGTGTCGACCTCGAACAGGTTCGGCGCGAACCCCAGCCGCCGCACGAGGGTCAGCCCGCGCCGGGCGAGTGCCTGCTCCGCCGCCTCCCGCGACAGGTCCTCGCTCAACTGCACGGTCAGCCGCCGCGTCACGATCCCGAGCCGCCCGCTCGGCCGCCGCACGAGGCGGCCCGCGTCCTGCGCGCTCTCCAGCACGAGCGCCGCCGAGGCGGGCACGAACACCCACCGCGCCTCCCGGAACGGGGTCAGCTCGTCGTCTTCGGTCAGCGCCTCCGCGACGACCGGGCCGTCCACCCGCACCGCCACCACGTCGTCGACCTCGTCCACCGTCCTGCGCTCACCCCGAACGAAGTACTCCCGGATCACGACAGTCCCCTCCTCCCGCGCCGCACCGCCGATCCAGAGTGCGCGGGGTGGCGATCGTCATCAAGGTGATCCGGCACGGCATTCGGGTGGAAGTCGGACAGGGCGGTCAGGACGATCGCGCCGCAGACGAGGGCGATGCCCAGCCACTGCGCGGGGCCGACGGGCTCGTGCAGGACCACTGCGGCGATGGCGGCGGCACCCGCCGGTTCGAGCAGGCTGACGGTGACGGCCGCGGGGGCGCCGAGGTGGCGGATGCCGTGGGCGAAGAGCCAGTAGGCGATGCCCGCGGCGACGATCCCCAGGTACAGCAGGCTCACCGCGGCCCGGCCGGAGAGCAGGGTCGGGGTAGCGGTGGCGAGGGTGACCGGCAGGAGCAGCAGCGCGGCGGCGGTGAAGAGGGCGGCCAGCGCGGTGGTGCCGCGGTGGTGGTCCGTCAGCCTCCTGATCGCCAGCGCCTGGGTGCTGAAGCAGGCGGCGGCCACTGTGGACAGTGCGAGGCCGGTGGGGGAGAGCGTGACCGCCTCGCCGCCCGCGACCGTGAGCAGGCACAGGCCGACCGCGGCCAGGGCGGTGCCCGCGAGCCACCAGCGGGAGGGGAGGCGGCGGTCGACGACCGCCGTCCACAGCCCGGTGAGCACGGGGGCGAGGCCGATGGCGACCGCGGTGCTCACGGCGACGCCGCCCGCGTCGACGGCCGCGAAGTACGAGAGCTGGAAGCCCGCCAGGCCGACGGCACCCGCGAGCAGCGGGCCCACGTCCCTCCGCCGCCACGCGCGGGTGAACGGGCGACCGCCCAGCGCCAGCAGGGCCAGCGCGCCGACCGCCAGCCGGGCACCGCCAGCCGGGAGCAGTTCGGCGCTGGTGAAGACGGTCGCGACCGGACCGATGGTGCCCCACAGCAGGGCTCCTCCGGCGGCTGCGCCCAGTGCGGCGGTGCGAGCCACGACACCCACCTCTCCTGCTCAGTCATACGGTTATACCGTATATCCGAAACCGGTCCGGCTGATAGGCTGGGCGGGTGAGCCTGACGTTGCGGACCACGAGCACGCGGGACGCCCTGGTGGCCGAGGTGCGCGAGCGGATCCTCAGCGGGGAGCTGCGGCCGGGCGAGGCGCTGACCGAGGCCGGGCTCGCGAGCGCGTTCGGCGTGGCCCGGCCGACCGTGCGGTCCGCGCTCCAGGTGCTCGTCAGCCGTCACCTGGTGCGGTCGTCCGGCGGTCGTTCGCTGACCGTGCCGGTGCTGACCGAGGCGGACGTGCGCGACCTGTTCTTCGTCCGCACACCGCTGGAACTCCTGGCGGTGCGCGAGATCGTGGAGAACGGCCTGCCGCTCGACGCCGCCGAGCGGAGCCTGGCCGCCATGGAGGCGCTGCCGGACACCGCCGCGTGGGGCGACCGGGTCGAGGCGCACACGGCGTTCCACACCGCTCTCGTCGACGCGGCGGGCAGCCCCCGGCTCAGCCGGATCTACCCGGCGGTGCAGGAGGAGATGCAGCTCTGCCTGGCGCAGCTGCACCGCTGGTACCCCGGCCCGCAGGACCTCGCCGCGTCGCACCGCGCGCTGCTGGAGGACATCCGCTCCGGCGACGTCGACCGCGCCTGCGCGGCCGTGCGCGCCCACCTCGACCTGGCGCTCGGCAGGCTCACGACGTAGGCAGCTCCACGCCGG
This sequence comes from Umezawaea sp., assembly GCF_036375055.1. Classification (GTDB taxonomy): domain Bacteria; phylum Actinomycetota; class Actinomycetes; order Mycobacteriales; family Pseudonocardiaceae; genus Umezawaea. The sequence continues at coordinate 39,403 of NZ_DASUSQ010000109.1, forward strand.
TGATCTCGCGGCAGACGGCCAGCAGGCCCTCCTGCACCTCGATGTCCGACGCGGCGGGATGGGTCTCGCCCAGCATCTGGTGGTAGTAGTAGCCGCCGCTCGCGGGGGAGTGCACGGCCAGGCGCGCCTGGGTCTCCGGGCCCTGCGCGAGGTCGTCCGGTGCGCCGGGGCCGCCCATCCTGGTCGCCACCCAGCCGGGGTCGACGGCGTTGGACCGCACGTCGGCCCAGCGCCGCGCGACGGCGAACGCGAGCGCCACGACGAGCAGCTTCGAGTCCGAGTACGCCTGGGAGGCGTTCCACGGCTTGCGCGTCCACTGGAGGTCGCCCAGGTCCGGGTCGCCGTTCAGGTGCATCCCGGACGACAGGTACACCAGCCGCTCCGGGCGGCGCACCAGCGCGGTGAGCAGGTACGGCGCGAGCACGTTCACGGCGAACACCGTCGACAGGCCGTCCACCGTCCCCACGCGCTCGGGCAGCCGGTACACGCCCGCGTTGTGGATCACGGCGTCGAACCGGCCGTGCGCGTCGGCCTGCTCGGCGAGCGACGTGGTCCCGGCGATGGTCGACAGGTCGCCGTGCAGCGCGCCCGCCGCTCCGGGGGCGGCGGCCAGCGCGTCCTCCGCGCGTCGCGGGTCCCTCCCGTGCAGGACGACCTCGTGACCCTCGTCGACCAGGAGCTTCGCGGCCATCAGGCCCAGGCCGTCTGCCGAACCGGTGATCAGGACGGTGCTCATGGCACCGATCTTCGACCACGCCGATCACCGGTGCACGACGACCCCCGCCTAGGCGGCGGGTTCGAGGGTGCCGTCGCGGCGGACCAGCGCGGCGTACTCACCGCCGAGGTCGAGCAGTTCGTCGTGGGTGCCGCGCTCGGCGATCCGGCCCCGGTCGAGCACCAGGATCTGGTCGGCGTCGCGGATCGTGGACAGGCGGTGCGCGATGGTGATCGTGGTGCGGCCCGCCGACAGCGCGTCGATGGCCTCCTGCACGGCCAGTTCGGTCTGGTTGTCCAGCGCGCTGGTCGCCTCGTCCAGCACCAGGATCGGCGGGTTGCGCAGGATCGTGCGGGCGATGGCCAGCCGCTGCTTCTCGCCGCCGGAGAACCGGTAGCCGCGCTCGCCGACGAGGGTGTCGTAGCCGTCGGGCAGTCCGCTGATGTGCTGGTGGATCTGCGCGGCCCGCGCGGCGGCCACCAGTTCCTCGTCGGTGGCGTCCGGCTTGGCGAAGCGCAGGTTGTCCGCGATGGACGCGTGGAACAGGTACGTCTCCTGCGACACCACGCCGACCGCCTCGGCCAGGGTCGTGAAGTCCAGGTCGCGCACGTCGACGCCGTCGATGGTCACCTTCCCCGCGGTCACGTCGTACAGGCGCGGCACGAGGTAGCTCAGCGTCGTCTTGCCCGAACCCGTCTCGCCCACGACGGCCAGGCTGGTGCCCGGCGGCACGACGACGTCGATGTCGGACAGGGTGCGGTGCTCGTCGGAGTAGGAGAACGACACGTTCTCGAAGCGCACCTCCCCGCGGACGACACCGAGCGGCACCGGCTTCGCCGGGGGCTCGATGTCGACCGGCAGGTCGAGGTACTCGAAGATCCGCTGGAACAGGGCGAGGGAGCTCTGGAGCTCCACGCCCGTCTGGATCAGCGACACGGCCGGGCGGAACAGGGTCTGCTGCAACGACACGAACGCGACCAGCGTGCCCAGCGACGCGATCGGCACGCCCAGCGCGCCGCTCGCGCCCGCCGCCCAGTAGATCAGCGCGGGCATGGCCGCCATGACGATGCCGACGGTCGACATCCGCCAGCGGCCCGCCATGCTCGCGCGGACCTCCAGCTTCGTCAGCTTCGCCGACTCCTCGGCGAACGACGTGGTCAGCGAGTCCGTGCGGCCCATGGTGTGACCGAGCAGGACGCCGCTGACCGACAGCGACTCCTGGACGTTCGTGGACATGGTGGCGAGCTGCCGCTGCCGCTCGCCGGTGATCTTCTTGCGCTCGGTGCCCACCCGGCGGCTGATCCACACGAACAGCGGGAGCAGCGCGAGGGACACGATCGTGAGCCGCCAGTCGAGGGCGGTCATGGCGACGACGGTCGCGACGACCGTGGTCACGTTCGACACCAGCGAGGTCGCGGTGGACGTGACGGTCGACTGCATCCCGCCGATGTCGTTGGCGATGCGCGACTGGACCTCGCCGGTGCGGGTCTTGGTGAAGAAGGCCAGCGACATGCGCTGGAGGTGGTCGTAGACGTTCGTGCGCAGGTCGTGCATCACGTCCTGGCCCACGGCGGTCGACACGTAGGTCTGGATCACGTTGAACACGCTGGTCGCGACGGCGACGGCGATCAGGCCGCCCGCGAGCAGCGTCAGCAGCCCGACGCGCCCCTGCGGGATCGCCACGTCGAGGATCTCGCGCAGCAGGAACGGCGACGCCACCGCCACGAGCGACGACAGCAGGACGAACAGGGCGACGACGCCGAGGCGCAGTCGGTAGGGCCGGAACAGGCCCAGGATCCGCCGGACGCGGACCGGGTGCTCGGGTGTGGTGGTCGGCAAGGACACCTCCGTGGGGTAACTCTTACCTATGGTAACAATGAAAGTGCCTCTGTTATTCTCGACTCGTGCACACGGAAGAAACCGCAGGTGGGCTGGGTGAGCTGTTCCTCAGGCAGGCCCGTCGCATCCGCCGCGCCTACGGTGAACGCCTCACCCCGCTCGGCTTCACCCTGGCCCAGTCCCGTGCCCTGGAGGTCATCGCCCGCTACGGCGACACGCCCCCGCGCATGGTCGACCTCGCCGACCGCCTCCACGTCGTCCCGCGCGCCGTCACGCCGCTGGTCGACGCGCTGGAGGACGCCGACCTGGTGCGTCGCCGCGTCGACCCGGCCAACCGCCGGTCGGTGCTGCTGGAGCTGACCGAGCGCGGCGCGCGGACCCGCGAGGCGTTCCGGGAGGCGCGGGCGGAGGCCGCCGCGTCGCTGTTCGCGCCCCTGTCGGAGGAGCAGCAGGCGCAGTTGCGGGAACTGCTGGAGAAGATCGACGCGGCGGCCGAGGGGTCACCCGGTCGCTGACACCAGCTCCTCGGCCCGCGCCCGCACCGCGGGCAGCGAGTCGAGGGTCCGCCGGGCCCGCGCTGCGAGGTCCGCGCCGCCGGTGACGCCGAGGTCGGCGAGCACGGCGTCGAACGCCGGGGCCAGGGCGCGGTGCAGGTCCGGTGCGTCGGCGGCCAGGATCGTGTGGCAGCGGGCGAACGTCACGGCGATCCAGAAGGCCGCCTCGCGGTGGTCGCCCGCGTCGACCAGCGCGTGGCCGCCGTCGATCGCGATCGGCCGGGCCGCCGCCGTGATGTCGCTGCTGTACGGGAAGGGGGTGCGGGCCACCGGGACCGTCCGGTCGAACGTCGTCGCCAGCGCGGCGAGGTGGTGCCGGGTCTGGTCGGGGGTCCAGTCGGCGCACCCCAGCTGCGCCAGCAGGTCCGGGTAGAGGTCGCCCGCCAGCGGCCGGGCCCTGAGGTAGCGGAGGCGGACGGTCGGGTTGCGCCGGGCCGCCACCAGCAGCACGTGGGTCGTCACGCCCGTGGGGAACAGCCACGACATCACCCGCCGCGGCCAGGGCGCCGCCGGGTCGACGCCCCGAAGTCCCCGCTCCACGCGGGACGCGGCCTCCTCGCAGCGCCGCCGCACCCACACCGGGTCGTCGAAGTGCCGCGCCACCACCGCCTGGAGCGGTCGCAGCCCACCCGTCGGGTCGGCGATGACCGTGTCCGTCCGCAGCCCGCCCGCCACGTGGTAGGAACCGAGCGCGTCCCGAACCTCCCGCCACGTCACGGGGGTGACCTCCAGCAGGGCACCGCGGAACAGGAACTTGCCCGGCTTGGGCCCCGCCTCGTCCACGACCACGCACACGTCGACGTCGGACCCGACGGGCAGCTCCGCGTCGTCCGGCATCCCGACCACCGACCCGGTGAGGTACGCCGTGGCCCCCTGCTCCCGCACCCACGCGGCGGCGGCCGCCCTGGCTTCTCCCACGCGCACCGGCCGAACCTACCGCCGGCGCGTCGGCCCGCGCCGGCACGCGTCGAACGCCGACGTGTTCACCAGCAGTGCAGGCTCACGCCGTGAGGCGTTCGCGGAAGAACTCCACGACCCGGTTCCGCGCGCCCAGCGCCGGGTGGCCCGGCCGGTCGCGCACCTCACCGGTGACCACCGAGTGGGCCTTCGTCGTGAAGCCGCCCCCGTTGCCCGGCCCGGAGTCCAGCTCGATCACCTCGAACGCGTCGCCGAGCCGCTCCCGCAGGTGCTGGAAGCGCTCACCGGGGACCATGAAGTCCTCGCTGAACCGCATCCCGAGCACGCACAGGCCCTCGTCCCTCGTGCGGGCGACGATCCGGTCGGCCTCGGCGGGCGAGAGCCCGAGGTCGCGCTTGCGGGCGGCGCCGAACGGGAACGGCACCGACGGCTGGCTCATCACCGGGGCGAGCACGACGTCGTCCACGGCCGCGGCGAGCGCGAAGCCGCCGGAGAAGCACATGCCGATCACGCCGACGCCCTTGCCGGGCGTGCGGGCGGCCAGGTCGCGGGACACCGCGCGCAGGTAGTCGGTGACGGGGCGGTGCGCGTTGGTGGCGAGCGCGCGGAACTCCTTCGACACGCAGACCTTCGCCATCGACGACAGCCCGTAGCCCGTCGAGACCTCCTTGCCGGGCACGCCGTAGAGCGACACCAGGACCACGGTGAACCCCTGGTCGACGAGGTGGTCGGCGAAGCCCAGCACCTCGGGGTGGATGCCGGGGATCTCGGGCAGCACCACCACCCCCGGGCCCTCGCCCTTCTCGAAGCAGTCGTGGGTGATGCCCGCCGCGGTGAACGGTCGGTGCTTCCAGCCCCGCAGGTCCGAGACGGGCGCGGTGTCGGTCATGCTGCTCCTCCTGGTGGTCGGGATCCGTCGATCATGCCGTGCCCTTCGGGATGAACGCGGCAACGGCGAGCCCCAGGAGCGCCGCGCCCGCGGCGGCGATGAAGCACACGTGGAAGCCGAAGCGCGACGGGCCGGTGGCCGTGGCGGTGTTCGCCAGCACGGTCGCGAGCACCGCGCTGGCCGTGGACGTGCCGATGGAGCGCATCAGGGTGTTCACGCCGTTGGCCGACGCCGTCTCGCCGAGCGGCACCGACCCCATGATCAGCGCGGGCATCGCGGAGAAGGCGATGCCGATGCCGCCGCCGATGATCGCCGAGGCGACCACGACCTGCCAGACCGCCGAGGTCAGCACGACCGCCATCCCGTTGCCCACCGCGATGACCGCCACCCCGACCAGCAGCGTCGTCCGCGCGCCGAACCGGTCGGAGATCCGGGCGGAGAACGGCGACAGCAGCATCATCACCACGCCCAGCGGCGCGACCGCCAGACCCGCGCCGACCATCGACAGCCCGAGGCCCTGCCCGGTCTCCACCGGAGCCTGGAGGAGCTGCGGGAACAGCAGCGAGGAGGCGTACATGGCGAACCCGATGAGGACGCCGGACAGGTTGGTCAGCAGCACCGGGCGGCGGGCCGACACCCGCAGGTCCACCAGGGGATCGGTGGTCCGAAGCTGGTAGCGGGCCCACAGCGGCAGCAGGACCGCCGCGGTGCCGAACAGCGCGAGCGTCGGGACGCCGGTCCACCCCCAGCCCCCGCCCTTGATCGTGGCCAGCAGCAGGGCCGTGAGGCCGACCGACAGCCACACCGCGCCGAGCAGGTCGAACCGGGCCCTCGGCGCTCGCGGGCTCTCCGGGATGAGCGTCCTGACCAGGGTGGCGCACACCAGGCCGAGGACGGCTGAGCCCCAGAACAGCACGTGCCAGTGGGTGTGCTGGGCGACCACCGCGGACAGCGGCAGGCCGATCGCGCCGCCGACGCCGAGCGTCGCGCTCATCAGCCCCATGGCCGCGCCGACCCGTGACGGCGGGAGCTGGTCGCGCATGATGCTGATGCCCAGCGGCACCACGCCCATCGCGCAGCCCTGGAGCACCCGGCCCGCGACCATCGGCCACACCGACTCGGCCAGCGCGGAGATCACCGAGCCCGCGGCGAGCGTCACCAGGCTGACCACCAGCATCCGGCGCTTGCCGTAGAGGTCGCCGAGACGCCCGCTGACCGGGGTGATGACGGCGGCGGCGAGCAGCGTCGCGGTGATCACCCACGAGGTGTCGACCGGGGACGCGCGCAGGAGCCGGGGGAACTCGGGGACCAGCGGGATGACGATCGTCTGCATCAGCGACGCCGCCAGCCCGCCGGAGGCGAGGACCGCCACCACGGTCGTGGGGGACCGGGTGGCGAGGGGTGTGGAGGGGCGGTGGACGTCGACTGCTTGTCCTGTCACGGATCCAGGCTAACCGACCAACAAGTTGGTTCGCGGTGGTGTGACGCGGCGCTCCCGAAGCGTTCGGCACCGCCGGGGTGCCGCGCACACCGGCGCGACCACGTGGACCACGGGGTCCGGCGCGGCCCGCGGACCGGCGTCCGTCCCGCGGCACGCCGGATCGGGAACCGTTGGCGGGCAACGGTTCCCGATCCGGTACGAGCCGTCAGAGCAGCTTGTCCAGCGTGATCGGCAGGTCGCGCACCCGCTTGCCGGTGGCGTGGTGCACGGCGTTCGCGATGGCTCCGGCGACGCCGGTGATGCTGACCTCGCCGATCCCGAGCAGGCCCAGCGGCATGGTCGGGTCCGGCACGTCCAGGTACTCGACGTCGATGGTCGGCACGTCGGCGTGCACCGGCAGGTGGTACTCGGCCAGGCTCGGGTTCATGATCCGCCCGGACCGCGGGTCCACCAGCGACTCCTCGGACAGCGCGGCGCCGATGCCCATCACGATGCCGCCGCGCAGCTGGCTGGTGGCGGTCTTCGCGTTGATCACGGTGCCCACGTCGAACACCCCGAGCCACCGCGACACCCGGACCTCGCCGGTGTCGACGTCCACGCGCACCTCGCAGAACTGCGCGCCGCACGCCGCCTTCACCCACCGCCGCCGGTCCATCATGAACTTCGACATGAACTTCACGTTCCCGACGAGGTTCCCGAGCTTCGTCTCCGACCCGATCGCCTCGTCGACGGAGGGAACCCCGGCCCGAGCCAGGATCGACGCGTAGGTCTCACCGCTGCCGCCGTGGAACAGCCCGCCGTCGCGAGCCGACAGGTCCGCGAGCCGAGCCCCGCGCAGCGGCGACTCCGGGGACTTCCCCGCCAGCTCCAGCACGGACTTCTTCAGCTTCTCGCAGGCCGCGAGCAGGCTGGTCGCGACGCTGGCCGTCTGCGCCGACCCGCCTGCCATGGGGGCCAACGGCAGCGCGGTGTCGCCGTACTCCACCCGCACCGACTCGAACGGCACCCCCAGCGCGTCCGCCGCGATCTGGGCCTGGGCGGTGGCTCCACCCATGCCCATCTCCTGGAACCCGCACCGCACCAGCACCCCGCCGTCGACCGACACGCGCACGGTCACGTTGGCGCGCAGCTGGAACGACGGGTGGTAGGCCGTGGCGACACCCGTGCCCACCAGCCAGCGCCCGTCCCGCGTCGCGCCCGGAACGGGAGCCCGGTCGGCCCAGCCGAACCGCTCCGCCCCGCGCGCGTAGGCCTCGCGCAGCATCCGGTGCGAGAACTTCCGCCCGTGCATCGGGTCCGTCTCCGGCTCGTTGCGCATCCGCAGCGCGATCGGGTCCATGCCCAGCTCGGAGGCCAACTCGTCGATCGCGACCTCGATCGCGTACGTGCCGATCGCCTCACCGGGGGCCCGCATCGACGTGTTCGCGATCTGGTCCAGCTTCACGACGTCCTGCTTCAGCAGGATGTTGTCCGCCGCGTACAGGTGGCTCGACTGCGACGTGACGGGCTCCGCCATGCCGCCGACCCTGCCCAGCTGGGACACGCTCGTGTGGATCAACGAGGTCAGGTGCCCGTCGGGGCGCGCCCCGAGGGCCACCCGCTGGATCGTGGGCGTGCGCCCCCCGACCGTCCGGTAGACGCCCTCCCTGGTGAGCAGCATCCGCACCGGCCGACCGGTCATCCGCGCGGCCAGCACGGTCAGGATCGTGCCCGCCCACACGTTGGCCTTGCCGCCGAACCCACCGCCGACGAACGGGGCGATCACGCGGATGCCCTCCGCGGGCACGGAGAACTTGTGCGCCAGGTGCTTGCGGATCCACACGACGCTCTGCGAGGCGTCGTGCACCGTCAGCCTGTCGCCGTCCCACGCGGCCGTGGTGGCGTGCGGCTCGATGGCGTTGTGGTGGTGCATCGGCGTGGTGAACCGGAGGTCGACCGACACGGGCGCGGCGGCCAGCGCGGCCTCGGCGTCGCCCTTGCTCCCGCCCGACGGCAGGATCAGGCTGCTCGGCTGGGGTTCCGCGTTCGGCGCCTCGGCCTTGAAGTCCACCGTGGACGGTTGGACGTCGTAGGTGGCGCGGACCAGCGAGGCCGCCTCGTGCGCGGCGTGCAGCGTCTCGGCGACGACGACCGCGATCGGCTGGCCGTTCCACGACACCTCGTCGGTGTTGAGGTAGTTGACCATCGTTCCCGGCGCCATCGAGTCGATGTCGACCGGGCTCACCTTCGCGGGAGGCCGCATGGGCACGGCGTTCTCGTGGGTGATCACCGAGATCACGCCGTCGAGCGCGGTGGCGGCGGTCGTGTCGATGGCGGTGATCCGGCCGCGGCTGACCGTCGAGTGCACGAGCACGGCGTGCGCGAGGTTCGCGTACGGGACCTCGGCGGCGAACGTGGCGCTGCCGTCGGTCTTCACGGCCCCGTCGACGCGGTCGATCGCCCGGCCGACGTACTTGCCGGTCGACGTGGTTCCGACGACCGGCGGGTTCTGGACCTGCGTCACGCCGCGCCTCCCTCGGTCAGCAGCCTGCGGAGCGTGGCGACGATCGCCCGCCGCGACAGCTCGATCTTGAACTCGTTCTGAGACCTGGCGACAGCGGGCGCCAGCTCGGCCTCGGCCGCGCGCTGGAACGACTCGTCGGTGGCCGGTGCGCCGAGCAGGACCCGCTCGGCCTCGTGGGCGCGCCAGGGCTTCGTGGCCACGCCGCCGAGCGCGATCCGCACGCCGGTCACGACACCGCCCTCGACCTCCAGCGCCGCGGCGACGGACACCAGCGCGAACGCGTACGACGCGCGGTCGCGGACCTTGCGGTAGCGCGAGGTCGCGGCCAGCGGCAGCGGCGGCAGCTCGACGGCGGTGATCAGCTCGTCGGCCGCCAGCGCGGTCTCCACCTGCGGCGTCGTGCCGGGGAGCTGGTGGAAGTCCACCAGCGGGATCCGGCGCGTGCCGCGCACGCTCTCGACCTCGACGACCGCGTCCAGCGCCACCAGCGCGACGGCCATGTCCGACGGGTGGGTGGCGATGCAGCTCTCCGAGGCGCCCAGGATCGCGTTGCCCCGGTTGAAGCCGCCGATCGCGTCGCACCCGCTGCCCGGCTCGCGCTTGTTGCACGCCGCCGCGCCGTCGTAGAAGTAGAGGCACCTGGTGCGCTGCAACAGGTTGCCGCCGACCGTCGCCATGTTGCGCAGCTGCGCGGACGCGCCGGTCAGGAGCGCCTGGGACAGCACCGGGTAGCGGCTCCGGATGAGCTGGTTCGCCGCGAGGTGGCTGTTGCGGACCAGCGCGCCGATCCGCACGCCACCGTCGGGCAGCTCCTCGATCCCGGTCAGCGGCAGGCGGGTGATGTCGATGACCGTGTCCGGCGCCTCGACGCCCTCGCGCATCAGGTCGACCAGGTTGGTCCCGCCGCCGAGGAACTTCGCCCCCGGCTCGGTGGAGATCGCGCGGACGGCGCTCGGCACGTCCGGCGCGCTCAGGTAGGCGAAGGTCTTCACGGCGCCGCCACCTCCCTGATGGACGCGACGATGCCGTTGTAGGCGCCGCAGCGGCACAGGTTGCCGCTCATGCGCTCCCGGATCTCGTCGTCCGACAGGACCACGTCGGTGTCGCACAGGTGCTCGGTCACGGCGCTCGGCGCGCCTGCCGCGTGCTCGCTGAGCATCCCGACGGCCGAGCACAGCTGCCCCGAGGTGCAGTAGCCGCACTGGAGGCCGTCGTTGCGGATGAACGCCCTCTGGAGCGGGTGCGCCTCGCCCCCGTCGGCCAGACCCTCGACGGTGGTGATGTCGCGGTCGTCGTACTGGACGGCCAGGGCGAGGCAGGAGTTGATCCGCTCCCCGTCCACCAGCACCGTGCAGGCGCCGCAGGCGCCTTGGTCGCACCCCTTCTTGGTACCGGTCAACCCCAGTTCCCCACGCAGCGCGTCGAGCAGGCTGACCTGCGGTGACAGGTCGACCTTCTCGGTCACGCCGTTGACCCGCATTCGGATCTCGACCACGTTGCAGCTCCGTTCATGGCGTACCCCACTTGGGTGCCACGTTAATAGAACGGCGTCCACTTAACAACAGGCCAGTGTCCTCTTATCGTCTCAGGTGGCCTGGCGCGCCCGGTGGTGCTCCTCGGCGATGGCCGCGAACTCGTGGACCAGCGGGCTCCGCCGGGAGGCGTCCCACGCCAGGCAGACGTGCGACGGGCCGATGTCGTAGACCGGCACGGACGTGAGGTCGCGGCGGGTGTGGAAGCCCGCGACCGACAGCGGCAGCACCAGCACCCCGGCTCCCGCGGCGACCTGGTCCAGCTCCTCCTCCACCGTGCGCACGGCAGGCGCGGCGGACCGCCGCCCGGTGCGCCGTTCCGCGGCGGTGTCACGCCATTGCGGCACCGAGTCCGGGTCCTGCACCAGGTGCTCGTCGGCGAGGTCGGCGATGCCGACGGACGTCGCCCCCGCCAGGCGGTGGCCCACCGGCAGCACGACCGCGCGCGGTTCGGTGAACAGGGGCCGCAGGTGCAGCCCGCGCTGGTCCACGGGCAGCCGCACGAAGCTCACGTCCACCCGCCCGTCGTGGACCACGTCGGTCTGGTCGTGCGGGCCGGTGCGCACCACGTCGACGGTGAGGGAGGGGTGCCGCGACGCCAGCACGCGGATCGCCGCCGACACGACCAGCCCCGGCACGAACCCCACGGTGAACCGGTCGGCCCCGCGCGCCACCCTGCCCACCCTGCGGCGCAGCGCGTCGGCGTTCGCGAGCAGCGGTCTGGCGTCGGTCAGCAGCTGCGCGCCCGCCGGGGTCAGCTCGGTGCCGCGCTTGTCGCGCAGGAACAGCCGGGCCTTCAGCTCGCCCTCCAGCGCACTGATCTGGCGGGACAGCACCTGGTGCGCGACGTGCAACGACTCGGCGGCGCGGCGGAAGTTCAACTCCTCGGCGACCGCGACGAAGTACCGGAGTTTCCGCAGGTCGACGTCCACCACCACCTCCATGCGCTCCTCGGCCAGGGTAGCCCGGCGGGGGAGCCGCACCCGGTGGCACGCGGCCGAACGGCTCAGCGCCATGCTGCTCGGAGTGATCGAGCGATCACCCGTAGGCACCACCGCGCATCGGCACCACCCGCCGCCGCGCACGGCCTTTCACCGTTTTTGCCATTCGGTGCGGCGCTAGTCCTCGGTCGCGATCAGGCCCGTGATGAACACCAGGGTGAAGCGGTGGACGGCGGGCACGAAGTCGGGGCACCCGCGTGCCAGCTCCGGTTCCGCGGCGTAGAGCGCGGCCAGCTCCTCCGACGGGTGCGAGACCTGCCACAGCGACGCCGCGAAGCAGGCCAGCGCGCCGATGACGTCGAACCCGCGCTCGGGCCCGACCTCCGGCACCACCCGGCCCACCAGCTCGGCCAGGGACTCGGCCGCCTCCAGCAGCTCCACCTTGAACGACCGCAGCGCGCTCGTGGACACGTGCCGTTCGAGGGTCAGCGGGGCCTGGGTCAGCAGGTCGCAGAGCAGCGGCCGTTCCGCGAGGGTGCGCGACAGGACGTCCGCGACCAGCCGCGGCGACCCGTCCACCACGCCGTCGAGTTCCGCGTGCACCGCCCGGTTCCACTCGCTCCACGCGTCGGCCCCGAGGCTGAGGTAGATCTCCTCGCGCGTCTCGAAGTACCGCAGGATCGCCGACTTGTGCACACCCACCGCCGCGGCGATGTCACCGAGGCTGACCGACCGGACGCCGCGCTCGACGGCCAGCGCGCGAGCGGCGGCGCGGATCGCGTCGTAGCGCTGCTGCTTGTGCTCTGGCCTGCGGGCCCGCAGGAACGTCGGTGTGCACTCCACCGGGGCAGGTTAACCGACCCTCACCTCCGCGAGGGCCGAGATCGCGGCCGTTTCGGCAGCGTGCAGGCCCAGCAGCGCAGCGCCCGTGCGGCGGAAGACCTCTCCCGTCGCGGCACCGTCGAACGGCGGCTCGGCGGTGTGGGCGGCCCGCAGCTCCCACAGCTCCGCCGCGGCGGTCGCGCGGTCCTCCGCGCCCTCGTCGCCGCGCGCGACCCCGTTCGCCACCGCGGCGGTCAGCTCCCGCAGCCGGGCGAGGACGGGCACGTCCGCGGGCAGCGCCACCTCCGCCAGCTCGTGCCACCGCTCCGCGATGCCGCGCCAGCGCACCGCCTCGTCGGCGAGCGCGGGGACGTCCAGCAGCGCCGCCGCCTCGTCCAGGAAGTCCGCGAACAGCGGTCGCAGGTTCCCGCCGGTCATCCCGGCCGGTTCGACGCCCTCCCACACGCTCAGCAGCGCGCCCGTCAGCCCCACCCCGTCGGCGAACACCCTCGGCCACGCCTTCGCGGCGCGCTCGTCGGTCATCATCCGGCCCCACTTGCGCCACGCGGGCAGCCCGAAGGAGTCCGACGGCCTGCCGAGGTGCTCCACGACGTCGGCCAGCCCGGCCCGGACGGCGTTCCGGACGTCCACCTCGCGCGGTTCGTCGTCGACGACCAGCAGCGCGTTGCGGAACGTGCCCACCCGCGCCCGCGCCCGGTCGAGGTCGGCGCGGTCGACGGTGAGCGGCGCCAGGTTCCGGTCGTCCACCAGCACCCGGCCGCCGCTCTCGCCGTAGACCACGATCGAGTGACCGCCGAACCCGTCCAGAGCCTCGGGCAGGTGCCAGTAGCCCACGTGGTACCGGTCCGGCCACACCAGGCACGGCCTGCCCCGCTCCAGCTCCGCGGTCAGCCGCTTGGCCGCCCCGGCGCCGCCCGCGGTCCGGTGCCGGTCGACGGCGATCCCCAGCCGCTCCACGGTCCGGTCGACCCGCCTGCCGAGGTACTGCCACGTGTTGTCGAAGCCCACCCCCACGACGCGGCCGCCGTCGTGGGAGAACTGGAACAGGATGTACCCGGCCCCGATCCCGCCGCCGATCCCGAACAGCAGGGCCTCGGACAGCCCCTCGAACCCCCGGTGCGCCAGCAGTGCGGCCAGGTTCGCCGAGTCCGGGTCGGTCCCACCGCGCAACGTCCAGCCCGTCATCCCGTTCCGCTCCTCCGGTAGCCGTGGAACTGGCATTGTGGACCTGATTAGCCGTCTCCGTGGAGGTCAGCCGTGTCCGGACTCGAGGTCACCGTCGCCGCGCCGCTCGACACCGTGTGGAAGGCGTTGCGGGACGAGGAGGTGGTCCGCCGGTGGCACGGGTGGGACTACGACGGCCTCGACGCCGAGGTCGAGCAGATCTACTTCACCGACGTCGTCGAGGACGGTCACGTCCTCGCGCTGAGCGGCGGCGACCGCTTCCGGCTGACCCCGTCGGGCGAGGGCACCGCGGTCGTGCTGGACCGCGCGCCGCGCGGGGACGACGCGGACGCCTTCCACGACCTCGTCACCGAGGGGTGGACGACGTTCCTCCAGCAGTTGCGGTTCGCCGTGGAGCGGCAGCCCGGTGCGGAGCGGCGGACCCTGTACTTCTCCGGCGACGGCCCGGCGACGACGCTGCTGGAGACCGTCGACCTCGACGGGGAACCGTGGTTCCGGTCCGCCAACCAGGTCGGCGTCACCGTCGACGCCTGGGGCGAGGGCCTGCTCGTCCTGGTGGACGCGCCGTCGGCCATGGCCGTGCTGAGCACCTACGGTCTGGACGACGAGGCGTTCGCCGAGCTGGAGGCCCGCTGGACGGCGCTGTGGGCGGCGCGCTAGAGCGGGGCGCGGGTCATCCTGTTCGCCAGCGTGGACATCGTGTAGGCGCCGATGCCCAGCACCACCTCCAGCGCGTTGCGGCGCGTGTGACCGTTGCGCAGGAACGCGGTGAGCGTGTCGTCGTCCACCTCGCCCCCGGTGCGCAGGACCTCCAGCGTGAACGTCCGGAGCGCGTCGAGCCTCTCGTCCGGCAGCGGTCCGCTCCCGGTCAGCGCCACCACCAGGTCCTCGTCGGCGTCCAGCGCGCGCAGCTTCGCCGTGTGCACCGCGACGCAGACGTGGCAGGGGTTGCGGGTCGCCATCGTCATGACGACGACCTCGCGCGCGACCGGGTCCAGTGTGGACGCGTCGAACAGTCCGCTGCTCCTGAGGAAACCGTCGAGCAGCTCCGGTGACTCGGCCATCCTGGCCACCGCGGGGGGCAGTCGCCCGACCCTGGTCTCGATCGCGGTCATGGTCTTGCGCGCGGCCGGTGGCGCGGTGTCGGTGGTGTGGTCGGTGAACATGGCGCACTTCCCCTAGAATCGACAACGTGGTTGACCAAACCGTAAACCTGGTTGTCGAGTTTTGCAATGGCTGAGCCGGGGTTCGAGCTGCCGCTGCTGCTGTTCGCGGGCTTCCGCTCGCTCATCGACCGCCTGCACGCCGAGTTGGCGCTGGTGGGGCACCCGGACGTCCGGCCCGCCCACGGCTTCGCCATGCAGGCCATCGGCGTCGGTGGCGCCACCGCCAGCGACGTGGGGCGACGGCTCGGGATCTCCAAGCAGGCGGCCGGGAAGACGGTGGACCGGCTGGAGGTCCTGGGGTACGCCGAACGCGTCGACGACCCCGTGGACGCCCGGCGGAAGCTGGTCCGCCTGACGCCGCACGGGATCGACGCGCTGGAGCGGTCGGCGGAGATCTTCGACCGGTTGCGGGGGGAGTGGGCGGAGGTGCTGGGGGAGCGGCGGTTGCGGGACCTGGAAGGCGGGTTGCGCGCGGTGGTGCCCGCGGACGGGTTCCGGTTGGACGTCGCCGGGTGGTTCGGCGGGTGATCGAGCTGGTGCGGTCGGCCACCGCGCGGTTGGTACGTGGAAGGCGGTCCGGTCGTTCGCGTCGTGGGTGTGGCCGGTTGTGCTCGGGGCCCCTGGATCCGGCCCTTCGACCGGGGTGAAGGGCAGGGGGTGACCACCTGCCCGATCGGAGAGGGCGCGGGGCGCGTCCCCCGAGCGGAACCGGTCACGGCTGGGTGGGTCCACTGTGGATTCCGCGGGCACGGCGTCAGGCGTCGGTGGCGGGGACGAGCACGACCTTCCCGGCCACCGTGCCGGACTCGGCGAGCGTGAGCGCCGCCGCGGCCTCGGTCAGCGGGAACGTCGCGGCGACCTGTGCGGTCACCGTGCCGGCTGCGAGCAGGTCGAACACGCGGCCCAGGTCCTCGGGCCGGCCTGGAGCGGAACGCCGCCGTGCGGCGTACGCCCGCCCAGATGTTGTAGAAGTGGCGTTGCGGCCGTTGGGGAGGTGGTTCCACCACGGCAGCCTGCCGATCAGCTTGAGCACGGGGAGCCGCTTCGACCCGCCGTCGTCGCGGGGGGAGGCGCTGCCGTAGGACACGAGCGTCCCGCCCTTCGCCAGGAGTCGGAACGAGTCGACCACGCCGGGACCGCCGACGTGGTCGAACACCGCGTCGACCCCGTTCGGTGCGAGCGCCCGCACCCGTGCCGGGAGGTCGGGGGTCCGGTGGTGCGCCCAGCCGTCACGGTGTCGTGGTGGCGTGGCGACGCGGTGCCGATCACCCGGATACCGGCGTGCCGGGCGAGTTGGACGAGCGTGGAGCCGACGCCGTCGGGGACCGGCGCCAGGTCGGCGGCGTCCAGCACCACGTGGCTCGCCTGGGCTCCGGTCTTGGTCAGCGCGGCGAAGCGCCCGCCCGCCAGTGAGGGCGACACGCCCGCGCCGACGGCGGTGACCGGTCGGCTCCACGACGCCGGGGAGGACGGTCTCGATGGTTCGCGCCATGGCGTGCTGCTCATGTTTGTGAGTGGTCACATACTTCTGCGGGCGTGCAGGAACGCGGGTGGGGCACGGTGTCGGGGGTCAGGAGGGGTGGCGCATCCCGGCCGTCAGGACCCTGGCCCAGTTCGCGTCGACCGCGCCCAGGTCGGCGGCGACGATCAGGTGGCAGAGCTGGCCCAGGGCGATGAACCGCTGCACCTCGGCGTCGCCGCCGCCGGACAGCTCCTTGGCGTGCTCGACCACGGACGCGTAGCCGCGCCGCACCGCGTCGCGGATCTCCGGGACGTCCGACGCGCTCTGCGCGTGGATCTGGAGCATCAGCAGGTCGCGGTCGGCGATGAGCCCCGCGTACGCGTCGCCCATCGCCTCCAGCACCTCGGCGGGCGTGCCGTCCGGCACCTGCTCCGCGCCCGCGGTGAGGGCCTCGCGGATCAGCAGGTAGCAGCGGTCGAGCGCGGCGGTGAACAGGCCGAGCTTGCCGCCGAACAGCCGGAGCACGTACGCCTGGGAGATCCCGGCGGCGTTCGCGACGTCCGTGACCGGCGTGGCGTGGTAGCCGCCGCGGCCGAAGACCGCCACCGCCTTGGCGACGACCGTCGTGCGACGGGCGTCGGCGGTGGAGCGGGGTGTCTCGGTGAGCGACATGTATGTGAGTGCACACTTACAACCGTTGCCGGTCAAGTCACCGGGGAAGTGGCCGGTCACGCGGGTGCCCCCACCCGTCCAAGGACACCCACGTGAGGCCGAACGGCGGCAAATGTCACCCGATCGTGTGGCCCACGCGCGGTGGCGCTGTGCTTAGGGCTTGCGGCCGACCGCGCCGACGATGCAGTACGACACCTGGTCGAGCGGCTTGATCTGCGGGCCGTCCGGCCACCACTCGGCGCACAGCGTCAGACCGGGGTCGATCAGGTCGAGGCCGGGGAACATCGCCAGGATCTCGTCCCGCTTGCGGAACACGCCGGTGCCCATCGGGCTGTGCAGGAAGGTCTCCTCCATGCGCCGGGCCAGCTCGCTGTGCTCCTCGGTCTGCGGGTCGTAGAAGTGCGACAGCCCGACGTAGGAACCCGACGGCAGCGCGTCGACGTAGGCCTTCATGATGTCGGCGGGGGAGCGCTCGCCGTCGTAGTGGTGCAGCGTGCCCATCTGGAAGAGGGCGACCGGCTTGTCGAAGTCGATGTGCTTGCGCACGACCTCGTTCTCCAGGATCTTCTCCGGCTCGAAGATGTCCTCCGCGGTGAAGTGCGTCTGGTCGTTCTCCTCCAGCAGCGCCCGCCCGTGCGCCAGCACCACCGGGTCGTTGTCGACGTAGACGACCGTCGCGTCGGGCTGGAGCCGCTGCACGACCTGGTGGGTGTTCTCCGCCGTCGGCAGCCCGGAGCCGAGGTCGAGGAACTGCGTGATGCCCGTCTGGCTCGCGATGAACCGGCTCGCCCTGATCAGGAACGCCCTGTTGTCCCACGCCAGCGTCGCCGCCTCCGGTGCCACCCGCTGCACGCGCCGGAGGACCTCGCGGTCGATCTCGTAGTTGTCCTTCCCGTAGAGGAAGGCGTCGTAGACCCTGGCGATGCTCGCCTTGGTCGTGTCGATGTAGACGGGTGCGGCAACGTCCGACGGGGACGGGCTACCAGGCATCTGGGGCCTCACAGAGCGTTGTTTTCCGGGGGAGTGTGTGCACCGGATCACAGTGCACCTAGCGTAAGCATATGGGCTCGAAGTGCGAGCATCAGGCACGAAGTTGACCTTGGGGACAGGCGGTGTACGTTCGGTTACCGGGCTTCGAGGCCTTCGCTGAGCGCAACCGCTGTTCGGGTGGACCGGCTGTCACGGGTGGACGCAGGTGCCGGGAATCGCAGGAGGACGGTTATGACCACGGTTGATCCCGCTGCCTCGTCCGGTGGACCTACCGCTCTGCGGATCGTCCTCGGGGCCCAGTTGCGGCGGCTGCGCGAGGCCGCCGAGATCTCCCGCGCGGACGCCGGATATTCGATTCGGGGTTCCGAATCGAAGATCAGCAGATTGGAGCTCGGCCGGGTCGGTCTCAAGGAGCGCGACGTCGCCGACCTCCTCACGATGTACGGCGTCACGGACCAGGCCGACCGCGAGACGTTCCTGGAGATGGTCAAGCGGTCCAACCAACCGGGCTGGTGGCACCGGTTCAACGACCTCATGCCGGACTGGTTCCAGGACTACGTCGGACTGGAGGAGGCGGCCACCCGCATCCTCACCTACGAGCTCCAGTTCGTCCCCGGCCTGATGCAGACCGAGGACTACGCGCGCGCCATCGCGAGCCACGGCAGACCGGACTCCGCGGGGCAGGACGTCGAGCGCCGCGTCCGCCTCAGGATGAACCGCCAGAGGATCCTCAACAGGCCCGGTGCGCCGCGGCTGTGGGCGGTCGTCGACGAGTCCGTGCTGCACCGCCCCATCGGCGGACGCGACATCATGCTCGCCCAACTGGACCATCTGCTGGACCTCACCAAACAGGCGCAGATCACTCTTCAGGTGGTGCCCTACCAGCTCAGCGGTTACGCAGCGGAGGGGCCGTTCACCATGCTCCGGTTCGGTGAGCCGGAGCTGCCGGACCTGGTCTACATCGAACACCTCGCCGGTGCCCTCTACCTGGACAAACGTGACGAGGTGGAGCTCTACAGCCGCGTGTTCGACCGGCTGACCGTAGACGCTCTGACCCCCGACCGCACCCGCCAGATGCTGGCAAAGGTGCGCGCGGAAATTTAACCCGATCGGGCTACCCCTCGCATCTGCACGTGCATTTACCCGTGCGAAACTGGGTGCTACGTTCTCTGCTCAGCCAGATGCACGTGCAGATGCACCTCTGAGGCTTCTGAGGGTGGTGTCGTGGAGAACGAGATCCGCAACGGCATGCCGGCGGCGCAGCTCGCCGGTACGACGTGGACGAAGAGCAGCTACAGCGGCGCCGTCGGGAACTGCGTCGAGGTGGCGGCACTGGCCGGCGGCGACATCGCCATGCGCAACTCGCGCTTCCCCGACGGACCAGCGCTGGTCTACACCCGTGCCGAGATCACGGCATTCCTGGCAGGCGCCAAGGACGGCGAATTCGATGACTTCACCAGTTGACACCACCGAGCGGGCTGAGGTCCGCCTGCGCGAACTCATCGCGCGCGGCTTCCAGTTCCTGCACCCGACCGACGCGCGCGGCGAGCTGGCCGCCGTGGTCGGCGTCCGGGCGCACGACAACGTGATCGACGTGGTCCGCCTGCACACCGAGGACGACGCCGTCGCGACCCGGATGCCCGCGGACGAGCAGAACGTCCTCGCCCCGGCCAGGTTCTCCTGGCGACGGCGCGGACCTGCGTGTTCTGTCCTGGACGAGCTGTTGGAGCTCCCGGACGACAGGATCGCCTGACCGATCTGCTGGGATAGCACCCGTGTCGGACGGTGTGAGGAACGGAAGAGCGGTCGAGACCTGCGTGGTCAACGCCGCCGAACTACGCCAAGCACGAGCCACGGTCTGCTTGACCAGACCAGAACACCACGGCCGAACCCGCCCCTCAGCGGTCCGCCCAGCAGCCTGGGGCAGACCAGCGGCAACAGCCCGGCCGTAGGAGCACTCGCGACTCACGCCGCGAGAGAAGGCCGCAGGTCGAGCGACTGAGGGGTTCGCTCGACCCGAGGCCGCACAAGACCTGCTCCCCGCGGCGCCGGTGGGTTGGTGGGCACAACGCCCGCCGGCGCCGCACATCTCCCACCAACGCAGAGCACGCCAGAGCAGAGCACACCAGGGCAGAGCCACCGGTGAAACAGGGAACAAGGCGAGACAGGGAACAAGGCGAAGACAGGGGCACGACGCAGCGGGAACAATTGGCCGATCGCCCCAGGATCGACACAACGGGCCGACCCACCGCGAACTCGGGCTGACCGGCCACCAACACGGGTTGACCTGCTGCGAACACGGGCTTGACCCACTGCGAACTCGGGCCGACCGGCCACGGGACGTGGCCGATTTTACTTGGGGATTTGACCCTTGAACTAGTGATCGGGCAGGGCTTCACCACCTGCCCCCAAGCCCGATCAAGGGTCGGATGAGGGGCCCCCAAGTCAAATCGGCCACAGCACGCTGGAAGCCGCAGCCACCACCGCTCCCACGCCGGAAGCCGCCCTCAAAGCCGGAATTCGCAACAGGGGCCACAACACCCCTCACCCAGACCCCCCGAACAACCTCCCCAACTCAGCCGGGGCCACAACCTCCAACTGCCCGTAGGTACAGGACGCGGGCTCCCGGTCCCACCGGAACCGCACCAACCGGCTCATGTGCCGGAACCGCCCCCCGGCCACGTTCTCGTACCGAACCTCGGCGACCCACTCGGGCCGCAACGGCTCCCAGGACAGGTCCTTCCCCGCACTCCACCGGCTCTGCCCACCGGGAACCCGCCCGGACGCCGCCCCGGACGCGCCTGCCTCAGCCCACCCGCGCCACGGATGCCCCTCCAGGGCGTCCCTCCGCAACGGCTCCAACTCCTCCACCAGTTCCCTCCGCCGAGCAGCCGTGAAACTGCTGGCCACCCCCACGTGGTGCAGCACCCCGTCCTCGTCGAACAACCCCAGCAGCAGCGAGCCGACCCCCACCCCGTCCTTGTGCCACCGGAACCCGGCCAGCACGCAGTCCGCGGTCCGCTCGTGCTTGACCTTCCACATCACCCGCCTGTCCTGCTCGTAGGGCGCGTCGGGCTTCGCCACGACCCCGTCGAACCCGGCCCCCTCGAACCGCGTGAACCAGTCCCGCGCCACCACCGGATCGGTCGTCAGCGGCGTCAGGTGCACCCGCGCCAGGTCCCCGTCCACGACGTCCGCCAGCAGGGCCCGCCGCTCCGAGAACGGCAACCCGGTCAGGTCCCGGTCCCCCAATGCGAGCAGGTCGAACGCGACGAAGCTCGCGGGTGTCTCCTCGGCGAGCTTGCGCACGCGGGACGCGGCGGGGTGCAGGCGGAGCTGGAGCGAGTCGAAGTCGAGCCCGGCGCCCGTCACCACGACGATCTCGCCGTCCACCACGCACCGCCGCGGCAGCACCGTCGACAGCAGGTCGACCAGTTCGGGGAAGTAGCGGGTCAACGGCCGGTCGTTGCGCGAGCCGAGTTCGACCTCGTCGCCGTCGCGGAACACCACGCAGCGGAACCCGTCCCACTTCGGCTCGTACGACATCCCCGGTGCCTCGGGCACCTCGGGAACGGATCGCGCGAGCATCGGCTTCACCGGCGGCATCACGGGCAGGTCCACGAGTGGAGAGTAGGTCGACACCCGCGACCGCACCGCCTGGAAGCGACGCGCCGATCGGGCTGCCCCGCCCGTCCGTTACCCGGTCAGGGGAACCGTGACCCGTTCGTAGCGGACGGTAACGACCTGCGCGCGCCGCCGATGGTCAGGCATACGAACGTCCGTTGAGCGTCTGGAGTGCACGGTGATCGAGAATTCGGCGACGGGACTGGTGAAGTTGGACGCCGAGGTGTCCGTCACGGTCACCCGTGAGGAGCACCACCAGCTCGCGCTGGCCCGCTACACCGTGACCGACGGTCAACAGCGGCACGTCGCCGTCGAACTCGCGTGGTGCACCATCAGCTCCGGCAAGTACCGCGGCGAACGCGGCATCGAGGTCCGGCTGGACGGGAAGCGCGTCGGGGAGCTGACCCACCTGATGTCCCGGCGCTACGCCCCGCTCGTCACGCAGGTGATCGCCCAGGGCGGCCGTCCCGGCTGCACGGCCACCGTCCAGCGCGGCGCGAGGGGCCTGGAGGTCGTGCTGAGCCTGCCCCGCCACGGCGACGGCGTCCTCCCGCTGCCCGCACAGGCCCCGACCGCCTTCGTTCCGCCCGCACCGCCCGCCCCGACCGTCTTCACGCCGCCCGCGCCCGACCCGACCGCCTACGCGCCCGTCGGAGCGCCGGTGGCCCCGCTGCCCGCGCGGCCCACGGGCCCGTTCTCGAAGCACCGTCCGGCGTGGATCGTCGCGGCCGTCGTCGGCCTGCTGGTGGTCATCGGTCTGGCCAACGGCGGCACCGAGCAGCCGTCGACCACCAAGACCGCGGCCGAGGCCTCCACGACGACCACCAAGGCCGCACGCACCACGACCACCACCACGGCACCGCCCACCACGACCACCACGACGACGACCACCACGACCACCACCACGACGACGGTGGAGCAGCCCGTGGTGGCACCCCCGCCCGTCACGCAGCAGCCGGCACCCAAGCCCGAGCCCGCACCCGAGCCCGCTCCGGCACCGGAACCCGCCCCCGCCCCCGCGTCCGACTGCGACCAGAACTACTCCGGCTGCGTCCCGATCGCCAGCGACGTCGACTGCGCGGGCGGCAGCGGCAACGGCCCGGCCTACGTCAGCGGTCCGATCCGGGTGATCGGCAGCGACGTCTACAAGCTCGACAGCGACAACGACGGCATCGCCTGCGAGTAGCGGGGCCGGGAACGCGGAGCACCGCGGGACCCGGACGGGTCCCGCGGTGCTCGACGTCCACACCCGGTTCTACGGGTAGCTGACCACGTAGCTGACCTGGTTCGCCAGGTTGGCCGTGGCACCCACGTTGTTGATGACGTTGGTGATCGTGCCGACCCCGCCGAGCGAGACCGCCACCAGGTCGCGGAACTGGACGCCCGGCTTGTTGGGCACCTCGAACCCGCGACTGGCCACGACGGCCGGGTTCGCCTGGAAGAACGCGTAGCTGCCCAGCCCCCACGCCTGGTGGGTGTTGACCGAGTCCGCCACCTTGTACGCCGCCCAGCCCTGGTTGCCGTTCCCGCTGCTCCAGGAGGCGTTGTTCGGCGGGTCGTACGGCAGTTCGTTCTGGTAGAAGTACGTCTTGCCGCCGTTGCCGTTCCAGATGGTCTGGTACTCCTGGTAGTGCTCGACGAACAGGCCGTACATCGTCACGTCGTTGCCGTTGACGACCAGGCCGTTGGCCGCGGTGTTGAGGTTCCACGCCACGTTCGCGCCGTGGTCCGCGCGCCACAGCCACATGTGGTCGCCGATGACGTTGTTGCTGTTGACCCGCAGGCTGACCGTGGCGCGGCCGAGCGTGCCCGTGCCACCGATGCGGATGAACAGGTCGTGCATCGAGGTCGGGTTCGCCGAGTGGTTGGCCGACGACCCCGCCTGGCCGATCTCGACGAGGACCGGGGAGTTGACCGGACCGGCGTCGACCAGCAGGCCCGCGAGCTTCACGCCGTCCACGTCGGACACCGAGATGGCCGCGGTGCCGTTGTCGGGCAGCAGGGTGGCCAGACCGAGGCCGAGCACGACGGTGTTCGGGCGGGTCACCCTGATGGACTCGCTGAGGTGGTGGATGCCGGGGGTGAACAGCAGGTTCCGGCCCGCCGCCAGCGCGGCGTTGACGGTCGCCGTCGAGGAGCCCGGCTTGACCACGTAGAACTGGCTCAGCGAGATCGACTCACCGGCCGGGGCGCCGTTGCCCCAGGTGGTGCCGCGGGAGTTGTTCCGCAGCGCCGGGACGAAGACGTTGTACTCGCCCGCGCCGTTGAGGTAGAGGAACGGCTTCTCGCGGACCTGCGGGGTCTGGTCGATGGTCGTGTGCGAGGGGTTCGGGAAGTGCTGCGGCGGAGCGCCGTTCGTCCCCTGGAACACCATGTTCCACACCGAGCCCGACCAGCCGCCGTTGAGGTCGCTGTTGCGGGTGTAGAACTGCTGCTGCGAACCGGACTCGATGACGCCGTCGATGCGCGAGTCGGCGATGAAGCCGCCCGACGCCCAGCCGTCGCCGCCGTTCCACAGCTGCGCCTGGCCGCGGAGGTGCATGCGGCGGTACGGCGCGGCCTGCGACACGGCCCAGCGCTCGATCTGCCCGGCGGGCAGCGTCACCGAGAGGTTCTCGGCGGAGCGCCAGAAGTTCTGCGTCGCGTTGCCCTTGTTGTTCGGGTTGTCGCCCTGCTGGAGCCAGTCGGCCTCGACGCGCACGTGGCCGTTGAGGTTGACGTCGTCCGGCGAGAGGCCCAGACCGGCGACCTGGGTGTAGAAGCCCAGGTTCACGTCGGCGGTGTAGCTGCCCGGCTTGAACAGCAGGGCGAAGCGCTCAGGGCCGAACTGGTTGGTGTGCTGCTGGTTCGCGACAGCCGTCAGCTTCGCCTGGATCTCACCCGCGGGGGTGCTGGGGCTGAAGACCGACACGTTCGGACCGAAGTCCGGGTTGCGCGGGTCGGTCACGGGCACGTCCACGGTGCCACCGACGGTGTTCACCGAGAACTCCCAGAGGGAATAGCCGTAGTTGGTTCCGCGCACCGTACCCAACACGCGCACGTAACGGCCAGTCCCGCTGACGTCGAAACCCTGGTTCCCGCCGGTTCCGGTCGTCGTCGTGTGGACGGTCGTCCACGTCGACGCGTTCTCCGAGACCTGGACCTGGAACGACCTGCCGTAGGCGGCCTCCCAGCTCAACCCGACCCTGCACACCGTTTGAGACGAGCCGAGGTCGACCTGCAACCACTGCGGGTCGGCCGCGGTGCTCGCCCAGCGGGTGCCCGCGTTGCCGTCGACGGCCGCCGAGGCGGGCGTGCCCGCGTTCTCGGTCGAGGACGCCGTGGCGGTCTTGTTCAGCGCCGAGTTGGCCGAGCCGCAGGTCGGCGGCGGGGGGTTGCCGCCCTGCGTGCCCAGGACCTGGAACTCCCACAGCGAGTAGCCGTAGGCGGTGGCACGGGCGGTGCCGAGCACCCGGACGTAACGGCCTGTGCCAGTCACGTCCAGGGTCTGCGCACCGCCCGTGCCGGTGGTCGTCGTGTAGATCGACGTCCAGGTCGAGGCGTTGTCGGAGGTCTGGACCTGGAACGACCGCGCGTAGGCGGCCTCCCAGTTG
Source organism: Umezawaea sp. (assembly GCF_036375055.1). GTDB lineage: Bacteria > Actinomycetota > Actinomycetes > Mycobacteriales > Pseudonocardiaceae > Umezawaea. The sequence continues at coordinate 64,270 of NZ_DASUSQ010000109.1, forward strand.
AGGACGACCTGGTTCACGGTCGAGGTGGCGCCGAGGTCGACCTGGAGCCACTGCGGGTCGGAGGCCGCGCTGGACCAGCGGGTGCCCGCGTTGCCGTCGACGGCGGCGGTGGCGGGCGTGCCGGCGTTCTCGGTCGAGGACGCGGTCACCGGCTTGCCCTGCGACAGCAGGACGGGCGCGGCGTTCGCCGGTGGCGCGGAGTCGGTGGAGGAGAGGGCGCCGAGCAGGGTCGCGGTGGCGACCACGAGCACGGACAGCCTGCGCAGGGAGCGGCGGGGGGACGGTGATGACGCGACAGCGAGTCTCATGTTCCTGCCTGTCGGAATGAGGAGACGGCCAGAAGCCCGGGGGAGGGCAGGGTTGTGGGCGCGTTTCGACCGGCCTGCGTGGTCCTCCACGGTCGGCCGGCCATCCTGAGAGAGCGCTCTCTCGAAGTGGTGGAACCGGTCCCGGAACCGGTTCCAGTGGTGTTGTGGTGGAGTTAACAGCTCCGAAATTCGGTCGTCAAGGTTCTCTCCCGAGTTTCCCGGACCGGTACCGCGCGTAGGCCGGAAGGCGCAGCGGAAGCCGGGCGAACGGCCGAGCCCGAGCCACCGCCGACGGCCGGCGTTGTCGGATCGTGACGCTGTTCTCCGTTATCCGGCCGTGCGGTTCCAGTCGTTCGGGGACGTGCGTCGCGCCCTCGCCGGTACCGGTCCCGGTTAGCATCGCGCGTGGTCCACGGAGAGGGTGTCGCGGTGCAGGTCGAGGAAGGCCCGAGCGGCGTCGAGCGCCTGGTCCGCTCTCCCTGGCCGCGGCTCGGGCTGCTGCTCGCCCTCCTGGCGACGGCGATCGGGCTGGCGCTGACCGGAGGCGTCGACGCGGTCGAGGCGGCCAAGGCGTGGGTCGCGGACCTCGGCGTGCTGGGCCCGGTGGCGTTCATCGTCCTCTGCGCCGCGGCGACCACGTGCTTCCTGCCCGTCTCCGTCCTGTGCGCCGTGGCGGGCCTGCTGTTCGGCCCCGTGCTCGGCGTCCCCGTGGTGTGGGTGGGCGCGGTGCTCGGCGCGGCGGGGTCGTTCCTGGTGGGGCGCGGACTGTCCAAGGACGCGGTCGAGCGGCTGGCGGGGGAGCGGATGGCGAGCGTCAACGCCCTGCTCGACCGGTACGGCGCCGCCACCGTGTTCGTGCTCCGCCTGCTGCCGCTGGGGCCGTTCGCGCTGCTCAACTACGTGCTCGCGGTGACCAGCCTGCGGCTGCGGGGCTTCGTCCTCGGGACCGGCGCGGGCATCGCGCCCGGCGTGGTCGTCTACACCGCGCTCGGCGGCACGGCAGAGGACCCGACGTCCCCCGTCTTCCTGTTCTCGGTCGCCGCGCTGGTGGTCATGACCGTCGTGGGTGCCGTGGCCGCCCGCCGCGTGGCGAAGCGGGCCGCCGGGGTCGAACCGGCTCCGCAAGAGACCGCCTGACCGCCTGACCGGCGATCCGCGCCTGTTCCGCCGCCGTTCGGTCGTCCTCGTTGGACCGAACGGTCCCCGCCGTGCGCGAGGGGTGACCCGGCGGTCGCGCAACCGTTGACGTAGCTGTAGCGCGTCTGTAACTCTTGCTCAACTCGACGCAAAAAAGTTGCATGATCTTGGAAATTACTAGCAGAGCTTCGTAATTCCGCCTGGACGCCGATTCATCCCCGACGACCGGTCATCCCCCTGCCCCTGACCGGCAGCCCTCCCACCGGCATGTCCAGAGGTGTCTCCCTCCCCTGCAGAGAGGACAGCGATGAGAACCACAAGCCTGATCACGCGGCTCACCGCCGCGTTGCTCGCGAGTTGCCTCGTGGCACTCGCCGGGCCGGGCCTTCCGGCGCACGCGGCGCCCGCCCAGGAGAACGCCCTGGGCGCCCGGCTCGCCGCGGCCGCCGTCTCCGTCTCCGCCAGCAGCGCCCACGGGGAGTACCCCGCGGCCAACGTGAACGACGGCAACCAGGCCACCTACTGGGAGAGCGGGGGCTCGTTCCCCCAGTGGATCCAGGCGGACCTCGGGTCGTCGGTCGCCACGAACAAGGTCGTGCTGAAGCTGCCGACGGGGTGGGAGACCAGGACGCAGACGCTGTCGGTGCAGGGCAGCACGAACGGCAGCGCCTTCTCCGACCTCGCCCCGTCAAAGGGCTACGTGTTCTCCCCGTCGAGCGGGAACACCGTCACCGTCGACGTCGCCGCCACCACGATCCGGTACGTGCGCGTGACCATCACGGCGAACACCGGGTGGCAGGCCGGTCAGCTCTCGGAGTTCGAGGTCTACGGCCCGACCGGCGGTGACACGCAGGCGCCCACCGCGCCGACCGGCCTCGCGTTCACCGAGCCCGGCACCGGCCAGATCCGCCTGACGTGGAGCGGCTCCACCGACAACGTCGGCGTCACGGGCTACGACGTCTACGCCAACAACTCGCTGCGCACCAGCGTCGCGGGCAACGTCCTCACCTACACCGACACGCAGCCGGGCACCGCGACGGTCGCCTACCACGTGCGGGCGAAGGACGCCGCGGGCAACCAGTCGGCCAACAGCAACACCGTGACCCGCAACGGGACCGGCGGTCCCGGCGGCACGAACCTGGCCGTGGGCAAGCCGATCACCGCGTCCTCGTCGGTGTTCACGTTCGTCGCGACCAACGCGAACGACAACAGCACCGCCACCTACTGGGAGGGCGCGGGCGGCTCGTACCCGAACACCCTCGCGGTGAGCCTCGGCGCGAACGCCGCCGTCGACTCGGTCGTGCTCAAGCTCAACCCGGACAGCTCGTGGGGCACGCGCACGCAGAACATCCAGGTGCTGGGCCGCGAGCAGAGCGCGTCCGGCTTCACGAACGTGGTGCCGGCGGCGAACTACGTGTTCAACCCGGCGTCGAGCAACATCGTGACGATCCCGGTCGGCGGCGCGTCCCTGGCCGACGTCCAGCTCCGGATCACGTCCAACACCGGCGCCCCGGCGGGTCAGATCGCCGAGTTCCAGGTCGTCGGCGTCCCCGCGCCGAACCCGGACCTCACGATCACCGGCGCCTCGTGGTCGCCGAACGCCCCGGTCGAGAACGACGCCGTCACGCTCTCGGCGGTGGTCCGCAACGCGGGCGCGGTCGCCTCCGGCGCGACCAACGTCAACTTCTACCTCGGCACGACGAAGGTGGGCACCGCCACCGTCGGCGCGCTGGCCGCGGGCGCCTCGGCGACCGCGTCGGTCAACGTCGGACCGCGCGACGCGGGCAGCTACCCGCTGACCGCCAAGGTCGACGAGGCCAACACCGTCATCGAGTCCAACGAGACCAACAACAGCTTCGCGGGCTCCAGCCCGCTGGTCGTCACGCCGGTCGCCAGCTCGGACCTGGTCGCGGTCGTCGGCTGGACACCGGGCAACCCGTCCGCGGGCACCGCGGTCGCGTTCTCGGTGGCCGTCAAGAACCAGGGCACGGTCGCCTCGGCGAGCGGCGCGCACGGCATCACCCTCCAGGTGGTCAACTCCACCACCGGCTCCGTCGTGCGGACGCTGACCGGCTCCTACAGCGGCGCCATCGCCGCGGGCGCCACCACGTCCCCGGTGAACCTCGGCTCCTGGACGGCCGCCAACGGCAAGTACACCGTCAAGGTCGTGCTGGCCGACGACGCCAACGAGCTGCCGGTCAAGCGGCCCAACAACACCAGCGAGCAGCCGTTCTTCGTGGGGCGCGGCGCGAACATGCCGTACGACATGCTGGAGGCGGAGGACGCGGCGGTCGGCGGTGGCGCGGCCGTCGTGGGCCCGAACCGCAGGATCGGCGACGTCGCGGGCGAGGCGTCCGGCCGCAGGGCCGTCACGCTCAACTCGACCGGCAGCTACGTCGAGTTCACCACCAGGGCGAGCACCAACACGCTCGTCACCCGCTTCTCCATCCCGGACGCGGCCGGTGGCGGCGGCATCAACGCCACGATCAACGTCTACGTCAACGGCACCTTCCACAAGGCGCTGCCGCTGACGTCCAAGTACGCGTGGCTCTACGGCCCCGAGGCCGGTCCGGGCAACTCGCCCGGCGGCGAGGCGCGGCACATCTACGACGAGGCCGCCACCATGCTCAACTCGTCGTTCCCCGCGGGAACGAAGATCAAGCTCCAGAAGGACGCGGCCAACACCACCAACTACGCGATCGACTTCGTCAACACCGAGCAGGTGACGGCGATCCCGAACCCGGACCCGGCCAAGTACGCCGTGCCGACCGGGTTCGGCCACCAGGACGTGCAGAACGCCCTGGACCGCGTGCGGATGGACACGACGGGGAACCTGGTCGGCGTCTACCTGCCCGCGGGCGACTACCAGACCGCGAGCAAGTTCCAGGTCTACGGCAAGGCCGTCAAGGTCGTCGGCGCGGGCCCCTGGTACACCAGGTTCCTGGCACCGTCCACCCAGGACAACACCGACGTCGGCTTCCGCGCCGAGGGCACGGCCAACGGGTCGTCGTTCGCGAACTTCACCTACCTCGGCAACTACACGTCGAGGATCGACGGGCCGGGCAAGGTGTTCGACTTCGCGAACGTGGCCAACATGGTGATCGACAACATCTGGGTCGAGCACATGGTCTGCCTCTACTGGGGCGCCAACACCGACTACGTGACCATCAAGAACTCCCGCATCCGCAACATGTTCGCCGACGGCATCAACATGACCAACGGCAGCACCAACAACCACGTGGTCAACAACGACGCGCGCGCCACGGGCGACGACGCCTTCGCCCTGTTCTCCGCCATCGACGCGGGCGGCGCGGACATGAAGGACAACGTCTACGAGAACCTGTCCACGACCCTGACCTGGCGCGCGGCGGGCGTCGCGGTCTACGGCGGCTACGCCAACACGTTCCGCAACATCTACATCGCGGACACGCTGGTGTACTCGGGCATCACGATCAGCTCGCTCGACTTCGGCTACCCGATGAACGGCTTCGGCGCGGACCCGCCCACGAAGTTCGAGAACATCTCGATCGTGCGTGCGGGCGGACACTTCTGGGGCGGTCAGACGTTCCCCGGCATCTGGGTGTTCTCCGCGTCGAAGGTGTTCCAGGGAATCCGGGTCAGCGACGTCGACATCGTCGACCCGACGTACTCGGGAATCATGTTCCAGACGAACTACAGCAGTCCCGGCAACCCCCAGTTCCCGATCAAGGACACCATCTTCACCAACGTGTCGATCTCCGGCGCGCAGAAGAGCGGCGACGCCTACGACGCGAAGTCCGGCTTCGGGCTGTGGGCGAACGAACTGCCGGAACCGGGCCAGGGCCCAGCGGTGGGTTCGGTGACGTTCAACAACCTGCGCCTGAGCAACAACGCGCAGGACATCAAGAACACGACGTCGACCTTCACCATCGTCCGCAACTAGCGAGCTGACCAGCAGCGGCCGGTGACACCCAGCACACGGGTGCCACCGGCCGCTCCGTGCCGTGGTCTGGCGGACCTGGTAGTTCGAATTCAAGTGGCGGACGCTGCCGTGGTCTGGCGGGCCTCGCGGTTCGAATTGATCCGGTGGACGCTGCCGTGGTCTGGCGGGCCTGGTGGTTCGAATTGAACCGGCGGACGCTGCCAGGGACTGGCGGCCCCGACGGTGCTCTCTCGGGGGCTTGGACATCCCCACCCCTGGCGGCCCCCGGCTCGAAGCATTCCTCACACCCTTGAGGTTGTCCCCAGGAACCGGACACCGGGGTTTCATGCCGCGAGGACGAGACCTTGACGATAACCGACACGGACTTCGTGTGGAGTGCGGTAGTCGAGTGTCGAATGTAGACGGTGGTGG
>NZ_DASUSQ010000110.1:0-32847 GCF_036375055.1 Umezawaea sp.
TCGCCGAGCCCGGCACCGCCCCCGCCGCCGACGGAGGCCGCGGTGATCACGGTGACGCCGTCGCGCTCGTACGGCTCGGAGTACACCCGCCGCACCGTGATCGCGTCGCGCGCTTCGGTGATGATCTCGTCGATCTTCATGCCGGCTCCTCCCCGCGGTGCGGCTTCGGCTCTGGTGCTCGCGCTCGGCCTAGGTGGACCGCACCACGCCCGCTTCGCTTCCGCCCCCGAGGTTCCCGCCCTCCGCCGCCGGACGGCAGAGCGCTTGGTCCCAGACCGCCGATGACGTTCGGCACTCCTCCTGGAACCGCCCCGTGGTCGGCCACGCCGGGGGCGCACCGCTCGTCGGGGTGAGCGGTGCGCCCCCGGCGTGGCGCTACGTCCGTTCCGGCGGCGCGGGCTGCTCGGTCTCGACCGGCGGCGCGGCCTGGTGGCGCGACGCGCGGACCGCGGCGACGAGCAGGGTCGTCCCGCCGAGCGCCAGGACCAGGACACCGCCCACCAGCAGTGCCAGCGAGATCGGTCCGAGCGCGGGGACGGTCGCCCGTGCGGACAGGTCGGTGTCGACCACCCGGCCGCCGTCCTCGTTGAGCACGGCCACCGCCCACGTGCCCCGTTCCGCGCGCCAGGTCAGCGATCCGGTCCCGGACGCCACCCACACCGACTGGGCACCGGGCTCTCCGGGCGGCGGACCGCCCGCCCGGTGCCGCTGGTCGACGTCGTTCCCGCCCAGCACCACCTCGTCGTGCTCGACACCGGAGAGGTACCGGGCCACGTCGTCCGCGCGGCCGATGCCGACGAACACGTCCCGGTCCACCCGCAGCTCGACCTCGCCGAGCCAGTCCCCGCCGATCTGCCACCGCGGGTCGGTCCAGCTCAGGTCCACCGCGCCGAACGACACCGCGTACCCGTCGGTGCGGAAGGACTCCGTCCCGGTGTCGAGGTACCCGGCGCTGTCGCGCTGGGTCGCGTCGGCCCAGAGCCCGACCGTCCCGACCGCGGAGACCAGCGCCCCCAGGCCGAGCAGCAGGGCCCCGACCACGGCGGCCGCGACCCGACCGCCGGACCACCCGTCCGCGCGGGGCGGCTGCGGCGGCGGCACCTGGTCGATCGTCGTGGCGCCGGGTTCGTCGCCGCCGAGGTCCAGGCGGAACGGCGGGTAGGCGTCGGTCATCAGGCCCGCGTACGCGGCGACGCGCAGCGCCCACCTGTCCATCCCGAGCAGGAGGTCGAAGAGGCCGCTCGGGTAGCGGCCGGTGAAGAGCAGCCCCACCCCGGCGAACACGGCGGCGAGGGCCACCAGTCCGCCGCCCGCGCCGTAGGCCCACTCCCCCGCCCGCGCCGCCGCGTACCCGCCGCCGCCGAGGAAGACCGCGAGGACGAGGTAGTGCGGGATCGCCAGCAGCCACCACTTGACCAGCACCAGACCGCGCGACAGGTGCTCGGGGTAGGCGATGTCCAGGGTCGCCGGGTAGTCGGGCACCGCGCCGAGCGTGAAGGGCGGGTACCGGTCGGTGCCCAGCGCGCCGTAGGTGTAGTAGGCGACGCGCCAGGTCCAGCGCAGCACGCCGAGGGTGAAGTGGAACAGGGGGCGCGGGTAGCGGCCGGTCACCAGGATGCCGAAGAACGCCAGCACCGTGCACGCCGCGAACCCGAACCACAGGAACACCAGCACGACGTGGTGCGGGACCGCCAGGAACCACTTGACCAGCCAGAGCCACCGGCTCAGTCCAGGATCGAGCCTCCCGCGCACCCGCACCGGGTAGCCTGCCGCCGCCGTGGTCATCGCGCCTCCTCGTGGTGTGGCGCTCGAACCCGCCCGCGTCCCGACGGGCGCGGACGTCGAGCACCCAGGGGTCGTCCACCTCCACGCTCGCCCACCGGGACGGGCGCGGTGAGGGTCCAACCGACCGACTCGCACGGGACTTCGGACCCGGGACGGCCCCGTTCCGCTCAACGCCTCCGCCACTGGTGGTCCGTTCGGGTACTCCTGCGGACGAATCCGCCCGGCATTCCTCCGGGGAGTACCGTTGAGAGATCAAATACCTTATTTCCGATAGTCTGATCGGCCAGTGGAACCACAATTCGGTGGGAAAAGAATGAATTCGGATGAACCCGACGTGGCCGCGTCGCACGCCGACACCGGTCCCGCGGCGAACGGGGTGTGGCGGAGCGCCCTGGGCGCCCTGCTGTCCGGTGCCAGTCCGCTGTCCGACCCGCTCGCGCTGACGCGCTCGCTCGTGGAGTGCGCCCGCGTGCACGGCGGCGCGACCACCGCGGCGCTCACCGTGCCGTTCCACGACGGCGACTGGGTCCGCGTCGTCGTCGCGACCGGCGACCTGAGCGGCTGGGAGAACAGCGTGCTGCCCCTCGGGGGCTCGGTCACGGCGCTCGCGGTCGAGGCGGCCCGGACCCTGCTGATCGACGAGGTGACGCTGGACGAGCGCACCTGCCAGTCAGCGAGGTCGAGCACCGTGGGCCCCTGCGTCGTCGCCCCCGCGTACAGCGGAGGCGAGTTCCAGGCGGCGCTCCTGCTGACCCGCTCACCGGGGCGGGCGGGCTTCGGCGAGGCGGACCGCGAGATGGCGACCGCGTTCGCCGAACACCTGGCGTGGGCGCTGCTGGTGCCGAACTCGCAGGTCGTCCGGTGCGCCACGCCCGCGGACAGCGCCAGGGACGTGGTGGCGCGCGTCTACGGCGACATCGCGGGCAGCCTGTTCGCGATCACCTCGACGCTGTGCTCGCTGAAGTCCCACGTGCCCGACGCGTTCTCGAAGCGGATCGACTCGGCCGTCCTGGAGGCGGACCGGATCACGAGCCGGGCGCGCGTCGTGGCGAGCGAGCAGGCCCGCACCGGCCGAGACCGGTCGTTCGACACCGTCCTGTCCGTGTTCGGCGCCGCCGTCGCCGAACACGGTCTGGTCGGCACCGTCGCGTTCGACAGCTCCGCGTCGCCGTCGAGCGCGACGGTCGACGCGGTGGCCCGGTGGGTCCCCGACGCGGTGTCGACCGCGGCCACGTTCGGGATCACCCGCGCGGTGGCGCTCGACCTGGCCGCGCGGACCGTCGAGGGGGCCGAGGTGCTCGCCACCGTGCGCTACCGCGGCTGGCCGCCCGAGGAGGACACCTCGACCGGAGCGGACGCCGAGGTGAATTCCTGGTTCGACGCCGGTTCCACGGGCGAAACCCGCGGGATGAACGATCGGGACGTCGTGCTCCGACTGCTGGCTCCCGATAGCGACGGCGGCGGCTGAGAACGCGCCGAACCGAATCCGGTGCCGTGGAGAATGTCACCGTCGAAATGCGGAATCCATTTCCTCCGAAACCGACGGGGAGAGCCGACCGCGGGGGCGCGCCGCCGGACCGGCGGCGCGGGACGAGCCGCCGGTCCGGTGCGCTCGGACCCTGCCGCGCGGGACCTACGGCCCGGAAGGGCCGGGAACGTCCGCGCAGGCCGCGTCGCGGAAGGCGGCCACGGCGTTCGCCGCGCACCCGTCGGCGAACGCGTCCGGGGCCACCACGCTGCCCACGACCGACACGGGCGGGTCGAGCGGGATCGCCCGCACGCGGGTGGAACCACCTGCCCGGACCTGGTCGGCGGGCAGCAGGGTCCAGCTGTCGGGGTCCGCGCCGATCTCCACGATCGTGTCCTGCGTCGTGCCGGTGGGGCGACCCAGCCGGGGGCTCGCGCCCGCCTCGCGCAGCGCCGCCGTGACGACGTCGTTGAGCGCCGGGTCGCACTGCCGGGAGACCAGGCGCAGCACGCCGTCAGCCAGGTCGCGGATGGACACGACGGCGCGGTCGGCGAGCGGGTGGCGGTGCGACACGACCGCGCGCAGCGGCTCCGTCCACGCGGGCAGCACCCTCACCCCCGGCGCGGACACCACACCGCGCACCAGCGCAAGGTCGAGATCACCACCGCGCACCGCCGCCAGCCGGGCGGGCACCGGGAGGTCGACCAGGACGGCCTCGAAGTCCGGGGTGCGTTCCCGCAGGACGTCGAGCCCGCGTTCGAGCCGGTCGGTGAGACCGCTGGTCGTGCCGATGCGCAGGACGCCGGTCGGGGCGTCGACCGCGGCCCTGACCCGGTCCGCCGCCTCCAGCGCCTCCCGCGCCGCGACCAGCACCCGGCGCCCGGCGGCGGTGAGGCGGACCCGGCGGGGCGTGCGGTCGAGCAGCCGCGCGCCCAGCTCCCGTTCCAGCCGGGCGATCTGCTGGCTGACGGCGGGCTGCACGATGCCCAGCCGCTGAGCGGCCCGACCGAAGTGCAGCTCCTCCGCGACCGTGACGAAGTACCGCAGCGCCCGCAGCTCCACCGTGCCCCCGACCACTCGACGATCACGCGATGTTATCGCTGCGCGTGATCATCGGGTCTGGTTCGCGGCCCGGCGGGCTGGTGGGGTCGTCCCATGAGGATCGGAGCACATCTCACGGCGGCCGACGACATCGGCGACTTCGCACGGGGCGCGGCCGACGCCGCCGCGCGCGGGCTGCACGGCGCGTGGACCAACCAGCAACCCGGCGGGTGGGACCCGTTGACCGTCCTGAGCGCGCTGCCCGACGGGCCCGCCGAACTCGGCACGGCCGTGGTGCCGACGTACCCGCGGCACCCGGTCGCACTGGCGACGGAGGCGCTGACCGTGCAGGCGCTCACCGGCGGCAGGCTCACCCTGGGGATCGGTCCCGGCCACGCGGTGCACGTGACCGGCGCGCTCGGCCTGCCCTACACCTCCCCCGCCCGCCACACCCGCGAGTACCTGGAGGTCCTCCGGCCGCTGCTGCGCGGCGAAACGGTGGCGTTCCGGGGTGAGCACTTCACCGTCGACACGGGCCCGCTCGTCCGGGCGACCCCGCCGCCGGTGCTGCTGTCGGCGCTGGGCCCGAGGATGCTCGCGGTGGCGCGGGACCTGGCCGAGGGCACCATCGCGGTGTGGGTGCGCCCGGACACCGTCGCCGACCACCTCGTCCCCAGCCTCGGAGACGGGGCGCGGGTGGTCGTGACGGTGGTGGTGTCGGTGACCTCCGACCCCGACGGCCTGCGCGAGGGCGTCGCCAGGGACTTCGCGCTGGTCGGCGACCTGCCCGCCTACCGCGCCGTCCTCGACCGCGGCGGACTGGCGGGTCCGGCCGACACCGTGGTCGCGGGCGACGAGGAGCACGTGCTGGCCGAGCTGCGGCGGTTCGGCGACGCCGGGGCCACCGACCTGGTCGTCTCGGCCGTGGGCACGCCCGCGGAGCGCGAACGGGTGCTGGACGTCGCCGCGCAGCTCGCGCGGGAGGCTTCGTGACGGTGGTGCCACGGGTCGTGGACGGAGACCACGCCGGGCACCGCGCTGACGAGCACCGGCACGACGTACCGCTCCAGGTCGACGACGTCCACGCGGCCCCCGGTGACCGCGACCCGCCACCGGACGGGTCGCCGTAGCGGGCCAGGCGGTGGCGGGCCTCGGCGGGGACGGTCCGGTCGTCGCGGCGGACCGCGGCAGGCACGTCGCGGCGGGTCACGACGCCGACGAGCCGACCGTCCCCGACCACCGGAACGCTGCGCGACCCGGTGGTCGAGCACCCGTGGCGGCCAGCTCCGCCAGGTCATCGCCTCCCGCGGTGTCCCGCGACGGCCAGGCCCGTCACGGGTCCTCGAACCGGTGGACCAACTCGCCGCGCACCTCGACGACACCGGGCAGAGCGCGCGTCAGCGCGACCGCGATGTCGACCTCGCCGCGGCGGTCGAGCTGCCCCGACAGCGTCACCACCCCCGCGTCGACCACCACGTCCACCGCGTCCGGGTCGACCCGGAGCACCGTGCGGAACACGAACCGCCGCACCTCCTCGCGCAGGTCGCCGTCGTCGCGCAGGTAGGCGCGCAGCAGGTCGAGCCGGGTGAGCACGCCGACCAGCGCGCCGTCGCGGTCGACCACGAACAGGCGGCGCACGTTCGCCTCGGCCAGCGTCGCGGCCGCCTCGCTGACCGGTGCGCCGGGGTCGATCGTGAGCACCGGCCACGACATCACGTCGTTCGCCGTGGTGCCGAGCGACCTGCGCCACCTCGCCCTCCTGGCGCGGCCCGCGATCCTTCCCGGACTGTCCCGGCCGCCGCTCCAGTACTCCTGCTTGACGAGGAGGTCGGCCTCGGAGACCACGCCGATCGGCGCTCCCCGGTCGTCGACGACCGGGACCGCGCTGATCCCGTTGTCCGCCAGCAGTTCCGCGACCTCCGTGAAGGTCGCGTCCGGCCGCGCCGTGACGACCGCCCTGGTCATCACGAACTCCACCAAGGGTTCCCGCACCCCACCCACCTCCCGTCCGCCCGCCGACAGGCCCGCGTCAGCGCGCGGCCGACGCGGTGGCGTTCACGGGACAAGGCTTTCGCCGTCCGCACCCCGCGGGCAGTGCGGTTGGTCCCGGGTCTTCGATGACGTTGGCCCCGCGGCGGGCAGGCGGGGCGCGACGAGTCCACCCCGGACCGGACGCGCCGCGGGCGCGTCTCACCCCGCTGCCGGAGCGGCGTCCGATCGGCTGCGGCGTTCGAGGAAGACGGTGTCGCGCCAACGACCGTGGTGCTGGGCGATGCGGTCGCGGACACCGAGCGTGCGGTAGCCGGCACTGTGGTGCAGGGCGAGGCTCGTGCGGTTCTCCGGGAAGATCGACGTCTGGAGGGTCCACAGGCCGTCCGCGTCGGCGGCCACCACCTGCTTGCGCAGCAACGCCTTGCCGACGCCCCGGCCGCGGAAGCCGTCGCCGACGTACACCGAGGTCTCCGCGACGCCCGAGTAGCAGTCGCGGGCCGACACGGCCGTCGCCGCGGCCCAGCCCGCGACCCGGCCGTCGACCTCGGCGACCCAGCGGTGCCCCGGCAGCCACCGGGCGTCCAGGCTCGCGCGGGAGGGCACCTCGGTCTCGAAGGTGGCGTCCCCGGTGGCGATGCCCTCGGCGTAGACCCGGCGCACGGCGGCCCAGTCGTCGGCCCGCAGGTCGCGCACGACGACGTCGTCGGGCACGTCGCTCGGGCAGCACGGCGCCGGGGCGAGCATGCCCATCACGGCGTCGGCGGCGTGCGGCAGACCGGTGCAGCACGACGGGTTCACGGTGACGAGCGTCGTCGTGCCCTGCTTGCGCAGCCCGACGAAGCCGACGTCGGCCAGCTTGCGCACGTGGTGGGAGCAGGTGGACTGGCTGATGCCGAGCTGCTCGGTCAGCTCCCCCACGCTGACCGGCCTGCTCGCGACCGCGACGGCGTGCAGCAGCCGCACCCTGGTGGGCTCGGCCAGGCAGGCGAACCACTCGGCGTAGGTCGCCGCGTCCTGCGGTGCGAGCGAGCCGAGTTGGGGGGTCGTGGTCGTCATGCGGTCGATTATCGACTCGGATCGATGGTTGCGTCAATCGAAGCCGGTCGATACAGTCGCTCCGCTGGATCGACGGAGATCGATGAATGGGGACGTTCGATGACTGACTTGCCGGTGGTAGTGGTGGGTGCGGGCCCGGTCGGGCTGGCCGCGGCGGCGCACCTGGTCGAACGCGGGATCACACCGCTGGTGCTGGAGGCCGGGCCCGGAGCGGGCGCGGCGGTGGCGAGGTGGCACCACGTGCGCCTGTTCTCGGCGTGGCCCGAGCTGGTCGACCCGGCCGCCGCCCGCCTGCTGGAGCCCACCGGCTGGCGGCGCCCGACCGAGGGCTACCCGACCGGTGCCGAGTGGGTCGAGCGCTACCTCGGGCCGCTGGCCGCGGTGCTGGGCGACGCGGTGCGGTTCGACACCGAGGTCGTCGGCGTCGCCCGACGCGGCCGTGACCGGATCGTCGACGCCGGTCGCGAGACCGAACCGCTGACGGTCCACGTCGTCACCGCCGACGGCGCGGAGGAGCGCCTCACCGCCAGGGGGCTCATCGACGCCTCCGGCACCTGGACCACGCCGAACCCGCTGGGCGGCGACGGGCTGCCCGCGATCGGCGAGCGCGCCGCCGCCGACCGGATCTCCTACCGGGTCCCGGACACGCGCGACCCGGAGGTGGCGGCGCGGTACGCGGGCAGGCGCGTGGCGGTGGCGGGCAGCGGGCACTCCGCGCTCACCGCGCTGGTGGCGTTGACGGAACTGCCGGGCACCGAGGTCGTCTGGCTGCTGCGCCGCGGCGCGGTCGGCGGCGTCTTCGGCGGTGGCGACGCCGACCAGCTACCGGCTCGCGGCGCGCTGGGCCTGCGCGCGCGAGAAGCCGTGCGGGCCGGCCGGGTCGAGACCGTCACCGGGTTCCGCACGGCCGGGGTCGAGCGCGACGGCGACGGGCTCGCGCTCGTGTCGGTGGACGGGCACCGCCTGGAGCCGGTGGACGAGGTCGTGGCGCTGACCGGGTTCCGGCCGGACCTGTCGTGGCTCTCGGAGACCAGGCTGGACCTCGACCCGGTGTTGCAGGCGCCGACCGCGCTGGCGCCGCTGATCGACCCGAACTCCCACTCGTGCGGCACGGTGTACCCGCACGGCGCCACCGAGCTGGCCCAGCCGGAGCCGGGCGTGTACCTGGTCGGGATGAAGAGCTACGGGCGCGCGCCGACGTTCCTGGCGCTGACCGGCTACGAGCAGGTGCGCAGCGTCGTGGCCAAGCTGGCCGGTGACGACGCCGCGGCCGAGCGCGTGGAGCTGACGCTGCCCGAGACCGGTGTCTGCGGCGGCTCGGGCGACTTCGACGCACCGGAGGCCGGGGGTGGCGGCTGCTGCGCCCCCACCGAGCCGCAGGTGCTCACCCTGAACGCACCCGGCGCGCGCTGACCGGGTGGAGCGGTCCGGCACGCGGGGGGAGCGTGCCGGACCGCGGGTCCCCGGTGGGCGGAGGTCGACGCGACCTGCCGCGCTCCCCCGTGCACGGCACCGGGCCGCGAGGAGGACACCACCGGTGAGCGGGATCCCCGAAGCGCTGTTCGTCCGCGTCCTCAGCGCGGGCCGGTCCCAGGTGGCCGCGGCGCTGCTCCAGCACCGCGGGCTCGGCCGCGTCGCGGTCCGGCGCGGTGAGGCGGTGCACGGGAACCGCTGGGACGAGAGCCGTCCCCGGCGACCGCGACGGCAACAGCCCGACGGCCGCCGCGGCGTGGGTTCAGCCCCACCCCGGACGGGGTCTGGACGGGTGTCGCCGTCGGTTCGCCCTCCCTAGCGTCGGCGCCACACATCGACGCGCAGTTCGGAGAAGTCATGGCTGACCACACCCGCCGCGGGTTCATCGCGGGCACCGCGGCGCTCGGAGGAGCGGCGCTGATCGGGTACCGGGCGACCGCGGCCGCCGCACCCGCCGAGGGCGAGGCGGTCCTGGTCCCGCGGGGCGACCCGCGCTACGAGGACCTCGTGCTGCGCCGCACGAGCGAGCGGTTCTTCCCGCGCCCCGAGCACTTCCGCCTGCCCACGACGACCGAGCAGGTCGAGCGGGCCGTGGACGACGCCGTGCGGGCGGGCAAGCGGGTCACGGTCCGCAGCGGCGGGCACTGCTACGAGAACTTCGTGGGCGAGGGCGCGGAGGTGGTGATCGACCTGTCCGCGCTGCGGCAGGTCGGGTTCGACCGGCGCCGCGACGCGTTCGTGATCGAGGCGGGCGCCACCCTGTGGGAGGTGTTCGAACGGCTCTACCTCGGTTGGGGCGTCACGATCCCCGGCGGCCAGTGCGGCGGCGTGGCCGCGGGCGGGCACGTGCAGGGCGGCGGCTACGGCCCGCTGTCCCGGCAGCTCGGTTCCGTCGTGGACTACCTGCACGCCGTGGAGGTGGTCGTGGTGGACCGCTCGGGACGGGCGCGGACGGTGGTCGCGACCCGCGAGCCCGACGACGAGAACCGGGACCTGTGGTGGGCGCACACCGGGGGCGGGGGCGGCAACTTCGGCGTGGTCACCCGGTACTGGATGCGCACGCCCGGCGCCACCGGCGACGATCCCGCCCGCCTGCTGCCGAGGCCGCCCGCCGTCACCCTCGGCGCGACGGTCGCGTGGAGCTGGCGGGACACCACCGAGGAGTCGTTCCACCGGCTGCTGCGCAACTACGGCGAGTGGCACGAGCGCAACAGCGCCCCCGGTTCCCGCTACGCCAGCCTCTTCAGCCCGCTGCTGGTCAACCGGCGCGCCACCGGCGCCGACCCCGGCGCGTTCGCGATGGTCGTCTCGCTGGACGGCACCCTCCCCGACGCCGACCGGCTGCTGCGGGACTACCTCGCGGAGGTCACCGAGGGCGTCGCGGGAACGACCGTGGTGCGCCCGCCGCACCGCCTGCCGTGGTTGGCGGGGGTGAAAGCGGGTTCGCTCGGCCAGGACGACGAGTCCGGGATGTTCAAGGCGAAGGCGGCCTACCTGCGCAGGCGGTTCACCGACGAGCAGATCAGGACCGCCTACGCCTACCTCACCAGCACCGACCACGAGAACGAGCGCGCGGTGATGATCCTGGTGTCCTACGGCGGGAGGGTGAACGCCACGGCGCCGGACGCGACCGCCCTGGCCCAGCGGGACAGCGTCATGAAGGTGATCTACACCGTCACCTGGGACGACGCGGGAGCCGAGCGGGCGAACCTGGACTGGATCCGGCGCTGGTACGCCGCGATGTACCGGGACACCGGGGGTGTGCCGGTCCCGAACGCCGTGAACGACGGCTCCTACGTCAACTACCCGGACACCGACACCGCCGATCCGAGGTGGAACAGGTCCGGGGTCACGTGGCACACCCTGTACTACAAGGACAACTACCCGAGGCTCCAACGGGTCAAGGCTCGCTGGGACCCGAGGAACGTGTTCCACCACGCCCTGTCGATCGCGCCGCCGAGCTGACGCGCGTCCGGCCGAGGTGGGTCCAGGCCCGCTGTTCGGCGAAGCGGTTGCACGGGACCGCGTCCGCCGAGAGCATGAACGGCATGTCCCACGCTCGCGGCGGCCCCCTCGTCGTCGCGCGGTCCCTCGTCGAGGGGCTCACGCGGTCGCTCGTGCTCGTCGCGCTGACCGGGTTCGCGCCCGCGGTCTGCGTCGCCGCGGGCGCGGGCCTGTCCGCCGTCGTCGACACCGCCGCTGGCGCGGCGGGCTGCCTGCTCGGGGTGCTGGTCGCGGTGCTCGTGCTGGTCGCCCGCCCGGTGAGCGCCGCCACGAGGTTCCTGGTCGCCCGCTGGACCGGCGGGGAACTCCCGGCCGCGTACCAGCCGCTCGTCCCGGTGACGCGGATGGCGACGGGCTACTGGTGGAACGGGTACGACTACCAGCGCCTGCGGTGGTTCTCGCTGTGCCAGCGGTGGATCCTCCGGCGGACGCGGGACCCCGCGGCGTGGCGGGACGTGCTCTGGCTGCTGGTCGCTCCCGTCACCGTCGGTGTCGCGTCCGCGATCCCGCCCGCGCTGATCGCGGTCGGGGTCGCCGGGCTCGCGCCGCACCCGGTCACCTCGGTCGTGGCGGTCGGCGTCGGAACCGCCCTGCTGCCGAGGTCGTGGCGCTCCCTCGGGCCGGTGGCGCGCCGCGTCCTCGGCCCCTCCACCGTCGAACTGCTCAGCACCAGGGTCGCCTCGCTGGTGCGGGGGCGGGCCGACCTCACCCGCGCCCAGGACGCCGAGCTGCACCGGATCGAGCGCGACCTGCACGACGGCGCCCAGGCGCGCCTCGTCGCCATCGGCCTCTCGCTCAGCGCCGCGGAACGGCTGGTCGACACCGACCCGGCCGGGACCAGGGCGCTGCTGCGGCAGGCCCGCGCGACCTCGCTCGCGGCGCTGCGGGACCTCCGCGAACTCGTGCACGGCATCGTGCCGCCCGTGCTGCTGGAGCGCGGTCTCGTCGACGCGGTCCGCGCGCTCGCCGTCGACGCGCCCGTCCGCACGGTGGTGCGCTCCACCCTGGGTCGTCGACTCGACACACCGGTCGAGTCCGCGCTGTACTTCGCGACCGCGGAACTCGTGGCCAACGCCGTGAAGCACTCGGGTGCGACGGTCGTGGACATCGGCATCGACCGCACCGGGACGGGCGTCGCCGTCACCGTCACCGACGACGGCCGCGGCGGAGCCGACCGGTCACGGGGGTCCGGCCTGACCGGCGTCGAGAGCAGGCTCGCCGCGTTCGACGGCACCCTGCGCGTGGACAGCCCGCCGGGCGGGCCCACGACCGCCACCGCGGAGGTGCCGTGCGCGTCGTCGTAGCCGAGGACCTGTACCTGCTGCGGGACGGACTGGTCCGGCTGCTGGAGGCGTACGGCCACGACGTCGTGGCCGCCGTCGGCGACCGGGACGCCACGGTGCGAGCCCTGGAGGAGCACCGACCGGACGTGGCCGTCATCGACGTGCGGATGCCCCCCACCCACACCGACGACGGCCTCCGGGCGGCGCTGGAGGCGCGCCGGGCCCGGCCGGACCTGTGCGTCCTCGTGCTGTCCCAGCACATCGAGCAGCTCTACGCGCGCGAACTGCTCGCCGACGGCCGCGGCGGCGTCGGGTACCTCCTGAAGGACCGGGTCTTCGAGGCGGAGCAGTTCATCGAGGCGGTGGAGCGCGTCGGCCGCGGCGGCACGTCGCTGGACCCCGCGGTCGTGTCGAAGATCCTGGGCGCGGGCGCCACCTCGCCGCTCGACGCCCTCACCGACCGGGAGCGCGAGGTCGTCGCGCTGATGGCGGAGGGCCTGTCGAACCAGGCCATCGCCCAGCGCCTCTTCCTGAGCGAGGGGTCGATCAGCAAGCACACCACCTCGATCTTCACGAAGCTCGGCATCACCCCGGACGACAACAGCAACCGCCGCGTCCTCGCCGTGCTGACCTTCCTCGGCGCGACCGGGGCCGCCTGACCTCACCCGGTCGCGGTCTCCCTCCCGTCCTCCATCGACGCCGTCACGAAGTGCGGCCGTCCGGTCAGCGGGTGGGGCACGACGGCGCTGCGCACGCCGAAGACCTCGGCGACGCGGTCGGCGTCGAGCACCTCGGCCGGTGTCCCCTCGGCCACCGCGCGGCCCGCGCGCAGCAGGAGGAGCCGGTCGCAGTACGCGGTGGCGTGGTTGAGGTCGTGCAGCGCCGCGATGGTCGTGAGTCCCAGCTCCCGCACCAGGTCGAGCAGTTCGAGCTGCGCGCCGATGTCGAGGTGGTTGGTCGGCTCGTCCAGCAGCAGGACCGGCGTCTCCTGGGTCAGCGCCCTGGCCACGAGCACCCGCTGCCGCTCACCACCGGACAGCGTGGCGAACACCCGGTGCGCCGCCCGGTCCATGCGCACCCGCTCCAGGGCGCGGTCGACGATGTCGCGGTCGGCCGTCGTCTCCCGGTCCAGCAGGCCCTTGTGCGGGGTGCGGCCCATCGTGACGATCTCGTGGACCGAGTAGTCGTTGTCGAGGTCGTGGTCCTGCGCGACGACCGCCGTCCTCAGGCCCGCCCGGCGCGCGCTGGACCGCCACACGTCGTCCTGTCCGATGTGGACGGCCCCGGTGGTCGGCCTGAGCGCCCGGTAGACGCACCGCAGCAGCGTGCTCTTGCCGGACCCGTTCGGACCGACGACCCCGGTGATCGCCGACGCCTCCGCGACGAGGTCGACACCGCCCAGGACGGTGGTGTCGTCGAGGACGACCGAGACACCGTCGACCCGCACCCTCATCGCAGCGCCCGCTTCCCCTTGCGCAGCAGCACCAGGAAGAACGGCGCTCCCAGCGCGGCGGTGAGGATCCCGACGGGCACCTCGTTCGGCCGGTCGACCGTGCGGGTGACGAGGTCGACCAGCACCAGGAACACCGCTCCCGCGAGCAGCGACACCGGGAACACCCTGCGGTGGTCCGGACCGACCACCAGCCGCACGGCGTGCGGGACGATCAGGCCGACGAAGCCGATGCCGCCCGCGACGCTGACGACCGCCGCGGTCAGCAGCGACGCGGCCACCAGCAGCAGGATCCGCAGCCGGTGCACGTCCACGCCCAACCCCGCCGCGGTGTCGTCCCCGACCGACAGGGCGTTCATCGACCGTCCCCGCGTGGTCAGCCAGATCGCGGTCGCGGCCGTCGCCGCGCTCAGCACGCCGAGGTCGTCCCACGACGCGCCCGCGACCGAGCCGAGCAGCCAGAACATGACGCCGCGCAGTTCGGCCGGGTTGGCCTGCAACTGGAGGTAGCTGGTGACGGCGGTGCCCAGGTAGGCCACCGCGACACCGGCGAGCACGAGGCTGCTGCCGATCAGCCGCCCTCCGCGCTGCGCCATCACGAACACGACCACCAGGCTGGTCAGCGACCCCGCGAACGCGGCACCGGCGACATCGAGCCCGGCGACCAGGCCGACGCCGCTGGTCAGCGCGATGACCGCGCCCAGCGACGCCCCTGCGGAGACGCCGAACAGGTAGGGGTCGGCCAGGGGGTTGCGGACCAGCGTCTGGAGGCAGACCCCGGCGAGGCTGAGCCCGCTGCCCGCCAGCGCGGCGAGCAGCACCCTGGGCGTGCGGAAGTCCCAGACGATCTGGTCGGTCAACGGGTCCAGGCCCGCCGTGTCGCCGGTGAGGTGGCCCCAGACCACGGCGACGACCCTGCCGACCGGCACGTCGACCGTGCCCACGCCGACGGCGAAGGCCGCGGTGACGGCCAAGGCCACCACCAGCGCCACCACGAGCACCGGGAAACCCCTGCCCGACACCAGGTGCGGGCTACTGCGCGCCGTGGGCCGCATCGGCGATCCTCGTCACGGCGACGGCGTTGAGCGGGCCGAGGTAGATGCTGTCCGAGACCGAGGTGAACGTCCTGGTCCTCGACGCCTCCCACTGCGGGAACCTCGCGAACAGGTCCGCGGCGAGCGCCTCGGCGTTCTCGGTGCCCCGGAAGAGGCCGATCACCAGCACGTCGACCTGGGCCGAGGCGAGCGCCTCGATGTTGACCTCGGCGAGTTCGGCGAAGGTCTTGCCCCCGAACGGGTTCGTGCCACCGGCCTTCGCGATGACGTCGTCGTAGACGCCGCCGCCGAAGACCGCGGGCAGGCCGTTGCCGTTCATCGCGGACATGCCGGGGTAGGCGACCAGCACGCTCTTCGCCGGTTTGCCCGCGACCCTCGCGGCGACCTCGGCGATGTCGTCGCGCGACGCGGTGACGAGGTCCGCGGCCCGCTGCTGCACGTCGAAGACCTGTCCCAGTTGGAGCAGCAGCTCCGAGGACGACTCGGTGGACTGCGCCCGGTAGCGGGCCTCGTCCTCCGGTCGCGGGGCCGGGTCGCCGAACGCGCAGTTGGCGGGCGTCACGTAGCTGTTGATCCCCGCCGCCGCGAGCTGGTCCCTGCTGACCGAGCCGATCTTCTCGTCGAACCCGCCCGCCCAGGTCGAGATCACCAGGTCCGGCTGGAGGGCGAGCAGCTGCTCCCTCGGCACCTCGAAGTTCTGGTTGAGGGTGAGCCCGCCGGTGGGCACCGCCGACACCTTCGCGACCATCTCCGGGTCGTCGGACACGCCGTAGGACTGGCTGTTGGCCAGCACGCGGTCGCTGATCCCCAGGGCGATGAAGCTCTCGACCTCCCCGACCGACGTCCCGTTGAGCAGGACGACCCGGCTCGGTGCCCGGTCGAACGTGAGCGTCCGCCCGCAGTTGTCGATGGTCAACGGGTACGCGGTGGGGGCGGCGGTGACCGGGGGCGGTGGGCTGGTCCACGAGCCGGACGCCGAGGGGGCACCGGCCTGGCCGCAGGCCACCGTCGCCGCGAGGACCGACACCGCGACGGCCACCGCGCCGACGGCGCGCTCGCGGCGACGGTGGTCGCTCGCTGGGGGTGTGTAGGGATGCACGGAGGGGTAGTCGGCCCGACCGGTCGTCTGGTTCCCCGGAGGCGTGGTCCGCGTGCCGCGACCGACGACCCCGGTCGCTCAGCAGAGCGCCGTGCGACCGACGACCCCGCCCCTCAGCAGGGCACCAGCCAGCACCGCGACGACCCGTCCGACCCCCGACGACGGCGCACGACCGAGGACCACGCCACCACGTACCCGCACGGGCACGTCAAGACCAACCCTCCGCGCGACCACCACTCGCGCCGCGACCGACCACCCGTCCGACCCCCGACGACGGCACACGACCGAGGACCACGCCACCACGTACCCGCACGGGCACGTCGGGAACAACCCTCCGCGCGACCACCACTCGCGCCCGCGGCTCGACCATCAAGTCACCGTGGTCACGACGGCCGCGGTGGCGGCGGCGCTGGACGCGGCGATGGCGGCGGCGGTCCTGGTCACCGCCGTGCTCACGGCCTCGGCGCCCCAGTTGCCCCGCTCCAGCTCCTTCGCGCGCCGGTACACCTCGCCCGACCACGCGAGCGGCGGTCGCAGCGCGGGCAGCGCACCGCTCGCGGACAGCAGCGCCGTGAGCGCCGCGGTGCGGGAGTCGGGGGTCTCGCCGTCGACCAGCACGGCGCGGACCAGCGCCCGGACCTCCTCCTCGTGCCGGGTGTCCTCGGCGGGCAGGGTGGTCACGCGGAACAGGCCCAGCACCCGCTTCTCCTCCCTGCGGACGAAGCCGCGCTCGACCAGCCGCCCCACGACCCGGTCCCACGCGTCCGCACCGACCCTGAGCAGCACCGAGTCGACCGACCGGGGCTTCTCGGCGACCTTCTCGTAGCCGAACCGCAGCAGCGGGTCCTCCGGCGGTCCGCCACCCGCGGTCACCACCTTCCCGCCCTCCACCTCGACGAGGCCCTCCAGGGCGAGTTCCACCAGCACCGCGCCGCCCACCGCGTAGTAGAGCGTGCCCGCGGCGGCCGGTGTGCCGGACTCGTCGTCCATCAGCAGCAGCGCGAGGTCTTCGACGATCAACATGTTCTCTCCCTCTAGAGCCAGTCGTGCTCTCGTGCGTACCGGGCGGCTTCGTGCCTGGTCCTGGTCTGCGTCTTCTGCATGGCGTTCGACAGGTAGTTGCGGACGGTGCCCTCCGCGAGGTGGAGCTGCCCGGCGATGTCGGCGACCGAGTACCCCTGCGTGGTCGCGCGCAGCACGTCGACCTCGCGGTCGGTCAGCGGGCAGTCGTCGACCACCGCGAGCGCGGACACGTCCGGGTCGATCCACCTCCGGCCGCTGTGCAGCACGGCGATGACCCACGTGATGTGGGCCGGTTCCGCGGCCTTGCTGACGAACCCCTGCACGCCGAGCTTGAGCGCCTTGCGCAGCACGCCGGGGCGCGCGTGCCGGGTCAGCATGAGGATCACCTGGTCCGGCAGCACCCGCCGGATCTCCGCGACCGCGCCGAGCCCGTCCACGGTGGGCATCTCCAGGTCGATCACGAGGACGTCCGGCCGGTGTTCGAGCGTGGCCGCGACGGCCTGCTCACCGTCCTCGGCCTCGGCGAGCACGGTGACGTCCCCCTCCATCGGCAGCAGGGCGGCCAGCGCCTTGCGCAGCAGGGCCTCGTCGTCGGCCAGCACCACGGTGGTCACCTCGCCACCCCCGACGGGAAGGCCGCCGCCGTGACGAACTCCCCGTCCGCCCGCACCACCGTCAGTTCTCCTCCCTCACCGGCCAGCCGGTCCCTGAGCGTGGACAGCCCGCGCAGCTCCGGCGGGGTCTGGCCCCGCGCGCCGTCGTTGACGATCGTGATGCCGGAGGCCGACAGCGTGATCCGCACCTGCTCGGCCTGCGCGTGCCGGAGGATGTTGGTCGTGGTCTCGCGGAGGACCTGGCCGAGCAGTTCGCCCGCGGGCCCGGTCACCTCGGCCTCCCGGACGATCCGCACGCGGATGCCCGCGGCCTCGAACAGGTTCTTCGCGTTCTCCAGCTCCCCCGCGAGGTTGAGCCGCCGCTGCGCGTACGCGAGCTCCTTGGTCTGCTTGATCGTGTCGCCGACCAGGGCGTGGATCTCGCGCAGCTCCTCCTCCGCGCGGGTGGCGTCGGCCCGCACCAGCTTCTCGGCCAGCGCGGTCTTGAGCTTCACCACGTGCAGCGTGTGGCCCTGGATGTCGTGCAGGTCGCTCGCGAACCGGATCCGCTCCCGTGCGACGGCCAGCTCCGCCTCGTGCTCGCGCGCCTCCTCCAGCTCCGCCATGAGGTTGTAGAACGCCTGGTTGGCGAACATGAACCCGAGCGTGAACACGGTGACGCCGGTCGGGACGAGCGAGTACTGGAAGAGCGTCGGGCCCGCGTCCCCGTCGGACACCAGCAGCCTCGCCGCGCCCACGACGCCGACGAACGCGCTCAGCCCCGCGGCGGCCGCGATCCGGTGCCGCGGCAGCTGCGGCACGATGAGCGGACCGACGATCGTGATGCTGTAGAACGCGGTGGGGCTCTCGGCGACCAGCACGCCGAACACCCACACGGCCGCGCTGACCCCCAGGCACGGCAGGGCCACGGCGGAGATGGTGTCCTGCGCCCACCGCACGACCGAGACCATGGCCGCGACCACGCCGACGAGCAGCACGGCCGCCTCCCACCAGGTGCTGGAGTCGAACGCGATCAGCATCGCCCCGACCGGGACGATCACCGCGAGCTGCGTGGTGATGTTCAGGCTGCGCATCCGGACGCGCGCCGTCGCGGCGCGCTCGGACACCACGCGCTGCGGGCGTGGCGGTGTGGTGTCCACTGTGGCCTCTCCGGGACGGGGTGGTGGTCGCGCTCCAGTATCGAGTCGGTCGGGTGGGCGCACCAGTGACACCACGTCACACCTTCGACGGGCGGAATGTCACCGCCAGGTGGTGACGTGGTGGCACTGCCGGCCGAGCGCCGCGACCGGTGGGATCATCGGCATGTCGACCACACCAGTCATCGAAGTCGAGCGGTTGAACGTCCACTACGGCGACTTCCACGCCGTGGAGGACCTGTCCTTCCACGTCCTGCGCGGTGAGCTGTACGCGCTGCTCGGCACGAACGGGGCGGGCAAGACGTCCACCCTGGAGACCGTCGAGGGGCACCGCACCGCCACCTCCGGTGCGGTGCGGGTCTTCGGGCAGAGCCCCGGCGACCGCGCGGCCGTGCGGCCCCGGATGGGCATCATGCTCCAGGACAGCGGGTTCACCCCGGACCTGACGGTCGCGGAGTCGGTCCGGCTCATCGGGACGCTGACCCGGCGCGCGGACAGCGTCGACCGCGTGCTCGACGTCGTGGACCTCACCCGCAAGGCAGGCACGAAGGTGGCGCAGCTCTCCGGGGGTGAGAAGCGGCGGCTCGACTTCGCCACCGCCGTGTACGGCACGCCCGAGCTGATCTTCCTCGACGAGCCGACCACCGGGCTCGACATCCAGTCCCGCGACGCCCTGTGGTCCGCTGTGGACCGGATGCGGGAGAACGGCACCACGGTCGTGCTCACGACGCACTACCTGGAGGAGGCGCAGCAGCACGCCGACCGCATCGGGCTCATGCACCGCGGCACCCTGCACCGGGAGGGCACGGTCGCCGAGCTGACCAGGACGCTGCCGTCGGTGATCCGCTTCAGCCTGCCGACACCCGCGCCCGAGCCGCCGCTCCGGGCCGCGCGGGAGGGCGACGACCGGTACCTCGTCGAGACCTTCGGGTTGCAGAAGGACATGCACGTGCTGCTGAGCTGGGCCGAGGACCACGGCCTGGAACTGCGGGAGCTGGAGGCCGGGCCGACCCGCCTCGACGACGTGTTCCGCGCCATCGGCGACTCCTGACCCCCCTGCCGTCCCGAAAGGACCCCACCATGCTCCCGATCGCCCTCAGCGAGCTGGCCCAGATCTTCCGCAACCGGTCGGTGCTGATCACCAGCTTCGTGATGCCCATCGCGGTCAGCGCGTTCTTCATCCACCAGCACGACGTCTTCGCCGAGATCGGCAGCCTGGGCTACATCGCAGCGATCGTGATGTTCACGGTCTGCGCGTTCGGCCTCTACGCCAGCTCGGTGACCACGCTCGCCGCGCGGCGGCAGAACCTGTTCCTCAAGCGGCTGCGCTCCACCGCCGCGGGCGACGCGGAGATCCTGACCGGGCTCGTGCTGCCGGTCGTCGTGATCGCGCTCGTCCAGGTGACCGCGATCATGGCGGTGCTCGCCGCGGTCACGACGGCACCGGACAACGTCCCGCTCCTGGTGGCCGCGGTGCTCGCGACCGCGGTGATGATGGTCGGCCTCGGGCTGGCCACGGCCGGGCTGACCAACTCCCCCGAGCACGCGCAGGTCACGACGCTGCCCGTCTGCCTCGGCGTCGTCGCCGTCGCGAGCTGGGTGGGGATCAGCGGAACCGAGGACTTCACGCTGCTCAAGCGGCTGCTGCCCGGAGGGTCCGCGACCGAGCTGGTCGTGAACGCCTGGAACGGCGGGGTCGCGGTGACCGACTCGCTGCTCCTGCTGGCCCCGACGCTGGCCTGGGTCGTCGTGGCCGCCACCCTCGCCGCCCGCCTGTTCCGCTGGGAGCCGCGCAGGTGACCGGTCGCGCACGTGCCTATCCCGCGCGGGCGCTCCCGAACTAGGCACTTCACGCCGACGCGGCAGGTGGTGGACCGGGTCCAGGATCAGGCCCGAAACCACCCCTGCCGTGTCGGCCCGCGCGTGTCGGTCCGACGGCTCGTCGATCGTTCCCGTGCGGGAAGTAGGAGTAGCGCATGTCCACCGCAGCCGTGTCACGAACCGTCCGCAGGCGCTGGTGGTGGTTCCTGTGGGGACTGCTCGCCGTGCTGGCGCTCGCCACGGCGGGGGTCTTCGTGCCGCCGTACCTCGTCGGGGGCACCACCGTGCCGAACCTCGACCGGATCACGCCGGGCTACTACACGAGCCTGGTGATCCACGCGGTGCCCGCGGGCCTCGCGCTGGTCATCGGTCCGTGGCAGTTCGTGCCGAAGCTGCGGGCCCGCTTCCCAGGGCCGCACCGGGTGATGGGCCGGGTCTACCTGGTCTCGGTCGTGGTGGCCGCGCTGGTCGCGGTGTACTCGTCGGTGGTCACGAAGAGCGGTTTCCCGTTGCAGGTCGCGTTCTTCGTGCTGATCGTGGCGTGGCTGTACACCGCGGCGAAGGCCTACCGCGCGATCCGGCGGCGCGAGGTGCGGCTGCACCGGATCTGGATGGTGCGCAACTACGCGCTCACGTTCGCCGCGGTGACCCTGCGGCTCTACCAGCTTCCGCTCATCGCGCTGATGAACTCGGTGACGTGGTTGGAGTACGAGGACGTCTACACCGTCAGCGCCTGGATGTCCCTGCTCGGCAACGTCCTCGTCGCCGAGTACTTCATCATCCAGCGCACCCTCGCCACCCTCGCCGAACGGGAACCGGCGACCACCGGCTGACGCCCGCGCCCGCACCGACCCACCCGGTGCGGGCGGTAGGGTCCGCCACGTGACCAGCCCCGCCGGACCGGCCGCCCGCTGATGTTCGGGCGCGACACCGACCTGCCGCTGGTCGGCAGGCACCGCGAGGAGCGCCGGGTCGCCGAGGTCGTCGACGCCGCGCGGGCAGGCCGGGGTGGTTCGCTCGTCCTCGACGGCGAGGCGGGCATCGGCAAGAGCGCGCTGCTGGCCCACGCGGTGCGGGCGGCCCCCGACTTCCGGGTGCTGCGCGCCTCCGGTGCCGAGTTCGAGCAGGAACTGCCGTACTCCGCCCTGCACCAGCTGTGCGCGCCGGTCCTCGACCGCCTCACCGACCTGCCGGACCGGCGGCGGGAGGCGTTGCGGATCGCGTTCGGCCTGGCGGGCGGGACGCCCGAACCCTTCCAGGTCGGCCTGGCGGTCCTGGACCTCCTCACGGCGGTGAGCGGGGAACGGCCGGTGCTGTGCGCGGTCGACGACGCCCAGTGGCTGGACGCGGCGTCGTCGCAGGCGATGGCGTTCCTCGCCCGCCGCGTCGCGGCCGACCCCGTCGCCGTGGTGCTCGCCCTCCGCTCACCGTCCGAAGTGGACGGCCTGTCCGAGCTGCCGTCGGTGGTCGTCACCGGGTTGGGCGACGCGGACGCCAAGGCGCTGCTGGCCGCCCGGAACCCGTTCCCGCTCGACGACCGGGTGCGCGACCGGCTCGTCGCCGAGGCGAACGGCAATCCGCTCGCCCTGCTCGAACTGCCGAGGGCGGGCGGTTTCCAGCCGCCCGCGGCGTCGTCGGTGCCGTCCCGGATCGAGGACGGCTTCCGGGCGCGGCTGGCCGGTGTGCCCGCCGACGCGCGGCTGCTGCTGACCGTCGCGGGCGCCGACCCGCTCGGCGACCCCGGTCTGCTGTGGACGGCCGCCGCCGCGCTGGGCGTCGACGTGCGGGTGGCGAGCGCCGACGCGATGGCCACCGGGCTGGTCGAGTTCGCGACGCGCGTCCGCTTCTGCCACCCGCTGGCGCGCTCGGCGGTCTACCGCGCCGCGGCGGACGCCGTGCGCCGTGCGGCCCACGGGGCGCTGGCCGACGCCACCGACCCCCTCACGGCCCCGGACCGGCGGGCGTGGCACCGAGCACAGGCCGGTGCGGGCCCGGACGAGGACGTCGCGGTCGACCTGGAGCGCTGCGCGTCACGGGCCCGGTCGCGCGGCGGTGTCGCGGCGGCGGCCGCGTTCCTCGAACGCTCGGTCGCGCTGTCGCTGGACCCGCACCGCCGGGTCGAGCGGACGCTGGCCGCGGCGGAGGCCGGGATCGAGGCGGGCGCCGCCGAACGCGCGGCGGACCTCCTCGCGACCCTCGACACCGCCGGGCTGGACGAGGTCCGGCGCGCCCGCGTCGACCTGCTGCGGGGCCGGATCGCCTTCACCCGCCCCGGTGACGGCGGCGGCCCGGCGCTGACGGTGAGCGCGGCCCGGCGGCTGGCGGCGGTGGACCCCGACCGGGCACGGGACTGCTTCCTCGACGCGCTGGAGATGAGCCTGGTCGTCGGTCGCGCGGGCGGCGTCGTCGACGAGGTCCTCGAAGCGGCACGGGCCGCGGCGCCCGCGCCGAGTTCCCCCGACCTCCTCGACGCGCTGATCACGCTGGTGGAGCGCGGTCACCACGACGCGCTGCCGGTGCTGCGCGACGCGCTGCACGCCGAGGGCGGTCCGCTGTGGAGCAGGCGCCCCGCGCTCGCCTCGATGATCAGCGTCGAGCTGTGGGACGTCGACACCTGCTCCGCCATCGCCGAGTGGCTGGTGAAGGCCGGGCGCGAGTCGGGTTCGCCGTTGCTGCTGAGACTCGCCTACGCCCAGCGGGCGACCGCCGCCACCCTCACCGGTGACCTCGCGGCGGCGCTGGCCGCGACCGCCGAGGAGGAGGCCGTCGCCGACGCGGCGGGCGAACCCCCGCTGCTCTACCACCGGCTGCACCTGGCCGCCCTGCGGGGCCGCCGCGAGGAGGCGCTCGCCCTGTTCCGGGCCGCCACCACGGCCGGGGCGGGACAGGTGACCAACCTGCACTGGACCGCGGCCCTGCTGCACAACGGGTTGGCCGACCACCCCGCCGCGCTGACCGCGGCCCGCGCGGCGACGGAGCACGGCGACCTCTTCCTCACCGGGGCGGCACTGCCCGAACTCGTCGAGGCCGCCGTGAAGTGCCACGAACCCGCCGTGGCCGCGCGGGCGCTGGAGTCGTTGACCGAACGCACGCGCGCCGCGGGGACCACGCTCGGCCGGGGGGTCGCGGCGTACTCGCGGGGTCTCGTGACCGGCGTCGAGGACGACTACCGCGAAGCCGTCGAGTGCCTCGCGGAGGGTTCCCTCCGCCCGTACCTGGGCCGGGCGCACCTGCTGTACGGAGAGTGGCTGCGGCGGGAGGACCGCCGCGCCGACGCCGTGGAGCAGCTGCGCGCCGCCCACGACCTGCTGTCGGCGGCGGGGGCCGAGGCGTTCGCCCGCCGCGCCGCCGACGAGCTGCGCGCCGCCGGGCAGCGGGTCGGGCACCGATCGGCGCCCGCCTACGAGGACCTGACGATGCAGCAGCTGGCCGTCGCCCGGCTGGTGGCCTCCGGCGCCACCTCCAACGAGGTGGCCGCCGAGCTGTTCATCAGCAAGCGCACGGTCGACGCGCACCTGCGCGAGATCTTCCGCAAGCTCGGCGTGACGTCGCGGCGCCGGCTCAAGGACCACCCGGACCTGCTCGGCCGGGACCGCTGACCACCCGCCGGGACGGCGCGACACCCGTGCGGGCCCGGCAACGGCGGTGCGCGGTCCGCGCGGCTCTACTGTGGTGGCATGGCTGAACTGGTGACCATCGACGACGTGCGGGCCGCGGCGCGGGTGCTCGACGGACGGGTGCTGCGCACGCCGACGCTCGCCTCGCCGGGGCTCTCCGCGCTGCTGGGCGTCCCGACGACGGTGAAGCTCGAACTGGTGCAGCGCACCGGGTCGTTCAAGGCGCGCGGCGCGTTCGCGAAGGTCCTCTCCCTGTCCGAACCGGCACGGGCCGCGGGCGTGGTCGGGGTCAGCGGCGGCAACCACGGGATCGCGCTGGCCGACGCCGCGCGCGAGCTGGGCGTGGCCGCCACCGTCGTGATGCCCTCCTCGGCTCCCGCCCGCTCGGTGGACCTCGCCCGCGCCAGCGGTGCGGACGTGCGGCTCACCGACGACCTGCCGTCGGCGTTCGCGCTGCTGAACGACCTGGTGGCGGCGGGAGCGACCCTCGTGCACCCCTACGACGACCTGGTGGTGGTCGCCGCGCAGGGCACCGTCGGCCTGGAGTTCGCCACCGACGCGCCGCACCTCACCGACGTGCTGGTGAGCATCGGCGGCGGCGGGCTCGTCTCGGGCGTCGCGACCGCGTTCCACGCGCTCGTGCCCGGCGTGCGGGTGTGGGGCGTCGAGGTCGAGGGCGCCGACGCGATGCGCCGCGCCCTCGACGCGGGCGGACCCGTGGAGATCACGCCGACCTCGATCGTCTCGACGCTCTCGGCGCCCCACGTGTCGCAGCTGACCTACGACCACGCCGTCGCGCTGGTCGAGGACGTGCTGGTGGTGTCCGACGCCGACGCCGTGCGCGGCACGATCACGCTGGCCGAGACGCAGAAGGTGTGGGCCGAACCCGCCGCGGGCTGCCTCGTGCCCGCGGCGCGCGCGGTGCTCGACCGGGTCGGTCCGGACGCCCGGCTCGGGCTCGTGGTGTGCGGCGGCAACGCCACCGTCGCCGACGTGGTCCGGTGGTCGACCGCCTGACGGTGCGCACCGCCCCGGTTTGACCGCGACCACCGGGGGAACAGGGTCGTGGAGGACTTCGATCACCACGACGGCGGGAGGTGAAGGCGATGCACGGCACCGACGGGGAAGGGTCCAGCGGCTCGGACGGCGGTTCGTCGAGCTGATCACGGCACCGCCGTGGGCTCCGGTCGGGCAGGACGACCGACCGGAGCACGGACGGCCACCGCTCCCGTTCCACCACCGGACGACCCGGTTGCGCGACCGGACCGGTTCCCGTGCGGGCGCCGTCCCCACGACCGGGGGCGGAGCCGCAGGCGGCGGTGCCGCCGTCGGCGGTGCGGCCGTCGGGGTGAAGCGGGCGGGCAGCGCCCGCAGCCCCCGGTTGAACGGGCCCTCCCGCCACCGGACGGGCCCCGAGCCGCCGTCCAGGCCCAGTCCGGGCAGCCGGTCCAGCACCCGCTCCACCGCCGCGGCACCCGGCAGCCGCGCCATCTCCGGGGCGGGACAGGCGTGCGGGCCCGCGCTGAACGCGAGGTGCGACCGGTTCGGGGTTCAGCGACGGATCGGTGTTGGCCGCCGCCATGCTGATCACCACGGGCTGGTAGGAGCAGGTCCACGCGGCCCGCCCCGGCGAACCCGTCGATCAGCTCGTCGGCGGTGCGCACCGTGTTCGCCCGGAGCGCCGCGTGGTCGACCCGCTCCAGGCAGGTGGTGATCGCGCCGCGCAACCGGGCGTGCTCGGCGCCGTCGGCGAACACGCAGTTCGGCCGGTAGCGCACCATGCCGAGGGCCGGGCTGTCGCGGGGGACGGTGTCCTGCCAGCACCTCAGCCGGATCTGCACCAAGATCCGCGTGTCCAACCGCCCGGCCCTCGCCGCGCGGGTCGTCCAGCACGCCCCCGCGCACCTCCGCCGGGCCTAGCCGGGCGGGCGGGCGGACCCACGTTCCCGAGGAACCGCGCGCGGGGCCCACCGGCGCCGCACGTGGTGGAGCACCCGAGCACCCGAGCACCCGAGCACCTGGACCCGCCCGCCGTCACGGCGCGACCAGCGCCCGCTCGGCGCGGACGTCGGCGACCGCGGCGAGGCGGTCGCGCAGCCCGCCCTGGAGCGCCGGGACCGCGGACTCCTCGGCGGCCGCGCCGAACACGCGGGGGTCGGGCCGGTAGAGGATCGCCGCGAGTTCGTCGTCGGCGACGAACTCCCCGTACGTTCCCCCGACGTCCTCGGTCTCGACGACCGGCACGACGCGCCCGCCGACCGCCGTGCGGCAGTCCGCGTCCGGACCGTCGAGCCGGGGACCGGTGGTGGTGCGGGTGAGCAGGGTCCCGCCTGTTCCCCGGACGTCGTCGAAGCCCACTCCCCCTCACAGCGGCCCGATTCACGGACGAGGAAAACACCGAGCACAACCGACTGATCCGATCAGGGGAACTTTCGAGCGTGATTCACCCGTACTCAATCCAACCCGCCGCGAATTCCCCGGCATCGTTCTCCACAGCGTCACGGCGTGTCCGGAGATCACCGCGATCGCACTCGATCAGACGAAAGAGATAGCCCAGGGTTACCTAAGTGATGCACATCACAGTCACGTGACGCCCCTGGCCATTTCCAGCACCATGGATCAGGTAACTGGGGGGCTTCGAATTCGCTCCGCGTCGTCCTCGATGACCGAATTCACGGATTCGCGCGGATCGCTCAGCGCGCACGTCGAGGCGAATGGCTGTCGCGGTGGACGAGCGAATGAATAGCCCATAGCAGCGGAAACTGTCCGGGGGGCTGCTGTGAGATGTGCGGAAGCCGCACGACGAATGACCGAACCGATGGCGGGAACGAGTGCGCACGCGACCAGGTGGCTGTGCGTGGAACAACCGGGGCCGTGGGGCGTGGACGCCCTGCGGAACAGCGCGCTCGACACCGGTGTCGCCGAGGAACTCCGGCGGCGCGCCGAGGGGGCGGCGGTCCGGGTGGTGCTGCTGAGGCGGCCGGGCAGGCACCGGCCGTCCTCCGGCGGCCGGAACGTCTACCTCGCCTCGACGCTGCCCGGTGCGAGCTGGCTGCGCCACGCCACCGTGTCCGACCCGCGTGAGCTGCTGGACTGGGACCTGTCGGCGGCGGAACCCGCCGTGGGCGAGCTGACGACCGATCCGCTGCTGCTGGTGTGCACCAACGGTCGGCGCGACGTGTGCTGCGCGGTGACGGGCCGACCGCTGGCGGCGGCCCTGTCCGCGCTGCACCCCGGCGGCGTCTGGGAGTCGAGCCACCTGGGCGGGCACCGGTTCGCCCCGACCGCGCTCGTCCTGCCGACCGGCTACTCCTACGGGCGGATGGACGTGGCCGCCTGCGCCCACGTCCTGGCGGAAGCGCGGCTCGGGAGGGTGGTCACCGACAACTGCCGGGGGCGGTCGGCGTGGACGAAGCCGGGGCAGGCCGCCGAACTGGCCTTGCGGGACCACCTGGGTGATCGCGCCGAGGACGCCGTGGCGGTCGTCGACCAGGTCCGCCGGGGCGAGGGCGGGTGGGACGTCCTGCTGCGCCACCGAGGGGTCGTCGAGTGGCGGGTGTCGGTGCACCAGCGCCCCGCCCCTCCCGCTCGGCCGCACGCCTGCGGCCTGCTGCCCGAGGTGCCGACGGTCATCTCCGTGGGTTCGCTGGAGGTCGTCAGCCCGGCGCGGTCGGCCTGACCCGCGTGCCGGACCTCCCGGTCAGCTCGGGAGGTCCGCGGTGGCCCTGACCCGGCCCAGCGCGAGCGCGCCGACGACCGCGCCGACCGTGCACAGCAGCCCTCCCGCGGTGAGGAGGGTCTTGGTGGTCACGCCCAGTTGCTGGAGGGTGCCGACCACGACGGTCCCGACGACGACACCCGAGTACGCGATGCTCCGCGACGTGGCCGAGACCCTGCCCAGCAGGCCGGGGTCGACGATGTCCTGCCGGTAGGTGCGCCAGTAGACGCTGTAGCAGATCGTGGCCGCCGACAGCAGGCAGTACAGCAGCGCGGACACCCAGAGGACGTCCACCAGGCCGATCCCGACGGCGCTCAGCGCGATCACGAAGACCGAGGTGATCATCGTGCCGCGGGCGGGCAGGTCGGTCGTCCAGTGCGAGAGGCCGAGCGAGACGACGATGGCGACCACCCCGGCGATCACGACGATCCCCGAGGTCAGGGCGACCGACAGCCCGAAGTCCTGCACCAGCCGGGCCAGGAACAGCGGTTGCTCGGCGCCCAGGGTGATGTTGACCAGCAGGCTCAGCCCGATGCCCAGGCGCAGCCTGCGGTGGCGCACGACCGCGCGGAGCCCCTCGGCGATCTGCTGCCGGGCGGACTGGCGCCGCTCGGCGGGCGGCGCCGTCGTGCGGCGGGTGCGGGAGAGGGCGGCGGCCAGGGCGAACGACACCGCGTTGGCGGCGATGACGACCACGACGCTGCGCAGGGTCGCGACGAGACCGGCGAGCATCGGCCCGACGATGGTCGCGGAGGTGCGGGCGGACTCGACCAGCGAGTACCCGCGCGGGATGCGGTCGGGAGCGGGCACCAGCCGGGGGATGCCCGCGTCCATCGCCGCCGCCGAGACGGCGGCCAGCAGCCCGAGCGC
This sequence comes from Umezawaea sp., assembly GCF_036375055.1. GTDB lineage: Bacteria > Actinomycetota > Actinomycetes > Mycobacteriales > Pseudonocardiaceae > Umezawaea. Next base: position 28,506 of record NZ_DASUSQ010000110.1, read on the forward strand.
GGTGGCGGCGACCAGGCTCGCGGCGTAGCCGTCGACGCCCGCGGTGATCGCGACGAGGGCGGCGCACAGCGCCAGCGCGGACCCGAGGTACGAGCGGGTCAGCAGCAGCTCGGGCGCGTGGCGGTCGACGACGTGGCCCACCAGGAAACCCGCGACCACCGTCGTGGCGATCAGCACGGAGCGCAGGAACGTGGTGGTGGCGGCGGAGTAGCCGAGTTGCAGCAGCACGAGCGGCAGCGCGAGGGCGTAGAACTCGTCGCCGACCGCGTTCGTGGAGTAGGCGCCGAACGCGCGCCAGAAGCGAGTGCCCATCCCCGTCCCGACTGTGGAACGGCGGCCGGCCCCGTGGTCTCCGGGGCCGACCGCCTCGATGCGTGGTGTCACAGGCTGAAGTAGTCGACCTTCAACCGCGGGATGTAGTTCGAGATGTCCGAGTAGTACAGGATGATGTTGTCGCTGTACTGGTCGAACGAGTGCTTCAGGTCGTGCAGGTTGTTCACCGCGCGGTGCGCGCTCTCCGCGGGGATCGCGGCGCGGCCCTCCAGCGCCTCCTCCAGCAGACCGGTGTGGTTGGCCTTGACGTCCTCCTCGACGTGCGAGACCAGCGGCTGGAGGCAGTCGTCGGGGTACCCGTACTCGATCGCGAGCCGCTGGAGCGCGGCGGCGCCGTCCAGGGACTCCGTTCCGCGCGCCTCGAACAGCTTGGTGCAGGCCAGGTAGCCCAGGGTGTCCCGGCGGGCGATCTCGCAGAGGTTGTTGGTCAGCGACCACGTGCCGATCAGCGGGTGGGCGTTCTCGACCTCCTCCTTGGTCAAACCCATCCTGACCAGCGAGTCCCTGGCCATCCAGGCGTGGTTGTACTCCTCGCTGAGGTACTCGGAGAGCAGGTGCTTCCACGCCGGGTCGTCGCAGTGCGCGATGGCGGTGGAGATGTGCCTGCTGGCGGAGTTGATGTAGTGGTAGGTCTCCAGCACGAGCCCCAGGAAGACCTCCTTGCGGTAGTCCTGGTTCTCCAGGCCCGACCACAGCCGGTGGTAGCCGATCTGCTCGGCCCACATCGCCGTCGACCGGTCCACCTGGGCGAGGAACGCCTGCGTCGGGATCCGGTCCAGCCCGGCGGACTCGTCGCGCAGCAGGCCCTGCTCCGCGAAGCCGTTCACGATCTGCACCGTGTCCTCGGTGCTCACGCCGGTGATGGTCGAGATCTCCGCGATGGTGTGCCTGCCGTCGAGGTAGCGCTTGAGGTTGAGGAACGACTTGAAGTCCGAGCCCTGCTGCTCGATCTCGAAGTGCTGGTCGCCGACGATCATGAGGGTGGTCCCGCCGCCGCTCGGCACGAAGAACGTACAGTGCCGCAGTTGCGGTTTGTAATCCAAATCCTGTTTGTTCAGGTTCATTCTGCTGTTCTCCGCGCCGAAGCTGAAGTGGGGTGGCCAGGTGTCCTGGCGTGGACGGGGTCCACGCCAGGACACCACGGTCGAGCGGATGGTGCGTCAGCCGCAGAGAACGGCGCCACGCACCTTGCTGACCTCGGGCTTCTCGACTCGCTTGATGGTGATGGTCATAATTGTTCACCTCCCCCGAAGTAGCGGAAAACAATGCCCTGAAAGGTTCACAGGGCACGACTGAGAGGCCGCTGTCGAATACCGCGGCTATATCGGTCGCAAAGTCTGAGGAGGTCACGCGAAGAACTGCCACGATACGTGGCTGAAGAAATCCCCCGGCTCCCCCAAGTCGTGCCGATTTCCATCGGACATAGACCTTTCTAGTAGCACTACAGTGGGTTGTCAAGCAGTCACTCGACCGAAAATCGGGGGGGTTGGATCGGACAGGGCGAGGTAGGGTCGGGTGGTACTCGGCAGGCGCTTTAAGTCGGAATCACTCGATTGCCACAGCCCTGTTTGCCCGAACCACTCGATCGGAGCAGCAGTTGGTTCTCGCTCTTCGACGCAGCGATATCGGCCAACTGGTATCGCCTGTTCCGGTGCTGGACCTGCTGCGCGGTTGTTTCCGCGCCGAGCACCCCGCCTCGACGGCGCTGCGGTGCCGGGCCGACCTGCCCGCGGAGGGGACGGCGATGGCGCTGCTGCCGGGCCTCCTGCCCGGCGTCCCCGCCTACACCGTCAAGGTCAACGCCAAGTTCCCCGGTGCCTCGCCCGCGATCCGCGGCGTGGTCTGCCTGCACTCGCTCGACGACGGCGCGCTGCTGGCCCTGGCCGACTCGGTCTCCATCACCTCGGCGCGCACGGGGCTGGCGGCGGCGCTCGCGACCGACGTGCTGGCCCGGCCCGGTGCCGACGGCGTGGCCGTCATCGGCGCGGGCGCGCAGGCGAGGAGCACCCTCACCGGGCTCGCCGCGTGCAGACCGATCCGACGCCTCGTCGTCATGGACGTGAACCGCGCCGCCGCGGAGGCGTTCGCCGAGGAGCACGGTGCGGGCGTCGAGGAGGTCATCGTCGTGGACGACGCCGCGACGGCGGCGGCGCTCGCCGACATCCTGGTCGTCGCGACGTGGTCGCGGGAGCCGGTGCTGCGCCGGTCGGACCTGCGAGCGGGGCAGCACGTCACCAGCCTGGGCGCCGACGAGGCTGGCAAGCGGGAACTCGGCGACGACGTGCTCGCGGACTGCGTGCTGGTCGTCGAAGACCGCGGCCTGTCGTTCAGGCACGGGGCCCTGTCCGACGCGCGGGCCGAGGAGGACGTGACCGCGGCGACGCTGGGGGAAGTGCTGAGGGGCGACCGGGAGGGGCGCGGCGGCGAGTCCGACCTCACCGTGTTCTCGCCCGTCGGGTTGCCCTGGCTCGACCTGGCCCTGACGTGGCACGTCTACCGGATGGCGCTGGAACGGGGGCTCGGGGAACGGTTGGTGGACTTCCACGAGTGACCGCACCGGCCACCACGAACGCGGCGGCTCCGCGGTGCCGGGGAGTCAGAGGCCGAGTCCTGGCGCGCTGCGGAGAAGCCGGCGCCACCGCGGTGCCCGCGCGGCGAGAAGCCGAGAGCGCCGCGGTGCCGGAGGGTCACAGACCGAGCCCAGGCGCGCCGCGAAGCAGGACCGACGCCACCGCGGTACCCGCGCGGCGAGAAACCGAGAGAGCCGCGGTGCCGGAGGGTCAGAGGCCGAGCGCGCCGAGCAGCAGGGCGGCGACGGCGTCGCGGTGGGCGGGGCTGTCCCGCCACCGCAGGCGGCGTCCGGCCTCGACCACCACGCCGAACCCGGCGTGCACCAGCACGCGGGCCTGGCGCGAGTCGAGTTCCGGACGGGCCAGCCGCAGGTGCCGCTCCCACACGGCGATGTGCTCGCGCTGCGCGATGACCACCGGCCGTCGCAGCGCGGCGGGCAGGCCGCCCAGCTCGGAGTTGGCGACGCTGTTCAGCGCGGTGTGCTCGAAGCTGTAGGCCACGAAGGTCGCCGTCAGCGCGGCCAGGGCGTCGTGCGGGTCCACCACGCCGCGCAGGTTCTCCTCCACCGCCTGGGCCAGGAGGGCCGCCGCGTGCAGGCAGGCCGCCGCGAGGATGTCCGCCTTGCCGGGGAAGTAGCGGTAGAGGGCGGACGGGACCATGCCCACGGCCTCGGCGATCCGGCCGTTGGTGACGGTGGCGAACCCGTCGCGCTCGAACAGCGGGATGGCGGCGGCGAGGATCTCCGAACGCCGGGTGCGCGGCACGGGCGGGGCCGGCAGGTCGACGAGGCGCGCGCCGCCGGAGGTCGCCGTCGGGTCGGTCGCGACCACGCGCAGGGCCGAGGTCAGCAGCAGGTCCTCGACCCGGCGCAGCGCGATCGAGGTGTGGTGCATCGTGATGGACCCGATCGCGCCCAGCGCCGCCGCGGTGCGCAGGTCCTCGTCGGGCAGCGGATGCTCACGCCGCACGACACCGGCGACCCGGGCGACGATGTGCGCGAACTTCCTGCCGAGCACCTTGCGGTCGTCCCGCTCGAGGTACCTGGCCTCCCACCGGTACAGGCCGCTCGACGCGCGGTGGGTGACGGTGACCTGGGTGACGGCGGTCAGCAGGTCGGTCAGCGACGCCTCGGCGGGCACCTCGTCGACCGCGGCGACGAGCCGGTCCACCATGACGTTCGCGCACTCGGCGAAGAGCGCGTACTTGTTCGGGAAGTGCCGGTACAGCGCCGCCGCCGTGATGCCGACGGCCGCGGCGATGCCCTCCATCGAGGCCGCGTGGTAGCCGCGCTCGCTGAACACCTGACCGGCCGCCTCGACGATGAGCTGCTTGCGATTGCGCGGCCGGAGGGCCGCGGTCGGCTCGGCCGTCACCGCGGCACCCGGTCGGACGTCGGCGGGAGCGGGGCCACGCACGCCAGTCAACCACGAGATGGCAG
>NZ_DASUSQ010000111.1:0-44073 GCF_036375055.1 Umezawaea sp.
ATCGTGGTGGCGCATCGGTTGAGCACGGTGGTGCGGATGGATCGGTTGGTGGTGCTGGATCGGGGTCGGGTGGTGGAGCAGGGGACCCATGCGGAGTTGTTGGCGGTGGGTGGGGTGTACGCGAAGCTGTGGCGCCACCAGTCCGGCGGGTTCCTCGACGAGGAGGAGGCCGACGAGCCCCTGCCCGACGACGACAGGGGAGCGGTGGGCGCGAAGTGAACCCGCCCCCGTCGAGGGCGCCCGCGCCGCGCGCGCACCTCGCGGAGGCGCCCGCGCCCTGACGGGTCACCGCGGGCGCACGGCGTCCACGACGAGGTCGAGGAGTCTGCCGGTCCGCTCGGGGTCGCCGCCGACCGTGGTGGACAGGAAGACGCCGAGGAGCATCGCGGTGACGTCCTCGGGGTCGACGTCGGCGCGGAGGGCTCCCGTCCGCGCGCCCTCGGCCAGGATGGCGGCGATGGCGGCGGTGACGCGCTCCCGCGTGGCCGGGGTCGCCGTGCGCCCCGACTGCCAGCCCGCGCGGAGCGTGGTGATCATCCCCCGCTTGGTGTCGACGAACGCCGCGTAGCGGTCCAGCCACGCCCGCAGGGCGACCTCGGGCGGGTGCGCGGCCAGCAGGGCGGGTGCGCTGGTGGCGACGGCGTCGAGTTCGGCGGCGTAGACGGCCTCGACGAGCGCCTCGCGGGTGGGGAAGTGCCGGTAGAGCGTGCCGATGCCGACACCGGCGTCACGGGCGATGGTCTCCAGCGGGACGGTGTCGTCGGCCGCCGTGAAGGCGTTCCGCGCGGCGGTGAGGAGCCTCTCGCGGTTGCGCGCCGCGTCCGAGCGGGGTCTGCGGGCGCTCGGGTCGGGTGCAGACAAAACGGAGGCACCTCCGGTAGCGTTGTGGTGAAACGGAGGAGCCTCCGTCTTGGCGATCATCGCACGAGGACAGGATTCCCATGCCTTCACCCGTCACCACCCGCCCCGGCGGCCCCGGCCCGCTCGCGGGCCGCACCGTCTCCCGCGTCGGCTACGGGGCGATGCAGCTGCACCACGGCGCCGACCGCGCGACGGGGGTCGCGGTGCTGCGGCGCGTGGTCGAGCTCGGCGTCGACCACATCGACACCGCCCACTTCTACGGCCCCGCCAACGAGCTGATCCGCGAGGCGGTCCGGCCCGAGGACGACGTGCTGATCGCGAGCAAGGTCGGCGCCGACCCCGACCCCGGCGCCCCCGTCCCGCTCCGCCTCGCGCAGCGGCCCGAGCAGCTGCGGGCGAGCGTCGAGGCCAACCTCGTCGGCCTCGGCCTCGACCGGATCCCGCTGGTGAACCTGCGCCGCACCGACGCCGGACCCGGCCTGCGCGCCGAGGGCGACCAGGTGGTCGACCTCGACGACCAGCTCGCGACCATGGTCGCCCTGCGCGACGAGGGCAAGATCGGCGCCATCGGGCTCAGCGGCGTCTCGTCGGACACCCTGCGCCGGGCGATCCCGGCGGGCGTCGCCTGCGTGCAGAACGCCTACAGCCTCGTGTCGCGCGACGACGAGGACCTCCTCGCCCTGTGCGCCGCCGAGGGCATCGCCTGGGTGCCGTTCTTCCCGCTCGGCGGCGGTCTCCCCGGCCTGCCGAAGGTGACCGAGCAGCGGGCCGTCCTGGCCGTGGCGGAGTCCCTGGGCCGCACCCCCGCCCAGGTCGGCCTCGCGTGGCTGCTCCACCACGCCCCGAACGTGCTGCTCATCCCCGGCACGTCGAACGTCCGGCACCTGGAGGCCAACGTCGACGCGGGCGCGGTCGTGCTGGACGACGAGGCGCTCGCCGCGCTCGACGCGGTCCCGACGCGGTCGGCGAACCTCGACCTCGGATGACCTGGTCGGCCGTCGCGGGCGCGACCGATCGGGCGAGGGCGAACGAGCTTTTTGACCTTAAATCTGATGAAATGTCCGATATGAGCCTTTTTGATGCTTTCAAGGAAAAAGCCGCCGAGCTCTTCGGCGGCGCCGGAGACAAGGTCACCGAGCTGACCGGGATCGAGGTGCCCGGCGCCGAGGCCGTGGACCAGTTCGGCCAGTCCGCCGACCAGGTCGCGCAGACGGCCGGTGGGTTCGTCGAGGGCGCGGGCGAGGCCGGGCAGAACCTGGCGGGCACCGCGCAGGACTTCGGCACCACCGCCACCGACGCGGCCGGCGGCTTCATCGACCCCCACACCCAGAGGTGATGTGCCTCCCCTGATCTCGCCGTAGCACAGGGGTTCCCGCCCTCGCCCGTGGTCGACACCGGTGGTCGGTGTCGACCGGGGGCGACGGAGGTCCGCGGCGGCGCGGTCCGACGGATCAGCACACCCGGACGCCGGTGGCGGGCAGCACGGTGTCCGGCGCGCGCCGGGGTTGGCCGCGACGACCCGGTCGACCACCGCCCGGACCGTCGGACCGGGTTCCGCCCGCGCGGTCGCGGACGTCAGCGGCAGCGCCGCGCGGACGGCGGCCGGCGGGGCCAGTGCTCTCGCGGTCCCTCCGCGGTCAACCCCGGACCGACCGGATCGCCACGCCCGCGGGCAGCAGGACCGACGACCCGCCGGGGACGCAGAACTGCTGCCCGGTCCCGCCGACACCCGTGGCCGCGCAGGCGTCGTCGTCCGGCACCTGGTCGTTCACGATCACCCTGACGCTCTGGAAACCGGTCAGGTCCTGCCACACCTCGTCCCGCACGACGATCACCTGGCCGGAGCCGTCCGGGTTCGCGCAGAAGCACGCCGCGCCCACCGCGCACCACGGCGCGGCGCTCGCCGGTGCGGCGCCGACCACCGCGCCGACCGCCGGTGTTCTCCCCGTGGTTCCTCCCCCGTCCGGTCGGCCGGATCGCCGACCCCCCATGCGTACCGGAGGGTTGTTGTTCACCGTCGGGTCGAGCGCGGTTGACGAACAACGCGTGGACGAACGTGTGGTTGGGTGAGCACCACTGTGCGGAACACGTCGAGGGATGGTGATGCGGTGCTATCGGGTGATGTGCTTGCGGCGGCCGAGAGCGCGCCGCCGGTGGAGTCGGTCGAGGTGGTCGCGCGCGACCTGGCGAAGCGGTTCGACGCCTTCTACGTGTCGTTCCTGCTCGTGGACCTCGTCGACGAGCACCTGGTGCGGCTGACCTCGACCACGCACCCCGCGGGGGCCGGTGCGGAAAGCGTCGACCCGCGGGACGGCTCCTACGACGAGGTGCTGCGCACCCAGCTGCCGTGGCACCAGCCGGAGGACGACGGGGTGCGGGTGGTGCTGCCGGTGACCAACCGCGGCGACTGCATCGGCGTGCTGGAGGTGACCGTTCCCTCCCTCGACGAGGACGTGCTGGGGCAGCTCGGCGAGGCCGCGCACGCACTGGCCTACGTCATCGTCACCGACCGCCGCTTCACCGACCTCTACCACTCCGGTCGCCGCACCAGGATGATGAGCCTGGCCGCGGAGATCCAGCACCAGCTGCTGCCCACGGCGTCCTGCTGCGAGGCGGCGCAGTTCACCGTCGCGGGAGCGCTGGTGCCCGCCCACGACATCGGCGGGGACACCTACGACTACGCCCTGGACCGCGACTCCCTGCACGTGTCGATGACCGACGCCGTCGGCCACGACGTGAGCTCGGCGCTGACCGCGACCCTGCTGGTGGGCGCGCTGCGCAAGGCCCGCCGGGACGGCAGCGACCTGGCCGAGCAGGCGCGGCAGGCCAACCACGCGCTGATGGACCACCGGCGGGGGTCGCTCGCGACCGGAGTGCTGCTGCGCGTGGACCTGCGTGCCGGAGCGGTGGAGCTGGTCAACGCGGGCCACCCGCCGCCGCTGCTGCTGCGCGACGGCGTGGTCGAGCCGCTGGAGCTGAAGATCGACCTGCTGTTCGGCGTCGCCCCGCACGACTACCGCGTGCAGCGGCTGGACCTGCGTCCCGGCGACCGGCTGGTGCTGCTCACCGACGGCATGTTCGAGCGCGACGCGGAAGCCGTCGACCTGCTCGCGCTGCTCCGCGACACGCAGGACCTGCACCCCAGGGAGGTGGTGCGGGTGGTGACGAGGGCCGTGCGGCGCGCCTGCCGCGACCGCCTGGAGGACGACGCCACCGTGCTCTGCCTGGACTGGCACGGAGCGGGCCACACCGAGCGCCAGGCCGACAACGGCGCCGACACGGACACCGCCTCGCCCGCCTCGCCCGTCTAGCGCCGCCACCGTCCGGCGGACGGTGGCGTGTGTGGCGGTCGGGGTCCGGTGACGCGAACGCGCCTCCCGCACCGCGGGCCGACGACCCGGTCCACGGTGGCGATCCGGTGCGCGACCGGGATCGTGGTGCGGACGCTCCCCGGTGGTGCGGGCGGGACCGTCCTTCCGGGAGCGACCAGGTGGTTTCCACCGACGCGGGTGGATCACCCGATCGATACCGTGGCGCTGCTCCCCGGTCGGCCGGACAACCGCCGACCTCGACGAGAAGGGCCCCACCACATGGCTGATCCGACCGACCTCGACCTGCCGGACAACTGGGGGCGGTGGGGGGCCGACGACGAGCTCGGCACGCTCAACCTGATCACCGACGAGGTGCGGGCGAGGGCCGCCGCGGAGGTGCGGCTCGGTCGGTGGGTGTCGCTCGCGCAGCCGATCACGCCGAACCCGATGGTGAGCGGCCCGTTCGCGCCCACGACGGTGGAGGTGTCCCCGGTTCAGCAGATGGTGTCGCACACCGGGATGGGGGTGGCGGCGGATCTGGTGCTGGTGACGAACCACCACGTGCGGTCGACGCACATCGACGCGCTGGCGCACTGGTCCCGCGACGACCTGGTCTACCCCGGCAAGCCCAGGGAGCAGGCCGTGACGCCCGGCGGTGTCGTGCACGGGTCGACGGGGGCGTTCGCCGCCGGGATCGTGACGCGGGGCGTCCTGCTCGACCTGGCCGCGGACGGGCCGCTCGCCCCCGGCCACGCGGTGACGTCGGAGGACTTCGAGCGGGCCGAGCGGCGCCAGGGCGTCGAGGTGGGCGAGGGCGACGCGCTGGTGGTGCGGCTGGGGTGGTCGAGCGTCCCGGTGCCGGGGACGCCGACACCGGGGATCAGCCTCGACGCGGTGCGCTGGATGCACCGCCGAGGGGTCTCGCTCTGCGCCGCCGACCGCGGTGACGCGCACCCGCCGCTCGACCCGGACGGGCCGTCGCCGCTGCACGGGGTCGGCCTCGGCCGGATGGCGATGCCGCTGGTGGACGCGGCCGAGCTGGACGACCTCGCCGAGCTGTGCGCGGAGCTGGGGCGCCACAGCTTCCTGCTCACCGTCGCCCCGCCGCGCGTCCACGGCCTGACCGGCGTGCCGGTCAACCCCGTCGCCCTGTTCTGACCTGGTGCGGGCGGGTCACGACCCGGCGAGGCCCGCCCGCCAGGCCCACGACGCGATCTCGACGCGGTTGCGCGCGCCGAGCTTGCCCAGCACCGAGGTCAGGTGCGTCTTCACGGTGGACAGCGACATGTGCAGGGCGACGGCGATCTCCTGGTTCGTGAGCCCGCGCGCCACCTCGCGCACCACGTCCTGCTCCCGTGCCGTGAGCCTGTTCCGGTCCGCGCTCTCACCCCGACGGGTGAACTGCCGCAGCAGCCGCAGCGTCACCTGCGGCGAGATCAGCGCATTGCCCTGCGCCGCCGCCCGCACGGCCTCCACGAGCAGTTCGGGCCCCGCGTCCTTGGTCAGGAACCCGCTGGCCCCGTGCTGCAACGCCGTGTGCACGTACTCGTCCAGGTCGAAGGTCGTCACCACGACGACCTTCGACGTCGGCGCGAGCCGCTTCGTCACCTCCAGGCCGTCGAGACCCGGCATCCGGATGTCCACCAGGCACACGTCCGGCCGCAGCTCGCGCGCGGTCGTGACGGCCGCGACCCCGTCGGCCACGTCGGCGACGACGGAGATGTCCGGCCGCCTCTCCAGGATCAGCCGGAACCCCGTGCGCACCATCTCCTGGTCGTCGGCGATCAGGACCGAGATCACGCGTGCCCTTCCCACGGAAGTTCGGCGACGACCCGCCAGCCGTTCCCGTCCGGACCGGCGGAGAACAGGCCGCCCAGGATGCCCACCCGTTCCCGCATGCCGACGAGACCGTAACCCGCCGACCGCGCCGACCCCGGCCTGCCGTCGTCGGTCACGACCACGCGCACCGCCGTGGGCGTCCGGGACAGCTCCACGTCGACGGCGGTCGGCTCGACGGCGTGCTTGTGCGCGTTGGTCAGCGACTCCTGCACCAGCCGCAGCACGGAGCGGCCCAGCTCGGGCGGCAGGTCCGGCGGGAGGTCGATGCGCAGCCTGGTGGGCAGCCCCTGGTCGCGGGCGCGCTCGACGGCGGCCAGGACGTCGGCGCCGAGGTCGGTCGTCGCCACCTCCGCCTCGCCCTCGCGCAGCGTGCCCACGAGCCTGCGCATCGCGCCCACCGCCTCAGTCCCGCTGCCGATGATGCCGGGCAGCAGCCGGTGCGCCGCCCCTGGGTCCTCCTCCGCCACGTCCAGGGCGGCCTGCGCCTGCACCAGCATCCCGGTCACGTGGTGCGCGACGACGTCGTGCAGCTCGCGGGCCAGCGCGATGCGCTCCTCCCGCTGCGCGTCGGACACCGAGGAGGACAGCAGGCGCTCCCGCTCGGCGTCCCGCGCCCGGAAGTACCGGCCCGTCCCGATCGCGACCACGCCCAGCAGCAGCGAGCCCGCGACGTTCGACTCGGTCCAGGAGAAGCCCGTGCGCACCACGGCCGCGTGCGTGCTCACCACGACGAGCACACCCACGCTCACGCCCGCCGCCCTCGGGGTCGCGCACCGCACGACGGCGGCCACGATCGCCATGCACGCCGCCGTCTCGGCCAGCGACAGCGGGCTCAGCAGCCGTTCCAGGCGCGACCCGTCCTCGTCCACGGCGAGCGAGGTCAGCACGACGGACGTGGCCGCGACCGCCGTCGACACCGCCGGGAACCGGTGGGCGGCGAGCGCGGCCGCGCACGCGGGCACGGTCAGCAACCAGACCCAGACGTCGGGGCCGCGGACGGGCAGGAGCCAGGTCAGCTCGACCACCAGCAGCGCGCCGAGCGCGAGCGCGGTAGGCCACTGCCTGCGGAGTCCGTCCATGGTGGAGACGCTACTGATCCGGTTCACCTCCCACCTCGGTCACTTGACCGATCCGAAGTGGCGACGTGACCGAGGTGGGGACCGGCGGCGGCTCGACAGCATTCACGGCATGGCTGCGGTGTCGAGGGTTCGTGGGTCGGTCGGGGTCCGTCCGGTGTGGAGGCGTGCGCGTGCGCCGCGGGACGGAGGGGTCGCGTGAGGCTCGCGATCACCCTGTTCCGCGGCGACCGCGGCGCGCGGGTCTCGGCCGTGCTCGTCGCGCTCGGCGTGGCGGTGGGGGTGCTGCTGGTCCTCTGGCTGGTCACCGCTCCGACCGCCCTGCGGGCGCGGGAGGACCGCGTCGCGTGGCGCGGCGCGAGCCCCGAGGGGCCGCTGACGGTCGCGGCCACCCGCGACGAGTTCCGCGGCAAGCTGGTCGAGCGCTTCGACGTCGCGTCGGACGACCCGGCCGGGGTCGCCGTGGCGCGGGGGATCCCGCGCCTGCCCGGCCCCGGTGAGGTGGTGCTCTCGCCCGCGCTGGCCGACCTGGTCGGCGCGGTGCCCCCGGCGAGGCTCGGCGACCGCTTCCCCGGCGCCGTCGTGGGCCTGCTGGACGAGCGGGCGCTGGGGTTCCCGGACGAGCTGGTCGCGATCGTCGGCCACCCGCCGGGCGCGGTCGACGGCGTCCGCGCGAGCGACCTGCTCGGGCCGCGCGTGCGCGTGGCCGACACCGCCGGGATGCTGCACCTGCTCACCAGGATCGGCCTGGTGGTGCTCGTGGTGCCCTGCCTGGTGCTCGTCGGGTCGGTCGGGCGGCTCACGTCCGCCAAGCGGGAACGCAGGCTCACGGCCCTGCGGCTGGTGGGCGCCACACCGCGCCAGGCCGCCGCGGTGGTCGCGGTGGAGATCGCGGCCGGGGCCGTCGCGGGCAGCCTGCTCGGCGTCGCGCTGGCCTGGCCGTCGAGCCACCTCGTCGCGCGGGTCCCGTGGGGAGGCGGCACCTGGTTCCCCGACGACTTCACCCCCGACCCGCTCGTGGCCGCGGTGGTGGCGGTGTGCGCGCCGCTGCTCGTCGTGGGCGCCGCGCTGGTCGGCCACCGGAGGGTCCTCACCCGTCCGCCGGGCGCGGTGGAGGTCCGCGGCGTCCGGTGGCGGCGAACGCCGGTCCTGGTCGGGGCGTTCGCGCTGTTCACCGTCGGCCTCGTGGTCGCCCGCGAGGTCGGCGGGCCGAACCGCTTCGAGGTGGTGCTGGCGGGCGTCGCCGGGGTCGCGCTGGCACTGGTGTTCACCGGACCGGTGCTGACGTCGCTGGTGGGCTGGCTCTTCGTCGGGCGCTGGCGCCGACCGGCGACGCTGCTCGCCGGACGGCGGCTCCTCGGCGACCCGGTCGCGGCCTTCCGCGGCACGGCGGGCGTGGTCGTCGCCGTGTTCACCGGGGCGCTGGCGCTGACCATGGTGCCGACGCTGGAGCGGCAGGTCATCGTCGACGACGGGACGTGGGCGCCGGACGCCGTCGTCGCGCACGACGTCACCGACCCCCGGCGGATCGACGCGCTGCGCACGGCGACGACCGCGCCCGTCGTGCCCCTGGTCGACGGACTGCTGGACTCCGGCGGCCGGTCGTACCCCGCGGTGGTCGCCCGGTGCGCCGACGTCGCGGCCGTCCTCACCGGGCTCACCTGCGAACCCGGACCGGCGGTGTACGCGCCGCACCCGCTGGACACCGTCCGTCCACTTCGGATCTCCAGCCGCCAGGCGCGGCCGAGGGTCGCCCTGCCGGACGGCGTCGGGGTCCGCCTCCACCACGGCGGCTCCCACGTCGTCGTCGACCCGGAACTCGTCCCGACCCTGGCCGCCCGGCCGAACGGCGTCGCGGTGCTGACCACACCGGAGAACCGCGAGGCGGTCCACACCGCGCTCGTCAGGGCCGTTCCGGGATCGCCGCTGCGGAACTCCGCCGAGTCCGACACCCTCGCCACCACGATGCTCGCCGACCTCCACCGGGCGGTGCTGATCGGCCTGGTGGTCGCCGCGCTGCTGGGCGGCTCCGGCGCGGCGGTGAGCGCCGTGGGCTCGGTGGTCGAGCGGCGCCGGACGTTCAGCGTGCTGATGGCGGCGGGCACACCCGCGCGAGTGCTGCGCACGGTGCTGCGGCGCGAGGTCGTGCTGCCGGTGGTCGTGGCCACGCTCGCGGCCTGCGCGGCGGGTGTCGCCGTGGGGCACGGGCTGCTGACGGTCGCACCGGGCGTCCCGGACGACGCGGGCACGACGGTGACGCCGTGGATCGCCGCCCCGGCCGCCGCCGGGTTCTTCGTCTCGCTGGCCGCCGCCGCGGCGTGCGGGCGGGCGCTGCGCACCATCACCCCGACGACCCACCAGGAGGACCAGGCATGACGCGCACGACATCGACCCGCCCGCGCGGGACGGGGGCCGCCTGATGGGCTCCGGGAAGCTGCGCTCGGCGCTGGTCATCGGCGGCCAGGGCATCCGCGCCCGCAAGCTGCGCACGTTCCTGTCCATGATCAGCCTGTTCCTCGGGGTGCTCGCGGTGCTGACGGTGCAGGCGGGCTCCGAGATCGCCGAACGCGCGATGCTCTCCGGCGTCGAGCTGTCGCGGGGCAGGGACGGCACGCTCTGGATGAGCGTGCCCGACGAGCCGTCCGCGCTCACCGTGGTCGAGCGGACCCTGTCGGGCAGGTCCGACGGGGTGGCCTCGATCGGCATGAACGCGGTCATCGGCGAACCCGGTGTGCGCCCGATCAACGACGGCGCGGTGCCGTTCGACCACGCGCGGGCGGGTGGTCCGTCGGACGGCTCCGGCGAGCCGGACGGCCAGGCGATCGAGGTGAAGCTCGAAGCCCTCACCGGGGACGTCCGCGGGTTCCGGCCGTTCCGCCCGGTGTCGGGGGAGTGGCTGGACTTCGCCTCGGCACCGGCGCTGGCCCCGAGGGTCGTGCTGAACGAGGAGGCCGCGGTCGGCCTGCGGCGGTACCGGGTCCCCGGCGAGATGGCGCTGCCCGGTGCCGCGTTCCACGTGACGCCGCAGGTGGTCGGGGTGGTCGCGGACGGCAACCCGCAGCCCGCGGTCTACGTGCGCCTGGACGAGGTGGGGGCGTGGCTGCCGACCGCCGGTCCGTCCCGCGAGGGCTCCCGCGTCCAGGTGCTGCTGTCACCCGCCGCACCGGAACTCGTGCGGACGCTGCGCGCCCGCCTGGTGGCCGTCGGCGTGGCCGAGGACGGGTTGACGGCGTACCCGGTCAACTCGCGGGAGGACATGGAGAACCAGCTCTCGCTGATGCGGTTGATCTTCCTGGGGATGGCGGCGCTGGTGCTGCTGATCGGCGTCGCGGGCATCCTCAACGTCGGACTGGCCACCGTCGGCGAGCGCGTCGAGGAACTGGCCCTGCGCCGCGCCCTCGGCACGTCGCGCCTGCTGCTGGCGGGCATCGTGCTGGCGGAGACCCTCCTGGTCGGCCTGCTGACCGCGGCGGCGGCGATCGGGACCGGGGCAGCCGGGGTGGAGGTGGGGTCGGCCCTGTTCGGGTCGAGCTACCCGGCCCTCCAGGACATCTCGTTCCCGTGGCAGGCGGGGGTCGCCGGGGTGGTGGCGGGGGTGGTCGCCGGGGTGCTCGGTGGACTGGTGCCCGCGATCCGTGCCGCCCGCATCCCGATCGCGGCGGTCATGCGGGCCTGAGCGGTCCCGTGCCGCGCACGGCGGTGAGGATGGGTTCGGCGTGCTCGGGCGCGCAGATCAGCAGGTCCGGCAGGTACGGATCGGCCTGGTTGTAGGTCAACGGCGTTCCGTCGACCCGCGAGGTGTGCAGCCCGGCCGCCGCGGCGACGCCCACCGGCGCGGCGGAGTCCCACTCCCACTGGCCGCCCGCGTGCAGGTAGGCGTCGGCCTCGCCGCGCAGCACGGCCAGGGTCTTGGCGCCCGCCGAGCCCATGCCGACGAGGTCCGCGTCGAGCGCGGCGGCGACGGCGGGGGCGAACCACGGCGGTCGGCTCCCGCTCACCAGGATCCGCGGTCGCGCGGCCGTCCGGCGCACCGCCACCGCGGTCCCGCTCGCGCACACCACGTCCAGCGCGGGCTGCGCGACGGCGGCGGAGGTGATGCCGCGCCCCCGCTGCCACAGCGCCACGTGCACCGCCCAGTCGGTGTGACCGAGGAGCCCGTACTCGCGCGTGCCGTCGAGCGGGTCGATGATCCAGACGCGGTCCTCGGCCAGCCGCCGCGGGTCGTCGGCGCCCTCCTCGGACAGCACGGCGTCGTGCGGACGGGCGTCGGCCAGCGCCCGCACCAGGAACCGGTGCGACAGCAGGTCTCCCCGTCTGCCCAGCTCCGCACCGCGCAGACCGCCGCGCCGCAACCCGGTCAGCAGCCGCCCCGACTCCTCGGCCAACACCGCCGAAAGCCCGCCGTCGCACAAGACCATGGTCGAAACTTCCCCCCGCCCCGCACCACCAAACCGGCTCGCGGCGCGCATTCATTCCACCCCTGTGGTAATTCGAGGCTCAAACCGCGAATTCGTCGCATCCGATTGCT
Organism: Umezawaea sp.; assembly: GCF_036375055.1. Classification (GTDB taxonomy): domain Bacteria; phylum Actinomycetota; class Actinomycetes; order Mycobacteriales; family Pseudonocardiaceae; genus Umezawaea. Next base: position 11,616 of record NZ_DASUSQ010000111.1, read on the forward strand.
CTGAAGGTGCCACCGGCATTCGTAAAAATGTCTCAAATTTTGTGCCCGTGCAATGGGGAGTTTGCTCGGAGTTGGCCGGGGTACTGCCGTTGAACGGAGACGGCGACGGGCGACCTGAGGGGGAGCGATGCTGTTGCGTCCATCCATTCGCGATTCTTTTGCGATGTGCGAGCGGGTTCTCCCGCCGCTTTCCGCGACCCGGTCACCCGATTCCGGACGCGTCCGCTGAACCAGTCCTCACACCGGGAGTGAAGGAGCATCATGGCGCCTGACCACGCCGCCCCGCCGCTGCCCCGCTCGTCGCCGGGCGCGGTGCCGCCGCGCACGGTACCCGCCGACCCGGTGGGGCTCCTCGGCTCCAAGGCCGAGACCCTGGAGAACCTCGCCCCGCTGGTGCGCACGGCGCGGGTGCTGCCCCTGCTGCACTTCCGGGTCGACGAGTGGAGCGCCGACCGGGACCGCGTCCTCGACCGGGTCGAGGACCGCCCCTGGGGACACCGCCCGCTGATCGTGCGCAGCAGCACCAGGCGGGAGGACGACCCCCGCACCCTGATGCCGGGCAGCTACCTGTCGGTGGCCGGGGTCACCGGCCGCGCCGCCCTGCGCACGGCGGTCGACGCCGTGATCGACTCCTACCGCGCCCGCGTCGACGTGCTGCCCGAGCACGAGCTGGGCGACCAGCTCGTGCTCGTCCAGCCCCTCGTCCGCGACGTGACGATGAGCGGGGTGGTCTTCACCTGCGACCCGAACACCGGTTCCCCCTACCTCGTCGTCAACTACGAGGAGGACGGCGACCCGGCGGCGGTGACCGGTGGCGGTCGCGCGCGGCTGCGGACGTTCTACTCCTGGAAGTCCGCCGACACCTCCCGCGTCGACCCGCGGCTGCGCCGTCTCGTGCTGCTGTCCCACGAGCTGGAGGAGCTGCTGGGGCGCACCGGTCTCGACGTCGAGTTCGCCTTCGACCACGACGGGGAGCTGTACCTGCTCCAGGTGCGCCCGCTCGTCGTGGAGCCGCTGACCGACGACGGCGCGCTGGAGGAGGCGCTGGCCGCCGTCGCCGCGAAGGTCCGCACGGCGAGCCAGCCGCACCCGCACCTGTGCGGACAGCGGACCGTGTTCGGCGTGATGCCGGACTGGAACCCGGCGGAGATCGTCGGCACCCGCCCCCGTCCGCTGGCCGCGTCGCTGTACCAGCGCCTGATCACCGACGGGCAGTGGGCGGCCCAGCGGGCGCGCTACGGCTACCGGGACGTCCGCGGCTTCCCGCTGATGCTCGACTTCCGCGGGCTGCCCTACGTCGACGTGCGCGCGAGCTGCAACTCGCTCGTCCCCGCGTCGCTGGACGACCGGGTCGCGGAACGGTTGGTGGACCACTACATCGACCGGCTCGTGGACAACCCCGAGCTGCACGACAAGATCGAGTTCGACGTCGTCTTCTCCTGCTACTCCTTCACCGTCCGGGAGCGGCTGGCCGACCAGGCCGGGCACCTGTTCGGCGCGGGGGAGCGCGACGACGTCGTCGTGGCGCTGCGCACCCTGACCAACGACCTCATGGACCCGGAGTTCCCGGCGCGGCAGGAGGACCTGGCGGCCATCACCTCGTTGCGCGCCAAGCTGAACGAGGTGCGGCAGTCCGACCTCGACCTGCCGAGCCAGGTCTACTGGCTGCTGGAGGACTGCCGCCGGTTCGGCACGCTCGCGTTCGCGGGCTTCGCCAGGCTCGGCTTCATCGCCACCGAGATGCTGCGGTCGCTCGTCGGGATCGGCGTGCTGACCGAGCAGGACGTCGCCCGGCTCATGGCCTCGCTGGACACGGTGACCAACAGGATGCTGAGCGACCGCACGGCGCTGTCGCGCGAGGAGTTCCTGCACCGGTACGGGTTCCTCCGCCCCGGCACCTACGACATCCGGTCCCCGCGCTACGACGAGGACCCCGACGGCTACTTCGACTGGCCCGACCGGCGGACGCGCGCCGTGGACCCGCCGCCGTTCCGGCTGCCCGCGAGCACGATGCGCCTGGTCGACGGGCTGCTCCGCCAGCACCGGCTGGAACTGGACGCCCACGGGCTGCTGGCGTTCGTGGTCACCAGCATCGAGCAGCGCGAGAACTCCAAGTTCGAGTTCACCCGGCACCTGAGCGAGGCGCTCTCGCTCCTCGCGCGGCTGGGCCGCGAGGCGGGCGTCGACGTCGACGACATGTCCTGCACGACGATCACGTGCGTCGACGAGCTGTACCGCGGCGCGGCGAGCCCGGAGGAGGTGCTGCGCCGGAGCGCCGACGCGGGGCGGCAGCAGTACGGGCTGACCCGTCGCCTCGTGCTGCCCCCGGTCATCGCCTGCCCCGAGGACGTCACGTCGTTCCACCTGCCCACCAGCGAACCCAACTACGTCACCCAGGGCACCGCAACCGGTCCCGTCGCGTTGATCTCGTCGCGGCCGGCCGACGTCAAGGGCAAGATCCTGATGCTGCCCAGCGGCGACCCCGGCTACGACTGGATCTTCGCCGAGGGCGTGGCGGGGTTCATCACCCGCTTCGGCGGCGCCAACTCCCACATGGCCATCCGCGCGCACCAGCTCGGCATCCCGGCGGTCATCGGCGCGGGCCAGGTGCTCTACGACCGGTGGTCCACCGCCCGGCGGCTCACCGTCGACTGCCTGAACCGCAGGGTGGAGGTGCTGCCATGACGTGCGTCGCCGTCACGTCCCGCGTGGTGGTCGACCCGGAGCGCGGCACCCGCCACGACGCCGTCGACCAGCGGTGGTGGTCCTTCCTGGCGGACTGCGGGCTGCTGCCCGTCCCGGTGCCCAACGACCCCGCCCGCGCGGCCGGGGTGCTCCGCGCGCTCCCGGTGGGCGGTGTCCTCCTGACCGGCGGCAACGACCTCGTCGAACTCGGCGGTGACGCCCCCGAGCGGGACCGCACCGAGACGGCGCTGCTGGACGCGGCGCTGCGCGCCGGTCTCCCCGTGGTCGGGGTGTGCCGGGGGATGCAGCTGCTCCTGCGCCGCTTCGGGGTGCCGCTGACGCGGGTGAGCGGGCACGTGGCGCCCCGGCAGACCGTGCTGGCGGACGGCCGGGAGCGGGTGGTGAACAGCTACCACCACTGGGCGGCGGTCGGGTCGAGGCCGCCGCTGCGGGTGTGGGCGACCGGTCCCGGTGGCGTCGTCAAGGGCGTGCGGCACGAGACGGAACCGGTGCTGGGCGTCATGTGGCACCCGGAACGCCTGCCGACCGCGCTCGCCGAGCCGGACCGGGAGCTGTTCCGCTCGCAGTTCGGCGGTGGGCGATGAGGGGGGTGATCCTCGCGGCGGGCCGGGGCAGCAGGCTGCGCCACCTCACCGACGACCGGCCGAAGTGCCTGGTGCCGCTGGCGGGCCGTCCCCTGCTGGCGTGGCAGCGGGCGGCGCTGACCGCGGCCGGGGTGACCGACCTGGCGATCGTGGCGGGCTACCGCGCCGACGACCTCACCGGGCTGGGGCTGCCGGTGTTCCCCGCCCACCGGTGGGCCGAGACCGCCATGGTGCGCTCGCTGCTCGCCGCGTCGGAGTGGCTGGCCGGCGGGCCGTTCGTCGTCTCCTACGGCGACATCGTCTACTCCGCGGCGACGGTGCGCGGCCTCGTCGCCGCGCCGGGGGACCTGGCCATAGCCCACGACCCCCACTGGCTCCAGCTCTGGGAACGGCGGTTCGCCGACCCGCTCGACGACGCGGAGACCTTCCGGCTGGCCCCCGACGGGGCGCTGGAGCGGATCGGTGCCCGGCCGAGCACGGTCGCCGAGGTGCAGGGGCAGTACCTGGGGCTGCTGCGGTTCACCCCGGAGGCGTGGGCGGCGACCCTGGCGCTGCTGGACGGGCTGCCCGCGCGGCGGGTCGACGAGCTGGACGTGACGAGCCTGCTGCAAGCGCTGCTCGACGCCGGGGAGCGGATCGAGACCGTCCCCTGCCACGAGGCGTGGGGCGAGGTGGACAGCCCCGGCGACCTCGACGTCTGCGAGGACCTCGTGCGGCGGGGCCGGTTGGTGTTCGGCGACGGGCAGGAGGTGCTCGGGTGATCGTCTGGTTGATCGGTCTGTCGGGTGCGGGCAAGACCACCGTGGGCACGCGCCTGGCCGCGCGGCTGCGCGAGGAGTCGGCCAACCTCGTCTACCTCGACGGCGACCTGCTGCGCGAGGTGTGGGGCGGCGCGCTGTCCCACGACGTGGCGGGCCGCGAGGTCAACGCCGAGCGGATCAGCCGCCTGTGCCGGATGCTCGACCGACAGGGTGTGCACGTGGTGGCCGCCGTGCTGTCGATCTTCCCGCGGTGGCGCGCGTGGAACCGCGAGAACCTCTCGGACTACTTCGAGGTGTTCCTCGACGTGCCGATGGACGTGGTGGTCGAGCGCGACACCAGGGGCCTGTACCGGGCGGCCCTCGACGGCGAGCAGTCCGACGTGGTGGGCGTGGACATCCCGTTCCCCCGCCCCGAGGACCCGGACCTCGTGCTGGACAGCTCCGGCCGCGACGGCACCCCGGACGAGCTGGTCGAGCGGATCGTGGCCGCCCTGACCGCGCGGGTGACGACGTGACGGCCGCCGGGCGGCTGGCCGCCGCGGCGGCCGGGTACCTCGCGGCGGAGCTGGCCGTCCACGCGCTGGTGCGGGCGCTGCGGCCGGACTTCCCCTGGCTCGTGTCGCGGCGCGACCTGGCACCGGAGATCCCCGCGGCACTGGTCGAGCGGCACGCCGCGAGGTCGTTCGACCCCGAGCTGGGGTGGTGCAGGCGCGCAGGGGAGCACGGCACCGAGACCACCGACCGGGGCACGACGAGCTGGGCCGTGGACGAGCGCGGACGCAGGCGCGACCCCCGCCTCGACGGCGGTGCCGCCGTGGCCTGCTTCGGCGACTCCTACACGTTCTGCCGCCTCGTGGACGACGACGAGACGTGGCCGCACCTGCTGTCGCGGGCGCTCGGCGTCGGCGTGGCGAACTACGGGGTCGGCAACTACGGCCTCGACCAGGCCCTGCTGCGCCTCGAACGCGAGCTGCCGACCCTGGAGGCCGACGTCGTGGTCATGGGCGTCGTGCCGGAGACCGTCGCACGGGTGCACTCGTACTGGAAGCACTACTTCGAGTACGGCAACGTGCTCGCGTTCAAGCCGCGGTTCACCCTGGGGCCCGACGGCCTGGTGCCGCACCCGAGCGCGGTCGACGACCCCGGCGGGTACGCCACCTACCGCGAGCGACTTCCGGAGATCACCCGGCTGGATCCCTTCCACGCCACCAAGTTCCGCCGCGACCTGCTGGACTTCCCCTACCTGCCCAGGCTGCTGCGCCGCGCGCGGCGGCACCTCCCGGTGCTGGCGCACCTGCTGACCGGGATCGGTCGCGGACCCGAACGGCGGGAGCGGGCGGTCCGCGCGGCGTTCGGCGTGGTGCTGCGGGACAACGCGCGCTGGACGGCGCGGCTCTGCGCGGACCCGGACGCCCGCCGCCTGCTGCGCGCGCTGGTGGAGCGGTTCGCCGCCCGGTGCCGCGCGGCGGGCAAGCACCCGGTCCTGCTCGTCGTGCCGCAGCCGGTGGACCTGGAGCGGCCCGACGGCGGCACAGCCCACGAGGAGGTGTTCGCGGGCCTGCGCTCGACGCTGCCCGTCGTGGACGTCACCGAGCGGTTCCGCCGGGACCCGCGGTGGCGGGAGCTGTTCACCCTGGGCCGGTTGGGGCCGCACTGCGGGCCGCGCGGCAACGCCGTGGTCGCCGACGCGCTGCGTCCCGTCGTCGCCCCGCTGCTGAGCGGCTCGACCGCCACGACCACGTCCACGAGGGGGTGACGCGCCTGGACCGTTCCGCCGAGCACGAACTCCACCAGCGTCCGCTGAGACCCCGCTGTGCGGCAGTGGCCGCGTCCGACCCAGAGGAGGACCGCATGCGCGCGAAAGTCCGGGACACCGAGTTGTACTTCGACGTGGAGGGCGCGGGACTCGTGCCGGACGGCGTCGACATGCGCGAGAAGCCGGTGCTGTTCGCGCTGCACGGCGGCCCCGGCGGCGACCACAGCGGCTTCAAGCCCGCGTTCTCCGCGCTCGCCGACAAGGCGCAGATCGTCTACGTCGACCACCGCGGGAGCGGGCGGTCCGCGCGAGGGCCGAGGGAGACCTACACGCTGGAGAACAACGTCGAGGACGTCGAGGCGCTGAGGCGGTACCTGGGCCTGGAGAAGATCGGCCTGCTCGGCGTCTCCTACGGCGGGATGGTCGCGCTGTCCTACGCGACGCGCTACGACCACAACCTGTCGCACCTGATCGCCGTGATCACCGCACCCGACCACCGGTTCATCAGCCGCGCCAAGGAGTTGCTCGCCGAGCGCGGTACGCCGGAGCAGCGCGAGGCCGCGGAGAAGCTGTGGGCGGGCGCGTTCCGGGACGAGGAGGAGCTCCGCGAGTACTTCGAGGTCCTCGGACCGGTGTACTCGCGCACGTTCGACCTCGCGAAGGAGCGCGAACGGCGGTGCGTCTACTCGCCGGAGGCGCTCAACGAGGGCTACGCGGGATTCCTCCGCACCTACGACGTCACCGGCGACCTGCACCGGATCACCGCCCCCACGCTGGTGATCGGGGGACGGCACGACTGGATCTGCGCCCCGGAGTTCTCCGAGGAGATCGCGCGGAGCATCCGGGGGGCCGAACTCCGGATCTTCGAGAACAGCGGCCACACCGTCTACACCGACGAGCACGAGGCCTTCGTGGACGTGGTGCGCGGGTGGCTGACCTACACCCCCGCCGCCACCTGAGCGACCCACCGACTTCCGCACGTCTGCCACAGGAAGGTGTGAATCGACCATGACATCCGCCAACAAGCCGCTGGAGTGGGACTACACCAAGCTCGCGGCGACCTACACGCAGCGGCCCCCGTACGCGCCGCGCGCCGTGGACCGGATCGTCGAGCTGGCCGGACGGCCCGCTCCCCGCGTCGCCGACATCGGCGCGGGCAACGCCCACCTCACCGTCGACCTGCTCGCGCGCGGCTGCGTGGTCGACGCGGTCGAGCCGAACGACGCGATGCGCGAGATCGGCGTCGAGCGGACGAGGGGCGGCGAGGTCACCTGGCACGTCGGCATCGGCGAGGACACCGGGCTCGCCTCCGCCGCCTACGACATCGTCACCTTCGGCTCGTCGTTCGCCACGACCGACCGGCCGCTCGCGCTCCGCGAGACGGCCCGCATCCTGCGGCCCGGCGGGTGGTTCGTCTGCGTCTGGAACCACCGCGACCTGGAGGACCCGCTCCAGGCGGAGATCGAGGGCCTGATCCGGGCCAGGATCCCGGACTACGGCTACGGCGCGCGGCGCGAGGACCAGGCGCCGGTGATCGAGGAGAGCGGCCTGTACGGGACGCCGACCGTGCTGCGCGAGCCGGTGCTGCACCGGGTCCCGGTCGCGGACTGGCTGGCGGCCTGGCGGTCGCACGGCATCCTGGAGCGCCAGGCGGGCGAGCAGTTCGACGCGATCCTCGCCGACATCGACCGGCACGTCGAGGCGCTCGGCGTCGACGAGATCGACGTCCCGTACGTGACGGTCGGGTGGATCGCCGCCGTGCGCGACGCGGGGGAGCGGCGATGACGGTGCTCCCCGACCACGACCTGGCCCTCGGTCGGGTGAGCGAGCTGTACCGGCGCAACGTGACCCGCCTCGGGCGGCAGGACGTCGTCGTCGCGAGCCACGGCGGGTCGGGCCAGTCCCTCATCGGGAACGTCCTGTTCGAACTCGGCCTCAACTACGTCGACGCCTACACCGAGGTGCTGCACGAGGACGGGCGGGCCGAGGTGGCGGCCGACCACGTGGCCTACCGCCGCCACCTCGCCGCGCAGCACGACAAGGACGAGACCGGCGACGGCCGTCCCGTGGCGCTGTGGCCCCGCTTCGTCAAGACCCACCACCCGCCGGTCGTGTTCGGCGAGGCCGACGTCGGCGGTGTGTGGGTGCTCGTGCGCGACCCGCGCGACGCGATCTACGCCAGCTACCAGTGGCGGCGGCGGTTCGCCGAGGAGGAGTGGGACCGCGTGCCGGACACCTTCGCCGGGTGGCTGCGCGGTCCCGGCGACTTCAGCCCCGGCCCGGTGGACGACTGGCCCGCCTTCTACGCGTCGTGGGCGGAACGGGCCGAGCGCGCCGACCACGTCCACGTCCTGCGGTTCGAGGACCTCAAGCGGCGACCGGTGGAGGTGGTGTCGACGGCGCTGCGCGAACTCGGCGTCGAGGCCTCCGAGGCCGAGGTCGTGCGTGCCGTCGGCGCCAGTTCGTTCGCGCGGATGCGGGAGCACGAGGACCGGGTGGCCGCGGCCCACCCGGAGCACGACGACCAGCGCAGGGTCGTCCGCGAGGGCAAGACCGACGGGTGGAAGGACTGGATGACACCGGAACTGGCGAGGTTCTTCTCGGGCGGGGAGCTGCGGGACGTCGCCCGGCGGTACGGCTACGACCTGACGACGTCCGCATGACGGGGGAGGTGGGGACGCGGGCACCGGGTGGCGGCCGGACCACCGGGCCGGCGGTCCGGCCGTGGCCGGTGGCCGTCCTGCTCGGCAGCGCCTCCCTGCTGGTCCTGTTCGACAGCCTGGCGGTCGCGACGGCGCTGCCCTCGATCGGCTCCGAGTTCGACCTGGCACCGGGCGCCCTCCAGTGGGTGCTCAGCCTGTACTCGCTGAGCATCGGGGCGCTGCTGGTCCTGGGCGGGCGGGTCTGCGACCTGTGGGGGCGTCGCCGGACGCTGGTGGCGAGCCTGGCGCTGTGCACCGTCGCCGGGCTCGTCGCCGGACTGGCCCCCGGCCTGCCGCTGCTGCTCGTCGGACGCGTGCTCCAGGGCGTGGCCGCGGCGTTCGCGATCCCGGCGGCGCTGGCCACGGCGGGCTCGGTGTTCACCGCGGAGCCCTGGAAGAGCCGGGTGTTCTCGGTGATCGCCTTCGCGGCGTGGGTGGCCGGGCTGGCCGGTGCGATGCTGGGCGGGCTGATCACGGTCCAGCTCGGGTGGCGGTGGATCTTCCTGGTGACCGTGCCGGTCGGGGCGGCGGCCGTCGGCGCGGCACTGGTGTTCCTGCCCCGCGACGAGCCGCGCCGCGGGGCCGCGGGCAGGCTCGACGTCCTCGGCGCCGTCGTGGTCACCGCCGGGCTGGTCACCCTGCTGCTGGGCATGGAGGAACTCGGGCGCGGCGACCACACCGGCCGCGCCGCGCTCGTCGTGTGCCTGGGCCTGGTCCTGCTCGCCTCCCTGGTGCTCGTCGAGCGCCGCGCGTCCCACCCCCTCATCACCCCGCGCCTGGTGCGCTCGCGCCGGATGGTGGGCGGCTGCCTGGCCTTCGGCGCGTACTGCGCCGGCTACACGGCCGTGATCGTCGTCGGCAGCCTGCGCCTCCAGCAGGAGCACGGGCTGTCGGCGGCGGGTGCCGGTCTCGCCCTGTCACCGGTGCTGGTCAGCGGGATCGTCAGCTCGCTGCTGACCCCGGTGGTCCTGCGCAGGCACGGCACCCGTCTCGTCCTGGTCGTGTCCATGCTGCTGTGCGCCTCGGCGCTCGCGATGATCGCGATCAGCGGCTCGGACGGGGTGACGGCGATGCTGCCGTGGCTGGTGCTGTGGGGGATCTCCTCGGGCCCGATCTACGTCGCGCTCACCCGCGAGTGCGTCGGCGACGCCGAGGAGGCCGACCGCGGCACGGCGTCGGCCCTGCTGGAGTCCATGAGCCACGTCGGCGGTGGCCTCGCCGCGTCCGGCTACCTGATCCTGCTCGGTGCCGGGGCGGGCTTCCGGGCCACCGAACTGGTCGGCGCGTTCGCGGTGGCCGCCGGAGCCGCGGTCGCGCTCGGGGTGCTGCCGCGCCGGGGCTCACCGCGGTGATGCCGCCGCGGGCGGGACCGCTTCGCCGGTCCCGCCCGCGGCGCCGTCACCCGACCTCGGCCAGGAAGGGCAGGAGCACGTCGGCCACCTCGTCGGGGACTTCCTCGGCGAGGTCGTGCCCGGCGTCGAAGACGTGGCCGACGACGTCGTGGGCGAGCAGGCGCATCTGGGATTCGTTGCGGTCGCCGATGAAGGCGGAGCCACCGAGCGCCAGGACGGGGATGTCCAGTTTCCGCTCGGCGGCCTGCCGGTTCTGCTCGGCGTCGACGAGGATCGCGCGGTAGATCGAGAGCATGGCGCGGATGCCACCGGGGGTGGAGTAGCAGCGCACGTACTCGTCGACCGCGTCCGGGCCCGCGCTGTCCGGACGGGCGCGCTCGAACTTGATCATGTACGTGATCAGCTCGCGCTCGTGCCCGGCGATCAGCGCCTCGGGCACGTCGGGCTGGAAGTAGAAGCCCAGGTGCCACAGGTGCAGTCCGCTCGCGACGTTCTCGGGGGTGAGCGCGACGTGCTCCTCGAAGCCGAACCCCGGCATCAGCGCCTCGGCGAACACGAGGGCGTCGACGTGGTCGCGGTGGCGGGCGGCGAGCTGGTAGCCGATCACCGCCCCCCAGTCCTCGCCGACCGCGGTGTAGCTCCGGTGTCCCAGGTGGGCCATCAGCTCGGCGACGTCGTCGCCCATGGTCGCGGAGTCGTAGCCGTCCGCCGGGCGGGCGGAGTCGCCGAGGCCGCGGAGGTCCGGCACGACGACGGTGTGGTGGGGCGTCAGCTTCGGCAGGAGGTGCCGCCAGTGGTAGCCGGTCTTGGGCACGCCGTGCAGCAGCACGACGGCGGGCCCGGACCCGGCCGTGCGGTAGTGCAGGCTCGTGCCGTTGACGGTCGCCCTGCCCGTGCGGACGGGTGCTCCGTCGTGGTCGAACATCATGTCTCCCAACCTTCCTGGCGACGATCGTTCTCTGGATCGACCGATGCGGTGTGAGGGCGTGGCGCACCGGTCGAGTGGGGAGCGTGGCGCATCAGTCGAGGGCCGCCAGCGCGACCTCCACGAGGGGTTCGAGCGCCGCGGTGTCCGGCGTGACCTTCGAGGAGATGAGCAGTCCGTTGAGGAAGGTGACGAGGAAGGCGGCGAGCGTGCGGGGGTCGTGCCGCGCCGCGATCTCGCCGCGCTCGGCCGCGACCCGCAGCACCTCGGCGAGCGCGTCCCGGCTGGCGTCCTGCACGTCCCGCACGGTGCGCCGGGTCGTCGGGTCCTCCGGCAGGCGCTCGCAGGCGGCGTTGACCACCAGGCAGCCCCGACCGCCGTCGGCCACGGCGATCCGGATGCGCTCGACCAGCATCGTGCGGATCGCCGACCGGGCGTCCACCCCCTTCTCCAGGTCGGCCAGCGCGGCGGCCGCGCGGGTGGTGCGGTAGTGCTCCAGCGCGGCCCGGTACAGACCGTCCTTGTCGCCGAACGCGGCGTAGAGCGACCCCTGCCCGATCCCCAGGTGCCGCGTCAGGTCCCGCACCGAGGTCGCCTCGTAGCCGCGCAGCCAGAACAGGTCCATCGCCCGGCTCACCACGGCCTCGGTGTCGAACTCGCGGGTCCTCGCCATGGCCTCACCGTACGTTATCTGGATCGTACGATCAAGAATGGGCCTCAGTCGACGACCAGGCAGTCCAGGTTCCCGCCGCTCGCACCGGTGGCGGTGGCGCGGACCGTGATCGCGCTCCCCGCCGGGAGCGCGGCGGTCAGCCGGGCGGTGGCCCACGTCGTCCAGGCTCCCGTGGGGGCGAAGGGCAGCGTGCCGACGACCGTGCCGCCGACCGAGACCCGCAACGGCCGGTCGGTGGTACCGCCGTTGGCGTACCGGAAGCCGAGCGCGCGGGTCCCGGCCGAGGGCACGGCGATCGTCCACTCCACGAAGTCGTCGGTGGCGCCGGTGAAGTCGACGTAGCCGTTGCCCGTGTACCCGGCGTGCCGCGACCCGATCACCGCACCGCCGAGGGCGGCGTCCTCGGCCCCGTGCACGGTCCTGCCCGACGGCGTCGGGAACGCGGTTCCGCTCGGTTCCACGACCGCCGCGGCACCACCGCCGGTCACCACGGCGATCGTGGGCGTCACGACCGAGAGGACCTTCCTCGCGGGGTCCCAGACCTGGCCGCTGCCGTTGAGCACGGCCGCCGCCTCGCCGGTGAACGCGGGCAGCGCGGCGCCGCCGCGCACGCGCATCCCCACGGGCGCTGCCAGGCCGTGGAAGCGGACCACGTAGCGGCGCTCGGTCGGCGCGCCCCGGTAGGTGCCCACCGGGTGGTCGACCACGACCCGCCTCGCCGAGTCGGTGTAGGTCAGCGCGGTGGTGCTCGCCGCGGAGCCGACGCGGAACTCCTCGGTCACGCCGTCGTCCTCGTGCACGGCGAACGACCCGTCCCCGCCCGCGTAGACGTCCACCTCCAGGTGGGTCCGGTCGAGGAAAGCGGTGCTCTGCGCGTACCGGTACCGGGGCAGGACGCTCCCCGCCCTGACGTACATGACGATCTCGCCGGTCCGGGTGGTGTGGGCCTTGTCCGCCGTGTCGGAGCCCGCGGTCCTGGCGTCGGACCAGAAGTCGTACCAGGTCGTGCCCGCGGGCAGCCACACGTTCTGGACCGCGCCGTCCACGTCGGTGGTGACGGGCATGACGAGGATCGACGGACCCCACATGTACTGGAGGTCGTGGGAGTAGGCGTTGCCGTTGTGCTGGTGGTCGATCACCATCGCCCTGGCCATCGGCATCCCGGTCGCGTGCGCGGCGTGGGCGATGGAGTAGACGTAGGGCAGCAGCGTGTAGCGCACCCGGCTGTACTTCAGGAAGTCGGCCTGCACCGCGGCGCCCTGGTCGATGGGCCAGCGGGACGCGGCCCGCCCCAGCACCGCGGTGTCGCCCGTCGAGTGCGGCCGCCAGATCGGGGACGTGCTGGCCCAGGCCGCCACCCAGTTGCGGTACAGCGCGTCGGACAGCACGCCGCCGAAGAAGCCGCCCGCGTCGATGTTGGAGTACGGGAAGCCGCCGAGGCCCGCGTTCTGCATGCCCCGGATCTGCTCCCGCATCTCCGAGTAGGTCGAGTCGATGTCGCCGGTCCAGAGGTGGCCGTAGCGCTGCTGGCCCGCGGTGGCGCCTCGGGTGAACGTCCAGGGGCGCTTGGCGGTGCCGACGTAGCGGTCCCAGCCCTCCTGGCCGACGCCCTTCTGGAAGTGCAGGAAGTACGCGTTGCGCAGCTCGGCCCAGCGCTGGCCGTTGGCGGCGAGCGCGTTGTGCGGGATGGGTCCCATCTCGTCCGGCTCGTCCAGCCACAGCGCGTCGCCGGGGAAGCCCAGCGCCGGGTCGAGCGCCTTGGTCCAGAAGACGCGCCACACCCACGCGCGGGTCGCCGGGTTGCTCCAGTCCGGGACCGCGTCGTTGTCGCTCACGCCGGTCAGGTCGGCCGGGGCGAAGCTGTAGCCCGGTGGGGGACCGGGGATCCAGCCCGCCATCTCGTTGGAGTTGTTGCGGTTGTAGTCCAGCGTGGTGAGCACGCCGTTCTCGGTGGCCCAGCGCTTGAAGCCCGCGGGATCGGGCCACCGCACCGGGCTGAACTCGAACCAGGACCCGCTCCAGTTCCCGGAGCCCGCGCGCCAGCGGTTGTCGTGCACCTGCACGTCCAGGGGGAAGCCCGCGTCGCGCAGCGCGGTGATCCTGGTGGTCCACCAGTTCTGGTCGCTGACGCTCGGGAAGTTCTTGTCCGACAGCTGCAACCCGAAGACGCCGATCCGCGGGAAGCGCGGCCTGCCGGTCAGGCGGGTGTAGCGGTCGAGGAGGGCGGCGAACCCAGGGCCCTCGATGACGAAGAAGTCGATCTGCGGTCGGACGCCGGACGTGTCGTGGCCGTCGGCGGAGAACTCGTACCTGCCGCTCGCGCCGAAGCTGAACGTCGTGTCGAAGGTGGTGTTGACGAAGACCGCGTACCCCCTGGACGACAGGTAGAGCGGCACGATCGCGGGCGCCTGGTCCGAGTGGTCGCCGCGCGCGCCGTAGTTGTGCGACACGACCTCCCCGGTCCGGTCGACCCCAGGGGCCCGTCCGTAGAGGCCGTGGCCGCCCTTGACGAAGCGCTCGCCGCTCGCCGCGGGCGTGAAGGCCTGGGTGACCACGCTGCCGTTCCAGCTCATGCTCCGCGTGGCGTCCTCGCCCGCCAGCAGGCTGTTGTCGCTCGTGCGGCGGTACTCCAGGCGCAGGGGGTTCTTCCGCAGGACGATCGTGATGCCGTCGGCCGCGCCGGTCGTGATCGTGAGGCCGGCGCCCTCGTCGACGACCCGCAGGCTGCCGGTCATGCCCGCGTGGTTCGCGGGGTCGACCATCTCGTAGCGGTCGTCGGCGAAGAAGGTCTCACCGCCGCGCACGGCCCGCACCCGGACGACGTGGTCGCCGTAGGCGGTGATGGCGAGGTGCTGCCCGGTCGTGCTGGTCGTCGTCACCGTGCGGCCGTCGGTGCTGTGGCCGCCGTAGTCCGCCAGCGTCTCGACGGCCCGCGCCGACGCGGTCGGGGCGGGCACCCGCGCACCCGCGGCCGCACCGACCGCGATGCCCGCCGCCCTGAGGAAGTCGCGCCGCGTGGGCTTCCTGGAGGACATCCGCTTCTCCTTGTCGTCCGGACTGGATGTCGGGAGGCGGGGCGGGGACGGCCGACTCCTCCAACGCTTACGGCAGCACCCGGACGTTGTCAACAGAAAGCAACAGGATCAGACATTTTTCGACAGGGTCCGTCGGGGTGGCGTCCACCCGGCCTGCGGCACGATCACCCGAACGGCGATCACCGACGAGCGGTTGGGCCGGCGGCACGGGGTTCCCGCGGACGTCGCGGAGGAGTTGGCGGGGCCGCTGAGGCCCTGCGTCCTGCTGGTGAGGCACGGGGACCTGCCGGAGGGTTCCCTCGTCCTCCACGTCCCCGCGGGCGTGCCGACCGGGGAGCGTCGGCCGTCGGAGGGCGCGGTGGTGCGCGAGCCGCACGCGCTGTACCCGTTGCCGGGGCTGACCATCGACCACGGCCGGCGCGGCGCCCCCGCGGTGCGGGCGTTCCTGGACGGCGGCGAGCCGCTGGACGGCTTCGCGGCCGCGGTCCTGGGCAAAGTCCACAACGGACGGTCGCCCTCCGTCGTCGCGCGGGTGGGCGGGTTCTCCGACCAGCGGCGGGACCCGCCGGACCAGGACGGGCCGGTGCTCCTCGCCCAGGTGTCCGGCAACGGCGTCGACCACGGCCTGTTCACCCCGAACCTCGTCGTCGGCACCCGCGAGGACATCGCCGCCGGGCGCTGGGAGGACCTCCGGTGGGAGCGACAGTGCCGAACCGGTCCACTGTGGACCGTTCGGGGCCTACTTCTTCGGCGTGATGGTGACGGGCACCTCGACGACCAGCGGGACGTCGGAGTCCGTGGTGGCGGTGATCGTGCCGTTCTGGGCCTTCGGGCCCGCGAGCAGCCGGAAGACGAACGTCACCGAGTCGCCCGGCGCGAGGTCCTGCTCCGCCGTGCAGACCACCGTGACCTTGCCCGCCGGGCAGCCGACGGTCTGCGTGGCGCCGTCGAGGCCGACGAGCCTCCTGCCCCGGAGGTTGTTGCCCGGCCCCACGACCTTGAGGTCGTCGGGCAGCGACAGCGTCATCGTCGTGGGCGGCGCCGGTGCGGAACCGGTGTTGCGGATGGTGATGGGGAAGTCGGTGGGCGGTCCGCCGGTGGACGTGGTGAACCCGGCGGGCGCGCTCGGCGCGAGGGTGGGCGCCGCGGGTGGGGCCGTGCCCGGTGGCGCGACGGCCGTGCCCGTCGGTCCGACGGCGCTCGACTCGCCCGTCGACGTACCCGGCGATGACGACGAGGTGGTGCCGGTGGGCGCGGACGAGGTGGTCTGCTGCCCGGCGGCCTCCGTCGTCCGGGCGGTGGTGGCCGACACGGGGGCCTGGGCGACGGTCGTGGCCTCGGCCGGGCCCTCCGGGCTCTCCAGCCCCGAGCCGATGGTGATCGCGAGCAGCGCCGTCGAGGCGACCGCGCCGATCCAGTGCGGCGTCGAGGCTCCGGTGCTCGCGACGAGCGACGTGACCGCGTTCGCCTTGCCCGCTCCGGCGGCCAGGTAGCCGGTGGTGCCGACGCCGAGCACCAGCGGCGCGACGACGGCGCGCAGCGCGCCGTTGACGTCGGCCAGTTCGGCCGTCAGCGCCCGGCAGGCGGCGCAGTCGTCCAGGTGCGCCTCGACCTGGGCGGTCTCGCGCTTGGACAGGCCGCCGCGGGTCCAGGCGCCCAGCTTGGCCGCCGTCGCCCGGCAGCGTTCGGAGGGGTTCACCGCCACGTGCGCCTGGAGGTAGGCCTTCCGCAGGGCCTCGCGGGCCCGGTAGGCCATCGCGGAGACGCCGTTGGGGGTCAGGCCGAGCAGAGGCGCGACCTGCGCCGGGGTCTGGCCCTCGATCTCGGTGTGCCACAGCACGGTCTGCCAGTTCTCGGGCAGGCTCGCGAACGCCCTGGCGGCCAGCGACCGGTCCAGCCGCGCCACCGCCGTGTCGTGGAACGGCAGGCTGGTGGTGGCGGCGACGCCCGAGACGGCTTCCACGTCGTCGGCCAGTTCGAGCCTGCGGTCCCGCCTCGCCTTGTCGTAGGCCGTGTGGCGCAACGAGGTCAGCAGGTACGCCCGGAAGGACGAATCGGGGCCGCCGCCCCCGCACAGCACGGAGAGGACCTTGGCGAACGCGTCCGCCACCAGGTCGTCGGCCTCGATCGGCGACCTGGCCAGCTGGCGGGCCAGGTTGTGGGCGGCGTGGACGTGGCGTGCGTAGAGCTGGCCGTAGGCCTGGATCTTCCCGCCCCGCACCGAGTCGATCAGCTCCGCGTCCGAGGTCAGGCTCACGGGGCGCGAGGGCCGTTCCACCGGTTCGCCCGGCCTGCCGTCCGCCTCGCGGCCCCTGGGGCGGGTGTTCGGCGCGGGGCGTTCCCGTGGCGGGCGCTGGGGAGCGCGGACCGTGTCGTCGAGGTCGGGAGGTGGGCCGCCGGCGAGAGCCCGGTCGAGTTCGGCGCGCATGACCGCCGCGTCGCCGTCCTGCCACCGCTGTAGGTCGTCCTCGTCCAGGCGCCCGATCACCGGCCGCCCCCTTCCGATGCCGTGTGGGAGGGGCGACCTTATCCACAACGGTGTTCGTGCTCTCAAGGAGGTACGGTGGCCGGACGATCGTGCTGCTGGGGAGGGCTTCGCGGCGATGCGGACAGCGGATGCCTCGCGTGCGGTGGCCGCGGCCACCTCGATCGCGCGGTCGCTCGGCCTCGCGGTCGACGAAACGATCGTTCTGCACGACTCCAACAAGCTCACCGTGCGCCTGCTGCCGTGCGACGTCCTGGCCAGGGTGGCGCCCGCGGACCAGCAGGTCGCCCGGTTCGAGGTCGACCTCGCCCTGCGGTTGCGCGAATCCGGGAGCCCGGTGGCAGCGCTGGAGCGGCCGCACGTCCACGAGCACGGCGGTTTCGCGGTCACGCTGTGGACCTACTACGAACCCGTGCCGCACCGGGGGGTCTCGCCCGCCGACTACGCCGCCGCGCTCGAACGGCTGCACGCGGGGATGCGCGGGCTCGACCTCCCCGCGCCGCACTTCTCGGAACGGGTCGGGCAGGCGCGGCGGATCGTGGCCGACCGCGACCGGTCCCCGGCGCTCACCGACGAGGAGCGGGGACTGCTCGGCGGCGCGCTGCGCGACCTGGGCCGGGTGGTCGTCGAGCACGGCGGTGCCGACCAGGTGCTGCACGGCGAACCGCACCCCGGCAACGTGATCAGCACGGCGGGCGGGCCGCTGTTCGTGGACCTGGAGACGTGCTGCCGGGGCCCGGTCGAGTTCGACCTCGCCCACGCTCCCGAGGAGGTCGGCGAGCACTACCCCGGCGTCGACCGGGAGCTGCTGCGCGCGTGCCGGACCCTCGTGCTGGCGATCGCCACGGCGTGGCGCTGGGACCGCGACGACCGGTTCCCCGACGGGCCCGAGCTGGGCGTGCGGTGGCTCGGGCAGGTCAGGGAAGCGCTTGCCCGTGGTTGATCCGTCGCATGTGGACGGTGGGGCTAGGCGAGCAGGTCGCGGAAGCGCTCGACGCTGATGTTGCCGCCGGACAGGACCACGCCGACGCGACCGGACAGGGTGCCCCCGAGCAGCGCGGCGAGCGACGTCGCGCCGCTCGGTTCGAGCACGACCTTGAGCCGTTCGAACGCGAACCGCATCGCCGCGCGGATCTCGTCGTCGCCGACCAGCACGACGTCGTCGACCAGGCGCTGGTTCACCGCGAACGTCAGCTCGCCGGGGATCTCGGTGGCCTGCCCGTCGGCGATGGTGCGCGGGACGGGGATGCGCACGCGCTCGCCGCTCCGCAGCGAGAGCTGGGTGTCGTTGGCCCGCTCGGGTTCGACGCCGACGATCCGGGTCTTCGGGTGGAGGTGGCTGGTGGCGGTCGCGCAGCCCGCCATCAGCCCGCCGCCGCCGATCGGGACGAGCAGGACGTCCAGCGGGCCGGTCTCCTCCAGCAGTTCGAGCGCGACGGTGCCCTGCCCCGCCATGACGTGGGGGTGGTCGTAGGGCGGGATGAGGGTCAGGCCGCGGTCCTCCGCGAGCTGGTCGCCCAGCGCCACCCGGTCGCCGGTGTAGCGGTCGTAGGTGATGACCTCGGCGCCGTAGCCGCGGGTGGCGTCCACCTTGGAGGCCGGGGTGTCCTCGGGCATCAGGATGACGGCCTTCGTGCCCCTGAGCCGCGCCGCCAGGGCGACCGCCTGGGCGTGGTTGCCGGAGGAGTACGCGGCGACGCCGGTGGCGAGCTGCGCGGGCGTCAGCCGGGAGAGCGCGTTGTAGGCGCCGCGGAACTTGAAGGCGCCGACGCGCTGGAAGTTCTCCGCCTTGAGGAACGCGGTCGTGCCGGTGTCCCGGTCGAGGGTGGAGGAGGTCAGGACGGGGGTCCGGAGCGCGACACCGTCGATCCGTTCGGCGGCGCCCCTGATGGCTTCGAGGTCGAGCATGGTCTTGACCTTATACATTTGGTCCAGGATTGGATAGTTTGTCTCGCCGGTCAGCCGGGCACGTCCACGCGCTGGGTGCCGATGACCGGCGGCGGCCGCAGGGCCGCGACACCGAGACCGAGATGATGGACACCCTGGTGGCGCACCCGCCCGGACTGCCCGAGCCGCTGGTCGCGGGGACGCCGCTGGGCCGGGGCGCCGACCTGGCCGGGGCGCCGAGGCGGCGGCGTGGCTGCTCGGCGACCGCGCGTCGTTCGTGTCCGGGACCGTGCTGCGCGTCGACGGGGCGCCCGCGCCTGACGGGCGGCCCGCCCGTCTCGGTGGCACTAGGGGGTCGGTTCCACGGCCCCCATGGCGTCGGCGATCCACGTGTAGGGGATGTCGTGGCCGTCGGCGCTCGGGGTCCCGTTGATCCGCGCCACCAGCGCCAGGTAGCGGCCGTGGGTGTCGTCGTAGACGGGGCCGCCGGACGCGGCGTCCTCCTCGGCCATCCGGCGCACGATCTCGGGGATCTGCCGGTACCCGTCGGCCATCCGGTCGCGGGCCTCGGCCGTGAGCGGCCTGCCGGACAGCGCGGTCACCGCCTCCAGGAAGCGCGTGGCGGCGTGCTGGGCCCACGGCGACCGGGGTGGCTCCCCGGCGCGGTGGGCCGCGAGGAGTTCCTCCATGAGCGAGGCCCCGGTCACGTGCACGAAGTCCTGGAACGGCTCGCTCGTCACGGTCCTGGCCTCCGGCGTGGAGTAGGTGTCCCGCAGGTAGGTGCGCACGGCGTCGCGGAACGCCTGGTCGGACACCAGGTCGGCCAGCTCGATCCACGCCTCCAGCTGTGCGGCGGTGGGGTCCGACGGCAGGACGGGGCGGTTCGCCCGCAACCGGTCCACGAAGCCCTCGGCCACGTCCAGGCCCTCGCTGACGTCGTTCCAGAAGTCGTCGACCGCCTGCTCGCGCTCCTCGTCGGTCATCGAGACCAGCTTGTGCATCAGGTCGGCCTGCGCGGTCGTGCCGCCCTGCTTGATCAGGGTCCTGAGCACGGCCCGCTTGGCGCGCAGGGTGCGCTCCTGGCGCTCGACGACCTCCAGGTGCGTGGTGAGCAGGTCGTGCAGGGTGACGCCGCCCTCGATCAGGCGGCGGACGTCGTCGAGGGCGGTGTCGAGGTCGCGCAGCGTCCGGACGAGTTCCAGCCGGGCGATGGCGTGGATGTCGTACATCCGGTGACCGGACCCGTTGAGGTGCGTGGGCTCGATGAGCCCGGCGTCGGCGTAGAACCGGACCGCGCTCACGCTCAGGCCGCTGCGGCGCGCGGCGTCTCCGATGGAGTACAGCTCGTGGTCGTTCACGGGGACCACCCTGGTACCTCAACCGGCTTGAGGCGCAAGCCGGTTCCGCCGCTAGTGAGCGCTGCTATGCACTGGTAGTCAGCGGTGCCGTGTACTGCCACCAAGTACCGCAGAGTAGTGGGGTGTCCGACGGGTGAGCAGGGGGGAGGCACGACGACGGCAGGCGCGTCCTCGACCGCGGTGGCGTGGACCGGCGTGGTGCCGGTCGACGGTGCCCGGCCCCACGACCGGATCGACGAGGTCGACGTCGAGCGCATGCGGGCGCTGTGGCGGCGGCTGGGCTGGCTGGTGACGCTGCTGCGCCCGGTCGGCCTGGCCCCGCGGATGTCCGCCGAGCAGGTGGCCGACAGCGGTATCGAGGTGGGCGAGATCGCCCGCGAGCGCGCGCTGGGGCCGGTGCTGGACGGGATCGTCGTGCCGACGCGGTGCGTGAACGCCTCGGGCTCGTCGCTCGGGAGCAAGGGCGACGAGCAGGAGCGCATCCGCGCGAGCCCTGGCGGGGTGGTCGGGCGCAACCCGAACATCAGGATCAGCGCGAAGGTCCCGAGCAACCGCGGTGCGGTTCCGCGCAAGGATTTCCGGGCTGTGGCGGCGGCGGTGCGCGAGGTGGCGGCGCTGGACCGGGTGGCTCGTTGGCGGTGGGGTTCGGCCGGTGGCCCGCTGGGGGCGGGTCACCGGCCTCGGTGGGTGCCGTCGACGGGGACGCGGATGACGATGACGCCGTCGTCGAGCCAGGCGTCGATGCGGTGCGCCCCGACGTTCACCGGCAGGGTCGCGCAGCAGTGGAAGTCGTGCGGGGGAAGGGTTCGGCGGATCGTGATGCCGACGCGTTCGCGTTCGACGAGTCCGCCGTCGGGGCGCACGTCGTGGTTGCGGACGTCCACGAGCAGGTCCTCCCGGCGCACGCCGGTCATCGACGTGGTGATCAGGTAGGCGTTCCTGGTCACCACGACGTCCACGGTCGACGGGAACCCGTCGGCCACGCTGATGTCCCACTCGGTTCCCGAGGTGCGGCCGAACCACTTCCACCACGTGTCCATCTGGGTCACCGGGTCCAGCCGCCGTCCGGGACGCGGTGGGACAGGAGGAACGCACTGCCTGACAGCCAGCCGGTCGCCCACGACCTCACCCGCATTCGTCTGTTTTCGCGCCGCTCTAGGGGGAATAGCCAGACTGGGCGGATCCAAGCTGGTCCGAACGGGTGGACATCCACCTCGGAGGGTTTCGATCGCGTGACCGCGGCTCGTCGGGCGCCGACCCGGTGCCGGTGTCGGACCGGCTACCAGGTGACCGGCAGCGAGTAGAGGCCGTAGATCGCCGCCTCGTCCTTGAACGGCAACCGCTCCAGCGGCTCGGCGACGGCGAGGTCGGGGATGCGGCGGAACAGGGTGTCGATGACGATCTGGAGCTCCATGCGGGCCAGGTTCTGGCCGAGGCACTGGTGCGCGCCGAAACCGAACGCGACGTGGTGCCGGGCGCCGCGCTCGACGTCCAGGCTGTCGGGGTTCTCGAAGGCCTCCGGGTCGCGGTTGGCGGCGAAGCTGAGGCCGAGCACGCCCTCGTTCGCCCGGATGGTGACCCCGCCCAGTTCCAGGTCCTCGGTCGCCACCCGCGCGGTGACGGCGTCGACGATGGTGAAGTACCGCAGCAGTTCCTCCACCGCGGGCAGCGTCTTCGTCGGGTCGGCCTTGACGAGCGCGAGCTGGTCGGGGTTCTCCAGCAGCGCCACCGTGCCGAGCGAGATCATGTTCGCGGTGGTCTCGTGCCCGGCGACCAGGAGGAGGAAGGCCATGGCCACCAACGCCTCGTGCCGGTAGGTGCCCTCCGCGCGGCCCTTGGTGATCTGCCTGCCGAGGAGGTCGTCCTCGCTGGGATCCTTCTCCTTCACCGCGATCAGGTCGCTGAGGTAGCCCTCGATGGCCTGGAGCGCGGCGTGCCGGTCCTCGGCGGCGCTCAGCCGGTTGACCATCGTCGCGGTGTGCTCCTGGAAGAACTCGTGGTCGCTGTAGGGCACCCCGAGCAGTTCGCAGATCACCAGCGAGGGCACGGGGAGGGAGAGTTCCTCCACCAGGTTCGCGGGCTTGGGCCCGGCCAGGATCGCGTCGATCCGCTCGTCGACGATCTCCTGGATGCGCGGGCGCAGCGCCTCCATGCGGCGGACGGTGAACTCGCCGAGCACCGCGCGCCTGGCGGGTCCGTGCTCGGGCGTGTCCATGGAGATGAGGGACTTCTCGGCCTTGTCGTCGTCCGGCCGGATCCGCCCGCCGGTGGTCATCACCGGGAAGTTCGGGTTCGTCCGGTCCGAGCTGAACCGCGGGTCGGACAGCATCGCCCGGACGTCCTCGTGGCGCGTGACCGCCCAGGCCCACTTCCCGTCGGGCAGGTGGACCCTCGCGATCGGCTCCTGCTCGCGGATCTCGCGGTACTCCTTGGGCGGGGAGAACGGGCACTCCCTCGACAGGGGGAACTGTTCGGGCCGGATCTGGAGCGCTTCCGTCATGGCGATCTCCTCCTGTGGAACCGTCAGTAAGCGGAGGATTACCTTCCGCTTGATTTCCACGCTAGCGAAGCGGACGAAAACCGTCCACCTGCTTCGGGGTGAAGCTCCCCCGATTTCCGGTACGCCCGGTTGTGATCACCCCGTGCGAGAATCGGGCCCCGATTCGAGCGGAGAGGCGCGGTGACATGGCAGTCGACCCCGGTGCACCGCTGCGCGCCGACGCCAGGCGCAACCGCGACCAGATCATCGCCGCCGCCCGGACGATCTTCGTCGCCCAGGGGCCGCAGGCGCCGATGGAGGAGATCGCGCGCTCGGCGGGCGTCGGCGTCGGCACGCTCTACCGGAGGTTCCCCGACCGCGAGACGCTGATCCGCGAGGTCGCCCTGGACAGCTTCACCCGTGCGCTGACCGAGGCGCGGGCCTGCATCGACGAGGAGCCGACGTCCTGGGACGCGCTCGTCCGGTTCGTGCGGTACTCGCGGGAGCTCCGGCTCAGCGTCCACCTCGCCATGATCTCCGAGCAGGCGGGCGCGATCATCCGGGGCGACCCGACGACCGAGCGGTTCCGCCGCGTCCTGCTCTCCGACCTCGACCGGATGGTCACGGGTGCCCAGGAGGAGGGGCAGGTGCGGCCCGACGTCGGCACCGGGGACGTGGCGATGCTGATCGTGCTCCTCACGCGGCAGCTCCCGAAGAGGGTCGACGGGGTCGAGGGCGCGGCCGAGCGCTGCATGGCGCTGATGCTCGACGGGCTGCGCCCCCGCCCCGACCCCTCCCTGCCCGGCCACAAGCTCACCTGCGACGACCTCTTCGGCTGAGGGGATTGCCGCGGCCCGGCGCTGGGTAGGCTGGGGGCCGGGTCGGACGAGTCGAGGGAGTACGACGTGGTGATCTTCGGCTTTCGGACCAAGGTCTTCGTCCTGGCGGTGCTGACGCTGCTCTGCCCGAGGTGCGGCAACCCGGTGGCGCACCCGCTGCACAAGGCGGTCACGAAGTTCACGCTGTTCTTCGTCCCGCTGTTCCCGGTCAAGACCAGGTACAGCACGCAGTGCACGTTCTGCGGTCTGGCGAACCGCGTGGCCGGGGAGGACGCGACCCGGCTGCTCCAGCAGGCGAACGGGTCGTTCGGGGGGCGGCCCCAGGACGTGCGGCAGTCCCAGCAGTACCCGCCCCGGACCTGATCGCGGGCCCCGCGCCGGGCGGGCTCAGGGCGCGTCGACGATCCGCGCGATCCGCCGCGTGATCTCGTGGACGGACTGGCGCAGCGCGGGCCACGGGAACCCGGTCATGGTCGTCCTGGTCATGACGAGGCCGTTGAGCGCGGCCAGCAGGTAGGCGCCGTCCTCCGCCGGGTCCGTGCTGGCCGACCGGCCCGCGGCGACGCAGGACTGGACCACCGCGACGAGCCTGTCGAACGTCCGGTGGCCCGCGTCGTTGGACGCGTCGTCGATCCGGGTGAACATGAGCAGGTGGCGGCCGGGGAACTCGATGCCCCTGGCCACGATCGTCTCCGCGCGCAGGTGGAGGGCGTCGACGGGATCGGTGATCCCCTCCGCCGCCGCGTCGCAGGCGTCGAGCAGTTGTTCGAACGCGCGGGTCCGCAATTCGCTGTGCAGGTGCGTGACGTCGCGGAAGTGACCGTACAGCGCGGGTGCCGTGATACCCGCCCGCGCGGCGACCGCGCGCAGCGTCACGGCCTCGACCGCGCCCTCCTCGTGCAGGACCTCGAACGCCGCCACCAGCGTTTCCTCTCGCAGCCGCCCTCCCTCGCCCGGCTTGTTCCGGCGGCGCCGCGGCGTGTCCTGGCTCGTCACCGGAGGAACTATACGGCCGTTTACCAGCGGTGACAACTGAGCGTTCTTCCGCTGAAGAACTGGTTCTATACAGGTGTTTAGTTCGACGGTACGTTCGGTCCGGTCAATCCCGACGTGAGAAGGAGTTGGACGATGACGGCCGATCTGCGACCCGCCTACCTCAGCGGTGGTTTCGCCCCCGTTCCGGACGAGGCGGACGCCGTCGACCTCGACGTGTCGGGCCACCTGCCCGCCGAACTGGCCGGGCGCTACCTCCGCAACGGCCCCAACCCGCTGCCCGGAACCGACCCCGGCCACAACTTCGCCGGGCAGGGGATGCTGCACGGCGTCCGGATCGTCGACGGGCGGGCGACGTGGTACCGCAACCGGTGGGTGCGCACGCCGCTGGCGGACGGCGCGCGTCCCGACCGGACCGATCCGCTGAGCGCGCTGACGTGCACCACGGCCAACACGAGCGTGATCCACCACGCGGGCAGGATCCTCACGCTGGTGGAGAACGGCGTGCCGTGGGAGGTCACCGAGGACCTCGACACCGTCGGCCCCTGGGACTTCCACGGGAAGCTGCGCACCGCCATGACCGCGCACCCGAAGGTCGACCCGGCGACCGGTGACCTGTACCTGTTCGGCGTGGGCCTCCAGCCGCCCCACCTGACGTTCCACCACGTCACGGCCGCGGGTGACCTCGTGCGCAGCACCCCGATCACCGTGCCGCGGCCGACGATGATGCACGACTTCGCGATCACCGAGAACCACGTCGTGTGGCTGGACCTCCCCGTCGTGTTCGACCAGGGGCTGCGCTCCCGGCCGGGGATCCCGTTCCGCTGGTCGGACGCCCACGGCGCGCGGATCGGGGTGATGCCCCGCGACGGCGGCGACGCCGACGTGCGGTGGATCGACGTCGAGCCGGGCTACGCCTTCCACGTGGCGAACGCGAAGGAGGCCGCGCCGGGACGGATCGTGGTCGAGGCCGTCCGCTACACCCCGGCCACGTTCGACCGGATCTGGACCGGTCTCGGCGGGGTCTCCTCGCCGTCGGCGGTGGTGGCGGGATCCGGGGCCAACCTCTACCGCTGGACGCTCGACGTCGCCGCGGGGACGGCGGGCGAGGAGGCGGTGGACGACCTGGACGTGGAGTTCCCCACGATCAACGACGACCGCACCGGGCTCGCGAGCGACACCGTGTACGCCGTCACCGCCCCGCTGATGATCGACGACAGGAACAAGCCCGCGATCATCAAGTACGACACCGTCCGCGGCACGCGTGACACGTGGGTCTTCGACCCGTCGTGGATCCCCGGCGAGGCCGAGTTCGTCCCGGCGCGGGGGGCCACCCGCGAGGACGACGGGTGGTTGCTCTCGATCGTGGCCCACCGGACGGCCGACGCGGCGAGCCTCGTCGTGCTCGACGCGAGCGACGTGGCCGCCGGTCCGGTCGCGACCGTCCACCTGCCCCGCCGGGTGCCGCTCGGGTTCCACGGCGGCTGGATCCCCGACGCCGGACGCTAGGGGGCGCAGACCCGGTCGGCCGCGGTTCTCGGCGTGGCCGCCAGGTAGTCGAGCAGGGTGCGCACGAACCACTCCGGGGCCTCCTCCGCCGCGAAGTGGCCGGTGGGGGCGACGAGCCCGGTGAGGTCGTCGGCGTGGGGCCGCAGGGCCTCGGTGGTGCCGTCCGCCACGGAGTCCCTGTCCCCGATCGACGGGACCGGTGCGGTGGGGCGGCGCGTGGCGAGCGCCGCCCGGTTCTCCCGGCCGTCGTCGAGCAGGGTGCGGTAGTGCTCGAAGCCGCCGCGGAGCCGGTCCCGGCCCTCGTAGGCCTTGGCGTGGTAGGCGATGTCCTCGTCGCCGAACGTCGACGGCGTGCTCCTGGCGTCGAACGCCGACCGGAAGAACTCCTCCTGGTGGCCGTCGAGCAGCATCTCGGGGATGGCCGGGGTCATGGAGAACCCGAAGTGCCACGAGCCCCCCGCGGTGACGTCCATGTGGAGGACCCCTGGGTCCGATTGAACGGCGGGGCCCGCCGTTTGGCGTCCGCTACGATGTGGCGGGGCCCGCCAGTTGTCCAGGTTCGGAGAGGACGCCATGCCGGATCGTCAGCGCGCCGACGCGGTGCGCAACTACGCGCGCATCCTCTCCGTGGCCGAGCAGGAGGTCGCCGCCCACGGCGCGAACGCCTCGCTGGAGCAGATCGCCCGCACGGCCGGGGTCGGCTCGGCCACCGTGCGCAGGCACTTCCCCACCCGCCGCGCGCTGCTGGAAGCCGTGTCCCACACCCGCATCGACGCACTGGCCGCCCGCGCCCGCGAGCTGGCGGACGCCGGAGACAGCCGCACCGCCCTGCTGGACTGGATGGGCGAGGTCGTCGCCTACTGCGTCGACGCGAGGGGGTTGGCCGCCGCGCTGGCCTACGACGGTTCCGCGGTCGACTCCGTGCACGAGAACTCCTGCGCGGCGGCGCTGTCCGCGGCGGCGGAGCCCATGCTCGACCGAGCCGCGCGGGACGGCGCCGTGGCGCCGGACGTCACCGTGGCCGACCTGATCGCGCTGGCGGTAGGCATCACCATGGCCACCGAGCACCACCCCGACCCGACCGCCCAGGCGAACCGGCTGTTCCGGCTCGCGGTGGCGGGGCTGAGTCCGGGGCTCCCGCGCCGGACGGCCCCGGCCGACGAGGTCCGGTGAACGGGCGGATGACGTGATCGACGCGCCGGGTCGGCGCACCCGCGAGATCGTCGGGCGTACCCGCCGTCAGCTACCCCGTTCCCAGAGCGGCAGCCGGAAGGTCGCGTAGGTGAACTTGCCGGTGATGCGTCCCGCCGCGTCGAAGTGGAAGACGTCCAAGCCGTGCCACTGGATCCGGCCGCCGTGGCGCAGGCGGGCGAACCAGCGCAGCGGTGCCGTCGCGCGCTTGCCGTGCGCCCCCCTCAGGTCCAGCTTGCACGCCCACCTGATCGTCGCCCGGCCGCGGGTCTCGTCGATCACGGTGTCGTACACGTCGAACGTCATCGCGCCGTAGCGACCGGCGAACTGCGGCGCGAACTCCGCCCTGATCGCCGCGAGACCGCGCAGTTCGGGGCCGTGGCCCGGCAGGTAGCGCGCGTCCTCGGCGAAGAAGGACATGACCCGGTCGAGGTCGGGGGCCGGGTCGTTGAAGGCCGCGACGAAGTCGTCGACGGTCCGGCCGAGGTCGGTGCTGCTGGTCATGTGCCTGCCGTTCGGAGCGGGGGAGGGGATGGGCGAATGTTATTAGAACACCATCTCCTTAACAAGAGAACGTTGTTCCGTTAAGCTGGGGCTAGGGTGATGGCTGTCATGGGAGCGTCGTTCCAGCGGGCCAGGCGCCCGGAGCAGAAGAACCAGCGGCGCGAGACCATCCTCGCCATCGCGGGCGAGCTCGCACAGGACTCGGGCGTCGCCCAGGTCACCCTGGGCGACATCGCCGCCGCGGTCGGGCTGGCCAAGTCCAACGTGCTGCGCTACTTCGGCACCCGCGAGGAGATCTACCTCCAGCTGACGATGCGGGAGGGCTCGGAGTGGGCCGCCGCCGTCGGAGCCGCGCTGCACGGGGCGAGCGGCTTCGCCGCGACGGCGGACGCGCTGGCCGACGCCTACGCCGACCGGCCCCTGTACTGCGACCTCACCACCCACGCCGAGACGATGCTGGAGCACAACGTCTCGGTCGACGCCCTGCGCGTCTACAAGCTGTGGGCCATCGAGACCTACTTCGCGGTGGGCGGGCGGATCACCGCCGCCTGCCCGGAGCTGACCGCCACCGACGGCGCGTCGCTGGTCATGGCCTCCAGCGCGTTCGTCGCGAAGCTGTTCCCGCTGACCCGGCCCCCGGAGGCGCTGCGGCAGCTCTACGACCGCGAACCGGAGATCGCGCGGGTGTTCCCGCCGTTCCGGCCGACGCTGCGGCGGATGATCG
Source organism: Umezawaea sp. (assembly GCF_036375055.1). Classification (GTDB taxonomy): domain Bacteria; phylum Actinomycetota; class Actinomycetes; order Mycobacteriales; family Pseudonocardiaceae; genus Umezawaea. The sequence goes on from NZ_DASUSQ010000111.1 coordinate 40,079, forward strand.
CCGCCACCGCGGCCGGGCTGCCCGCCACGCACTGACGTGGCGGGCGCCGGTCGGTCACGGCTCGGCGAGGACCTCCACGTACCCGTCGGCCCCGTTCACCCGGATCCGCTGCCCGTCCCGGATCAGGCGCGTGGCGCCCTCCACCCCGACGACGGCGGGCAGGCCGTACTCCCGCGCGATCACCGCGCCGTGGGTCATCAGGCCCCCGACCTCGGTCACCAGGCCCGTGATCGCGACGAACAGCGGCGACCAGCTCGGGTCCGTGTGAGCGGTGACGAGGATGTCACCCGGTTCGACGTCGGCCTCCGCCATGTCCAGGACGACCCGTGCCCGCCCCTCGACGGTCCCGGCCGACACCGGCAGGCCGACCAGCGCGCCCGCGGGCAGGTCGTCCCGCCGGTACGCCCCGGTGACGGCCTCGCCGTCCGACGTGAGCACGCGGGGTGGCGTGAGCGCCCGGTAGGACCGGAACTCCTCCTCACGCAGGCGGATGAGCGCGTCGTCGACCCGGTTCGCGCGCACGGCGTCGTGGAACTCCTGCAACGTCAGGAAGAACACGTCCTCCGCCGCACCGAGCACACCCGCCCGCACCAGCCGCTCGGCCTCGCCGAGCAGCGCCCGCTTGTAGAGCGCGTAGCGGCTGACCATCACGTACTTGGGGTACTCGCGGTACCCGCTGAAGGTCCGGACGCGGTCGATCATCCGCTTGGTCTCCTCGGCCCTGCGCTCACCGCCGGGCAGGACCCGCAGGCGCTCCAGCACCTCCTGCTCCTTCTTCCACGCCTCCTGCCGCCCCTGCTCGAAGCGCCGCCCACCGGCGCCCTGCTCGAAGTTCCTGACGTTGGTGAGGAGCACGGGCAGCAGGGTGGTGGGCCGCTCGCCCCACCGCGGCCTGGTGATGTCGATCTCGCCGACGCACCGCATCCCGTACCGGCGCAGGTAGGCCGCGATGGCGTCCCGCGCCTGCGGCCCGCCGGGGAGCGCGGCCAGCCCGTCGAGGAAGTCGTCGTCGGTGGTGTCGTCCAGGAAGGCGACGACCTCCGGGTGCGGGCGGACCACGTCCGCGACGTCGAGGAGCGCCAGCCCCATCTCCGACGTGACGTTGTGCGGGACGGACTGGGTGAGCGTGTCGGCCGCGGTCTTCTCGCCCAGCCAGTCGCCCAGGTGCTCGGTGAGCCACGCCGTCGCCTGCATCGCCGCCACGATCACCTGGAGGCTCCGCGGTTCGAACACGGCCCCGCGCAGCTCCTGGAAGTCCTCCAGGATGAAGTCGAACAGCGCGGGCCCCGACCTCGTCCGGATCTCGCGCTCCGCCGCGGCGGTGGACGCCTCGCCGCGCTCGACGAGCTCGGTGACGAGGGCCGGATCGGTCTCGATCGTCGACGGCGTGGCGCCGGGGATCCGGGCGACGGCCTCGGAGTCCGGGAGCGACGGCACGAAGCCGTCGCGGTCGAGGACGGTCCGCAGCGCGTCCCCCATCAGCGGGTCGGACGTCCCCAGCGCGTCCAGGAGGTCGGCGCGGCTGGTGGGTGAGGCGAGGTCGCGGGTGACGTCGACGAACAGCCGACCACCCGCCACGGCCATCGGCCTCCGGGTCGTCAGCTGCCACACCGAGAGCCCGAGGGGCTTCATGGGGTCGGTCATCATCTGCTGGTGACCGACGGATACGTAGACGTGGTTCTGGTCGTCGTCGGTCTCGGGAACGGGGAACAGCGTCGTGATCGGTCGGCTCTGGACGATCTGGAAGTCGTCGTCGACCAGGCACCACTCGACGTCCTGGGGGCTGCCGAGGTGCGCCTCGATCCGCCTGCCGAGCCGCACCAGCCGCACGACCTGCTCGTCGGTCAGCGCGGGCCGTTCCCGCTGGTCGGGCTCGACCGCCCGCTCCCGCGTCCCGCCCGAGGGGACGCCGTGCAGGGCGACCGCCTTGGTGGCGATCGACCTGGAGACCACCTCGCCGTCCCGCACCCGGTAGGAGTCCGCGTTCACCAGACCGGAGACCAGCGCCTCGCCGAGGCCGAACACGGCCTCGACCGAGGCGACCTTCCGGTTGGACGTCACGGGGTCGGCCGTGAAGAGCACGCCCGACGCCAGCGGGACGACCATCCGCTGCACGACGACGGCCATGCGGACCTTCCGGTGGTCGAAACCGTTGCGCAGCCGGTAGGTCACGGCCCGCTCGGTGAACAGCGACGCCCAGCACCGGCTGACGTGCCGGAGGACCGCCTCCGGGCCCACGACGTTCAGGTACGTGTCCTGCTGGCCCGCGAAGGACGCCCCCGGCAGGTCCTCCGCCGTCGCGCTCGACCGGACCGCGCAGGCGGTGCCCTCGCCGAGCCCGGCCAGCGCGTCGGTGATCCCCGCCGCCAGGTCCTCCGGGACGACGACGCCCTCGACGATCCGCCGGACCTCCTCGCTGAGCGCCCGGATCCCGTCCCGGTCGTCCGGGGCCAGGTCGGCCAGCCGGTCCAGCCGCTCGCCGATCGAGGGCTCGCTCTCCACGACCCGCCGGAAGGCGTCCGTCGTCACGCAGAAGCCGGGCGGTACGCGCACCCCCTCGATCCGCGACAGCTCACCAAGGTGCGCCCCCTTGCCACCGCCGACCGCGACCCCCGTCCGGTCCAACTCCTCCAGACCGAGCACGTGCCCGCCCGTCCGATCGCCTTCGTCCGCCCCGTCGGGCATGTCCCGCTCCTCGTTCGCACCGCTGGTCCGCGGACTGTGGTTCAGTCCACCAGCCGGGACCTGTTTCCGCGGGTTCCGGCCGCGGGCGGAGAGTGTGCGGCACGAAGGGGGTCTTGCCGCAAGACCCCCTGTGCGCTATACGTTGGAGGTGGCGGGGAGCGGGTCGCTCCTCGCCGTCGTCGTTCCCGGCCCACGCCTACCCGGCGTGCGGGACGTCGAGGTGCACCGTCCGGACCAGCACGGCGTCGCCCAGCGCGCACGCGCGGCCTGCCCACCCACGAGGACGCGTGCGGGCGGCCCGGCCGGTCGCGCGTCAGCGGCGGACGGACGCGACGAAGCCGACGGCGGGCAGCGTGCCCGCGGCGATCCGGCGTTCCTCGGCGCGGCGCACGGCGTCGAGGACGCCGGGGACGGCGGTGACCTGCTCCGTCCACGCGCCGCCGCGGCCGTTGAGCAAGCGCCACAGCACGGGCGTGGCCGCGGTGGTCGGGTCCGATCCCACGCGGTCGAGCGCGGCCAGCACGGCCGACCCGGTGTGGAGGGAGTCGTGGCCGGTGACCCAGTCGTCGAGCAGGTCACCGGAGGGGGCGTCGGCGTCGAGCAGGCCCGCGGCGACCAGCAGGGCGCGGTTGTCGTAGAGGAAGTCGGCCGCCGCGCGGTCCACGCGCTCCCAGGCGAACTCCTCGACCACGACCCGCCCGTCCGGGGCGAGCAGCGAGGCGGCGTGGGCGAGGACGCCGTCCAGGTCCTCGGCGTGGTGCAGTGATCGGGTGAACAGCACGACGTCGTGCTCGCCGGAGACGTCGAGCACGTCGGCGTGGATCACCGGCACACCGCGCGCACCCGCCGCGGCGGCCACCTCGGCGTCGCGGTCGACACCGGTGACCCGGTAGCCCAGCTCCGCCAGCGCGGCGGCCAGCGCGCCCCGCCCGCAGCCCGCCTCCAGGATCCGCGCCGGGGGAGCGGGCAGCAGCGGCGTCAGGTGGGCGAGGGAGTGGGGAACGGCGGCGGTGGTCATGTCCATCCGGCCAACCCTAGGGCGGCGGCGCGGGCCGGGCGACGGGATTGCGGAGTGCCGGGCCGCCCGTCACGACCTGCCGAGCAGCACGTCCGCCACCTGGTCGAAGTAGGGCGACACCTCGGCCGCGGTGGTGGTCGACAGCGCCTCGCCGCGCACGACCGAGCGGACCACGCTGATCCCCAGCAGCCACGCGCTGAACAGCTCCGCGCGGAGGTCGGCGTCGGGTCCGTCCACCAGTTTCCGCAGGTTGGCCACGTAGGTGTCGCACACGTGCTCGCGGAGCCGGTCG
>NZ_DASUSQ010000112.1:0-127265 GCF_036375055.1 Umezawaea sp.
GAAGACCTTGCCCGTGCCACCGGTCGCGGTGACGGGCTCGCCGTCGGCGATCTCGCCCGTCGACAGGTCGTGGTCCGTGATGAGGTCGAGGACGTAGAACTCGTTGAAGAACTCGACGTCCTGCTTGACGCACTGCTGGTAGAGCGTCTGGAGGATCATGTGGCCGGTGCGGTCGGCCGCGTAGCAGGCCCGGCGGACGGCCGCCTCACCGTGGTTGCGGGTGTGGCCGCCGAACCGCCGCTGGTCGATCTTGCCCTCGGGCGTGCGGTTGAACGGCAGGCCCATCTTCTCCAGGTCGAGGACCGCGTCGATGGCCTCCGTCGCCATGATCTCGGCGGCGTCCTGGTCGACCAGGTAGTCACCGCCCTTGATCGTGTCGAAGGTGTGCCACTCCCAGTTGTCCTCCTCGACGTTCGCGAGGGCGGCGCACATGCCGCCCTGCGCCGCGCCGGTGTGCGACCTGGTCGGGTACAGCTTCGTCAGCACCGCGGTGCGGGCGCGCTGGCCGGACTCGATGGCGGCGCGCATACCCGCGCCGCCCGCACCGATGATCACTACGTCGTACTTGTGGAACTGCATTTCACGTTCTCCCGCAGCGCGTCAGTCGGTGATGTTCGGGTCGAAGGTGAAGATCACGAACGTGCCGAGGGAGATGATCAACACCATCGAGACGTAGAGCAGGATCTTCAGCCAGAACCGGGTGGCGTCCTTGCGGGCGTAGTCGTTGATCACCGTGCGGAGGCCGTTGCCGCCGTGGATCTGCGCGAGCCAGAGCATCGACAGGTCCCAGAACTGCCAGAACGGGGACGCCCAGCGGCCCGCGACGAAGCCGAAGTTGATGCGGTGCACGCCGCCGTCGAGGACGTTCATGATGAACAGGTGCCCGAGGACCAGCACCACGAGCGCCATGCCCGAGATGCGCATGAACAGCCAGCTGTAGAGCTCGAAGTTGCTGCGGCGGGCGGCGGGCCTGCGCGGCGCGCGCGGCTTGGCCAGGTCGAGTGCGTTCGACATCAGTTGCCCCCGAACAGGTCGGACAGCGTCCGCTCGATCATGAAGTAGGCGCCGGGCACCATGACGACGACCCAGATGCCGAGGGTGGCCCAGAGCATGCCGCGCTGGAAGCGCGGACCCTTCTCCCAGAAGTCGACCAGCATGATGCGGATGCCGTTGAGCGCGTGGTAGAGCACGGCGCCGACGAGGCCGATCTCCATCACGTTGACGACCGGGTTCTTGTACACCTCGATCACCGCGTCGTACGTCTGCGGCGACACGCGGACGAGCGCGGTGTCGATGACGTGCGCGAACAGGAAGAAGAAGGTGAGGACACCGGTGATGCGGTGGGCGACCCATGACCACATGCCCAGATCGCCGCGGTACAGCGTGCCGCCCCCTCGGGAGGTGCCCTCCCGCTCAGTCGCGGTGGTACTGGCCATGCGCAACGGCCTCCAACGTCAGTGGTGGTTGGTCTGTGAGCTCAACTATTGAGAAAGACCTTGACCATCCGATGCTAGACCTGTGAACACGAACGGACCCAACGGCCGCACCCGCTCTGTGATCGATGGAACACGCGGTCGTTCTTCTGGGTGACCTGGATCGATCCGCACGCTCCCGGCGTTCGCGATCGGGAATCCGAGCGGTCCTCGGAACCGGGTGCGGCGCACGGTGCCCGCGGGGCCGCGACCGCACGCCGCGGGCCCGCCCGGTCCGTGCGGGATCCCGCACGGACCGCTTCGGTGGCGGATTTCCACAGTTGACCTCCGGGAGGGGGCCGGGACCGCCGTTCCCCGTGCTCCCTGGCCACACCCGGAGACCGCCGGGTTACGTCGAGTGGCGAACGATGTCGATCGCATCAACGATTAGGTCACGTGCGAGCCCGCGTGCGTCCTGAGGTCGTTACCAGGGGGTACGGTTCGCCACTCGGAAGACCCGACGGCGTTGTTGTCGGGAGTGTCTGCTCGGTTGAGCAGGGAGGGAGACGAGCCGTGCGTCGTCGAATGCGGGGCATCGCGGTTGCCGCGATCGCGCTGACCAGCGTCATGTCGATGGCAGCGTGTGCCAAGGACTCTGGCAGCACCACCAGCAGCGGGGGTTCCAGCGGAACCGCCACCAGCGGCTGCAAGCTGGCCGAGAAGCCCCCGGCGGCCGCCGCGAGCAGCAGCGCCGCCGCCGACTCCGCCAAGGTGGACGGCAGCGCGCTCAAGGTCGGCCTGGCCTACGACATCGGTGGCCGCGGCGACGCGTCGTTCAACGACTCCGCCGCCGCCGGTCTGGACAAGGCCAAGGCGGAGCTGGGCCTCAAGGCCGAGAACGTCAAGGAGCTGACCGCGGCCCCCAACGAGGCCGAGGACGCGAAGCAGACCCGTCTGCGCCAGCTCGCGACGGACGGCTTCAGCCCGATCGTCGCCGTGGGCTTCGCCTACGCCGAGTCGCTGAAGGTCGTCGCCCCCGAGTTCCCGAACGTCAAGTTCGGCATCGTGGACGGCGTCGTCGAGGGCGCGCCGAACGTCACCGGCCTGGTGTTCGCCGAGGAGCAGGGCTCCTTCCTCGCGGGCGTCATCGCCGCGTACCAGAGCAAGGGCTGCCACATCGGCTTCGTCGGCGGCGTCAGCATCCCGCTGATCCAGAAGTTCGAGGCGGGCTACGTGCAGGGCGCCAAGAAGGCGGCCCCGGACATCAAGATCGAGCAGAAGTACCTGACCCCGGCCGGTGACTTCACCGGGTTCCAGGACCCGACCAAGGGCCAGGTCGTCGCGCAGGGCCAGATCGAAGCGGGCGCCGACGTGCTCTACCACGCCTCCGGTGCCTCCGGCAAGGGCGTCTTCGCCGCTGCCAAGGCGGGCGGCGCCAAGGCCATCGGCGTCGACTCCGACCAGTACAACCAGGCCACGGTCGCCGAGTCCAAGGACGTGATCGTCTCGTCCATGCTCAAGCGCGTCGACGTCGCGGTCTTCGACTTCGTCAAGGCCGTCGCGAAGAACGACCTGGCGAGCCTGCCGAAGGTCTTCGACCTGAAGGTGGACGGCGTCGGCTACGCCACGTCGGGTGGCAAGATCGACGCCGACCTGGCGGCGGTCCTCGAGGGCTACAAGGCCCAGATCATCGAAGGCAAGATCACCGTCTCGGACAAGCCGAGCAGCTGACGTCAGACTGCCGGTCGTGCTGGGCCCCGCGAGCACGTCTCGTGGGGCCTTGCACGTCGTAGTGGGAGTTTTCAACGATGAGCGGTTCCACCTCCGCCGACCTGCCGGCGGCCATCGGGGATCCCGAAGGCCCGCCCGCCGTCGTGCTGTCCGGCATCACCAAGCGCTTCCCCGGCGTCGTCGCCAACAGCGACGTCCACCTGAGCGTCCGAGTCGGCGAAGTCCACGCCCTGTGCGGTGAGAACGGCGCGGGCAAGTCCACCCTGATGAAGATCCTCTACGGGATGCAGCACCCCGACGAGGGCACCATCGACGTGGCGGGCGAGCGCGTCCACTTCCGCACCCCGGCCGACGCGATCAAGGTCGGGATCGGCATGGTGCACCAGCACTTCATGCTGGCCGACAACCTGACCGTCCAGGAGAACGTCGTGCTCGGCGCCGAGGCGCTGCACGGCATCGGCGGCAGGGCGCGCAAGCGGATCCTCGAACTCGCGGGCGACACGGGCCTGAACGTCGACCCCGGCGTGCTGGTGGAGAGGCTCGGCGTCGCGGACCGGCAGCGCGTGGAGATCCTCAAGGTGCTCTACCGCGGTGCCAAGGTGATCATCCTGGACGAGCCGACCGCGGTGCTCGTGCCGCAGGAGGTGGACGAGCTCTTCGCGACCCTGCGGAGCATGCAGGAGCGCGGCTTCACGTTCCTCTTCATCTCGCACAAGCTGGACGAGGTCCGCGCCATCGCCGACTCCGTGACGGTCATCCGCCGCGGCACGACGGTCGGCACCGCCGACCCCAAGGCGGTCAGCTCCCGGCAGCTCGCGGAGATGATGGTCGGCAGCGAGCTGCCCAGCCCGGAGACCAGGGAGTCCACGGTCACCGACCGCGAGGTGCTCCGCGTCGAGGGCCTCGCGCTGGTGGCGCAGGAGGGCACCCGGCCGGTGCTCGACGGCATCGACCTCGTGGTCCGCTCCGGCGAGGTCGTCGGCATCGCGGGCGTCGAGGGCAACGGCCAGACCGAGCTGGTCGAGACGATCATGGGGATGCGCCGGGCGTCGTCGGGCCACGTGGCCCTCGTCGACGCCGGGGGCGCGTCGCGCGACCTCACCAGGCTGGGCACGCTCGCCCGGCGCGAGGCGGGCATCGGGTACATCCCCGAGGACCGCCACCGCCAGGGCCTGCTGCTCACGCAACCGCTGTGGGCCAACAGGATCCTGGGCTACCAGACCCGCAAGCCCACCGCGCGGGGCGCCTGGCTCGACATCGCGGGCGCCAAGGAGGACACCCAGCGCATCGTGGACGAGTTCGACGTCCGCACGCCGGGCATCGACGTGGCCGCCGCCGCGCTGTCCGGCGGCAACCAGCAGAAGCTGGTCGTCGGCCGCGAGCTGTCCGGCGACCCCGTGCTGCTCATCGCGTCGCACCCGACCCGCGGCGTCGACGTCGGCGCGCAGGCGCTGATCTGGGACGAGATCAAGCGCGCGCGGGCCGCGGGCCTCGCCGTGCTGCTCATCTCCGCCGACCTGGACGAGCTGATCGGCCTGTCGGACACCATCAAGGTCATGCTGCGCGGCAGGCTCGTCGCCGACGCGGACCCGAACACCGTCACACCGGAAGACCTGGGCAGCGCGATGACCGGTGCGGGCAGCACCAGCGACGCGGTGGCGGAACTTGCCGTTGACGACTCAGTCGAGGAAGGCGAGCGCTGATGGGCAAGGTGCGCGGCAATCTGCTTCCGCCTGCGCTGGCGATCCTGTTCTCCGCTCTGCTGTGCGGAATCGCGCTGCTCGTCTCGGGGGCGAACCCCCTGAAGGCGTTCGGCGCGATGGTGACGCAGGTCGGCCAGGGGTCGACCGCGGTCGACATCATCAACAGCACGGGCACGTACTACATCGCGGCGCTCGCCGTCGCGATCGGCTTCCAGATGAACCTGTTCAACATCGGCGTCGAGGGCCAGTACCGGGTCGCGGCGGTCGTCGCGGCCGTGTTCGGCGGCTCGGTGGCGCTGCCGCCCGGCATCCACGCGCTGGCGATCATCCTGGTCGCCGCCGTCGCGGGTGCGGCGTGGGCCGCGATCCCGGCGATCCTCAAGGTGACGCGCGGCGTCAACGAGGTCATCTCCACGATCATGATGAACGGGCTGGCGCTCGGCCTGGCGGCGTACCTGATCCGCGACGACGTGTTCGGCGAGCTGCGGGGCAACAACATCCGCACGCCCGAGATCGCGTCGTCCGGCTGGGTGCCCGGCATCTCGCTCGGCGGCTCCGGCACGATCTTCGGCCTGGTGTTCCTGGCCGCGGCGCTGGGCATCGGCTACTGGGTGATGATGAACCGCACCCGCTTCGGCTTCGAGCTGCGGGCGTCCGGCGAGTCGTCCACGGCCGCCGCCGCGGGCGGTGTCAGCGCGAAGAAGATGATCCTGGTCGCGATGCTGCTCTCCGGTGCCATCGCGGGTCTGGTCTCGATGCCCGAGATCCTCGGCCGCGACCACACGTACAACCTGAACTTCCCCGCGGGCATCGGTTTCTCCGGCATCGCCGTCGCGCTGCTCGGCCGCAACCACCCCGGAGGCATCGCGTTCGGCGCGCTGCTGTGGGCGTTCCTGGACAAGTCGGGCCTCGCGTTGGACAACGTGGGCGTGCCGAGGGAGATCGTGACGATCATGCAGGGTGCGATCGTGCTGTCCGTCGTGGTCGCCTACGAGGTCGTCCGCCGCTACGAGCTGGCCGCCGAACAGCGGCGCGTCGGCCGACAGCTCGGCACCGCCGAGCCCGTGGGAGGTGCGGCATGACCGCGTTGACCGACGCACCGCTGACGTCCATCCCGCCGCAGCGCAAGAAGGCGCTGCCCGGCTGGGCGACGGGCATGATCGCGATGGCGGGCGCCATCGCGCTGCTGTCCACCACCTCGTACCTGACCGGCGTGCCGCAGCTGACGTCGTCCGGCACCATCCAGACCGCCGTCCGGCTGGCGCTGCCGATCCTGCTCGCGGGTCTCGGCGGCCTGTGGGCGGAACGCGCGGGCGTGGTCAACATCGGCCTCGAAGGCATGATGATCATGGGTACCTGGGGCGCGGCGTGGGCCGGCTACCAGTGGGGCCCGTGGGCCGCGCTCGCCGCCGCCGCCGTGTTCGGCGCGCTGGGCGGCCTGCTGCACGCCATCGCCACCGTGACGTTCGGCGTCAACCACATCGTCTCCGGTGTGGCGATCAACCTGCTCGGCGCGGGACTGACGAAGTACCTGTCCACGCTGATCTTCTTCCCGATCTCGAACAACCCGCGCGAGTCCCCGGCGGTGCCGAAGTTCGACACGTACTCGGCGGGGGGCCTGTCCGACTGGCTCAAGACGCTGGAGGACGAGCAGCGGGTGGCCATCTCCGACGTCGCGGGCATCCTGCGCGGCCTGATCACCGGCGTCTCCCCGCTGACGATGCTGGCGGTCCTGTTCGTGATCGGCAGCTACCTGGTCCTGTGGCGCACGCGGTTCGGCCTGCGGCTGCGGTCGTGCGGCGAGAACCCGACGGCCGCGGAGTCGCTGGGCGTCAACGTCTACCTGTACAAGTACGCGGCCGTGGTCATGTCCGGCGCCCTCGCGGGCATCGGCGGCGCGGCGCTCGTGCTGAACCCCGGCAACCCCGGCTACCTGGAGGGCCAGACCAACGGCCGCGGGTTCATCGGCCTCGCGGCGATGATCTTCGGCAACTGGCGTCCCGGTGGCCTGCTCGGCGGCGCGGCCCTGTTCGGCTACGCCGACGGCCTCCAGCTGCGCAGCGGCGGCAAGACGTTCCTCGCGCTCGTCTACGGCGCGGTGCTGCTGCTCGCGGTCATCGTGGTCTGGCAGCTCGTCCGCCGCCGCTGGTTCGCCGCGGCGGCGGGCATCGTCGCCGCGGGCCTGCTCTACGGCGTGTACTACAGCGTCGACGAGGTCCCGAGCGAGCTCACCGCGTACGCCCCGCACCTGGTCACACTGGTCGTGCTGGCCGTCGCGTCGCAACGGCTGAGGATGCCCGCGGCGGACGGCGTGGTGTACCGCCGTGGCTGAGGTCGACTGGGCCCTGCTGCGGGAACGGGCGGTGGAGGCCGCCCAGAACGCCTACTGCCCGTACTCCGGGCTCCAGGTCGGCTCGGCCGCGCTGTGCGACGACGGCCGGATCGTGGTGGGCTGCAACGTGGAGAACGCGGCGTACGGCGTCGGGCTGTGCGCCGAGTGCACGATGGCCGGTCAGCTCCGGCTGACCGGCGGCGGCCGCTTCGTGGCCGTGGCGTGCCGCAGCGGCGCGGGCGACCTGCTGATGCCGTGCGGTCGCTGCCGCCAGGTGCTGTTCGAGCTGGGCGGTGCCTCGTGCCTCGTGGACACCCCGCGCGGCGTGCTGCCGATGAGCGACGTGCTGCCCGACGCGTTCGGACCGGAGGACCTGCCATGAGCTTCAGCGCGGTCGACGTGATCCGGGCCAAGCGCGACGGGCACCGGCTCACCGACGAGCAGATCGACTGGGTCGTCGCCGCCTACACCAGGGGCGACGTCGCGGACGAGCAGATGTCCGCGCTGGCCATGGCGATCTTCCTCAACGGCATGGAGTCGTCCGAGACGGCCCGCTGGACCAGGGCGATGGTCCTGTCCGGCGACCGGCTCTCGCTCGACGTGGACCGCCCCACCGTGGACAAGCACTCGACCGGCGGCGTCGGCGACAAGATCACCCTGCCGCTCGCGCCGCTGGTCGCCGCGTGCGGCGCGGCCGTGCCCCAGCTCTCGGGCCGGGGCCTCGGCCACACCGGCGGCACGCTGGACAAGCTGGAGTCCATCCCCGGCTGGCGCGCCCAGCTCTCGCTGGACGAGATCGCAGCCCAGCTCTCGTCCACCGGCGCGGTGGTCTGCGCGGCCACCGAGGGCCTGGCCCCCGCGGACCGCAAGCTGTACGCGCTGCGCGACGTGACGGCCACGGTCGAGGCCATCCCGCTCATCGCCAGCTCGATCATGAGCAAGAAGATCGCCGAGGGCGCCGAGGCGCTGGTGCTGGACGTGAAGGTCGGCTCCGGCGCGTTCATGAAGACCCTGCCGCAGGCCAGGGCGCTGGCCGACGCGCTGGTGTCCATCGGCGTCGACCACGGGCTGAGGATCAGCGCCCTGCTCACGGACATGTCCGTGCCGCTGGGCGTCGCGGTCGGCAACGCCGTCGAGGTCGCCGAGTCGGTGGAGGTGCTGCGGGGCGGCGGACCGGCCGACGTGGTCGAGCTGACCGTGGCGCTGGCCGGGGAGATGCTGTCGCTGGCGGGGATCTCGGTCGACCCGGCCGAGGTCCTGGCCTCCGGTCGGGCGTACGAGACGTGGGAGCGGATGATCCGGGCCCAGGGCGGCGACCCCGACGCCCCGCTGCCGGTCGGCGCGCACAAGCACGTGGTCACCTCCCCCGAGGACGGCGTTCTGTCCACTTTGGACGCCTACGCCGTCGGGGTCGCCGCGTGGCGGCTGGGAGCGGGCCGGGCGCGCAAGGAGGACCCGGTGCAGGCGGGCGCGGGCGTGCTCTGCCTGGCCAAACCCGGTGACCGCGTGGAGCGCGGGCAGCCGCTGCTGGAACTGCGCACCGACACCCCGGACGCCGTGCCCTACGCTCTGGAGGCGCTGACCGGCGGCTACGCGGTGACCGACACCGCCACCACCCACGGACCGCTGGTGATAGACACCATTCGAGGCTGACCGTGGTTCCCCTGAGCACCGAACTGCGCCGCGCCCGCACGGCCTTCCTGTGCGGCTGCGTCGCACTGGTCGTCGGCGCGGCGCTGGCCGTGTACGCGGCGGTCGACAAGGCCGTCACCCTGCCGACCGCCGCCCTCCCCTTCGCCCTGGTGCTGATGGTGGTCGGCCTGCTGGCCGCCCTGCTCGGCAAGCGGGCGGAGTTGCAGGAGAAGAGGGCGAAGGGCGACCGCGAGTGGCGCGCGGCGGTGAGCCCGCTGCTGCGCCAGTGGCCGCTGCCCAAGGCCCGCGCCCTGTCCGATGTGGACTGCGGTGCCACCAGGACGAGGCACACGGACGGCGCCAACCCGTACGTCCCCCGCACGGCGGACCGCCCGCTCCGCTACGCGCTGGGCTCGCGCCGCTTCGTGCTCCTGCGCGGCGACTCGAAGGCGGGCAAGTCCCGCACCCTGGCCGAGGCGCTGCGCCACACCCACCCGGACGCCGACGTGGTGCTGCCCCGCGACACCAGGGCCGTCGCCGAGCTGTCCAGGCTGGAACCCCCGCTGCCGCTGGAGGACGCGGTCGTCCTGCTGGACGACCTCACCACCACCGACCTCGACCTGCTCACCACCGCCGTCCTGGACTTCTGGGCCACCAGGGCCGTCCTGGTCGGCACCATCACCACGTCCCGCCACGAGGCGGCCCTGCGCACCGGTTCGGACGTGGGCGCGGCGGCCCGCTCGGCGCTGGCGAGGGCGACGGTCGTGGACCTCCCGTTCGAGCTGACGGCGGCCGAGCTGGCGGCGGCGCGCGACGACTACCCCGACGAGCCGGGCTTCACGACCACGTCCGGCATCGGCGAGGTCCTGGTGGGCGGTGAGGAACTGGTCCGCAAGCTCCGCGCGGGCAGGCGCGACAGCCCGGCGGGCCAGGCCATCGCCCGAGCGGCCGTCGACGCCCGCAGGGTCGGCCTCGGACGGCCCGTCACCGAACCGGAGCTGGTCCGGCTGTTCCCGAAGTACCTCGAACGCATCACCGTGGGCGTGGACCCCACGGAGGACGTCTTCGCGGCGGGCCTGTCGTGGGCGACGACCCCCATCGCCTCCCAGGTGGCGCTGCTCCGCAGGGTCACCGGCGGCTTCGAACCGCTCGACTACGTCGTCACCGCCGAGGCGGGCACGCCCCTGCCGGAGGACACCGCCCCGGACCTGCTGGCGATCACCTCGCCCGCCGACGCCTACGGCCTGGCCGCGGCGGCCTACACCGCGGGCCGCCGCGACGTGGCCCGCGACGGCTTCCGCAAGGCGATGGAGCACCCGGAGTCGCTGCCCGCCGCGGCGTTCTCGCTGGCCATCACCATGGCGGACCAGGACGACGCCGCCGGAGCGGAACGCGCCTACCAGCAGGCGGTGGCCACGGAGGACCCGCTCTACGCATACCTGGCGGGCGTGAACCTCGGCTTCCTGCACCTGAAGCGGGGCGCCGTGGACGAGGCGGAGGCGGCCTTCGCGGCGGCGGCGAGCACGAGGCCGCTGGAACGCGGTCCACGGGCCCGCGTCGGGTTGGCCGAGGTGCACCTGGTCAGGAACCAGCACGCGGAGGCCGCGGCCCTCTTCCGGCAGGTGGCGGCCCTGGACGACCCGGCCACCACGCCCATGGCGCTGCGCGGGCTGGCCAAGACCCTGGAGGCGCAGGGGGACCGGGCGGCGGCGCAGGAGGTCTACCGCACGGCGGCGACCAGCGCCAACCCCGAACTGGTGGCCTGGGCGAAGGCGGCCCTGGAGTCCTGATCCGAGCCGCTTCCCGGCTGGGCGGCTGGGCTCGACGGCGGCCCCGCGCTCCGGGCCGGGGTGACCGTGGAGGTCGTGGGGCGGGACTGGCCTGCTCCCTGGTTGGGCGGTCGGGTTGCCGCGGAGTCCTGGACGGGATGAGGTCTCCGCTCCGGGCGGGCGGTTCGGCCGGAGCCGGGGCCGGGGTTGTCGCGGAGCCTTGAGGCGGAACGTGGCCTTCGGTCGAGCGGGACGGGCGGTTGTGCTGGAGCGCGGGGCCGTCGTGGAGTGCTGGAGCGGGGAGGGGGATCTGGTCCCCGACCGGGTCCTGTCGTTCCCAAGCCGGAGCGCGGGCGGGCGGTTGAGCCCTGGAGCGGCGAGGGGATCTGATCGCCGGCCGGGTCCTGCGTTCCCAAGCCGGAGCGCGGGCGGGTGGTTGCCGTTGGGGCTGTGACGTTCCGAATGCGGTGGCGTGCGTCACCCAGCCCTGGAATCGGCTCCGCGGCAAGCGAAAGGCCCGACCCCCGGTGCGGGAGTCGGGCCTTCGGCGTGGCGGTCAGGCGCCTTCGGCGGCCATCTCGTCGTCGTCCATGTGCTCCTTGCCGGGGGGCTTCGGACCGTTCTTGCGGGTCCGGCGCTGCGGCCTGGGCAGTGCGGTGGGCGGCGGGGGCGGGGTGGGCGAGCCGCCGCCGAGGATCAGCTCGGCGAACGTGGCCATGGCCTCGTCCAGCTGGCCGCCGATCCGCAGCTCCGACTCCTGGTTGCTCTTGCGCACCAGCGACGTCAGCGACTCGACGTCCGGACGGGCCGCCACGGAGCCCTCGACCTTGACCAGGCCCTGCTCGACCACGCCGGACAGCTCGCCGAGGCGCGCGGTGAAGTCGTCCTCGACCGCGTCGAGGCGGTTGGTCATGGTGTCGAGGCGCGAGGTGACCTGCTCCAGGCGCTGCGCGAGCGCTTCGAGGCGGTCGGTCGCGTCGACCTGGTCGCGGGTCTCCTCCAGGGCGGTGTGCAGCGCCTCGCGGGCCTCGTCCAGCTTGCCGTTGACCGTGCTGCGGGTGTCCGAGAGGGACGAGTGCAGCGAGTCGCGGGTCTCGGTGAGGGACGAGTGCAGGCCGTCGCGCGTGGAGTTGAGGTTGTCGCGGGTCTCGTCCAGGCGCCCGTGCAGGGCGTTGGCGGAGTCCGTGAGCGACTTCTGGAGGCCTTCGCGGGTGCCGTCGAGGTGCTCGTGCACGCCCTCGTCGACCTCGTCCAGACGGCCGCGCAGGGACGCTTCGAGGGTCTCGATGCGCTCGCGCAGCGGACCGGTGACGAGCGAGGGGAGCTGCTCGGCCTTCCCGTCCTGCTTGTCGAGGTGGCCGTCGAGGTCGTCGATGCGCTTGTGGATGTGCGCGAGCTTGTCCTCGAGCCCGTCCATCCGGCCCGCCACGCCCTCGAAGCGGCCCGCGACGCCGTCGAGACGGCCGTCGAGCTGCGCGAACGGCTTGGCGAGCTTGTCGACGAGCCCGTCGACGGCCCGGCTGATGCCCTGGACGGCGGTGTCCTGCGCCTCCAGCTTGGACAGCGCCTCGTCCAGGCGCTCGGCCAGCACGCTGACCTCGGTCCGGTCGGGCAGCTCGGACAGGCGCTTGCGAACGGAACCCAGCGACTCGAGCGGAGACATCCGCGCGTGGATCTCGTCCAGAGCATCGAAGATCTGCTGCTGCTCGCTCTCACGGATCTCCGCGGCGCGCGTGAGCATGTTGCGCATCCGGTCGAAGGACATCGTGGAGCTGGTGTTCTCGGTCACGGCTGAATGCCTTCGTCCAGGGGAGGGGGAGACTTCCGGGAGCCTATCCAGGTTGGGGCCCGAGTTTGTAGCACCCCCCGGCTCGGATCGCCCGGTTTCGCGGAGTGACTGCTCCATTAGAGTTAACGAACCGGAGGCTACTCGGTGGTAACTGAATGGAGCCAGACTACTCCTGCGCGTGAATCGCGACCGTGTGAGTGACTAAAGCCCAATTCGCGATCGCGGTCCGTAGCGCATCACGAGTGCGCAACGTCTTGCCGGCACACGACCGGGTTGTTTCAGGCGATCAAGGTAACGCGATTGTTGATCATAGGGCTTCCAAGATCGTTTGCCGTGCTGATCCCACGGCGTGTCGCCAGGTATAACGTGTCGGCCATGTCGACTCCCCTTGCCCTGGAGGCCATCCGCAGCGCGCCGAAGGTGCTGCTGCACGACCACCTGGACGGTGGCCTCCGTCCCCAGACGGTGATCGAACTCGCCGAGGCGTCCGGCCACCCCGGACTGCCCACCACCGACGCCGCACAGCTCGGCGACTGGTTCCGCGAGAACGCGGACTCGGGCTCCCTCGTCCGCTACCTGGAGGGCTTCGCCCACACCTGCGGCGTCATGCAGGACGAGGCCGCGCTGGTGCGCGTCGCCGCGGAGGCCGCCGAGGACCTGGCCGCCGACGGCGTGGTCTACGCCGAGGTCCGCTACGCCCCCGAGCTGTTCACCGAGCGCGGGATGCGCCTGGAGCAGATCGTGGAGGCCATCCAGGAGGGCTTCCGCCAGGGCGAGCGCACCGCCGCCGCGGCCGGGAAGCAGATCCGCGTCGGAACGCTGCTGTGCGCCATGCGCCAGAACGACGGCTGGCTGCCCTACGCCGAGCTGGCCGTGAAGTACCGCGACGCCGGTGTCGTCGGCTTCGACATCGCGGGTCCCGAGGCGGGCTTCGAGCCCACCCGCGGCCTGGAGGCGTTCGAGTACCTCCGCAAGGAGAACGCCCACTTCACCATCCACGCGGGCGAGGCGGCGGGCGTCGAGTCCGTGTGGGAGGCCGTGCAGATCTGCGGCGCCGAGCGCCTCGGCCACGGCGTCCGGATCGTCGAGGACATCGAGTTCGACGGCGAGCACGCCGAGCTGGGCCGGGTCGCGAGCTACGTCCGCGACCGGCGCATCGCGCTGGAGGTCGCCCCCACGTCGAACCTGCACACCGGCATCGCGAAGACGCACGCCGAGCACCCGTTCGACAAGCTGTACAAGGCGGGCCTGCGGGTCACCGTCAACACCGACAACCGGCTGATGAGCCAGTGCTCCGCGTCCGGCGAGAACGCCGCGCTGGTCGAGGCGTTCGGCTACGGCTGGGCCGACCTGGAGACGTTCGCGATCAACGCGATGAAGTCCGCGTTCATCCCGTTCGCCGAGCGCAACGCGATCATCGACGACGTGATCGTCCCCGGTTACGCGGCCCTCAAGGCCTGACGACGCGACAGGGCCCCCGCCGCGGCGGGGGCCCTGCCGCGGCGGGCCTAGTGGATGTTCAGCCGGTCCTCGAACGCGGCGGACAGCGTGCGCCACGCCGTGACCTCGGCCTCGAACGGCGCGCTGGGCGCGAGCCGCGTGGGGTCGGGCTTGAGCACGTAGGACACCAGCCAGCCGAGGCTCTCGGACTTGTTCAGCGCGACCTTCACGCTGTCGTCGTGCGCCCACTCGGCGGCGTCCTCGAACAGCTCCACCGCGAGGTCGAGCTGCGTCGGGTCGACCGCGTCCGGGCCGTCGGCGATGTCCTCGTCCAGGCCGGTCAGCACGTAGACGTTGTCCGGGTCGACGTCGACCTCCAGGTCGCCGCCGGTCGCCTTGACGACGATCTCCTGGAAGGTCGACACCTCGGCCAGGTCGTTGTCCTCGGCCTCGACCAGGAAGCGGGACAGCGCGCGCGGCGACGTGAACGCGTCGATGCGGCCCTTGCGGCCCAGGAACACCGGCTGGTCGTCGAGGTAGCAGCGCAGAGTGTAGTACTCGCCCTGGCCGGTGATGACCTTGATCGGGTCGATGCCGACCTCGGCCCAGAAGCCCGTCGGCTCGGCCTCTTCGTCCTCGTCGGCGTCGTCGTCCTCGGCCTCCGCGGCGGCCTGCGCCTCCTGGAGGATCGCGAGTTCCTTCTGCGCGCCCGCGAGGACGTTCTCGTCCACGTCCGGCGTCGTCACGACGCTGTCGATGGCGTCGAGGACGTCGTCCCACTTCTCGGCGATGACCTCGGACAGCTCGGTCCACAGCGCGGTGCCCTCGCGGCCGCTGAACGGCAGCGTGCCCTGCGGCAGGAGCGAGAAGCCCTCCGCCGAGTCCAGCACCTCGTGCACCTTCTCCAGGTCGCACACGTCCGCGAGCGAGCGCACGATCGCGATGACGTCGGCCAGCTCGCCGATCACCCACGTGTCGGGGTCGTCCGCGACCAGCTCGGGCACGCCGACGAGGTCGAACTGGTGGTTCTCGTCCGGCGAGAGGTCGCCGACCGACAGCGCGGGCACCGAGTGCCACGCCGGGTGGTCGGCCAGGTCGTGCTCCTCGACCTTGCGGACGAACGCCGCGAGGTGGGCGGCGTCGGGGAACGCGTACAGGTCCTCCTCGTGGCCGAGGAAGGCCTCCCACTCCTCACCCTCTTCACGCCAGCGGGGAGCCCACAGCGTGACCAGGTCCCCCTGGGTCAGCCCCAGTTCGATAGGGACGATGTCCTGCGCCATCAGACCTCCAGGTCACACCATGCCGTGCGGATGCGCGGCAAAGCCTACGGGGTGGATCAACGGCCGAAACCGCCGGTGCCGAACGGATCCGCGAAGTACGCGTCCTCATCGTCGTCCACCGGCGGGCGGGGCGTGCGGCCGGCCCGCGCGGGTGGAGGCGGGGTTGGTGCGAACGGCCGAGCGGGAGGCGCCTCGGTGGGCGCCTCGATCGTGCCGCCGTACGGCGGCTGCTCGGCGGGCTGGAACACCTGCCGCACGCCGCCGCGCTCGCGGAACTGCTCCGCGGGGCGCGGGGCGGCGGGTTCCCGGTGCCGCGAGGGAGGAGGGGCGTCGGTGTACGGGGCCCGGCCCGCGGCGTCGGCCGCCGTGCGGAACGGCGGCGGTCCGGCGAAGCCCTCGACGGCGATGGCCATGCTGTCGCCCAACGACTTCGCCAGCTCGTTGTACCCGCGCTGCACCGCGGCGTCGGTGGCCAGCCTCGCGGTCTCGACCACGAGCTGCCCGACGGCCCGAGGGCCGTGCCCGAGCGCGTGGGGGTGCAGCCGCAGCCACGTCAGCACACCGGTCGCCGTCGCCGTCGCGACCGCCATGCGGCTCGGGTGCTCGGCCGTTCCCGTGGAGTTCGCCAGCACCTCGGTCAACCGCTCCGCCGCCTGCCTGCGCTGCTCGGCGCCGTCGACCTCGTTCACCGGGACCACCGCTCGGGGGCGGGTTCCTCGGCCCCCGGCTCGAAGCCGAGTTCGGCGAGGCCGTTCGCGGTGCCGGGGTCGACGACGCGGCCCAGCGAGCGGTGCAGGCGGGCACCCGCGTCACGGGCGGCGCGCGCGGCGACGCGGACGATCTCGTCGGCCAGCGCGTCCGGGCCCATGCGCAGCGCGCCGGGCTCCAGGTTGATCTCGGAGGGTGCCGCGCCGGGCGGCGTGACGACGGTGACGGTCCCGTCCGCCGAGGTCGCCCGGCCCAGCACCGGGCCGCCGCGGGCCAGGTGGTCGGCGACCCGCCGCTCGGTCTCCACCACCCTCCGGTTCGCGCGGTCGACCTCCGCGCCGACCTGGTCGTCGAGATCACTCACGTGCCCACCCCCTTTCCGGTCAGTGTGCCGGAACGGCGGCCACTACGTTGGCCGCATGGTCGTGCTCCGGTCGGTTCTGCTGTTCGCGCTGGCCGCCGTCGCGGAGATCGGCGGCGCCTGGCTGGTGTGGCAGGGCGTCCGCGAACACCGCGGCTGGCTGTGGATCGGCGGCGGGGTGGTCGCGCTCGGCCTGTACGGCTTCGTCGCGACCCTCCAGCCGGACGCCCACTTCGGCCGGATCCTCGCCGCGTACGGCGGGGTGTTCGTGGCCGGGTCGCTCGCCTGGGGTGCGGTCGTCGACGGCTACCGGCCGGACCGCTGGGACGTCACCGGGACCCTGGTCTGCCTGCTCGGCGTCGGCCTGATCATGTACGCCCCGCGCTGATCAGGCCGTCGGCCGGTAGAAGCCGTAGAACTCCATGCCGCTGTTGCTGGTCCGCAGGTTGCCGACCTGGACGGGGTCGCCCGCCTCCACGATCTGGCCGTTGCCGATCACCATCGCCACGTGCCCGCTCCACACGACGAGGTCGCCGGGCAGGAGCTGGTCCGCGGGCACCGAGGCCCCCATCGCCTGCGACGACGCGGGCCGGGGCAGGTCGAAGCCGGCGCCCGCGTAGGCCCACTGGGTCAGGCCGCTGCAATCCGTGCCCTGCGGCGGGTTCGCGCCGCCCCACACGTACGGCGTGCCGAGCGCGGACAGCGCGTTGCGCACGGCCGCGGCGGCCTGCTCGTTCGGCGCCTCGGCGCTGCTGCCGTCCGGCAGGTTCACGCCCACGCCCGAGCCGGGCTGCGGCGGGATCGCGACCGGCAGCCGAGGACCGGTGCCGCCGCCTCCGCCACCACCTCCGCCGCCCCCTCCACCGCCGCCGCCGCCTCCGCCGGTGCCTCCACCGCCCGACCCGCCGCCGCCGGTCGACCCCGTGGCCGGGGGCGCGGCCGGGTCGCCGCCGGTGCCGGTGCTCGCGCTGGACGCGGACGTCGTGCCCTCGCTCAGCTCGATGCCGATCGGCTCGCCCAGCGCCTTCAACGCGCCCGTGTCCGGCTTCTCCAGCCCGTTCAGCTGCGCCACGGCCGCCGTCAGCTGGTCGCGCACCTTCTGGAGCTCACCCGCGGACCTGCCCTCGTACTCGCGCGCCTCGCTCGCGATCGAGGCCGCCACGGCGATCGAGGCGCCGGGACCGCCGAAGAGACCCGCGCCGACCGCCGCCGCCAGCCTCGGGGTCGCGTAGGAGATGAACTCGTCGATCAGGCCCTGGATCGCGGTGCGGCCGGTCGTCACCGCGCTCACGGCGCTCGTCGCCGCCGTCTGCGCGGTGGTGCTGTTGCGCGCCACCGCCTGGAGGCCGCCGGACAGCGTGGCGACCCGCGACTGGAACGTGTTCGCCTTGTCGCCGTACCAGGTGCCGAGCACCGCGTTGGCGGCTCCGGTGTGCCGACCGTCGATGTCGGTCAGCGCGGTGCTCGCCCTGCCGAAGGCGTCCGCGGCGCGCGTGGCGCCACCGGTGTCGCCCTCCAGCTTGGCGAGGTGGTCCCGCATCGGCTGGACCAGTGACGAGATGAACCCCGCGACGTCGACCACGAACCCGTTCTCCTGACTCAGACCTGGTAGCTGTGGTTGATGTCGTCCTCGGCCTGCGCCTGCTGCTCGGTGTAGGCGGTGCCCGCCTTCGACACCGCCGTGGCGAAGCCCGACAGGCCGGCCGCCGCCGCGGCGACGGCGTCCAGCTGGGCCTTCGCGGCCTGCTGGAACGCGGCCGACAGCCCGACCTCGCCGCCGAGGGCGCCGAACGCGTCGGCGGGCAGCGAGTCGACGCCGGTGAGCGTGGACGTGCCCACGGTCCCGAGTTCGGCACCCAGTCCCGCCGCGGTCGTGCCGAACGACGCCAGTGCGTCGGTGTCGACGCCGAAACCCTTCTCCACCACGACCCCACCCCTTTTCCACGATGTTCGACGGGCCCGCCCTCCCCGGCGTTCCCGCGACCCTGCTCCGGGAATCGTGCACCATCCGCCGCGGTGCCGTGTGGGCTTTCGACCAGCCGGTACGCCCCGATCGTGCCCCGATGGGCGGTACCACGCCGGACGCCTCGCCTTGATCATGGACACGTGGGTGTTCTGGTGCACTGGAAGCGGATAGTGGACTGGCTCGGAGAGCACGCCCCGGTAACCGGTTCCGAGTTGCGCGATGGTGAGGACCCGGCCGCGGTGCAGGCGCTTTCGCAGGAAACAGGACTCGTTCCACCGGATGAGCTCCGGACGTGGTGGTCGGTGTGCGGTGGCACGGAGAACCTGGCGTTCGCCGAGGTCCTCCCGCCGTTCTACACGCCGATCGGACCGACCGACGCGCTGCGCTCGTGGCGGCTGAAACGGGCGTTCTGGCCGTCCGGGCTCGACACCGAGGCGGGCACGCCGACCACGGGTTTTCACCCGATGTGGTTACCGATCGCATTCGACGGCTGCGGCGACGCGCTGGCCGTCGACATGCGTCCCGGTGTGCTGTCCGGCTGCGTCGTGGAGTGGGACCGGGAGTGCCACGAGATGGTGAAACCGGAGTGGACCTCCGTCACGGAGATGCTCGACCAGGTGGCGACGGCGCTGGAGCAGCGCAGCAGGCTCGGCCACTGCGAACCGCTCGTCACGCACGACGGGAGGCTCGACTGGCGCACCGGCTGAGCGCGTGGTCCGGTAGGATCGGGGTAGCTGAAACCGCAGCTCACGAGGCTTGAGGGGGTGGTGGCGTGGCCGATGTCCACGACGTGGCGGCAGCGCTGCTGGCCGCCACCGGGCCCGAGTCGCCGATGAAGCTCCAGAAGCTCCTCTACTACAGCCAGGCGTGGCACCTCGCCGGTCGCGGCACGGCGCTGTTCGACGCGCCGATCGAGGCGTGGAGCCGCGGTCCCGTGGTGCCCGAGGTCTACCGGCGGCACGTCGGCCTGACCGAGGTGCACTCGTGGGACGAGGGCGACCCGTCCCGGCTGGCGGCGGGCGAACGCGCGGTCGTGGAGTCGGTCGTCGAGCGGTACGCCGGGTTCAGCAGGCACGAGCTGAGCGAGATGGCGCACGAGGAGGAGCCGTGGCGCTCCGCCCGAGGTGCCCTCCCGGACTCCGAGCCCAGCAGCGCGCCGATCCCGCACGAGGCGATGCGGCGGTACTTCCGCAGGCTCACCAGCGACCCGGAGACGGCCGTGGCGGAAGCGCGGGCGTCGGTGGGGCTCGAAGGGCTCAGCGTGTCCACCGAGGCGCTGGAGGCCGCGCGCGCGGTCGTGCGCGGCGAGGTCGGGGCGGACGAGGCCGTGGCGCGGCGGATCGAGGCGCTGCTCCGATCGTGACCGCCGAGGATCCCTACCTCGATCCCGGCTCGAAGGTGCTCGTCAACAAGCTCGGCGTGGTCGACGCCGTGCTGTTGCGGCAGATCGAGGCCGAAGCGACGTTCCTGCGCGACGCGCAGCTCAAGGCCGTGGTGCTGCCCGGCCGGTTCGACCTGGCGCACCTGTGCGCGTTCCACCGCCACCTGTTCGGCGACGTCTACCCGTGGGCGGGGGAGGTCCGGCGGGTCGACCTGACGCGCACGGCGACGTTCGCGCACTGGGCGCACGTCGAGTCCTACGCGGGCGAGGTGTTCGGGCAGCTCCGGGAGGAGCGGTTCCTGTCCACCCCGGACGAGGAGCGCTTCCTGGACCGCTTCACGCACTTCTACGCCGAGGTGAACGCGCTGCACCCGTTCCGCGAGGGCAACGGTCGCGCGCAGCGGGCGTTCTTCCGCCAGCTCGCGCTGCACGCCGGGCGGCGGGTCGACTTCGGACTGCTGGACCCGGCCGAGTACAACGAGGCCTGCCGGATCAGCATGGTCGGCTCGACGGACCCGCTGCGCGGGCTCTTCGCGACCGCCGTGGTCCCCGGTGCTGACGGCTGATCATCCTGCGGGCGTACGCGCGCGGTCGGCCGAACGGCCGAGGGGACGCCCCCGCGGGGACTCTCCGACCGATGCCCGAGCACGAGGTCGGCTCATAGCGTCGAAGCATGACGAACGCACAGCTCGTGGCCATCGGGTGGGGACTGGTGGGCTTCGCGGCCCTGTGGCCGGTCCTCCTGCTGGCGAAGCCGAAGCAGCTGGTCACCGCCAGTGCCGCGCTGCTGTACTCCACCACGCTGGTCGGGTTGGTGCTGCTGCCGATCGGCGGGGCGGCGCCGGAGCAGGTGCTCCAGCCGGTGCCGTTCCAGTGGGTCGCCGACATCGGCGTTGAGCTGGCGAAGCACGGGCTGCCCGCGTCGCGGGCGCTGGAGACGCTCACGTTCCAGCAGGTGGTGCTGAACGTGCTGCTGTTCGCACCGCTGGGGTTCCTCGGTCGGTGGCTGTGGCACCTCGGTCCGATGAGGACGGTGGCGCTCGGCTTCGCCGTGTCGCTGGGGATCGAGACCGCTCAGCTCACGGCGGGGCACCGGATCTTCGACGTGGACGACCTGATGACCAACACCGCGGGCGCCGCTGCCGGGTGGTTCGCGGCGGCCGCGGTGCTGGTGGTCACGTCACACGCCCGCCGGGTGCCACACCGTCTTGGTCTCCAGGAACGCCCGCAGGCGGCTGGTGCCCGGCTCACCGGTGAAGTCCTCGGCCGCGCGGGTGCGCAGGACGCGCTTGACGGTGCCCGCCGCGGACCGCTCCAGGTCGGCGCGGAGCTCGTCGGGGGCGCCGGTGAGGTCGAGCGCGTTGACGTCCGCGTGTGACGCCAGCCAGGGCGCGATCTCCGCGGTCCTGCCGGTCAGCAGGTTCACCACGCCACCGGGGACGTCGGAGGTGGCCAGCACCTCGGACAGCGTGATCGCGGGCAGCGGTCGGTCCTCGCTCGTCACCACGACGGCCGTGTTGCCGGACGCGATCACCGGGGCCACCACGCTGATCAGGCCGAGCAGCGACGACCGCTGCGGCGCGAGCACCGCGACGACGCCGGTCGGCTCGGGAGTGGAGAACGAGAAGTACGGCCCGGCGACGGGGTTCGAGCTGCCCAGCACCGCGGCGATCTTGTCCGTCCAGCCCGCGTACCAGACCCAGCGGTCGATGGCCGCGTCCACCAGGGCCTGCGCCTTCTTCGCGCCGATGCCCTCGGCGGCCGACACCTCGGTGGCGAACTGGTCGCGACGGCCTTCGAGCACCTCGGCGACGCGGTACAGCACCTGGCCGCGGTTGTACGCCGTGGCGCCGGACCAGCCCGCGAAGGCCTTGCGGGCCGCCGACACCGCGTCGCGGGCGTCCTTGCGGGAGCCCTGGGCGGCGTTCGCCAGGAACGCGCCCTTCGCGTCGGTCACGGGGTAGCTGCGGGCCGACTCGGACCGCGGGAACTTGCCCCCGATGTAGAGCTTGTACGTCTTGGCGACGGTCACGCGGTTCTCAGACATCGAGGTACGCCTCCAGCCCGGCCCGGCCGCCCTCGCGACCGAAGCCCGACTCCTGGTAGCCGCCGAACGGGGCGGTGGGGTCGAAGCGGTTGAACGTGTTGGCCCACACCACACCGGCGCGCATCTTCTGCGCCGCCCACAGGATGCGGGAGCCCTTGTCGGTCCAGATGCCCGCCGACAGCCCGTAGGGCGTGTTGTTCGCCTTCGCCACGGCCTCGTCCGGCGTGCGGAACGTGAGGACCGACAGCACCGGGCCGAAGATCTCCTCGCGGGCGATCCGCATCGCCTGCGACACCCCGGAGAACACCGTGGGCGCGAAGTAGAAACCCTTGTCCGGCAACGGGCACGCGCTCGTCCAGCGCTCGGCGCCCTCGGCCTCGCCCGCCGCGGCCAGCTCCTGGATCCTCGTGAGCTGCTCGCGGGAGTTGATCGCGCCGACGTCGGTGTTCTTGTCCAGCGGGTCGCCGACGCGCAGCGTCGACACGCGGATCCGCAGCTTCTCCAGGAACTCCTCGGCGATCGACTCCTGGAGCAGCAGCCGGGAACCCGCGCAGCAGACGTGGCCCTGGTTGAAGAAGATGCCGTTGACGATGCCCTCGACGGCCTGGTCGATCGGCGCGTCGTCGAACACGATGTTCGCCGCCTTGCCGCCCAGTTCGAGGGTGAGCTTCTTGCCGGTGCCCGCGAGCTGCCGCTGGATCAGCTTGCCGACCTCGGTCGAACCGGTGAACGCGACCTTGTCCACGCCGGCGTGCCCGACCAGCGCGGCGCCGGTGTCACCGGCGCCCGGCAGGATGTTGACCACGCCCGGCGGCAGGTCGGCCTGCTGGATGATCTCGGCCAGCACCAGCGCCGTCAGCGGCGTCGTCTCGGCGGGCTTGAGCACCACCGTGTTGCCGGTCGCCAGAGCGGGCGCGATCTTCCACGCCGCCATCAGCAGCGGGAAGTTCCACGGGATCACCTGGCCCGCGACGCCGAGGGGCCTCGGGTCCGGCCCGTAGCCCGCGTAGGAGAGCTTGTCCGCCCAGCCCGCGTGGTAGAAGAAGTGCGCCGCGGCCGTCGGCACGTCGACGTCGCGCGACTCCTTGATCGGCTTGCCGTTGTCCAGGCTCTCCAGCACCGCGAGTTCCCGCGAGCGCTCCTGGACGAGCCGCGCGATGCGGTAGATGTACTTGGCCCGCTCGGCACCGGGCATCGTGCTCCACACCCGGTCGTGGGCGCGGCGCGCGGCCTTGACCGCGGTGTCCACATCGGACGCCGACGCCGTGCTGACCTCGGCGAGGACCTCCTCGGTGCCGGGGTTGATCGTCTTCAGCGGCTCGCCGGAGCCTTCGACGAACTCGCCGTCGACGAACATCTTGTACTCGGGCTTGAGGTTCGCGACGTCCCGCGATTCGGGGGCGGGGGCGTATTCCCAGAGCTGGCTCATCGTGTTCAGTCCACCGTCACGTAGTCGGGGCCGCTGTAGTGGCCGTCCAACTGGGTCCGACGCTGCATCAGCAGGTCGTTGAGCAGGGTCGAGGCGCCGAAGCGGAACAGGTCGGCGGTCAGCCACTCCGGTCCCGCGACCTCGTGCACGGCCACCAGGTACTTGATCGCGTCCTTGGTGCTGCGGATCCCGCCCGCGGGCTTCACGCCGCGCAGCTCCCCGGTCTGCTCGCGCCAGTCCCGGACGGCCTGGAGCATCACGTGCGTCACCGGCAGCGTCGCCGCGGGCGCCACCTTGCCGGTCGAGGTCTTGATGAAGTCGCCGCCCGCCAGCAGCGCCAGCCACGACGCGCGCCGCACGTTGTCGTAGGTCGCCAGCTCGCCGGTCTCCAGGATCACCTTGAGGTGCGCGGACCCGCACGCCTCCTTGACCTGCCGGATCTCGTCGAACACCGCGCCGTAGTCGCCGGACAGGAACGCGCCGCGGTCGATCACCATGTCGATCTCGTCAGCGCCCTGCTCGACGGCGAACCGCGTGTCGGCGAGCTTCACGGCCATGATCGACCGGCCGGACGGGAACGCCGTCGCCACGCTGGCGACGTGCACCCCGGTGCCCTCCAGCCCGGCCTTCGCGGTGGCCACCATGTCCGGGTAGACGCACACCGCGGCCACCTTCGGCACCTCGGGCCGGTCCGGGTCGGGGCGCCGCGCCTTGGCGGCCAGCGACCGCACCTTCCCGGCGGTGTCCGCGCCTTCGAGCGTGGTCAGGTCCACCATGGAGATCGCGGTGTCGATGGCCCACATCTTCGCGGCCTTCTTGATGCTGCGGGTCGCGAGACCGGCCGCACGTTGTTCCACGCCGACCTGGTCGACGCCGGGCAGACCGTGCAGGAACCGACGCAGCGAAGCGTCGTCCCGAACGGCATCGGCAAGGGCCGGTGGCAGCGGTGCCAACGGCGATGGTGACGGAGCGGCAGCCATGGGGCCCACTCTAAGCGGACTGGCACGCCCGTCCCAAGCGAACGGGTTTGCGCAGGTCAGGAGAGATCCACGCCACAGCTGCGGGCCTCCGAAGCGGGCAGCCGCGCCGAGACCCGGAACACGGGACCCGGCTTCGGCCGCCGCGGTCGCCCCGGACGCGCGCGACCCGGCCCCGGCGGTCGGGGCGGAGGCTCCCGGACGATCAGGACTCCAGTTCCGGCCGGTCCTTGTTCTTGATCTTTTTCTTCTTCGGCCGCTTCACGTCCACCCCGGCCATCAGCGCCAGTCCGGTGATCCGCACGACCGGCCCTCCCGGCACGGACGGCGTGGACGTGGTGCGGTTCTCGAACGCGCCCATGAACCCCATGCCGCTCACGATCACCGTCACCTCCTCGGGCACGATGATGTCCACCCCGCCCCAGAACGCGAACACGTTGATCGTCACCTCGGCCTCGGCGAAGCGGGCCAGGGTGAGGTCGAGCGTCACGCCGCCCATGATCGCCACGGCGTTGTGGTAGCGGGGGACGACCCAGTCGCCCTTGCGGTCGCAGCCGGACCAGAACGCGAACGAGATCGACGACCCCGGCGTCCCGCCGACCCGGTCGACCGCCGCGTTCCGCGGCACGGCGGGCAGCACCGCGGGTGACGGCACGCCCAGGTCGGCCGTGATCGGCACCAGCTCGCCGTAGGTCTTCGCCGAGTACGTGGCACCCAGCCGCTCGTCCAGTTCGTGCAGGTCGAGCCTGCCCTCGGCGGCGGCCTTGTGCAGCACCTGCGCCACGCGCTCGCGGTCGGCGTCGGACGCGCGCATCCGCGTGGGGTCGTGGGGAACCAGCTCGTCGCTCACGCGGGCAAGTCTAGGAGGCGAGGTGGCCTCGTGTCCGCAGTTACGCGGGCTGCCTGATCGGCAGGCCCGCCGCGCGGTACACGGCGTCGACCAGCGCCATGTTCGCCACGGCGTCCGCGGGCGTCGTGGGGAACGGCGTGCCGTGCAGCACGGCGTCGGTGAACGCGTCCAGCTGGTAGGCGTAGGAGGAGCGCCGGGCGAACCGCTCCACCCGGCTGTTCCCGTTGGCGCGCACCGAAAGACGGTGCCCGAACTGCGGGGCCAGCGGGTTGAGCACGCGCATCTCGCCCGCCGAGCCGACGGCCTTCGCGGACAGCCGCAGCAGCGCCCCCGCCGACCACAGCGACGTGTGCACGGTGCCGGTGCACCCCGAAGGGAAAACGACTTCGGCCCGCATCGCGCGGTCGACGTCCGGCGAGCGCAGCAGCGCGGTGGCCGACCGCACCTCCGGCTCGCCGCCGCCCAGCACCCGCACCAGGTTCGCCGAGTAGCACCCGGCGTCCATCATCGCCCCGCCCGCCAGCCGGAGGTCGTACCGGATGTCGGAGAACTTCGGCAGCGGGAAGCACACGTGCGCCTCCACGTGCCGCAGCTCGCCCAGCTCACCGCTCGCCACGATCGCACTCATCCGCCGCGCCAGCGGGTGGTAGCGGTGGTGGAACGCCTCCATCACCACCAGCCCGCTCGCCTCGGCGGCCTCGGCCACCTGGGCCGCCTCGGCGGCGTTCGCGGCGAACGGCTTCTCGCACAGCACGTGCTTCCCGGCGGCCAGCGCCGCCAGCGTCCACCGCCCGTGCAGCCCGTTGGGCAGCGGGTTGTAGACCGCGTCCACGGCGGGGTCGTCCAGCAGCGCCCGGTAGTCGTCGTGGATGCGCCCGATCCCGTGCCGGTCGGCGAACGCCCGCGCCTTCTCCCGCGACCGCGCGGCGACCGCCACGACGACCGCGGACGACGACGCGCGGGCGGGGGCCAGCACCGCCGCCGGGGCGATGGACGCCGCGCCGAGCACACCGATCCGAACGAGGTCAGCCATGCGCAAGAGGCTATCGCCGGGCGCGGCGTCGCCGCAGGCGCCGGAACGGGGACGCGGCGGATAGTGTGCGCACCATGGACGTGCTTGTTGTCGACCACCCCCTGGCCAGGGCCCGGCTCACCACGATGCGGGACGCGCGGACGGACAACGCGGCGTTCCGGGCGGCGGTGCAGGAGCTGACCGTGATGCTCGTCTACGAGGCGATGCGGGACGCGCCGGTGGCCGAGGAGCGGGTGCACACGCCGGTCGCGCGGACGACCGGGTTCCGGCTGGCGAACCCGCCGCTGCTCGTGCCGGTGCTGCGGGCCGGGCTGGGGATGGCCGACCAGGCGCACAAGCTGATCCCGGACGCGCAGATGGGCTTCGTGGGGCTGGCGCGCGACGAGGAGACGTTGCAGCCGACGCCGTACATGGAGTCGCTGCCGACGGACCTCGCCGGGCGGCCGGTGATGGTGCTCGACCCGATGCTGGCGACCGGCGGCTCGATGGCGTACACGATCAAGCTGCTGACCGGGCGCGGCGCGACGGACGTGACGGCGATCTGCGCGCTCGCGGCGCCGGAGGGCGTCAAGTTCCTGGAGGACTCGGGGCTGCCGGTGCGGTTGGTCACGGCGAGCATCGACGAGCGGTTGAACGACTCCGGGTTCATCGTTCCGGGGCTCGGCGACGCGGGCGACCGGCTCTACGGGGCCGTCTGACCGCTCCCGGCGTCCCGGCAGGCGCGGATTAACCCGAACGGCCGTAGCAGTGGTCTAGACCTTGGTCCTACCGTGGTCTGGACCACATTCCGCAGCCGCCGCCGCGCTAGGAGCAGCATGTCGAGTAGGAGAGTGGGGCTGTCCGTCCTGCTGGTCGGAGCCCTTTCCGCATCGCTCGCGCCGCAGGCGGGAGCCGACGTCGAGTCGTACGGGCACGGTCACGGGGACGGGCAGCGGACCGTCGGGTACTACACCCAGTGGAGCGGCTACGACCGGAACTTCCTGGTCAAGGACCTCGTCTCCAACGGCACCGCGAAGAGGCTGACGCACCTGAACTACGCGTTCGGGTTCCTGGACGAGTCGGGCGAGTGCTACAGCAGCGACCCGTGGGCCGACTACCAGCGGCCGTTCACCGCCGAGCAGAGCGTCGACGGCGTCGCGGACGTGGCCGGTCAGGCGCTCTCGGGCAACCTCAACCAGCTCAAGGAGCTCAAGGCGAAGAACCCGAGGCTCCGGGTCAACATCTCGCTCGGCGGGTGGACCGGCTCGAAGTACTTCTCCAACGCCGCCCTCACGCCCGAGTCGCGCGCGGCGCACGTGAGGTCCTGCCTCGACCTGTGGATCAAGGGGAACCTGGTGGACGCGCCCGGCGCGGCCGCGGGCGTGTTCGACGGGATCGACCTCGACTGGGAGTGGCCCGCGAGCGAGGGCAACCCCGGCAACGTCGTGCGCCCCGAGGACAAGGTCAACTTCACCGCGCTCGTCGCGGAGTACCGCAAGCAGCTCGACCAGCTCGGCCGGTCGACGCGGCAGGAGTACGACCTGACCGCGTTCCTGCCCGCCGACCCGGTGCAGCTCGACCGGGGCATCGAGACCCGCAAGGTGTTCCGCCACCTCACGTTCGCGACCCTCCAGGGCTACGACTACCACGGCGCGTGGGACCCGATCACGAACCAGCAGTCGTCGCTGAGGACGCCCAAGGGCGACCCCTCGGCGTCGAGGTTCAGCTCCCGGGTGACCGTCGACGCGTACCTCTCGCGCGGTGCGCCGAGGAGCAAGGTCGTGCTGGGCGTGCCGTTCTACAGCCGCGGCTGGACCGGCGTGACCAACGCGAACAACGGTCTCTTCCAGGCCGCGACGGGCCCCGCGCCGGGCACGTACGAGGCGGGCTTCGAGGACTACAAGGTCCTGAAGGGCCAGTTGTCCCGGTTCAAGGTGCACCGCGACACGAGGGCGGGCCACGCCTGGCTGTTCGACGGCACGACCTTCTGGACGTGGGACGACGCCGTGGAGATCGAGCGCAAGGGTCGGTACATCGCCGACCGGGGTCTTGGCGGCGCGATGATCTGGTCGCTCGACGGCGACACCGCCGACGGCGAACTGATCAGGGCGCTGCGCAGCGGACTGTCCGACTAGGGCAGTTCCAGGACGGGGTTCGGGGAGGTTTCGCGGCGGCCGCCTCCCCGGACTCCGTTCGTCCGCATCAGCGCGCGCGCCAACCGTCCGCGCTGGCCCGCACGGTCCGCTCGAACACCGGGGCGATCTCCAGGCCGGGCGGCAGGATGCCGTAGATCTCCAGGCTGACCAGGCCGTGGCAGATGCTCCACAGCGCCAGGCCGATGACCTCGGGAGCCTCGTCCGGCAGGAACGAGCCGTTGTCGATGGCCCGCTGCACGGTCTTCACCACTGGCACGAAGGTGCCGGAAGCGGCGATGTAGGTCTCGGTCGTCGGCATGAAGTCCGGCACGACCTTGCTGAACATGACCACGTAGAACTGGCGGTCCTGGAGCGCGCTCTCGCGGTAGGTCAGAGCGATCTGGATCAGGTCTTCCACGGGGTCGTCGGTCTCGGGGACCATCGCCAGGCGTTCACCGAAACGGCGGAACCCCTCGTCGTAGAGAGCGTCCAGTAGCGCGGGCTTGCCGCCGAAGAGCGAGTAGACCGCGGTGGTCGAGGTATTGACGTCCGCGGCCAGCCGGCGCAAGCTCAACGCACTGGGTCCTTCGTTGGACAGCAGTTCGCCCGCGCGGTTCAGCAGCTTCACGCGCAGAGCGTCGTCGTGAGTCTTGGGTCGAGGCACCTCCCCATCGTATCGTAACAGTGTTATAAAACGAAACCTGGTGTCTGTGGTATCAGATTGGTACCGTGTCGGGAATGGCGATGACCCTGCGTCTCAATGACGAGGAGAGTCGGCGGCTCGCGGAACTCGCGGCTGCCGAAGGCCGATCCAAACAAGACGTGGTGCGGCTCGCGTTAGCCGACCGGTGGGCGCAGCTGCACAAGGAAGAGCAGCTGGGCGAGGTGCTCAGCCGGGTGATGCCCAAGTACCGGGGCCTGCTGGACCGACTCGGTTCCGCCTGACCCGCGCGGGAGTGTCGTACCTCTGT
Organism: Umezawaea sp.; assembly: GCF_036375055.1. Classification (GTDB taxonomy): domain Bacteria; phylum Actinomycetota; class Actinomycetes; order Mycobacteriales; family Pseudonocardiaceae; genus Umezawaea. Next base: position 28,926 of record NZ_DASUSQ010000112.1, read on the forward strand.
GATCAACTGACAATGTGATCAACTACCTGGATGCCGGTGACCTGCTGGTGCTCGCCACCGCTGTGACCGGCGGCGATCTCGTGGTGCGCGATCTCGGCCTGCTCGATTCCGCTGCTCACCGCCCCCGCGCCACCGTTCTCGGGGTGGAGGCCTACGACACCCTCTGGCTGAAGGCCGCGTCCCTGCTCGACTCCATCGTCCGCACCCGACCCCTCGTCGAGGGCAACTGGCGGCTCGCCTGGGTGGCCGTCGTCGCCTTCTGCGACATCAACGGCTGGTGGATCGACGCCGACGAGGAGGACGCGCTCGACCTCGTGCGCGCCCTCGGGCGGGAGCAGACGGACGTCCCCGGCATGGCCGCGCACCTGGAGGCGTGGGCGCTGCCGAAGCCCGTCTGAGCGATCGGGCTTGACCTGGAGTGCACTCCAGCTCCTACGGTCGTGGGGTGACTCATTCGATCGCCCAGGCAGCCGCGCACAGCGGGCTGTCGATCGACACCCTCCGCTACTACGAGCGAATCGGCCTCGTCGACCCGCCCGCCCGCGACTCGGGTGGGCGGCGCACCTACTCCGACGCCGACCTGGAGTGGCTGGTCTTCCTGACCAAGCTCCGCACCACGGGCATGCCGATCAAGCTGATGCGCGAGTACGCGCACCTGCGGCACCGCGGCGAGGTCACCCGGCGCGCCCGGCAGCAGATCCTGCTGGACCACCGGGCCGACGTCCGCGCCCGCATCGCCGAACTCCAGTCGAGCCTCGACGTGCTCGACTACAAGATCGATCTCTACAGCAGCCTCATGGCCGAGGAGGAGCAGGCCCAGGGCGCCACCGCGTGATCATGCGGGAACGGGGGAGGACACGATGACCAGCAGGTTCCTCGGCTCGCTCCAGGTCGGCCCGCAGGGGCTCGGCTGCATGGGCATGAGCCAGTCCTACGGCGCCGCCGACGAGCGCGAGTCGGTCGCCACGATCCACCGCGCGCTGGAACTCGGCGTGACGCTGCTCGACACCGCCGACGTCTACGGCGCGGGCGCGAACGAGGAGCTGGTCGGCCGCGCCGTCGCCGACCGCCGCGACTCCGTCGTGCTCGCCACCAAGTTCGGCTTCACCGGCGGGCCAGGGCAGGTCCGCGGGGACGCCGAGTACGTCCGGCAGGCCTGCGAGGCCTCGCTCCGGCGCCTCGGCGTGGACCACGTCGACCTGTACTACCAGCACCGCGTCGACCCGGCCGTCCCGATCGAGGAGACCGTCGGCGCCATGGCGTCGCTCGTCGAGCAGGGCAAGGTCCGCCACCTCGGCCTGTCCGAGGCGAGCGCCGCCACGATCCGCCGCGCGCACGCCGTGCACCCGATCTCGGCGTTGCAGAGCGAGTGGTCGCTGTGGACCCGCGACGTCGAGGCCGAGATCGCCCCGACGTGCTTCGAGCTGGGGATCGGCGTCGTGCCGTTCTCGCCGCTCGGCCGCGGCTTCCTGACCGGCGCCGTCACGTCCGTGGCCGACCTGGCCGCCGACGACATGCGCCGCGCCCTGCCCCGCTTCGAGCAGACCAACTTCGACCGCAACACCGCCATCGTGACCGCTCTGCGGGAACTGGCCACCGCCCGCGGCATCACCGCCGGTCAGCTCGCGCTCGCGTGGGTCCAGCACCGCGGGGCGACCGTCGTGCCGATCCCCGGCACCAAGCGCAGGAAGTACCTGGAGGAGAACGTCGCCGCGGCCGCCGTCGAGCTGTCCGCCGCCGATCTCGCCGCCATCGACGCCGCCGTACCGGCCGTCGCGGGAGACCGCTACACGGCCGACATGCTCCGCCTCACCGACAAGTGACCCTGAGGACGACGATGACCAACCGCTTTCTCGGCCCGCTCCAGGTCAGCTCCCAAGGACTCGGCTGCATGGGCATGAGCGCCTTCTACGGCGACACCTCCGACGAGGCCGAGTCGATCGCCACGATCCACCGCGCCCTGGAGCTGGGGATCACGCTGCTCGACACGTCCGACGCCTACGGCCCGCACACCAACGAGGAACTGGTCGGCCGCGCCGTCGCCGACCGCCGCGACCAGGTGGTGCTGGCCACCAAGTTCGGCATCGCCGAACGCGACGCCGACGGTCTCGCCCGCATCCGCGGCGAGGCCCCCTACGTCCGCTCCTCCGCCGAGGGCTCCCTGAAGCGCCTCGGTGTGGACCACGTCGACCTGTACTACCAGCACCGCGTCGACCAGACCGTGCCGATCGAGGAGACCGTCGGCGCGATGGCCGAGCTGGTGGAGCAGGGCAAGGTCCGGTACCTCGGCCTGTCCGAGGCGAGCGTCGACAACATCCGCCGCGCGCACGCCGTCCACCCGATCACGGCACTCCAGTTCGAGTGGTCGCTGTGGTCCCGCGAGATCGAGGCCGAGATCGTCCCGGTCGCCCGTGAGCTGGGCATCGGGATCGTCGCGTACTCGCCGCTCGGCCGGGGCTTCCTCACCGGCAGCATCAGGTCGACGGCCGACCTCGCGGACACCGACTTCCGCAAGATCGCGCAGCCCAGGTTCACCGAGGAGAACCTGGCGAAGAACCAGGCGATCATCGACTCCCTCCGCGCCGTCGCGGCCCAGCACGACGCCACACCCGGCCAGATCGCCCTGGCGTGGGTCCAGCACCGCGGCGAGGACGTCGTGCCCATCCCCGGCACCAAGCGGCGGAAGTACCTGGAGGAGAACGTCGCCGCCGCGTCGCTCGCGCTGACGCCGGAGCAGCTGGCCACGATCGAGGCCGCCGTGCCCGCGGACGCGGTCGCGGGGGAGCGGTACTCGGCAGGCAGCATGAAGACGATCGACCGATGAGGGCCGTGGCGCTGTGCGCCGGCGTGCTGCTGGTGCTGTCGGGCACGTCGGACGCCCGCTCGCCGGTCACGCCGGACGGCTGGGTGGGCACCTGGGGCGGCGCCGCCGCCGCGGGTGTCGGCGAGGGGTACGCCAACTACTCGATCCGCAACGTCGTGCACACGAGCGTGGGAGGCTCGGCCGTCCGCGTCCGCCTGTCGAACCGGTTCGGCACCCGGCCCGCCGTGCTGGGCCGCGTGTCGATCGCCGTCGCGGCGGCCTCCGACTCCCCGGCGGCCGTGGACGGGACCATGCGCGGCGTGACGTTCGGCGGAGCGGACTCGATCACCATCCCCGCGGGCGCCGAGGTCCTGAGCGACCAGGTGCGGTTGCGGGTGCCCAGGGACGGGAACCTGCTGGTCTCCACGTACACGCCGGTCGCGACCGGCCCGGTGACCTACCACGGGCTGGCGACCCAGACGAGCTTCTTCACCCGTGACGGCGACGTCGCGCTGGAGACGTCCGGCGCCAGCTACGACGAGCGCACGTCGGCCTGGCACTACGTGAGCGGCGTGGACGTGCGGGGTTCGGGGGCGGGCGGGACCGTGGTCGCGTTCGGCGACTCGATCACCGACGGGGCGGGAGCCACGTCGGGCGCGAACCGCCGGTGGCCGGACCTGCTGGCGGACCGGCTGGGCGGCAGGCTCGGCGTGGTGAACTCGGGCATCTCCGGCAACCGGATGCTGCTCGACGGCGGCGGGTTCGGGATCAACGCGCTCGCGCGGTTCGACTCGGACGTGCTGGACGTGACGGGAGCGCGGACGGTGATCCTGCTGGAGGGGATCAACGACATCCAGCAGACACCGCACCAGACGGATCCGACGGCGATCATCGCGGCCTACCGGCAGTTCATCGGACAGGCGCACGCCAGGGGGATCAGGGTGGTCGGGGGGACCGTGCTGCCGTTCAAGGGGTGGCAGGTCTACGACCCGACGCTGGAGGCCACCCGGCAGGCGCTGAACACGTTCATCAGGGCGTCGGGGGAGTTCGACGCCGTGGTGGACTTCGACGCCGTGATGCGGGACGCGGCGGACCCGCTGGTCATGCGCGCGGAGTACGACAGCGGCGACCACCTGCACCCCAACGACGCTGGGTACCAGGCGATGGCGAACGCGGTGGACCTGTCCAAGTTGTGAGGCGGGGCGTGAAAAGCCATCCACCACGAAGCCGGAACGCCGACGGCGCAACCGTGGCCGGTCTTACCCGGGGGATTTGATCCTTGCACCGGTGGATAGGGCAGGTTGTCGCCACCTGCTCTTCAGTCCGATCAAGGGTCAAGTCCAGGGGCCCGACTCACATCGGCCACATCCGCGATGAGGGTCCGATTCTTGGGTCCGGCCGAGCGTGAGGACCATCCCGCGGTGGTCCCTCCTCCGCGGGGCGGTGGGGGAGGTGGGGTTGGAGATCATTTGCGTGCTTCTCGGCGTGTGCTCACGGGGTTGGGTCGCATCGCAGTGGTGTGGGGGGTGGTCAGGAGGTGCGTGGCTGAACTGGTCGGGGGAGGTGTCCTTGCGGGTTCCTCGTTCACGTTCCACTCCGCTCGTGAGCGCTGGGCGCGCGATGCGGACGGCACCGTTGCGATGCGCAGCCTTGTTCGAGTGAGCCGGGCGCGAGAATTCGTTCCGCTGATCTACATGCTTCAGAAGGCGTTGCCAAGCCCTCCGTGCGACATTGTTCGCGCGGAGGGATTTTTTGTGTCGGACTTCGGTCGGGGTGCGGCTTGCTTCCTGCTGGGTGCGCTATTGTGTCCGCATGGAGTTCCTGAAAGTTTTGGGTAAGACGATTCGGCGGCCGTCGATCGAGGAAGAAGACCTTGAGGACGAAGTGGCCGCGTTCCGTGGTGACTTCGAGCTCAACACAGTTCGGGTTCAGCGGGGTGATCAGTCGGGTGTAACGGGGGAGGGGTCCGTTTCTGTTGCGCTCGTGTCAGATGTGGATCTGTCGGAATCGCGTCTTGCTCCGCTCGAACTTTCGGACGTCAGGTTCGAAGAGGTGAACTTGGCGAATGCGGTCCTTGCTGATGTGACCGCGCAGAGGGTGGACTTCCTTCGTTGTCAGGCGATCGGGCTTCGGGTCTCGTTGGGTCTGGCTTCGGATATCTATGCGGAGGATTGCCGGTTCGACTACGCGACCTTCGGGATTGATCAGGTCAAGAATGCTGTCGTCTTCCGTCGGTGCTCATTTCGTGAAGCCGTGTTCGTCGGGGATCTCTCCAATGTGGTTTTCGATGAATGTGAGATGTCTCAGGTTGAATTTGAGGCCACCCGTGCGAGTGGCTGTGACCTCACGACCTCCAGGATCAGCGACGTCAGCGGGCTGTTGACCCTGCGAGGTGCGAAGATTGAAGCTTTTCAGGCCAGCTTCCTCGGTGCTCAGTTCGCCAAGGAAGCTGGCCTGACGGTCGCGGGCTAGCTATTTCTTGTCCCAGTTGTCCCATGTGGGATCATTGTCAAATGCGTTGATCCGCGTAGGTAGCTGACCGGTTTTCGTCAGCAGGTCCACGAGCATCGTTCGACACTCCGGGACCTTGGCCTCCAGTAGCTGGTGATTGGTCAAGGCGTAGCACTCCCTCCAGTGGTGAAATCTTGCTGTTCCGGCAGTAGTTGGCGGTTGTTCTATCCATGCGGCCGTGCGCGAAGCAGCGGTTGGCCGGATGTCCGCCACCGCAGAGGTCGAAGTACGGGCATGTGAGCTGGCGAGCCTGGACTCCCCGGGAGAACTCGGAGACCCAGGAGTCTTCGGTTGCAGGTCGTTCGATGATCTCGTTCAGGGTGTTTTGCAGTACGTTTCCGCTGGAGAATGTGCCGTGATCCGAGTTGAATCCCGCGAGCTCGGGCGAGATCAGGGGTGCTGAGCCTTCGTAGCCAACAGTCGGCAGAGGATCGAACAGCACCAGGCTCAGCGGCTTTGCCTCGGTGGAGTGTCCGCGGCTTCAGAGGCAGGCAATGGTTCTCCTGCCGCACAACTGTTTTCCTCGCTGAGCTACCAGATCGCGAACGTGGCCGATCCGCGTGATGCGCTGTTGCTGGCGCGGTGAAGGGTGCACGTGGTGCCACGCCCGTGGTTCGGACGCTGCTGTTGGAGCGGGTGGCGTGGGCGAGCGCCAAGACGAAGGACCACGACGGAACGCGCCGCGTGCTCGATGCCGTGGACGACGTGCACGAGCGGCGATCACGCGGCACAGAAGAGCCTGAATGGGTTCATTGGCTCAACAGAGCCGAAATCGACGTGATGGCCGGGCGTTGCACGATTGAGCTGGGGACCCCGGCAATGCCGAACCGTTGCTGTCGGCTGCCGTCGCCACCCACCCGGAGGAGCACTCGCGAGAGGTAGCGCTCTACCTCTCGCGGCCGGCGGAAACGTACGCGCGAGTCGGTGCGCTGGACGCTGCCGGGGACACGCTGAGCCGGGCGCGGGAGTTCGCTTCGCGGATGCCGTCCGCGCGGACGGACGACCGGTTCAACCTCCTGGACGGTTTGCTCAGGGCATGAGCTGTGCGGCGACCGTCGCGCCGAGCTCCCAGCACGCGCGTAGATCGTCCTTCGACGGCTCGCCGGTCACGCTGACGTTCGGGGTCACCTTCTCCCACGCCAAGCCTGTGGTGATCGACTCGATACCGCGAATCGCTCCGGTCGTGTCGTTGTTGCCGTGGACGTACAGGCCGAACGGGCGGCCCCGCGTGGCGTCCAAGCACGGGTAGTAGGCGAGATCGAAGAACACCTTCAGCGCGCCGCTCATCATCCCCAGGTTGGCGGGCGTGCCCAGGACGTAGCCGTCCGCTTCGAGTGCATCAGACGCGGAAGCGGACAGAGCCGGGCGTCGTACGACCTCCACGCCTTCGATCTCCGGATCTGTCGCGCCGGAGACGACGGCCTCGAGCATCGCCTGCGTGTTCGGCGACGGTGTGTGGTGCACGATCAGCAGTCTCTTGGACACGCCGGTCAGGCTTCCTCAGCCGTTGACGTTGTGCAACGCGATCGGCTGCCGGTCAGCAGGCGGGTCCGTGACGGGCACCTGTCGTGCTGTCGCTTGTTTTGCGGGATGGGGCGGGAGTGAGCCGACGGCGCGGCCGTGACCAGGGTGAACGGTGAATGCTGTTTCTCCGCGTCGCCACCGGACACGTAGCCGATGTTGGCTGGTGTTCCCGGTACGCATCCGTCCGCTGACAGGACGTCCGAGGCGGTTGCCTCCAGCGCTGCCCCGCGCACCACCTCTACGCCTTCCAGTGCCGGGTCCGTCGCGCCTGCCGGCACCGCCTCGAAGATCTCCCGCATGGCGGGGGACGGGGTGTGGTGGACGATCAGCAGACTGGCCATCGCGGTGGCCCTCTTCGGCTCGTGGTGACGTGCCCGGTCAGGCTATTCGCGACCACGCCCGCGGGGCTGCGCGAAGGCCGTGGGGGATGATCGAGCCGGCGCCGCGTGGAACCTGTTCGGCTCGTGCGCGTCCTAGTAGTCACATACAGGAGGGGGTCATGGACACTTCAATCATGCGGTCCAGCAGTCGTGAGAAGCGCATCACCTGGGGCGGTGGCCTGTCGGTCAGCCTCGGTCTGATCGGGTTGCCGCTGGTGTTCGTCGGCGTGTGGCCGACGTTCGACCACAGCCCGTGGGACGTCAACACGATGATCCTGGGCGCCGGTGTCTTCCTCTGCACGGTGAGCTACATCCTCGGCCGGATCGCGGTCGCGGCGTTCACCGAGGAGAGGCGCAACCCGGTGAGCCCGCCCGCGAGGCGCCCCTACGTGGTGGCAGGCGCCTCGTTGGCCATCGCGATCCTGTGCCTGCTGATCGCCCTCAGCAGCTGAGCAGCCGCTCCACCCGTGTCCTGAGTTCCGCCAGGCGTGCCTGGGCGCGGTCGCGTGCGGGCGCCAGTCCGTCCGCGACCGGCTCCACGACCTCCAGGTACGCCTTGAGCTTCGGCTCGGTGCCGGACGGTCGCACGACCACCCGCACGCCCGGCGCCGTGAGGCGGACGACGTCCGCCTCCGGCAGCAGGTCCTCGTAGTCGTAGCCCTCGGGCGGGGACTGGCGGAGCCCGGCCATGAGCGCGCCGATCCCGGACAGGTCGGTGAAGCGCAGCGAGACCTGGTCGGTGAGGTGCACGCCGTGGTCGACGGCCAGCCGGTCGAGCGCGTCGAGGAGCGATCCGCCCGCCGCCTTCAGCGTCGCGGCCAGGTCGCAGGCGAGCACGGCCGCCGAGATGCCGTCCTTGTCGGTGACGTACTCCGGGTCGACGCAGTGGCCGAGGGCCTCCTCGTAGGCGTAGACCAGGCCCTCGCCCGCGCGGACCAGCCACTTGAAGCCGGTCAGCGTTTCCACGTACCTGGCGCCCTGCGCCTTGGCGATCTCGCCCAGCAGCGACGACGACACGATCGTGGTCGCCACCAGCGGGTCCGGGTGGGTCGTCCGGTCCAGGGTGGACAGCACCAGCGAACCGAGCAGCACGCCCGTCTCGTCGCCGCGCAGCATCCGCCACGTGCCGTCCCGGCCGCGCACGCCCAGCGCGCAGCGGTCGGCGTCCGGGTCCAGCGCGATGGCGAGGTCGGCGTTCTCCGCCTCCGCGAGCGCCAGCAGTTCGTCGGCCGCGCCGGGCTCCTCCGGGTTGGGGAACGCGACGGTCGGGAAGTCCGGGTCGGGAACGGCCTGGTTCCGCACGACGCGCACGTCCGTGAAACCCGCGCGCCGCAGGGCCTCCACCGCCGTCCGGCCGCCGACGCCGTGCATCGGCGTCAGCGCCACGCGCAGGTCGCGCGCGGTGCCGCGGGGCAGTGACGAGACGCGTTCCAGGTACTCGTCGACCTCGGCGTCGGTGACCGGCAGCCAGTCCGGCGACGTCGGCACCGACACGGCGGCGGGCACGCGGGCCACGGCCGCCTCGATCTCGCGGTCGGCAGGCGGCACGATCTGGCCGCCGCCCGCCAGGTACAGCTTGTAGCCGTTGTCGGCAGGCGGGTTGTGGGACGCGGTGATCTGCACCCCGGCCACGGCGCCGTGCCTGCGCACGAGGAACGCGAGCACGGGGGTCGGCAGCGGCTCGGGCAGGACGCGCACGGTGAAGCCCGCCGCGGTGAGCACGCCCGCGGCGGCCCGGCAGAAGTCCTCCGAGCCGTGCCTGGCGTCGCGGCCGACGAACACGGTGCCGGTGTGGCCGTTGGCGCGGAGCCAGTCCGCGAGGCCCGCCGTGGTGCGGGTGACGACCGCGCGGTTCATCCCGTTCGGGCCCGCCCGGACCGGGCCGCGCAGGCCCGCCGTGCCGAACGTGAGCGGCCCGGCCATGCGGTCGGCCAGGTCCTCCGCCGCGCCCGGCGCGCCGCCCATCGCCCTGGCCAGCAGACCTTGCAGCTCGGCGCGGGTCGCGGGGTCCGGGTCGTCGGCGATCCAGCGGAACGCGGCGTCGCGCAGGGCCGGGGACAGGCTCATGCCCTGGTCACCAGTTCCCGCAGCAGCTCACCCATGCGGGACGCGGCGGCGGCGCCCGCCTCCAGGACCTCCTGGTGGTTCAGCGGTTCACCGGTGATGCCCGCGGCCAGGTTCGTCACCAGGGACAGGCCGAACACCTCCACGCCCTCGGCGCGGGCCGCGATGGCCTCCAGCACGGTGGACATGCCGACCAGGTCGGCGCCCATCGTGCGGAGCATCCGGATCTCGGCGGGCGTCTCGAAGTGCGGCCCCGGCAGGCCCGCGTACACGCCCTCCTCCAGCGAGGGGTCGATCTCCCGCGCGACGGCGCGCAGCCGCGGCGAGTACAGGTCGGTCAGGTCCACGAAGCGCGCGCCCACGAGCGGCGACGACGCGGTCAGGTTGAGGTGGTCGCTGATCAGCACGGGCTGGCCGACGGACATGCCCTGGCGCAGGCCGCCCGCGGCGTTGGTGAGCACGACGGTGCGCGCGCCCGCGGCGGCGATGGTGCGCACGCCGTGCACGACCTTCGCGATGCCCTTGCCCTCGTAGCCGTGGGTGCGGCCCAGCACGACCAGCACGTTCTTGTCGCCCACCGGCACCGAGCGGATCGTGCCGCCGTGCCCGACGGCGGTCGGCGCGTCGAAGCCCGGCAGGTCGCCGATCGGCACCTCCGCGGCGGCCTCGCCGATCAGGTCGGCGGCCGGGCGCCAGCCCGAGCCGAGCACCACGGCGACGTCGTGCTTCTCCACGCCGGTGCGGTTCGCCAGCTCCCGCGCGGCCTCGGCGGCCAGCACGTCCGGAGCGGTCTTGTCGTCGTTGTTCCCGGTCACCGCGTGAGCGTAACCGCGCTCAGCCCACCACGGAGAACGTGCCCGCGATGGTGTCGAACAGCTCCGCCCGGCCGGTCTCCTCCTGGTCGGTGGGGAACACCACCTCGACCACCCACAGGTCGCCGCCGCGCGGCAGGACGCGGGAGAAGCGGGAACGCCGCAGGTCGGCGCCCGGCGGCTCGGGCGACCTCGTGAGCGCCAGGCCGGGTTCGACGGTCCGGTAGCTGAACTGGACGGGCTGGTCGTGCTCGTTGCCCGCCGCGTCCGGCAGCGGGGTGAGGGCCTCGGTGAAGTACCGGCCCTCGGGCCAGCGGGACCGCACCAGCGCGACGTAGTCCTCGACCCGCCACCTCGGGTAGTAGCCGCCGAAGCGCTGCACGGCGACCTCGTACAGGCCGTTCGGGGCGACCAGGTGGGTGGTGGTGCTGGCGGGCAGGTCGCCGTTGGTGCGCTGCTCCACGAACGTCGTCCAGTCCGCGCCGACGCTGATGCCGAACTCCGCGCCCTGGTCGCCGTTGGCCGACGCCGCCGACGCGGTCCTCGGCACGAGTTCGAGGGTGGACCCGATGCTGGGCACGCTCGGCGCGCTCACCCCCTCCGGCGGCAGCAGCGAGGCGCCCGCGACGAGCCTGGTCACCGCGAACCCCCCGACGCCGGACACGGCGAAGACCAGCAGCGAGGCCACGACGAGCAGCGCGGTCGCGACCGGACCGCGCTGCTCGGCGAACGCCGTGGTCGGGGCGGTCGACCGGGTGAACGGCAGCGGGCCGGGGTCGGCGGCGAGCGGGGCGTCGCCGGGGATGACGGGCTTGGGCACGACCAGCGGCGGCCGGACGGCGGGGCGGCCCGTGACGGGCGTGGTGGCGGCGTCGGGGCCGTCCACCGGGAACAGCTCGACGCCCGGTTCGGCCAGCAGCGGGCGGACCCGCTCGCGCACCTCGGCGAGCGTCATCCGCTGGTCGGCGTCCTTCACCATCAGGCCCGCGATCACCGGGGCCAGCTCGCCCGCGCCCACGGGTGGCGGCACGTCGGCGTGCACGACCGCGTTGATGGTGCGCAGCACGTTCGTGCCCTCGTAGGGCGGCCTGCCGGACATGGCGGCCCACAGCGTCGCGCCGAGGCTCCACAGGTCGGCGGCGGTGGTCAGCGCGTCGCCGGACGCGACCTCCGGCGAGATGAACGACGGGGTGCCGAGCATGATGCCGCGGCTGGTCATGGTCGCGTCGGCGACGTTGCGGGCGATGCCGAAGTCGGTGAGCTTGATCCGACCGTCGTCGGCGATGAGCACGTTGCCCGGCTTCACGTCGCGGTGCGTGATGCCCGCCCGGTGCGCCGATTCGAGCGCCGCGGCCACGGCGTCGGCCACGGCGGCGCCCTGCGCGAGGGTGAGCGGCCCCTTCACCCGGATGAGGTCGGCGAGGCTGGAGGACGGCACCAGCTCCATCACGACGTACGGGTCGCCGTCGAGCTGCACGACGTCGTAGAGCGTCACCAGGTTGGGGTGCGACAGGCGGGCCACCGACCGGGCCTCGCGCATGGTGCGCTCGCGCAGCTCCTCCGCCTCGCCGTCGGTCGTGCCCGGCGGGCGCAGCACCTCCTTGACCGCGACGTCGCGGCGCAGGACCTCGTCGTGAGCTGCCCAGACGACCCCCATGGATCCCCGGCCGAGCACGTGGCGCAGTCGGTAACGCTCCCCGATGAAGCGTTCGGCCTGCTCGTTCTCCACCCGGCCATTCTCCACAACTAGGGGGTTTGAGGGGTGTTTAGGGGCTTCGGGCGCTGTCCGGGTCGTGTAATGCTCACTGCATCGTTCACGGCGGTGAACCTCACATAGCCGCCCCACTTCATCGTCGGCGACACTGCGGAGCATGATGGAACCGTCCGGAGATTTGGCCCTGGCAGCCGAGTTCCCGACTCCTGACCGGGAACGCTGGCGAGAACTGGTGGACGGGGTCCTGAAGAAGTCGGGGGCCCCGTTCGAGTCCCTGGTCTCGACGACCTACGACGGCATCTCCATCTCCCCGTTGTACACAGCCGAGGACGTCACCCCTCCGAGTGGTTTTCCCGGTGTCGCGCCGTTCGTGCGCGGCGGGAGACCCGACGGGGCGGTCGACGGCGGCTGGCAGGTCCGCCAGCTCCACGCGCACCCCGACCCCGCGGTCGCCAAGAACGCCGTGATGGCCGACCTGCTCAACGGCGTCGGCTCGCTGTGGCTCAAGGTCGGCTCGGCCGGACTGCCCGCGACGGCGCTGGGCGACGTGCTCGCCGACGTCTACCTCGACCTCGCGCCCGTCGTCGTCGACGGCGGCGCGGAGTTCACCGAGGCCGGGCGCGCCCTGCTGGAGGTCTTCGACGAGCGTCCGCTGCTGCCGAGCGAGGTGCGCGGCAACCTGGGCGCCGACCCGATCGGCGTGCTGGCCCGCACGGGCGAGGACGCCGACCTCGGCGCGCTGCTCGACCTCGTCGGCCGGTCCAGGGCGCTGTTCCCCGGACTGCGCACGGTCGTCGTGGACGGCCTGCCGTTCCACGAGGCCGGTGGCTCCGACGCGCAGGAGCTGGGCGCCTCGATCGCCGCGGGCGTCGCCTACCTGCGGGCCCTCACCGACTCGGGGTTCTCCGTCGCGGACGCCGCGGCGCAGGTCGAGTTCCGCTACGCGGCCAGCGCCGACCAGTTCCTCACCATCGCGAAGTTCCGCGCCGCCCGCAGGCTCTGGGCGCGCGTCACGGAGGTCGCCGGAGCGGTGTCGCCGCAGGTGCAGCACGCGGTGACGTCCACGGCGATGATGACCCGCCGCGACCCGTGGGTGAACATGCTGCGCACGACCACCGCGTGCTTCGGCGCCGGGCTCGGCGGGGCGGACGCGGTGACGGTGCTGCCGTTCGACGCCGCGATCGGGCTGCCGGACGACTTCGCGCGGCGCATCGCGCGCAACACCCAGTCCGTGCTGCTGGAGGAGTCCCGGCTCGCGGGCGTGATCGACCCGGCCGGTGGCTCCTGGTACGTGGAGCGGCTGACCGACGAGCTCGCGCACGCCGCGTGGGCGTGGTTCCAGGAGGTCGAGCGGGCGGGTGGGGTCGTGGCCGCGCTGCGGTCCGGTCTCGTGGCCGACCGGCTGGCCGCGACCTGGGAGGCCAGGTCGGCGAACCTGGCCGACCGCACCGACGCCCTCACCGGCGTGAGCGAGTTCCCGAACCTGGCCGAGAAACCCGTGGAACGGCCACCCGCCCCGCCCGCGCCGACCGGCGGCCTGCCGGTGGTCCGGTACGCGCAGGCGTACGAGTCGCTGCGCGACCGCTCCGACGCGCACCTGGCCGCCCACGGCTCGCGGCCGACGGTCTTCCTCGCCACGCTCGGCCCCGTCGCGGCCCACACCGCGCGGGCGTCGTTCGCGGCGAACCTGCTCCAGGCGGGCGGGATCGACACGCCGAACGCGGGCCCCACCAAGACCGTGGAGGACGTGGTGGCCGGGTTCCGCGAGAGCGGAGCCCGGATCGCGTGCCTGTGCGGCAGCGAGACCAGCTACGGCGAACTCGCCGCGCCGGTCGAGGAGGCGCTGCGCGCGGCGGGCGCCGAACGGGTCCTGCTGGCGGGCACGAGGTCCGACGCGCGGATCGACGAGTACGTCTACACGGGGTGTCCGGCGCTGGACGTCCTCGACCACACCTTCGCGGCCCTGGAGGTGGCGTGATGATCCCGAACTTCGCCGACGTGCCCCTGGGGGAGCCCGCCGAGGCCACGGCGGACGACTGGCTCCGGGAGCTGCACGAGACCACCGGCAAGGGCGCGGACGCCCTCGTGTGGGAGACGCCGGAGGGCATCGGCGTGAAGCCGGTGTACACCGCAGCCGACACCGAGGGCCTCGACTTCCTGGCCACCTACCCCGGCATCGCGCCCTACCTGCGCGGGCCGTACCCGACGATGTACGTCAACCAGCCGTGGACCATCCGGCAGTACGCGGGCTTCTCCACCGCCGAGGAGTCGAACGCCTTCTACCGCCGCAACCTCGCGGCGGGCCAGAAGGGCCTGTCGGTCGCGTTCGACCTGGCCACGCACCGCGGCTACGACTCCGACCACCCGCGCGTGGCCGGTGACGTCGGCATGGCGGGCGTGGCGATCGACTCGATCTACGACATGCGGCAGCTCTTCGACGGCATCCCGCTGGACAAGATGAGCGTGTCGATGACCATGAACGGCGCTGTGCTGCCCGTCCTGGCGCTCTACGTCGTCGCGGCCGAGGAGCAGGGTGTCGCCCCCGAGCAGCTGGCGGGGACCATCCAGAACGACATCCTCAAGGAGTTCATGGTCCGCAACACCTACATCTACCCGCCCGCGAAGTCGATGCGGATCATCTCCGACATCTTCGCCTACACCTCGCGGCGGATGCCGAAGTACAACTCGATCTCCATCTCCGGCTACCACATGCAGGAGGCCGGGGCGACCGCCGACCTGGAGCTGGCGTACACGCTCGCCGACGGCGTGGAGTACCTGCGCGCGGGCCGGGAAGCCGGTCTGGACATCGACGCGTTCGCGCCGCGGCTGTCGTTCTTCTGGGCCGTGGGCATGAACTTCTTCATGGAGGTCGCGAAGCTCCGGGCCGCGCGGCTGCTGTGGGCCAAGCTGGTCAAGGGTTTCGACCCGAAGTCGCCGAAGTCGCTGTCGCTGCGCACCCACTGCCAGACGTCCGGGTGGTCGCTGACGGCGCAGGACGTGTTCAACAACGTCACCCGCACGTGCGTCGAGGCGATGGCCGCGACCCAGGGGCACACGCAGTCGCTCCACACCAACGCGCTGGACGAGGCCCTGGCCCTGCCGACGGACTTCTCCGCGCGGATCGCCCGCAACACGCAGTTGTTCCTCCAGCAGGAGTCCGGCACCACGCGGGTCATCGACCCGTGGGGCGGCAGCGCGTTCGTGGAACGGCTGACGAACGACCTGGCGCACCGGGCGTGGGGCCACATCACCGAGGTCGAGGCCGCGGGCGGGATGGCGAAGGCGATCGAGGCGGGCATCCCGAAGCTGCGCATCGAGGAGGCCGCCGCCCGCACCCAGGCGCGGATCGACTCCGGGCGGCAGCCGGTGATCGGCGTGAACAAGTACCAGGTCGAGTTCGACGAGAAGATCGACGTGCTCAAGGTCGACAACGCGGGCGTGCGGGCGCAGCAGCTGGAGAAGCTGCGGCGGCTGCGCGAGGAACGCGACCCCGGCGCGGTCGAGTCGGCGCTGGACGCGCTGACGAGGGCCGCCGACGGTGACGGGAACCTGTTCGCGCTGGCGATCGAGGCGGCGCGGGCGAAGGCCACGGTCGGCGAGATCTCCGAGGCGCTCGGCAAGGTCTGGGGCCGCCACTCGGCGCAGATCCGCACCATCTCCGGGGTGTACCGGGAGGAGTCGGGCTCAGTGTCCAACGTGGACGCCACTCGTGCCGTGGTCGAGGAGTTCGCCGAGGCCGAGGGGCGCCGTCCCCGCATCCTGGTCGCGAAGATGGGCCAGGACGGGCACGACCGCGGCCAGAAGGTGATCGCCACGGCGTTCGCCGACCTCGGCTTCGACGTCGACGTCGGCCCGCTGTTCCAGACCCCCGGCGAGGTCGCCAGGCAGGCCGTCGAGGCGGACGTGCACGTCGTCGGCGTGTCGTCGCTGGCCGCGGGGCACCTCACGCTGGTGCCCGCGCTGCGCGACGAGCTGGCGGAGCTGGGCCGCGACGACATCATGATCGTGGTCGGCGGCGTGATCCCGCCGCAGGACTTCGACGCGCTCCGCGAGGCGGGCGCGGCGGCCATCTTCCCGCCGGGCACGGTGATCGCGGACGCGGCGGGCGACCTGCTGGGCAAGCTGTCGGCCCAGCTCGGCCATGCCTAGGGCGGTCGACGTCGGCGCGTACGCGAAGGGCGTGCTCGCCGGTGACCGCGGCACGCTGGCCCGCGCGATCACGCTGGTCGAGTCCACGCGGGCCGACCACCGCGCGGCGGCGCAGGAGCTGCTGGTCGAGCTGCTGCTGCACGCGGGCGGCGCGCACCGCGTGGGCATCACCGGCGTGCCCGGCGTCGGCAAGTCGACGTTCATCGACGCGCTGGGGACCGCGCTCACGTCGGCCGGGCACCGCGTCGCGGTGCTGGCGGTCGACCCGTCGTCCACCCGGACCGGCGGCAGCATCCTCGGCGACAAGACCCGCATGGCCAGGCTGGCGGTCGACCCCGCCGCCTACATCCGGCCGTCGCCGACGTCCGGCACGCTCGGCGGCGTCGCCCAGGCCACCAGGGAGACCATCGTCCTGGTCGAGGCCGCGGGCTACGACGTCGTGCTGGTCGAGACCGTCGGCGTCGGACAGTCCGAAGTGGCCGTCGCGAACATGACGGACTGCTCGCTGTTCCTCACCCTCGCCCGCACCGGCGACCAGCTCCAGGGCATCAAGAAGGGCGTGCTGGAGCTGGCCGACGTGATCGCGGTCAACAAGGCCGACGGCGAGCACGAGCAGGAGGCGAAGAAGGCCGCGCGGGAGCTGGCGGGCGCGCTGCGGCTGCTGCGCCCGGCGGGTGCGCTCTGGCACCCGCCCGTGCTGACGTGCAGCGCGCTGACCGGGACCGGCCTGCACGACGTGTGGGACCAGGTCGAGAAGCACCGGGCCGCGCTCACCGAGGCGGGCGAGCTCGCCGAGCGGCGCAAGCGCCAGCAGGTCGACTGGACCTGGGCGATGGTCCGCGACCAGCTCCTGTCCAGTCTGCGCTCCCACCCGGAGGTCCGCACGCTGGCACCCGAACTCGAACGCCAGGTCCGCGAGGGGGAGTTGACCGCGACTCTGGCGGCCGGGCGCATCCTCGAAGCGTTCACCACCCGATGACCGGCGGTCGAACGGCCAGACGCCCACCACCGGTGGCCGGACACCCCGGCACCGGTTCCCCTGGTGGCCCGGCCGGGTCGTCGGGGGTGCTCCGGCGAGGGGCGCGCGGTGACCGGCGAGGGACTCGCGAACGCCCCCACCCCCGGGGCGCGTCCCCCGGTCGGGTCGCGCGCCCCCGCTCCGGCACCCCGAAGTCGTCGGTGCCGTTCACCCGCGTCGGAGGCTCGGCTCGGGTGCACTGGGAACACCGTGTACCCAGACCAGGGCTCGCGGCTCTTAGAAGGTGAAGGGAGGGATACGGGGGGTGATTGCTTACCCGGTCGGACGACCACTGACGGTGGTAACGGGGACGTGGGGTGACTAGCCTGGTGACCATGCGGCGATCAGTGTCCAGTGCGTGCGTGGCTCTCCTCATCGCGCTGGTCGGTGCGTTCACACTGGTGGCGCCCGCTGGTGCGGCGGTGAGCCCGGCCGCGCACGTCGCCGCGCAGCCGACCGAGGTCGTCACGCCGTCGAACAGCGGTCCGGAGCTCAACCCGCAGCAGGAACCGGACGCGTCGATCAAGGCGGAGACGAAGAACAAGCTCTGGATCGGCGGCATCGCGGTCCTGCTGTTCGCCTTCGTCTACTGGCGCAACAAGCGCCGGTACGCGAAGTGGCGGAAGGGCAAGAAGTCCGCGGGCTGAGTCCCGAAGCGTTCCATCTGCTGGGAAACGGCATCCGGGATACGGTCGTCCGGTCAGAATCGCGAGGCAGTGATCGGTCAGGCCGAACCCCGGCCGCCGTTTGGCGCATCGTCGTGACCGGCCGTCGGTTGATCACCGGAAGGGGACATCGCCCCGCCGGGACGTGATGCAGGATGGAAGCAAATGGGTACCGACTTCAAGATCAGCACACGCTCATCCGTGGAGCGGTACTCGACGGTGCTGGTCGACCTGTCGCGCAGCATCCACGCCGAGCCCGAGCTCGCCTTCCAGGAGCACCGGAGCGCCGAGAAGGTCGCCTCCCTGCTGGAGGGGGAGGGCTTCGAGGTCGAGCGGGGTGTCGCCCGGCTGGACACCGCGTTCACCGCCACCTACGGGGACGGTGACCTGGTCCTGGGCCTGTGCGTCGAGTACGACGCCCTGCCCGGTATCGGCCACGCCTGCGGCCACAACGTGATCGCCGCCGCGAGCACGGGCGCCGCGCTCGCCCTGCGTGACCTCGCGGACGCGCTCGGTGTCACGGTGAAGGTCATCGGCACGCCCGCCGAGGAGGTGGGCGGCGGCAAGGTGCTCATGCTGGAGCGCGGCGTGTTCGACGACGTCGCACTGTCCATGATGGTCCACCCCATGCCCTACGAGGCCATCGCGGCCCGTTCCCTCGCGATCACGGACGTCGAGGTGCACTACACCGGCAAGTCGTCGCACGCCGCCGCGGCCCCGCACCTCGGGGTGAACGCGGCGGACGCGGTCACGGTCGCCCAGGTGGCGATCGGGCTGGCCCGCCAGCACCTGGAGCCCGGCCAGATGGTGAGCGGCATCGTCATCGACGGCGGCACCGCGCCGAACATCGTGCCCGCCAAGGCGGCGGCCATGTTCGACCTGCGCGCCGAGGACCTCGAATCACTGCAACGCCTCGAGAACCGCATCGGGGCCTGCTTCCACGCCGGTGCCGTAGCCACCGGCTGCACCCATGAGGTCGTCAAGGTCTCGCCGATCTACGCCGAACTCACCCCGGACCCGTGGCTGGCGGACGCCTACCGGCAGGCCGCCGTCGCGCTGGGGAGGCGCCCGCTGAGTCCCGAACGGGAACGGCGGGAGAAGATCGGCAGCACCGACATGGGCAACGTCACCCGCGTGCTGCCCGCTATCCACCCGACCATCGCCATCGACTGCGGAAACGCGGTGAACCACCAGATCGAGTTCGCGAACGCCTGCGCGTCGGCTTCCGCCGACCAGGCCGTGCTCGACGGTGCGCTGGCCATGGCATGGACGACCATCACCGCGGCCACGGACCCGGACCAGCGCGCGAGACTCCTCGCCGCCGCTGCCGAACGTGCCGCAGCTCTCGGAGGTACGGCATGACCGTCGTCGATTCGCGGACCGATCTGTCACGGGAGGAGTCCGACGTGCTGTTGAGCAGGCAGGGGGTGAGCATTGCCCCTGTGGACGATCCCGGAGAGGGGCGCGGCCCCTCGTGGCTCGACGACTGGCTGACCGCGAACGCGGCCGAGGTCGTCGCCTGGCGCAGGCACCTCCACGCCAACCCGGAACTGTCGCGCAAGGAGTTCGCCACCACCGAACTCATCGCCCGCCTGCTGCGCTCGGTCGGCCTCAAGCCGAGGATCCTGCCCGGCGGCACCGGTCTGGTCTGCGACATCGGCAGCGGACCCCGGTGCGTCGCCCTGCGCGCGGACATGGACGCGCTCCCGTTGCAGGAGAACACCGGTCTGCCCTTCACCTCCTCTGTGGACGGTGCCTCGCACGCGTGCGGCCACGACGCGCACACCACGGTGCTGCTCGGCGCGGCGCTGGCCCTGGCGTCGGCGACCGAGCTGCCCGGCCGGGTGCGGCTGGTGTTCCAACCCGCCGAGGAGGTCATGCCCGGTGGGGCGCTCGACGTGCTCGCCGCGGGCGGGCTCGACGGGGTGGAGCGGATCTTCGGCCTGCACTGCGACCCCCGCCTGGAGGTCGGACGGGTCGGCACCCGGATCGGGGCCATCACGTCGGCCAGCGACCTGCTGGAGCTGCGGCTGACCTCGCCCGGCGGGCACACGTCCCGGCCGCACCTGACGGCCGACCTGGTCAACGCGCTGGGCACCGTGATCACCGGACTGCCGTCGCTGCTGTCGCGGCGGGTCGACCCCCGGTCCGGCACCGTGCTGGTGTGGGGGGCTGTGCACGCCGGTGAGGCGGCCAACGCGGTGCCCCAGGACGGCGTGCTGCGGGGGACCCTGCGGACCGGCGACCGGGAGATCTGGGCCGAGCTGGAGCCGCTGGTGAAGGAGCTGGTGGGAGCACTGCTCGCGCCGACCGGGGTCGGGTTCGACCTGCACCACCGGCGCGGCGTGCCGCCCGTGGTGAACGATCGCGACTCGACGCTGCTGTTCCGGGCCGGGATCGAGGCGGCGCTGGGGGAGGACGCCCTGGCCGGGACCGAGCAGTCGTCCGGCGGGGAGGACTTCGGGTGGTACCTGGAGCACGTGCCGGGGTCGTTCGCCCGGTTGGGTGTGTGGGACGGGGTGGGGAAGCAGCGGGATCTGCACCAGCCCACGTTCGACCTGGATGAGCGGGCTCTGCTGGTGGGGGTTCGGGTGATGGTGCACACCGCTTTGGCCGCGTTGGCTTAGAGGTTTGGCGCGGCTTGGTGGGTGGGCTTGCTGGGTGGGGCTTCGAGGGTTGGTTGGTGAGTG
This sequence comes from Umezawaea sp., assembly GCF_036375055.1. Taxonomy (GTDB): domain Bacteria; phylum Actinomycetota; class Actinomycetes; order Mycobacteriales; family Pseudonocardiaceae; genus Umezawaea. The sequence continues at coordinate 49,256 of NZ_DASUSQ010000112.1, forward strand.
GCTCGTGGGGGCGGTCGATTTGACTTGGGGCCCCTCATTTGACCCTTGATCGTGCTTGACGGGCAGGTGGAACGCCTGCCCGATCATCAATTTCAAGGGTCAAATCCCCAAGTCAAATCGACCTCTTCGCGGGTCGGTGTGTGGCTGTGGGTGGGCAATCGGCTGGTGGCTGTGGGTGGGCAGGCTGCTGGTGGCTGCCGGTGGGCAAGCTGACGGTGGCTGCTGGTCGGCAGGCTGCCGGTCGGCAAGCGGCTGATGGCTGCCGGTTAGCAAGCTGCTGGCAGGCAAGCTGCTGGCAGGCAAGCTGCTGGTCGGCGTGCTGCTGGTGGCTGCCGGTGGCTGTCGGTCAGTTGGTGCCGGCTGGTCGGCCGCGGTGCCCTGCCGTTGGTGGCTGTGCTGGGTGGGTGCTGGTGTTAGTGGGTCGAGGCTGGTTTTACGCGTACCGGGCGGCCTGCTGGGCCGTTCACCCGGACCTCTGCCCGTGTTACCTCCAGCACGGCGCCCGAGTCCTCCTCGCAGGCCGCGTCGGAGATCAGCACCACGTTCGGTTCGCCTGTTTCCTTCAGCACTTCCGCTACCGCGTTGTCGTCCAGTTCGCGGGCGGCGATCAGCTTCCAGGTCGCGTCGCTGTCGCGGACGCCCTCGGTGAGCCACTCGCGTTGTTGCAGGTCTGATCCTGTGCGCCGGTCCAGGACGATCACGTCCACCAGGCGGCCGAACGTCAGGCCGCGGAACCTGCGGCCGTCGCGCACCGGTTGCCAGTCGAGGTGTTCGGCGGCCGTGACGACCACCGGGTGGGTGGCGTGCAGGCGGCGGACGTCCGGGTTGGTCAGGTGCCTGGCCAGCATCCGCTTGTCCGTCGGCAGGGAGCCGACCTGGAGCACCGCGTCCAGGTCCGGGCGTTGGGCCAGGTGGGCGTGGGCCTGGCCGCGGAGGACGCCGAAGCGCAGCATGTCGCACTCGTCGTGCGGGGCGGTGGTCGTGCGGCCCGTTTCCGAGACGACGTTGCCGATGCGGAAGCGGTAGTAGTACGCCGTCCTCGGGCGCAGGCCGGTGACCGGGACCTTGACCGTGTGGTCGCGTTCGGCCGTCGCCAGCGCCATGCCCGCCGTCATGGGGCGTTCGAACGACAGGGTGCGGGACAGCTCCCACGTGACGCTCACGACGGGCAGGGTGGTCGTCACCCGTGTCCACAGCAGAACGCCGTCCGGCCACGGGTCGCCGGACGCGACGCCGTGGCCGAACGACACCTGCCAGTCGTGCGGGGAACTCATCCGCGGATCAGGAGACGGGCTCGATCAGCTGCGGACGGGCTTCCGGAGCCGCCGCGCGGACGCCGTCCGCCGACTCGTCGTTGGCCTGGGTCTGCGACTCGCGCTCCGCCTCGACCCGCGAGTTGTAGACCTCGACCTCCCGCTTGATCCGCTCCTCGTCCCAGCCGAGCACCTCGGCGATGAGCCGGGCGACCGGCTCGGCGCTCTCCACACCGCGGTGCGGGTACTCGATCGAGATCCGGGTGCGCCGGGTGAGCACGTCCTCCAGGTGCAGGGCGCCCTCGTGGCTCACGGCGTAGTACGCCTCGACCTGGAGGTAGTCCGGCGAACCGGGGATCGGCTTGAGCAGCTCGGGGTGGTCGCGGGACAGGCCGAGCACCTCGTGCACCAGCGAGCCGTAGCGGTCGAGCAGGTGCCGCACGCGGTACGGGTGCAGGCCGTAGCGGGTGGCCAGCTGGTCGGCCTGGTTGACCAGCGCGTGGTAGCCGTCCGCGCCGACCAGCGGCACCTTGTCCGTGATGGACGGTTGGATGCGGCCGGGCACGTCCACCGACGCGGCGTCGATCGCGTCGGCGCCCATCACCCGGTACGTCGTGTACTTGCCGCCCGCGATGGCGACGAGGCCGGGGGAGACGCGGGCCACGGCGTGTTCGCGGGACAGCTTCGACGTGGACTCGTTCTCACCCGCGAGCAGCGGCCGGAGACCGGCGTAGACGCCTTCGATGTCGTCGTGCGTCAGCGGGGTCGCGAGGACCGAGTTCACGTGTTCGAGGATGTAGTCGATGTCCGCGCGGGTGGCGGCGGGGTGCGCGAGGTCGAGGTTCCAGTCCGTGTCGGTGGTGCCGACGATCCAGTGGTTGCGCCACGGGATGACGAACAGGACGGACTTCTCGGTGCGCAGGATCATGCCGGACTCCGACACGATCCGGTCGCGCGCGACCACGATGTGCACGCCCTTGCTGGCGCGCACGCGGAACCGGCCCCTGCTGCCCGAGAGCCGCTGGAGCTCGTCGGTCCACACGCCCGTGGCGTTGATCACGGCGTGCGCCCGGACGTCGGTCTCGCGGCCGTCCTCGACGTCGCGGACCCGCACGCCCGACACCCGGTCCGCCTCGCGGAGGAAGTCGACGACCTGCGTGGACGTCCGCACGACGGCACCGTAGTGCGCGGCGGTGCGGCCGACCATCATGGTGTGGCGGGCGTCGTCGGCCTGCGCGTCGAAGTAGCGGATGCCGCCGATCAGCGCGTCCCGCTTCAGCGCGGGCACCATGCGCAGTGCGCCCGCCTTGGTCAGGTGCTTCTGGCCGGGGACGGACCGCCCGCCGCCCATGGAGTCGTAGAGGAACAGGCCCGCCGCCGTGTACGGCCGCTCCCAGACCCGCTTGGTCAGCGGGTAGAGGAACGAGACCGGCTTCACCAGGTGGGGGGCGATCCGGTTCAGCATCAGTTCGCGTTCCCGAAGGGCTTCGCGGACGAGGCCGAACTCCAGCTGTTCGAGGTAGCGGAGACCGCCGTGGAACAGCTTGCTCGACCGGCTCGACGTGCCGGAGGCCAGGTCGCGGGCCTCGACGAGGGCCACCCGCAGGCCGCGCGTCGCCGCGTCCAGCGCCGCGCCGACCCCGACCACACCGCCGCCGACGATGACGACGTCGAAGGTCTCGGTCTCCAGCCGTCGCCAGGACTCCTCGCGTTCCAGAGGCCCCATGCGACCGGTGACGGCCGCCTCGACCTCGGTCTCGGTTTGCTCGTGCACCGCTGCTGTTCGGGGCTTGCGCGTGGCCACGACAGACGCCTCCCTGCGCTGACCTGCTGTTGACAACTCGCACGTTACCCGTAGGTACGGACATTCGGGGATCGTGGGCTTCGCGTTGGCGCGCTCTAACGGTTTGTGATGTGCTGACCAGGAGAGAACGGCCACGGAACGGTCTGAACTGACGACCGGGCCATAGACAACCGCTCAGTTCTGCGGTTAGCGTCTGGTCGCACCACGGGGTGGCAGCGCGGCCGAACCCGAGCTCGGACGCGCCTCCCCGCCCTGTCCGCCACACGGCGAGGAGGCTGGCGAGTGAGTGCAGGTTCGATCTTCGTCTGGGAAACCCTCGGCACCGCGATATTGATCTTGCTCGGTACCGCTGTCGTCGCAAACCACGTGCTCCGCAACACCAACGGCAACGGCGCGGGCACCCTGTTCATCAACGTCGGTTGGGCGTTCGCCGTCTTCACGGGTGCGAGCGTCGCCGCCCAGAGCGGCGCGCACCTCAACCCGGCGGTCACCCTCGGTCTGGCGATCAGCGACAAGACCGACTGGGGTGACGTCCCCTTCTACTTCGCGGGCCAGATGGTCGGCGCCGTCATCGGCGCCATGCTCACCTGGGCCACCTACAAGCTCCAGTTCGACGCGCACGACGAACCGGGCGGCACGCTGGGGATCTTCTCCACCGCGCCGCAGATCCGGAACACGCCGTGGAACCTCGTGACGGAGATCATCGGCACGTTCGTCCTGGTCGCGTGGATCCTGCTCAGCCCCGGCGCGAAGATGGCCGAGGGCGGGCTGCCCCAGCTGGGCAACTCCGCGCTCGGCTACGCCGGTGTCGCGTTCGTCGTCCTGGTGATCGGCACCTCGCTCGGCGGTCCGACCGGGTACGCCATCAACCCGGCCCGCGACCTGGGGCCCCGCATCGCCTACGCGTTCCTGATGCCCATCAGGGGCAAGGCCGACCCGGACTGGGGCTACTCCTGGATCCCGGTCGTCGGCCCGCTCGTCGGCGGCGCGCTGGCGGCCCTGCTCTACCTGGTACTCCCGGTCTGAAGATGAGAGGACACCTCGCATGACCCAGTACGTGGCCGCGATCGACCAGGGCACCACCTCGACCAGGTGCATGATCTTCGACCACTCCGGTCGGGTCGTCTCGGTCGACCAGAAGGAGCACGAGCAGATCTTCCCGAAGGCGGGCTGGGTCGAGCACGACCCGGAGGAGATCTGGACGAACACCCGCCAGGTCGCCGCGGGAGCGCTCGCCAAGGCCGACCTGACCACCGCGGACATCGTCGCGGTCGGCATCACCAACCAGCGCGAGACCGCGGTGGTGTGGGACAGGACCACCGGCAAGCCCGTCTACAACGCGATCGTCTGGCAGGACACGCGCACGGACAAGATCTGCCAGGAGCTGGAGGCCCTGGGCGGTGGGCAGGAGCGGTACCGCGAGAAGACCGGTCTGCCGCTGGCGACCTACTTCTCCGGCCCGAAGGTCCGCTGGATCCTGGACAACGTCGACGGCGCCCGCGCCAAGGCCGAAGCCGGTGACCTGCTGTTCGGCAACATGGACACGTGGGTGCTGTGGAACATGACCGGCGGTGCCGACGGCGGGGTGCACGTCACCGACCCGACGAACGCCTCCCGCACGCTGCTGATGGACCTGGACACGTTGACCTGGGACGAGTCCATCGCGGCCGACATGAAGATCCCGGTGTCGATGCTGCCGGAGATCAAGTCGTCGTCCGAGGTCTACGGGCAGGTCCGCGAGCGCGGTGCCCTGGCCGGGCTGCCGATCGCGGGCATCCTCGGCGACCAGCAGGCCGCGACGTTCGGCCAGGCCTGCCTGTCGCCCGGTGAGGCGAAGAACACCTACGGCACCGGCAACTTCGTGCTGCTCAACACGGGCACGGAGAAGGTGCTCAGCAACAACGGCCTGCTGACCACGGTCTGCTACAAGATCGGCGACAACGCCACGGTGTACGCCCTGGAGGGCTCCATCGCGGTCACCGGCTCGCTGGTGCAGTGGCTGCGCGACAACCTCGGCATGATCGGCTCGGCCGCCGAGATCGAGGAGCACGCGCGGACCGTCGAGGACAACGGCGGCGCGTACTTCGTGCCCGCGTTCTCGGGCCTGTTCGCGCCGTACTGGCGGTCCGACGCGCGCGGCGCGATCGTCGGCCTCACCCGGTACGTCAACAAGGGCCACCTGGCCCGCGCGGTCCTGGAGGCCACGGCGTTCCAGTCCCGCGAGGTCATCGACGCCATGAACGCCGACTCGGGCGTGGAGCTGACGTCGTTGAAGGTCGACGGCGGCATGGTCGTCAACGAGCTGCTGATGCAGTTCCAGGCCGACATCCTCGGCGTGCCGGTGATCCGGCCGGTCGTCGCGGAGACCACGGCGCTGGGTGCGGCGTACGCGGCCGGGCTCGCGGTCGGGTTCTGGAAGGGCGAGGACGACATCCGCGAGAACTGGGCGCAGGACAAGCAGTGGGACCCGTCGATGGACGAGTCGCAGCGGGCCAGTGAGTACAAGAACTGGAAGAAGGCCGTGAGCCGGACGCTGGACTGGGTCGACAAGGACGAGTGATGTGTGAAGAGGGCCCGTCCTCGAAGCGAGGACGGGCCCTCTTCGTCGTTCCTAGTCCAGGTCGTCGTGCCGCATCAGCTGGCGGCCGGATTCCGTGATGGAGCCCGAGAGCGACGGGTACACCGAGAACGTGGTGGCCAGGTCCTCGACGGTGAGCTGGTTCTGCACGGAGAGGGCGATCGGCAGGATCAGCTCGCTCGCGTTCGGGGCCACGACGACGCCGCCGATCACCACACCGGTCGCCGGGCGGCAGAACAGCTTCACGAAGCCGCGGCGCAGGCCCTCCATCTTGGCGCGCGGGTTCGTCGCCAGGGGGAGCATGATCGTGCGGGCCGGGACCTTGCCGGAGTCGATCGCGTGCTGGCTGATGCCGACGTTCGCGATCTCCGGGTTGGTGAACACGTTCGCCGCGACCGTCTTGAGCTTGATCGGGCTGACGCCCTCGCCCAGCGCGTGCCACATCGCGATGCGGCCCTGCATGGCCGCGACCGACGCGAGCAGCATCAGGCCGGTGCAGTCGCCCGCCGCGTAGACGCCGGACACGTTCGTGCGCGACACCCGGTCGACCGGGATGTAGCCGCCGCGACCCAGCTCGATGCCGATCTTGTCCAGGCCGATGTCGGTGGTGTTCGGGATCGAGCCGACCGCCATCAGGGCGTGGCTGGCCTCGATCACGCGGCCGTCCTCCAGGTGGATCTTGACGCCGTCGCCGACGTTCTCCACCCTGTCCGCCCGCGCGTGCTTCACCACGGTCGTGCCGCGCTCGGCGAACACGTCCTCCAGCACCGCGGCGGCGTCCGCGTCCTCGTGCGGGAGCACGCGGTCGCGGCTGGACACCATCGTGACCTTGACACCCAGCTCGGTGTAGGCGGAGGCGAACTCGACACCCGTGACACCGGAGCCGATGACGGCCAGGTGCTCGGGGAGTTCGGGGAGGTCGTAGATCTGCCGCCAGTCCAGGACGCGCTTGCCGTCCGGCTCGGCGCCGGGCAACACGCGCGGGGTCGCACCTGTGGCGATCAACACCACGTCGGCCGACAGCGTCTCGGTCTCGCCGTTCGAGTCGACCACGACCCGGTGCTGCGCCAGCCCGCGCGTGTCGTCGCAGAACTTCGCCGTGCCGTTGACGATCCGGACACCCTCGCGCTGGAGCCGCGCCCGGATGTCGGCGGACTGCGCGAGCGCAAGGCCCTTCACCCGACCGTGTACAACCGGGAGATCGACCTCCGCGGCGTTGTCGTCGGTGTGAATGCCCAGCTCACCGGCGTTGCGGAAGGCGCTGCGACCGCCCGCGGAGGCGATGAACGTCTTGGAGGGAACGCAGTCGTAGAGCACGCAGGCGCCACCGACGCCGTCGCTCTCCACGACCGTGACTTCGGCCCCGTGCTGAGCTGCGACAAGAGCGGCTTCATAGCCTGCGGGGCCGCCGCCCATGATGACGATGCGGGTCACGCGAGATCCTCCTCAGACAGCGGCAACGGCCGCGCACAACCGTACGCGGTCGGGTCGTTGTCCGTGTCGTCCGGTCTTGTGTTCCTCAAGGTGATCGCCGTGTCGCTAGGCTGTCGGTCGTGCCGCTCTATGCCGCGTACGGGTCGAACATGGATCCGAACCAGATGATGGAGCGAGCCCCCTACTCCCCGATGGCGGGGACTGGCTGGCTCGCTGGTTGGCGTCTGTCGTTCGGTGGCGAGGACCTCGGCTGGGAGGGCGCGCTCGCCACCATCGTCGAGGACCCCGACTCCCAGACCTTCGCCGTCCTCTACGACGTGTCACCGCGGGACGAGTCGCGGTTGGACCGGTGGGAGGGGGCGCTGGGTCTGTACAAGAAGATCCGGCTGCGGGTGCAGACGTTGGAGGGGTCGGTCGTCGCCTGGCTGTACGTGTTGGACGCGTACGAAGGGGGGCTGCCCTCGGCGCGCTACCTCGGGGTGGTGGCTGACGCGGCTGAGGCCGCTGGGGCGCCTGACGACTACGTGTCGGACCTGCGGACGAAGCCCTGTCGGGGGATCGGGTCCTGAGCTCGACCCCCCCGATTCCCGATCGTGTCGATGGCTCGTTCCGGTTGTCAAGGCGGGAAAGATGCCTTGACAACCGGAACGAGCCATGACTGTGGGGGAGATCGGGGCGGCTGGGGTGGGGGAAGGGTTTGAAGGGCTGTGAGCTTGGGTGGGTGTGGAGTTGGGGCCGGGGGGCCCGGTGGGGTGCGGTCGGTCACGGGGTGGGATTGGGCCGGGGGCCGGTGAGCTGCTGTTGGTCACGGGGCTGGGCGAGCCGCCGCTTGTTCGTCGGTGGTGGTGGGAACGTGCTCGCTGGTCCGCTGGTCCCGTGAGTCAGTTCGTGAGTCCCGTGAGTCCCACTGGTTCCGTGAGTCCCGCTGGTCCGCAGGTCCCGGCTCGTCCGTCGGTCCCGTGAGTCCCGCTGGTCCTGGCTAGTCCGCCAGCCCCGCCAGCCCCGGCTGGCCTGCTTACTGGCTCGTCCGGTCCGAGCTGCAACGCTGCCACCGCCGGCTACTCGGCGGCCCGCCCGCGAAGCCCAGGGCCAACCGTGCCTCAGCCCCTGTCGCGGTCGTTGCGGCTCTCTGCCTGTAGTTCTGACAGGTGGTGGTCCAGTCTGCGGTGGTCTACCGGTGAGACCGTGCTCCACGGTTGCTGGCCGGGGGCGGCTCGGCGCATCTGCACGTACCTGCCCTCCGGCGTGTCGTAGAACGCGACCACCCGTTCCGGCCTTCGGCGTTTGCCCCACTTGTCCCTGGTCGCCGCGCCGAACTGGCCTCGGTTCCCGGCTTCGCGCATCATCTCGGCGAGCGTGTGGGCGTCGTCCCTGCGCACGCCTCGGGCGTTCAGGGCGTTTTCCAGTTGTTCCGGGGTGCTCGCCGCCGCCGCTGCCGCGTCCAGGTCGGCGCTGGGCAGGGTGATCGAGTGGCCAGGGCCTGCTGGGGCCGGTGGCAGTACCGACAGGGCTTCTCGCGGCAGGCTTTCGCCCGAGGCCGCGCGCAGGGTGAGGTTGTCGCCGTCCAGCACCGCCAGCACGCCCGCCTGGCCCTTGGCGGCTGCCAGCACGCGGACGCTGCGGCCCAGCCAGAGGCGGCCGTCCACTTCGGTCTGCGGGCGGTTGAGCAGGTGCAGCAGGTCCTCCAGCGCGGGGTCCAGGGAGACCGGTTTGCCGAGGCCCCGGCGCTCCAGGCCCGCCCACACCGTGCGTTCCAGCTCGGCGCGTTCGGCGTGGGTCTTGCCCGGTGACGGCACCTTCAGCACGAGCGGCATCATCTCCAGGCGGAGGTGCTCCCAGAGCACGTCGAACTCCAGCGCCGAGATGGTGACCGGTTCCCGCAGGTCGTTCGTGCCGAGGTCCACTCCGAACGTCGTCATCAACTGCTCTGGTTCTCCCCGATCACCGGTGGCGAGATCATCCCGCCGATCCCGTAGATGTCGTCGGTCTCGCGCAGGTAGTCGGCGGCGTTGTGCTCGCCGTCCTCCTCGTCGTCGGCTCGTGCGGCGCCGACGTTGCCGAACGGGTCGAACGAGCTCTGCGCGGGCACCATCGGCGTCGACCTGCGGTGCACGGTGTCGTTGTCCGGCGCCGTCGAGCCCGCCGCGCCGCCCGCGGCCCCGCCCGCGCCGCCCGCCACGCCGTGCTGGGCGGTCGGGGTGGCGACGGGTGCGAACTCGGAGCCGCTGATCACGGTCACGCCCGACTGCTTGCCCGCGCCACCCGCCTGGCCTGCCGCGCGGTCCGCGTTCGCGTCCTCTGCGGAGGCCGACCTGGTCTCCTCCTTGCGCGGCTTGGAGCTGATCCGGCCGCCGATCACGCCACCGCCGCCGGGGCCGGGGCCGCCGACCACGCCGGTCGAGACGACGCCGGTGGGGGTGCGGGTGGTGCCGGTGGTGGGGGCCGAGGGCGTGGTGGTCGCGCCCGACGTGCGGGTGCCGCTGCCCGCCGGACCCGTGGTGGAGTGGACCGGACGGCCGCCGCCCCGGCCGCGGCCTCCGCGCGAACCGCCGCCGCCGCGGCCGGTGACCACGCCGTACTCGCCGCCCGTGCCGCTGATGCCGTGCGTGGCACCCAGCGAGGACTGCGAGGCGTTGATCACGAGCTGCGGCGGCTGGTGGAACTGGCCGAGCGTGCTGGTGTTCGTGGTCGTGCTGGACGCGTAGGTCGCCATGACCTCACGCGCGCGCTGCTCGGCGGCGCTGTGCGCCTTCTCCTGCACCTCGTAGTCGGTCTGACCTCCGACGAGGTGGGTGAGCGCGCTGAGGAGCTTGCCGGGGTCCTCGGCCGTGACCGGCACGGGCGCGGGCATGTCGGAGCGGGCCTTGCTGATGAAGTCGGCCTGCATCTCGGCGGAGACGCGCATCACGTCGGCGCCGGTGCGGGCGTCGTCGGCCCAGGCGGCGAGCGGGTTCAGGCCTGAGCGCGCCTTGTCGGCGGCCTTGCCCTCCCAGGTCGCGCCGGAGTTCGCGACGCCTCGGAGCAGCTCGTCGTTGATCTCCACGAGGGCTGCCGAAACGCCCTGCCAGCGTTCCATCGACGCGTGCGACGCCTTCGGTCCCGGCCCCGAGTTGATCTGCTTGTAGAGCTCCTCGTGGCTGTAACCGTTCCAGCGGTGTCCGTCGGGCATGAAGATTTCCCCTCGCTTCGCGACCGGCCGTTCTCGTGCGGTCTCAGCAGCCGCTCTGCTTCATCAAGCCGGTTGCGTCGTCGTCCATCGCCAGGTACTGCTGTTCGACCAGGTCCAGGGCGTCCATCGCGGACTTGAGCTGCCGCTGGTAGCTCGTCAGCGCGCCCAGCGCCGAGTCCCCTGACTCGAAGGCGCGCTCGTTGAACTTCTCCGCGGCTTCCACGCTCACGCCGTCGCCTGCCCAGGGGCGGACCCTGACCTCGGTGACCGCGAGCTCGATCTGCTGGTCCAGTTTCGTCAGCGCGTTCGCGAAGGCGCTGCGGAGACTGGGGATCGCTCCTGGCTCCACGGTGAGCGTGTGGGTAGTCAGGAACGCCTCGACGTCGGCACCACTAACCTCGGACGGCATCCCGGCCTCCTGCGTAACGTCGTTCTCGGTCGACACTCTAGCCATGCGGGTGGACCACCAGGGAGGGGCTGAACCGACATCCCCCCGAGTGGGTCAGCGCTGTTCGAGCAAACCGCTCAACGCGGCCTCCGCGGCGCGCTGGGCGCCCGCGCAGAGCGTGTCCTGGGTGGCCTTCTCCTCGTTGCCGCCGTCCCGGAACATCACGTCCAGGAACTGCCCCTCGGCCACGTCCACCTCCACGTTGCACACGTCCTCGATCCCCGGCGTTCGGATGATCATCGCCGGGAACCCGCCGATGGTCGTGAACTCCGGCTCCACCTGCGCGTTCTCGGAGAGCCACACCCCGACGCCCTCGACTGTGACGAGCGCGAGGCGCATCACGTTCCCACTGATGCCACTCCGGAAGGAACACACCTTCGACTCCCCGAAGGTGGAGTCGACGTAGGCGTTGGGCGCGTGGTCGAGGCTGAGCTGGGCCCGCTGCTCCTCGCTGAGGACGGTGCACGGGTCGAGCCCGTCGAGCTTGACCTCCCTCGGCCTCGGCAGCTGCGAGACGGTGGTGGTGGTCGTCGTCGCGGGTTCGGTCGGGGTGGCGGAGGAGGACCCGTGGTCCGCGGTCGGGTGGGGCTGCGCCGAGCAGCCGGCGAGTATCAGTGCAGGTAGGGCGAGCGCGATCAGCAGGAGACGCCGCATGGGCGTTTACCGTAGTACCGGGGCACGACAGTTCCGCTGCTGCGGGGTGACTAGTCGGTGGCGAGCTTCGACCAGATCTGGAGGTCGTGGTGCTCCCCGTCGACCAGTTGCGCGCCGCGCAGCCGACCCTCCAGGGTGAAACCCGCCTTCTCGGCCACCCGTTGTGATGAAGTGTTTCCCACGGCCTGGCGGTAGCTGATCCGGTGCAGGTCGACGAAGCCGAAGCCGAACCCGGTCACGGCCGTGGCCGCGTGCACGGCGATCCCGCGCCCCCGGTGCTCGGCGGCGGTCCAGCAGACCAGCTCGGCCGACCCGTTGTGCGGGTCGACGTCCTTCAGCGCGACCTCGCCGACCGGGTGGCCCAGGAGCTGGTCGCACACCGCCCACGAGTAGCGCTGGTCGCTCTCCCACTGCCAGGCGCGGAACTCCACGTACTTCCGCGCGCCCGCCGCGTCCGCCACGAGCAGGCCGCCCTGCCAGCGGCGGATCTCCGGGTCGGCGAACGCCGCCACCAGCGCCGCGCCGTCGTCGATCCGGTCGTCCGCGCGCAGCTGCCGCAGGTAGTACTCGCCCGCGTTGATCTCGACCGGCTCCACGGGGGCACTCTAACCGTTGTCGCTGGTGAAGCCGTCGTGCTCCTCGGCGAGCGCGTCGAGCCAGTCGCGCCGCGACCCCGCGGGACGGCCGTCCGGCGCGGTCAGGAGTTCCACGACCCAGTCGGCCGCTTCGGCGTCGTCCTCGCCCGCCAGCAGTTCCCGGTGCACGGCGGCGGGCGCCCAGCCCGCCCCGGCCAGCTCCCCGGCGAGCCGTTCCGCGGCCTCGCGCTCGGGCAGCACCAGCAGCACCTCGTCGGCCACCGCCCTCGGTTCGACCTCGGGCGAGCCGTCCAGCAGACCCCGCGCGACCAGGGCCTCGCGCAGCGCGGCCGTCGTGGGGGTGTGCACGCCGTCGATGCCGATGGACCGGGCACCCGCGGCGTTCTCCTCCTTGTCGTCGCAGAACACCGTGCCGCCCGGCGAGTGCTGGAGCACCCGCAGCGCGCGCCGGAACGCCTCGGGCGACGGCTTCGCCACGCCGATCCGCGCCGACGACACGACGGCGTCCACCTCGCGGTCGAGGCCGAGCAGCCGCAGGTCGTCCGGCAGCCTGCTGGTGGCGTTGGTCAGCAGCGCCACGCGGCAGCGCGTCCGCGCCCGGCGCACCAGGGCGAGCGCCTCGGTGACGACCTCGCCCGGCCGCGACCACGCGGCCACGGCCGCGGCGGCGCCGGGTGCGGCGAGGCGGTCCACGACGGACGCCCGCCACACCTCGTCCGGCACGGCGCCGACCAGCGCGGGGGTGATCAGGTCCGGGGCGAAGCCCGCACGGGCCAGCGCGCCGCGCGGCAGGCCGTGGGCGTCCTCGACGGGGGCGTCGGGCGGGAAGCGCCGCAGCACGCCGTCGAGGTCGAGCAGCAGCAGGGTCGGGGTGGTCAGCGCCGCCGCCCGCGGTCGCGCCTGCCGTCGTCGCCGAGCGCGCTGCCCACGAGGACCGCGATCACGGGGATCACCAGGAAGACGAACGGGTTCCGGACGATGAAGAACAGGGCGACGGCGAGCAGCCCCGCCAGCGGCACGGCGACGCGCAGCAGCCGGTGGCCCAGGGGTGACCCCGTCGACCGGGGGAGCACCGGCCCCGACACCGGCTCCGAGAGCGGGACCTGCCCGAACCCCGGGTGCGGCAGGGGCAGGTCGGCGAACAGCGCGAGCAGGTCACCGCGGGTCTTGGCGGTCGTGACGAGCGCGGAGCGGTCGCCGTACTCGTCCAGTTCGAGCCGACCGGCGCTCATGTGCTCGCCGAGCGCCCTGAGTGCTTCTTCGCGCTCGGCGTCACCGATGCGGATGTCGGACTCGCTCACACCGTCGAACCTAGTCCTTCAGTTCGCAGAGCACGGTCCCCTGCGTGACGGGGGAGCCGGGCGCGGCCGAGAGACCGGTCACCGTGCCCGCCTTGTGGGCCGTCACCGGGTTCTCCATCTTCATGGCCTCCAGGACGACGATCAGCTCGCCCGCCTCGACGACCTGGCCCTCCTCGACGGCCACCTTGACGATCGTGCCCTGCATCGGGGCGGCCACCGCGTCACCGGACGCCGCCGCGCCCGAACCGCCGGAGCGCTTGCGGGGCTTGGCCTTCGCGGCCGACCGGCCACCGCCCGCGCCGCCGCCCCCGCCGAGCGCGAGGTCGCCGGGCAGCGAGACCTCCAGCCGCCTGCCGCCGACCTCCACGACCACGGTCTGCCGCGGCTCGTCCTCGCCCGCCTCGGCGGGGTTCGCGAACGGCTCGATCCGGTTGTCGAACTCCGTCTCGATCCAGCGCGTGTGGACGGTGAAGCCGTCCTCGGCCGTGAACGCCGGGTCGCGCACGATGACCCGGTGGAACGGCAGCACGGTCGCCATGCCGTCCACGACCATCTCGTCCAGCGCCCGCCGCGCCCGCTCGATCGCCTGCTCGCGGGTCTCGCCCGTGACGATCAGCTTGGCCAGCAGCGAGTCGAACTGCCCGCCGATGACGCTGCCGCTCTCCACACCCGCGTCCACCCGCACACCGGGGCCGGACGGGGCGCTGAACAGGGTCACCGTGCCGGGGGCGGGCAGGAAGCCGCGACCGGCGTCCTCGCCGTTGATCCGGAACTCGATGGAGTGCCCGCGCGGCGCCGGGTCCTCGGTGAAGCGCAGCTCCTCGCCCGCGGCGATCCGGAACTGCTCGCGCACGAGGTCGAGCCCGGAGGTCTCCTCGCTGACCGGGTGCTCGACCTGGAGGCGCGTGTTGACCTCCAGGAACGAGATCGTGCCGTCCAGCGCCACCAGGTACTCGACCGTGCCCGCGCCGTAGTAGCCCGCTTCCTCGCAGATGGCCCGCGCCGAGCTGTGGATCGCCGCGCGCTGCTCGTCGGTCAGGAACGGCGCCGGGGCCTCCTCGACCAGCTTCTGGTGCCGCCTCTGCAACGAGCAGTCGCGGGTGCCGACGACGACCACGTTGCCGTGCTGGTCGGCGAGCACCTGCGCCTCGACGTGGCGAGGCTTGTCCAGGTAGCGCTCCACGAAGCACTCGCCGCGGCCGAACGCCGAGACGGCCTCGCGCACCGCGCTGTCGAACAGCTCGGGGATCTCCTCCATCGTGCGGGCGACCTTCAGGCCGCGCCCGCCGCCGCCGAACGCGGCCTTGATGGCCACCGGCAGGCCGTGCTGCTCGGCGAAGGCGATGATCTCGTCCGGCCCGCCGACCGGGTCGTTCGTGCCGGGCACGAGCGGCGCGCCGGCGCGGGTCGCGATGTGCCGGGCGGTCACCTTGTCGCCGAGGTCGCGGATGGCCTGCGGGCTCGGCCCGATCCAGGTCAGCCCGGCGTCGATGACGGCCTGGGCGAAGTCCGCGTTCTCCGAGAGGAACCCGTAGCCGGGGTGCACGGCGTCGGCCTCGGCCCGCTTGGCGACGTCCAGGAGCTTGTCGACCGACAGGTACGTCTCACCGGACGTGCCGCCGTTGAGGGCGAACGCCTCGTCCGCCAGGCGCGCGAACGGCGCGTCCCGGTCCGGGTCGGCGTAGACCGCCACGCTGGAGAGGCCGGCGTCTCGGCACGCGCGGATGACCCGGACGGCGATCTCACCGCGGTTCGCGACGAGGACCTTGCGCAGTGCCACCACGTCCTACCTCCCAGGCGACGACGACTCGGGGAACAACCAGCAGCTTAGTGACCCACCAGTAACCTCGTGACCGAGAGCATGCTCACTTTCCAGGGGAATCCTCCTCCATTCGGACGCTCCGCGGAGGGACACGTGACCGAGGCGCCCAAGACGGTGCTGTTCGCGGCCGGTGCGGCGGTGCTGGTCATCGTCGGCTGCCTGGTGACGGCCTACGCGCTGAGGCCCCCGTCGGCGCCGGAACCGCGTGCCGACGAGTCCTCCTCGGCCGACGCGGGCCTGCGCTGCGGCACGACCCCGTGCCGCCCGGTGGACGCGTCGACCGTCGGCGAGGACGTGGTGGAGGTGCTGGTCGGCGAGGGCGGCGGCCGGGTCAAGGTGACCGGTCCGGCGGGCACGACCGTCTTCGAGTCGACCGTCGTGGAGTCCGGCGGCCAGATCGACGCGCAGTCGCTGGAGTGCGTGTCCGCCCAGGTCAGCGTGTGCCTCGTGCGCGGGAAGGCCGGTGAGGAGCTGCTGGGCGAGGTGCTGGTCGGCCGCGCGGGCGGGTGGACCAGGGCCCAGGCGCGCTACCTGGCGACCGGCGGCTACCTGGCGCTGCACGACGCCGACGGCGACCGGGTCGCCGACGTCGTCGCCGTGCAGCGCCCGTGCGACCCGACGGGCTGCGGGAAGTCCTACGCGCAGGTGTTCTCGTTCACCGCGGGCAAGCCGCTCCTCGGCTGCACCGCCGCCGTGAACGCCCTCGAAGACCTGCCCGGATGGCCGACGGTCGCACCAGCGGCCGCCGACCTCCGGTCGTGCGTGGCCTGACCCGTGGTCAGGCCGGGACGGGCTCGCGAGCGGGCTCGGGGCCGTCGAGCAGCGGCGGGGCGCTCGGGGCGTTGAGCACCTCGTCGTCGATCAGGCCCTCGCCGCGCGCGACCAGCACCGGGACGGTGATCTGCCCGGCCACGTTCGTCGCGGTGCGGACCATGTCCAGGATCGGGTCGATCGCGTAGACCACGGCGACACCGGTCGCGATGACCTCCGGCGGCAGGTTCACCGCGCCGAGGGTCAGCGTGAGCATGGTGAACCAGCCGGTCGTGCCCGCCGTGGCGATGGCGCCGAACACGGCGACGGCGATGATCAGCAGGTACTGGCCGACGCCGAGCTGGATGCCGAACAGGTTGGCGATGAAGATCGTCGCGACGGCCGGGTACACCGCGGCGCACCCGTCCATCTTGGTCGTCGTGCCCAGCGGCACGGCGAAGCTCGCGTAGTCGGCGTCGACGCCGAGGTTCGCGGCGGTCTGCCTGCTCAGCGGCAGCGTGGCGCCCGACGAGCGGGACACGAACGCGAACTGGATCGCCGTCCACGCCTTGGCGAAGAACGTCACCGGGCTGACCCCGCCGACGAACTTCAGCAGCAGCGGGTACACCACGAACAGCACCAGCAGCGCGCCCGCGTAGACCGCGGCGATCAGCGAGAACAGCGGCTTCACGAAGCTGTTGCCGTAGGTCGCGAACGCCGAGCCGATCAGGCCGAACACGCCGAGCGGGGCCAGCAGGATGATCCAGCCGACGACCTTCTGGACCAGGTCGAACGCCGAGCGGGTCAGCGCGACGAACGGGGCGGCGCGCTCGCCGATCGCGTACGCGGCGAAGCCGATCAGCAGCGAGATGAACACCACCTGGAGCACGCGGCCCTCGGTGAACGCGCTGAACAGGTTCGACGGCACCAGGCTGTCGAAGAACGCGCTCCACGAGCCGGTGTCGCGGGTGGCGAGCTTGTTCAGCGCCGACTCGGACGGCGTGACCTGCACACCGCTGCCGGGCTT
This sequence comes from Umezawaea sp., assembly GCF_036375055.1. Classification (GTDB taxonomy): domain Bacteria; phylum Actinomycetota; class Actinomycetes; order Mycobacteriales; family Pseudonocardiaceae; genus Umezawaea. The sequence goes on from NZ_DASUSQ010000112.1 coordinate 66,092, forward strand.
GAAGACGATGCCGATGGCGAGGCCGATGAGCACCGCGACGAGGGACGTGATCGCGAACCACAGCAGCGTCTTGCCGCCGAGGCGGGCCGCGGTGCGGGAACCGCCGAGCCTGCGCAGGCTGGTGATGCCGACGACGATCGCGGTGAAGACGAGCGGGATGACCGTGAGCTGGAGCAGGTCGGTGAAGACCCCGCCGATCTTGGTCAACGTGGCCACGAGCCACGTCTGGCCGGTCTGCTTGGCCAGGAACCCGGTGAGGGCGCCGAGCACGAGCCCGGCGAGGACGGTGAGGCCGAAGACCTTCGGCCTGGTGTACGCGCGGATGAACGACACAACTGCTCCGAGGTGTGCGCGGGGAAGGGGGTGACGGGGCCGTTCCCCCCGGTCAGCCCGTGCTCTTCCTGCGACCAAGGTCGATGTGCCGTCGGCGCGTCAAGAACTCGTTCATCTCAGCTCCCCCAACGTCGTGAGCGTGGGTCGAGCTTCCCGAAAACCGCTGGTTGTGACCAGGGCTACCACATGTCGGACACCCGAACGCCGATCTCGGCGAGCAGGCGGCGGGTCAGCGGCAGGCTGATCCCGATCACGCTCGACGGGTCGCCGTCGATGCCGTCGACGAACCAGCCGCCCAGTCCGTCCAACGTGAACGCGCCCGCGACCTGCAACGGCTCGCCGGTCGCCAGGTACGCCTCCAGGTCGGCCTCGTCCGGACGGCCGAACCGGACGGTCGTCGGCTCGCTGTCCGCGCCCCGCGCCGCGACCTCGCCGTCCCGCAGCCTCAGCACGGCGTGGCCGGTCAGCAGCGTGCCGGACGTGCCCGCCATCCGCCGCCACCGGTCGCGGGCCGCCTCGACCGTGCCCGGCTTGCCCTCCAGCGACCCGTCGGCGGTCAGCAGCATCGAGTCGCAACCGATCACCACGGCGTCCGGGAACTCCGCCGCGACCAGCGGCAGCACCGCCTCCGCCTTCGCGACGGCCAGCGCCGTCACCACCTCGGCGGGCTTCGGGTCGACCAGCGCGGCGGCCACCGCGTCCTCGTCCACACCGGACACCCGGACGACGGGCTCGACCCCGGCCGCGCGGAGGACGGACAGACGGGCGGGGGAGGCCGAAGCCAGCACTAGGCGCACGTGATCAGCCTAGTGCCGGCTCCCCGGCTCACCCCGCCCGCTCGACCAGCACCGGCTCGGCCGCCTGCACGGGGGCGGGCCTGCGCATCGCCAGCGTGCAGGCGGTGCCGACGAGCAGCACGGCCACCAGCATCCACATCGTGTCGCCCGCCGCGTCGGTGAACGCCGCCGGGTAGTCGCCGCGCGTGCTGGCCAGGTGCGTGTCCAACCGGGCCTGGAGCAGCACGCCGACCGCCGCGCTGCCCAGCACCGAGCCGATCTGGCGGGACGTGTTGAAGATGCCGGAGCCCGCGCCCATCAGCTTCCGGTCGACGCCGCGGGTGGAGATGTTCGCCAGCGGCGAGAACACCAAGCCCAGGCCCGCGCCGCAGACCAGCAGCTCGGGGATCAGCTCCCAGCTCGCGATGCCCGGCTCCAGCCGCCACGACAGCAGCGCGATGCCGAGCGCCAGCAGCGCGAAGCCGGTGGCGGGCAGGAACCGCGCCCACGGGCGGTCCGACAGCTTGCCGGAGATCGCGCTGAACGTGCCGGACAGCAGCGACATCGGCGCCGTCAGCAACCCGGACTCCACCGCGGACAGCCCCAGCACCGACTGGATGTAGATGATCAGCGGCAGGAACAGGCCCGTGACGCCGAAGCCGATGACGACGTTGGCGGCGTTGCCCAGCGAGAAGTTCCGGTTCGCGAAGATCCGCAGCGGCAGCAGCGGCTCCTTCTTGTTGACCGCCTGCCACACCACGAACCCGATCAGCAGCACCACGCCTGCGGAGATGATCTCGGGGATCGTGACCGGCCCCCACACCTCGCCCCACGCGTACTGCTGGCCCTCCTGCACGCCGAACACCACCAGCGTCAGGCCGACGCAGCACAGCAGGATGCCCAGCGGGTCGAAGCTGTGGCTCGTGCCGGGCTGCCAGTCGGGCACCAGCACGGCCGTGAGCACCAGCGCGACCACACCGACGGGCACGTTCACGAAGAAGATCCACTCCCACCCGAGGTGGTCGACCAGCACACCGCCCAGCAGCGGCCCGGTGACCGTCGCGACACCCGCGACCGCACCCCACAGCCCCATCGCCCCACCGCGCTTGGCGGGCGGGAACAGGTGCGTGATGAACGCCATCGTCTGCGGCGTCATCATCGCCGCGCCCAGCCCCTGCACACCGCGCGCCACGATCAGCGCCTCGACCGACCCGGACAGCCCGCACCACAGCGAAGACCCGATGAACACCACCAGGCCCACCAGGAACAGCCGCTTCGGCCCGAACCGGTCGCCCAGCCTGCCGGTCAGCAGCAGCGGGACGGCGTAGGTCAGCAGGTAGACGCTGTTGACCCAGATGATCTCGTTCAGCCCCGCGTCCAGGTCCTCGATCATGGACGGGATCGCCACGTTCACGATCGTCGTGTCCAGCAGGATCATGAAGAATCCGAGGCACAGCGCGGACAGCGCCGCCCACGGGTTCACTTGCCGGCTCATCGCCGGTCCTCCTCAAGCTCTTCGATGCGACGGTGCGCCGCTTCGGGCCATGGCAGCTCGTCGGACGAGAGCTGCTCGATCAGCCGTTCCACCCAGTCCAGCTCGGCCTGCCGCATCGCCCGGCTGTACCGCAGGTCGATCCAGAACAGCGGATCGACCTCCCGCGCCCCCAGCTCCGAGATGGCGGCGTCGACGGCGGCGATCTCCCCGCCCAACGCCAGCACCCGCGCCCGCAGCCCCGCGAGCGCCTCTTCGGGACGCACCGTGTGCAGGTGCTGGGCGGCCATCGCGAACCGCGGGTGCTCGACCGCGACCGCGGAGATGCTCGTCACCACCTCGGACCGAAAGGCGTCCAGTCCGAGGTCGGTCAACCGGTACGTGGTCCGCTCGGGCCGCTTCCCGGCACGACTCGTCTCCACCACGGCGATCAGCCCGTCCCGTTCGAGCTTCTCCACGGCGTGGTAGAGCGACCCGACGGTGACCTTGGTCAACCGGTCGAGCCGACGTTCGCGGATCTTCTGCTGGATCTCGTAGGGGTGCATGGGCGCCTCGTGGAGGAGTTCCAGCACCACCATGGCGAGGGGACGGATGGCGGCCACCACGTGCTCCGTTCTGATTATTCGATCTGGAGTATATGACGTCGCGTAGAACTACCGATGCGCACGACCTGTGGCCTTGGGCACGCTGGGCGTGGTGAAGCACTGGTCACTGGTGAGCGCACGCCCACAACCCACCGGCTCACGCCACGCGACACTCGTGGTGGTCCTGTCGGTGCTGGCGGGCATCGCGGTGGTGGGCAGGGTCCTCTCGGCGGACCCGATCGCCTACGGCGTCCCGGTCTGGCCGTTCGCCGACACCGCGGAACAGGCGGAGAGCAGAGTGATGACCTCGGTGGCGAGCGCGGCGAGGACGAGCGCGGCGAACGAGGGGAACCTGAAGAAGATCCCGGAATCGGTAACCGCAACCGACGTGGAAGTGCTGCGCACCCGTGCGCGGCACGACGGCCTGGCCGTGTGGCTGCTGCTGCGCCTGGAAGTGCCGGCGGTGGGAACCAGGTGCAGGGAGGTAGTGGTCTCGGGCGCGACACCGGTAGAGGTGAACAGCCGCCACGTCACCTGCTGACGAACGGGGAGCCACCGCTTTCCCTGAAGCGGTGGCCGGTTCTGCCCAGGGGTTCGACCCTTGGGACTTGTGATCGGGCAGGCTTCCGGGACCGCCCCTCCAGCCCGATCAAGGGTCGAGTCGAGGGGGCCCCGAGTCACGTTGGCCGTCCCGCTGGGACCGGCAGCCACCAGATCCGACGGGACCGGCAGCCACCACGGCGTCAGCACCTACCGAGGCAACCCGGAAGCCCGCCACCCCCCGACCCCCGGCCTCAACGCCCCCCGAACCGACCGAGCCGGATTCCCCCACTCGGACCGAGCGGCGACCGGCCCCGGCACAGCCCCACCCCCGGCCATCCCGGCCACCACCGCGACCAGCGCCGCCAGCTCCTCGGCATCGGGCTCCCCGCGGACCACCCGAAGCACCACCCGGTCGGCGCTCACAGCGGGATGTTCCCGTGCTTCTTGGGCGGCATGCTCTCCCTCTTGTCCCTCAGCACGTTCAACGCCCGAGCCACGTACCCCCGCGTGTACGAGGGCGGGATCACCGAGTCCACGTACCCCCGCTCCGCCGCCACGTACGGGTTGCACAGCGCGTCCTCGTACTCCGTCTGCAACCGCGCCCGCAGCGCGTCCACGTCCTCGCCGGAGCTGACCGCGTTCGCCAACGTCTTCCGGTGCACGATGTTCGCCGCCCCGGAAGCCCCCATCACCGCGATCTGCGCCGTCGGCCAGGCCAGGTTGACGTCCGCGCCGAGGTGCTTCGACCCCATCACGTCGTACGCCCCGCCGTAGGCCTTGCGCGTGATCACCGTGACCAGCGGGACCGTCGCCTCCGCGTAGGCGTAGATCAGCTTCGCCCCGCGCCGGATGATCCCGTTCCACTCCTGGTCCGTTCCGGGCAGGAACCCCGGCACGTCCACGAACGTCAGCACCGGCACGTTGAACGCGTCGCACGTCCGGACGAACCGGGCCGCCTTCTCCGACGCGTCGATGTCCAGGCAGCCCGCGTACTGCGTCGGCTGGTTCGCCACGACGCCGACCGGGTGGCCGTCCACCCGCCCGAACCCGACCAGGATGTTCGGGGCGAACAGCGGCTGGACCTCCAGGAACTCGCCGTCGTCCAGGACGCGGGTGAGCACCTCGTGCATGTCGTACGGCTGGTTCGCCGAGTCCGGGATGAGGGTGTCCAGCTCGCGGTCCTCGTCGGTGACCGAGTCCTCCAGGCTGCCGTGCAGGAGGTCCTGCGGGGCGTCGAGGACCGGCGCCTCCGCGAGGTTGTTCGACGGCAGGTAGGACAGCAGTTCCTTGACGTAGGCGATGGCGTCGTCCTCGTCGCTGCCCAGGTAGTGGGCGTTGCCGGACTTGGTGTTGTGCGTCCGGCCCCCGCCCAGCTCCTCGAACCCGACGTCCTCGCCGGTGACGGTCTTGATCACGTCCGGACCGGTGATGAACATGTGCGACGTCCGGTCGACCATGACGACGAAGTCGGTCAGGGCGGGGGAGTACACGTGGCCGCCCGCGTTCGCGCCCATGATCAGCGAGATCTGCGGGATGACGCCGGAGGCCTGCACGTTGCGGCGGAAGATCTCGCCGTAGAGCCCGAGGGAGACGACGCCCTCCTGGATGCGGGCCCCGCCGCCCTCGTTGATGCCGACCAGCGGCCTGCCGGTCTTGAGCGCCAGGTCCATGACCTTGACGATCTTCTCGCCGTAGACCTCGCCGAGCGAGCCGCCGAAGATCGTGACGTCCTGGCTGAACACGCACACCGGGCGGCCGTCGACCGTGCCGTAGCCGGTCACGACGCCGTCGCCGTACGGGCGGTTCTTCTCCAGGCCGAAGTTGGTCGAGCGGTGGCGGGCCAGCTCGTCCAGCTCGATGAACGAGCCGGGGTCGAGCAGCGCGTCGATGCGCTCGCGGGCGGTCTTCTTGCCCTTCGCGTGCTGCTTCTCGACCGCACGCTCCGAGCCCGCGTGCACCGCCGCCTCGGTGCGGCGGCGGAGGTCGGCCAGCTTCCCGGCCGTGGTGTGGACGTCGGCCTCGTCGCCGACCGGTTCCGTGGCGCTGCTCATGGCTAGGCAGCCTAACCACAGGTGAGTGACCGCGTACTGATCAGTAGCTCACGTCACGGGGACGAGCTTGACCTCCAGCGCGGTCGAGGTTGCAGCCTTGACCGGTCCACCCCGCCGCACGTCCCGCTCCGACCGGCGGCGGGGCGGACGTCTTCCTAGGATGACGCGGGTGAGCACGCCTCTGGACGTCGACGCGCTGCGGTCCCGCCTGGTCGGGCCGTACGCCTCGGTCGACTTCACCCCCAGCACCCCGTCCACGAACGCCGACCTGGTGCGGGCCGCCGCCGAGGGCGCGCCCGACCGCACGGTGCTGATCGCCGACGAGCAGACCGCGGGCCAGGGTCGGCGCGGCCGGTCGTGGGTCTCGCCGCCCGGCAGCGGGCTGTACGTGAGCGCGCTGTTCCGGCCCGCCGGGGTCGACCCGGCCCGGTTGCCGTGGCTGACGCTGATCGCGGGCCTGGCGCTCGTGCGGGTCGCGGACTCCGTCGGGGTCGCGGCGACGCTGAAGTGGCCCAACGACCTGCTGCTCGGGCCCGAGCGCGGCAAGGGCGCCGGGGTGCTGGCCGAGGCGAGCGGCGGCGCGGTCGTCGTGGGCGTGGGGCTGAACGTGGCTCCGCTGCCCGCCGACGTCGTGCCCGGTCCCGGCGGGCTCGCGCCGACGTCGCTGGCCGACGAGGGCGCGTCGGAGCTGGACCGGACGGTCATCGCCGAGCGGCTGCTGCTCGCACTGTCGGAGCTGGAGTTCGACTGGCGCCTCTCGGGTGGCGACCCGAGGTCGACCGGCCTGCTGGACCGGTACCGCGAGCACTGCTCGACGCTCGGGCAGCGGGTGCGGGTCGAGCTGAGCGGCGGCGCCGAACTGGTCGGGACCGGTCAGGACGTCGCCGTGGACGGCACGCTCGTGGTGCGCTCCGACGACGGCGTCGACCACTCGGTCTCCGCGGGCGACGTCGTTCACCTCCGCGTGGTCTGACGAACACGCCGAAGGTCCCGAACGGGCCCGGTGCCCGGCGGTACCGTGGCTCGACCGTTCAGCGCCGCTCATCCGGAGGACCGCCGTGGCGTACCCCGACGACCTGCTCAGCCCCACTGAGCACGTCGTGATCCACAATCACCCGCACTGGAAGATGCTCCTGCTCCCGGTGTTCTCCCTCCTCGCGGTGGTGGCGGTCTTCGCCTTCACCGCGTCGCTGGTCTCGGGCCAGTCGTGGTCGGCGGTCGCGCAGATCGCACTGGTGGTTGTCGGGGTGGTCCTGGTGTCCTGGCTGACGTTGGCGCCGCTGGTCCGCTGGCGGACCACGCACTTCATCGTCACGAGCGACCGGGTGATGGCCCGCGAGGGCGTGCTCAAGCGGACCGGGCTGGACATCCCGCTGTCGCGGATCAACAGCGTGCGGTTCCAGCACAGCCTGCTGGACCGGGTGCTCGGCTGCGGCACGCTGATCATCGAGTCGGCGTCGGACGAACCGCTGGAGTTCGACGACATCCCGAAGGTGGAGCGGGTGCACTCCCTGCTGTACCGGGAGATCAACGACAACCCGGACGACGACTACCGACCTGGGAGCGTGGTGGACGATGGGCGCGCGTGACGTGAACCTGCCCGATGTGGTGCCGGGTGCCGGGCTCCCCGAGAGGATCACGATCTGGGAGGTCGGCGCGCGGGACGGGCTCCAGAACGAGTCGGCGGTCGTACCGGTCGACGTGAAGCTCGAATTCCTGGACCGCATGGCCGACGCCGGGTCGACGGTGCTGGAGGCGACCAGCTTCGTGCACCCGAAGTGGGTGCCGCAGCTCGCCGACGCCGAGGAACTGCTGGCCGGACTGGACCAGCGGCCCGGTGTCCGCTACCCGGTGCTCGTGCCGAACGAGCGCGGGCTGGACCGGGCGCTCGCGGCGGGCGTGCGGGACATCGCGATCTTCGCCAGCGCCACCGAGACGTTCGCCAACCGCAACCTCAACCGCACGCTGGACGAGCAGTTCACGATGTTCGAGCCGGTCGTGGCCCGTGCCCGCGCCGAGGGCCTCGACGTGCGCGGGTACGTGTCGATGTGCTTCGGCGACCCGTGGGAGGGCCCGGTGGCGCGCGAGCAGGTCGCGGGCGTCGGCAAGCGGCTGCTGGACATGGGCTGCTCGCAGCTCTCGCTCGGCGACACGATCGGCGTCGCCACGCCGGGCCAGGTGAAGGCGCTGCTGGCGGTGTTCGACTCGGTCGAGCCGCTGGCCGTGCACTTCCACGACACCTACGGCCAGGCGCTCGCCAACACCTACGCGGCCCTGGAGTGCGGCGTCACGACGGTCGACGCGTCCGCGGGCGGCCTCGGCGGCTGCCCGTACGCGGAGTCCGCGACCGGCAACCTGGCCACCGAGGACCTCGTCTGGATGCTCGACGGTCTCGGCGTCCAGCACGGCGTCGACCTCGACAAGCTGGCCGACACCAGCAAGTGGATGTCCGGGAAGCTCGGCCGCCCCAGCCCGTCCGCGGTCGTCCGGGCGCTACGGGGCTGACGCGCGCGTGGCGAAGATGCCGGTGAACGTCAGCTCGTAGACCTTGTCGTCGCCGCGGTAGGCCGCGCCGGTGATCTCCACCAACCCCATCTCGGGGCGGCTCCTGGACACGCGCGCGCCGAGGACCACCATCTCGCAGCGCAGCACGTCACCCGCGAACACGGGCGCGAGCCACCGCAGGTCGCGCCCACCGGGCGAGCCCTGCGACGTCGAGTCCGCCAGCAGGTGGTCGACGTACTGGCGCATCCACAGCGACGCGGTGAACCAGCCGGACGCGGCGAGCCCGCCGAGGACGGACCTCTTCCCCGCCTCCTCGTCCAGGTGGAACGGTTGGGGGTCGAAGCGCGCGGCGAACGCGAGCATCTCATCGCGGTCGACGGTGACCTCGCCGAGCGGGATGGTCCTCCCAGGGGTCAGGTCTTCGAAAGCCGTGGTGCTCATGGGGAGATACAACCACTGGGAACCGTCCGGTGTGGTCGAACGTCCAACGCGCGTGAACCGGAGGTGGCCGTGACGTCAGATCACCGGGGCCAGGTCGAGGAGCTGCTCGCCGACTACCGGCGCAGCCGCGACCAGTTGGCGTCCGTGCAGCGCGACCTGGCGGGCATCACGGCGTCGGCGACCAGTCCGGACGGCACGGTCACCGCGACCGTCGGCACGGGCGGCACGCTGACGGAGCTGGTGCTGGCCGACAACGCCTACCGCGCGCACCGGCCCGCTCAGCTCGCCGAGCTGATCCTCCGCACCACCGAGGCCGCCGCGGCGGTGGCGGCCGAGCGGACCTACCGCACCCTGGCGCCCGTGCTGCCCGCGGACACCGACCCGGCGGCACTCGTGCGCGGCACCGCGGACCTCACCCCCGAGGAGATCGCCCCGCCGCCTCCTCCGCCGAAGCGCCGAGCGCCCGAGGAGGACGACTTCGCGCTGCGCGACACCTGGATGGACGACTTGGGGAGGACGCGATGAGCGGCTTCGAGGCCGACCTGGCCCGGCTGACCGAGGGCGCGGGCGAGTTCACCGGGTTCGCCGAGCGCGCGGGCGGGATCCTCTCGGACCTGTCCGGCGTGCTCGACCCGCTCGGCGCCTGCTGGGGGTCCGACGCGATCGGCCGGAGCTTCGCGAGCGGCCACGTGGTCAAGGCCGACGAGGCGCTGGCCGGGGTCACCGGGCTGTCCGCCCGGTTCGGCGGGGTCGGCGAGCGCTTCGCCGCCACCGCGCAGACGTACGGCCGGGTCGACGGCGGCGCCGCGGGTTCGCTGCGCGACGTCCGGAGCTGAGGGGCGCGACGATGGGCATCCAACTTCCACCGGAACTCGTCGAGGTCGCCGCGAAGGCGGGCGTCACCTGGCCGGAGGCCGACGAGGACGCGATGCGCGCGTCGGCCGCGGCCTGGCGGGACGCGGGCAACCGCATCACCGGCCTGGCGGGCGAATCCGACGGTTCCGCGACCAAGGCGCTCTCCGGGATCAGCGGAGCGACCGGCGACGCGGCCCGCGCGCACTGGAACGGCGTGGTCGCGCCGGACGGCGACCTGAACACCGCGGCCAAGGGCTGCCACGCCGCCGCCGACCGGCTGGAGCACGGGGCCGAGCAGATCGGCGCCGCCAAGGTGGAGCTGGTCCGCGAACTGGTCAACCTGGCCAAGAACAACGACGCCGCCCAGTCGGCCGCCGCGGCGGGGCACCCGACCGCGCTGCTCGGTCTGGAGACCGCGCTGGCCGGTGCGACGGCGAACGTCGCGAACCTGGCGAACACCCTGGCCGCGTCGGTGCGGCTGGACAGCGGTGTCGACGTCGGCGCGACCACCCCGCCGGTCAACGCCAACCCCGGCTCGCACGGGCACGGCGGTGGGCTGCTCGACACCGTCGGCGGCGTGGTCGACCGGACCGTCGGGGCCGTGGCCGCGCCGGTCGCGGGTGTCGTGCCCGCCGTGACGGGTGCCGTGCCCGGTGCGCTGGCGCCGGTGACCGGTGCGCTGCCGGTGGTGGCGGACGTCGTGCCCGCCGTGACCGGGCCGGTGACCGGTGTGGTGTCGGGTGTGACCGAGCCCGTGGCGGGCGTGGTGTCCGGCGTGACCGGGCCCGTGTCCGGCGTGACCGGGCCCGTGGCGGACGTGGTGTCCGGTGTGACCGAGCCCGTGGCGGGCGTCGTGTCCGGAGTCGTGCCCGCCGTGGTCGAGCCGGTTGTCGCGCCGGTGGAACAGGTGGTCCCGGCCGTCGCCGCGCCCGTGGTGGCCGGGGTCGCTCCCGTCGTCGCCGCGCCGGGTGCTCCCGTCGTGGCCCCCGCCCCAGCCGTCGACCTCGGTGCCGTGCCGCCGGTCCAGCCGCTGGTGAGCGCCACCGACAGCACGGTGGCGCAGTCCGCGGCGACCCTGGTCGACCGGCCGCTGCTGCCCGCCGACCTCGGTGCCCAGCCGCAGGCCCCGGCGCAGCAGGCGCCCGCGCCCGCAGCGCAGGCTCCGGCCCAGGCCCCCGGTTTCACGCCCGCGGCTCCGGGCGCTCCCGCCGCCCCGGCGGCGGGAGCGGCGGTGGTGGGTGCCGTGCAGCGCACCGATCCGCCGGTGTCCCAGCGGCTCGGGGACCCGGCGACCGGGCAGCGTTCGGCCGACCCCGGCCAGCAGCGGTCAGGGGAGCACCGGGCCGGGGAGCACCGGTCAGGAGAACAGCGGGCCGGGGAGCAGACCAGCCAGCAGCGGGCCGAGCAGAAGGTCGCCGAGCAGAAGTCGACCGCCGCTCAGCCGCAGCAGACGTCCTCCCCCGCCGCGACGGGCAAGGAGCTGAGGAAGCCGGAGGACCCGGTGGGCGCGCTGGTCGGGTTCTTCTACTTCCGCGCGTTCCCCAGCGGTGCGGACGCGCGGCCCAGCGTCCGCCCGAGCAGGCAGGTCGAGCCGTCCGCACCCGAGGTCGACCACGTGGACGGCCTGCGGTTCGCGCCGCGGGACCACCCGCACGCCGACCTGGTCGACGCCTCCGCCTCCCAGCCGCGCCCCGTGCCGCGCGCGCTGGCACCGGACCACCCGCTGGTGCGGAACCTGACCGACGGCTACGACCCCCAGGCAGGCCTGCACGAACGGGAGTGGGACGCCCGGTTCGTCCGCCGCGCCGACCCGCTGGAGCACACCTGGCCACCCGCCGCGGTGTTCCCCGAGGGCGGCTACGAGGCCGGCAGGCCCGACGTGCTGCCCGCCGGCACCGAGGTCGACCGCTTCGGCACCCCCGAGGGCCGGGTGCTGGCCGCCGCGGGCACGAGGTTCGCCTGCCGGTCGCTGCCGCCCACCGACCTCGCCGCCGGTTACCGCCGCTACGTCGTCAGCCGCCCGGTCCCGGTGTGGCGCACGATCTCCGTCGGCTGGTTCGGCCAACCCGGCGGCGGCACCCGCTACCGCACGACCTACCCCGTGGCCGACCTGGTCGCGCTGGGCTACCTCATGGAGCTGACATGAACACCGAGGCGCTGGCAGGCTGGCTGCGTTCCGTCGGCGTGCCCGACGAGGTCGTGTCGATCGGGTCCGAGGCCGACAACACCTGGTGCCTCACCCGCGGGGGTGACGGCTGGGAGGTGTTCTGGCGGGAGCAGGGCAACCGGTACGACTGGGCCCGGTTCAGCAGCGAGGACGTGGCCTGCCACTACCTGTTCGGCAGGCTCGTGTGGGCGCAGGTCGCGCGCGGCGCGGTCGGCGTGCTCAGCCCCCAAGCACCCTGAGCGCCTCGTCGTGCAGCAGCCCGTTCGTGGAGAGCGCGCTGCCCCGGTCGTAGCGCTCGACGCCCTTGAGGTCGCTGAACCGGCCACCGGCCTCGGTGATGAGGACCTGCGCGGCGGCGACGTCCCACGGGTTCACGATCGCCTCGGCGGCGATGTCCATCGCGCCCTCGGCGACCAGGCAGTGCGACCAGAAGTCGCCGAACGCCCGGTTCTCCCAGGTGGCGTCCATCAGCGCCAGGTAGGCGTCCTGCGAGTGGTGCTCCGCCCACGAACCGAAGTGCGTCGTGGTCAGGTACGCGTCCTCCAGGTTGGCCACGCGGGACACCGCGAGGCGCCGCACGCCGAACGTGTCCGACGAGTACGCGCCCGTCCCCGACGCGGCCCACCAGCGGCGGCCGAGCGCGGGGGCGCTGATCATGCCGACGACGGGCGTGCCGTCCTCCACCAGCGCGATCAGGGTCGCCCAGGCCGGGACGCCCCGGAGGAAGTTCTTCGTGCCGTCGATCGGGTCGAGCACCCAGGTGCGGCCCGCGCCGACCTCGCCGCCGCGTTCCTCGCCCGCGACGGCGTCGTCCGGGCGGTGCTCGGCCAGCAGGACCCGCACCGCGTCCTCGACGGCCGTGTCGGCGTCCGTGACCGGCGTGCGGTCCGGTTTGCGGTCCACGACGAGGTCCAGCGCGCGGAATCGGGACGTCGTGATCACGTCGGCCGCGTCGGCCAGCAGCCTGGCAAGATCAAGATCACTCTCGTAGCTCTCCACACGCCGCATCGTGCCAGGCCTAGGGTGGGTTTCGTGAGCGTGGTCTTGTTGGCCGAGGATGACCCGGCGATCGCCGATCCACTGTCCCGCGCGCTTCAGCGCGAGGGCTACGCCGTGCACGTCGTGAACGACGGGCCGAGCGCGCTGGAACTGGCCGTCGCCGGGGGCATCGACCTGCTGGTGCTCGACCTCGGACTGCCGGGGATGGACGGTCTGGAGGTGTGCCGAAGACTCCGGTCCGGCGGGCGCGGCGTGCCCGTGCTGATGCTGACGGCCCGGTCGGACGAGGTCGACTTCGTCGTCGGGCTGGACGCGGGGGCGGACGACTACGTCGCCAAGCCGTTCCGGCTGGCCGAGCTGATGGCCCGCATCCGGGCCCTGCTGCGGCGGCGGGCTCCGGGAACGCTGGAGGTCAACGGCGTGCGGATGGACCTGGCCGCGCGGCGGGTGACCGTGGACGGGCGGGAGGTGCAGTTGGCCAACAAGGAGTTCGAGCTGCTGCGGGTGCTGATGCAGCGGTCCGGGCAGGTGGTGAACCGCGACGAGATCCTGTCCGAGGTCTGGAACGACCCTGAGCTGAAGGGCAGCAAGACGCTGGACATGCACATGTCGTGGTTGCGCCGGAAGCTCGGCGACGGGACGTTGAAGTCGGTCGAGAAGCGGATCGCGACCGTTCGCGGTGTCGGCTTCCGGTTCAACGCGGACTAGTGCGCACCCGGATCATGCGGGCGATCATGCTCGCGGTCGCCGTCACCGGGTTCGTGCTGGGCATCCCGTTGGGGTGGTCGGCCTTGCAGCTCGTCGACGACGGCGCCCACTCCGACCTGGCCGCGAGCGCCCGGCGGATAGCCGCCGCGCTCGACGACCAGATCGCCGCGGGCTCGCCCGTCTCGTTGGAGACGGTGCAGGTCGCGATCCCGCAGGGCGCCCACCTGTACGTCCGCTCGAACTCCGGCGAGCAGGAGCTGGGCCCGGACCTGGGCTCGGACGTGCTGTCGGAGGAGGTGCCGATCGCGCAGGGCGGGATCGTGCGGCTGGAGATGCCGTCCGGTCCGATGCGCACCCAGCAGGCGCAGGTCGCGGTGTCGGTGCTGCTGCTGCTCGTGCTGTCCGTCGCGACCGGGACCGTCGTCGCCACGGTCACCGCGCGGAAGCTGTCGCAGCCGCTGGGGCACGTCGCGGCGCGCGCCGCCAGGCTGGGGGCGGGGGACTTCCGCAACGACGACCGGCGGCACGGCGTCGCCGAGCTGGACCTGGTGTCCGAGGCGCTGGACACGTCCGCGGCGGCGTTGGCGCTGCTGGTGCAGCGGGAGCGGGAGCTGGTCGGCGACGTGTCCCACCAGCTCCGGAGCCGGTTGACGGCGTTGCAGCTGCGGTTGGAGGCGTTGGCCGACCACGACGAGCCGGAGACGGCCGCCGAGGCCGGGGCGGCGCTGGAGCAGGCCGAACGGCTGGCCGAGGTGCTGGACGAACTGCTCGCCGCCGCGCGGGCCGCTCGGTCGGTGGACGCGGAGCCGTTGGACCTGCGGGCCGAGCTGACCGCCATCGCCGAGGAGTGGCGGGAGCCGCTGAAGGGTGAGGGGCGGGCGCTCAAGGTGCGCGTGCCGGAGGGGATGCTGGCCCGCGCCACACCGGGGCGGCTGCGGGAGGCGATCGGGGTGCTGCTGGACAACGCCCTGCGGCACGGGGAGGGGTCCGTGGTGCTGTCGGCTCGCAGTGACGAGTCGGCGATCGTGGTGGAGGTGAGCGACGGGGGTGCCGGGGTGCCGGACGAGCTGGCCGGGCACATCTTCGAGCGCGGGGTGTCCGGGGGCGGGTCCACGGGGGTGGGGTTGTCGTTGGCCAGGGCCCTGGTGGACGCGGACGGCGGGCGGCTGGAGCTGTCCACGGCTCGGCCTGCCACGTTCTCGGTGTTCCTGCCCGTGCCCAAGGCTCAGGACGTGGTGGGGGTGGCCTGGCGCACGGACCACTCGCCCCGGTGAGTTGTCGTGGTCTCGCGCCGGTGGGTGCGGGTCGGGTGCGCGTGCCTGCTCGGTCGGTCCCAGCCCCACCCCCAGCCCTAGCTGTGGCCCAGGCCCTCCACGTCCTCCGCGATCTCCGCCGGCGTTCCCTGGCCCTTGCGGGGGCGGGCGTCTGCTTCTGGGAAGACCCACTTCTTGTAGCCGTACCAGCGGAAGGCCATCGCGATCAGCGTGCCGATGATCTGGGCGCTGGCGAAGTCGGCGACTTCTTCCACCAAGCGGCTCACGTGGGGCTCTTGCAGGTCGAAGAGGTAGCGCGAGACGTAGAGCGGTAGCGAGTTCAGGGCGATGCCCACGCCGTTGATCAAGAAGAACAGCAGGGCCTCGTGGTGGCGTTCGCGGCCACCCCTGGTGCGGAACGACCACTCGCGGTTGAGCACGTACGACACGATGGTGGCCACCAGGGTGGCGATGATCTTCGCGGTGACCGGTTTGTCCGTGAGGACGGTCGACTTCAAGCCGATGAAGATGGCCGTGTCGATGATGAAGCAGGTGCCTCCGACCACGGCGAACTTCAGGAGTTCGCGGTGCTTCAGGGCCAGCGAGCGGAACGGTTCCGGGAACCGGAGGACCACATTTTCGACTACGGACACCCAAGCAGTGTACGGAGATCGGCCTAAGACGCAGGTCAGGCCACCTCGCGGTCCTCGGTTCCGGTCACCACCCGCAGCCGCCTGGTCGCTCGGACGACATCCGGGCGGGCGTCGGCCTGGGGGAAGACCCACTTCCTCATGGCCCAGAACTTGAACGCGGTCGCGACGAGCATGCCGATGATCGAGCCGCTGGCGAAGTCGGCGATCTCCTCGGTGACCAGCGAAACCGCGGGGTGCTGGAGGCCGAGGAGGTGGCGTGAGATCCAGAGCGGCAGCAGGTTCAGCCCCACCGAGGCGCCGCTCACGAGGAAGAACAGGGCTGCCTCGTGGTGACGTTCGCGACCCCCGCGGGTGTGGAACGACCACTCGCGGCTCAGCACGTACGACGCGATGACCGCCACCAGGATGCCGATGGCCTTGGCCGTGACGACCTTCTCCTGGAGCACGGTGAGCTTCAGGGCGTACCAGACGCCGTTGTCCACGAGGAACGTTGTTCCGCCCACGACCGCGAACCTGATCAGCTCGCGGTGCTTGTTCAGCAGGAAGCGGAGGGGTTCCGGCAGACGGCCCAAGGCCCGGCGTACGGCTGGCAGCACCGGGGCAGTTTACGGATGCGTGATCGACTGACTACGGAGGGGTCTGGCAGTAGCCCGGCAGCAGGTCGCCCAGCGCAGGCGGCCACCACGGGGGCCTGGGGTGGCACGGCGGTGTCGTCGGGGTGGGCGGGGGTGTGCTGGTGGGCGGCTGCGTCGTGGTCGGCGGGGGCTCGGTGGTCGTGACCGGCGGCGGGGTCGTCGTGGTGACGGGCTCCTCCGGGACCGTCGGTTCGGCGGGCCGGGTCGTCGACGGGTCCGTGGTGGCGGGCGGAGTGGTGGCCTCGGGCTCGGTGCTGGTGGTGGTCGTGGGTGGGACCGTCGTCGTGGTGGTGGGGGGCGTGGTCGGCGGGTCCAGCGGTGGGTGCACGGGTGGGTGGCCGCCGGGGAGCAGCGAGACCGGCACGTCGACGGTCCTGGTCGCCGTGCCGAGGGTGGCGGTGACGCGCACGGTGCCGCCGCGGAACGGCAGGCCGAACGCCCACGCGGACATCCGGTAGGTGCCGTCGCGCTGGAGCTCGGCGCGGCACTCGACGCGGTGCGGCCGGACCGAGCAGCCCGTGTGCGGCGCGACGAGCACGATGTCGTCGTCGGTCGTGAGGGTGAGCGTCATCAGGCCCGCGTTCGTGCCGGTGTTGCGCACCGTCACGTCCAGGCGCGGGTCCCAGAACAGCTCGTGCCACTTGCCGACGGTCAGGGTGAGGTCGTCGCGCACCGGCTGGACCTCGACGGTGACCGTCACCTGGACGGACAGCGTCGCGCCCGCGGTGACCGTGCCGGTGATCACGCCACCGGTGCCCGAGCCGTCGGCCTGGAGGTTGAAGACGAACGTGGCCGTGCCGCCGGGGGCGATGCCCCGCGTGGTCGCGCAGGCGACGACGCCGGTGCCCGCGGGGCAGGTGACCGACTGCTCGGGCACGCCGTCGAGGGCCAGCAGGCGGGCGCCGCCGAACGAGCCGACGGGGCCGACCGAGCGCACGCCGGGCGGCAGGGTCAGCGCGGTGCCTGCCGGTTCCGACGCGGACTCGCCGGTGTTGCGGATGGTGATCGGCAGCGCCTTGGGGGCCTCGCCGGGGACGAGCGTGAACCCGCTGGGCACCGTCGGCACGAGGGTCGCTGGTGTCGGCCGCGGCGGTTCGGCGGGGGGCTCGGCCGGTGGCGTGGGAGCCGGGGCGGGGGCGGGGGCGGGCGGAGCCGGTGACGGCGGGTCCGGCCGCGGCGCGGGGGCGGGTGGTGGGACGGCGGGGGGTGGTGGCACGACCGGCTGCGCGGGCGGGGGCGGCACCGCGGGCTGGCTGGTCACGACGGGGGGCGGTTCGGCGACGGCCGGGAGTTCCTGGCCGCCACCGGCCGTCAGGCCGATCGCGACGGCGACCGCGAGCGCTGCGCCCGAGGCGGCCACGCCGAACAGCTGCCGGGGCAGCGAGCCCAGCGCGCCCGCCGCGCCGCCCGCTCCGGCGGCGCCCGCCGCCGCCGTCACGGCGACGGCCTTGCCCGCTCCGGCCGCGGCCAGGTAGCCGGTGAACCCGATGCCGAGGACCAGCGGCGCGACGACCGCGCGCAGCGAGCCGTTGACGTCGACCAGCTCAGCGGCCAGCGCGCGGCAGCGGTCGCACTCGTCTAGGTGGGCTTCGACCTGGGTGGTCTCGCGCTTGGACAGGCCGCCGCGGGTCCACGCGCCCAGCTTGTCCACGGTGGCGCGGCAGCGGTCGGACGTGGACTCGGTCAGGTGCACCTGGAGGTAGGCCTGGCGCAGGCCCTCGCGGGCGCGGTAGGCGAGCGC
Organism: Umezawaea sp.; assembly: GCF_036375055.1. Taxonomy (GTDB): domain Bacteria; phylum Actinomycetota; class Actinomycetes; order Mycobacteriales; family Pseudonocardiaceae; genus Umezawaea. The sequence goes on from NZ_DASUSQ010000112.1 coordinate 83,828, forward strand.
GGACACGCCGTTGGCGGTCAGCCCGAGGAGCGGGGCGACGTCGGCGGGCGACTGGCCCTCGATCTCGGTGTGCCACAGCACCGTCTGCCAGCGCTCGGGCAGCCTGGCGAACGCCTGCGCGGCCATCGACCGCTCCAGGCCCGCCACGGCGGTGTCGCTGAACGGCACGCTCACCGCCTCGGTCGACACCCCGGACACGGCGGAGACGTCGTCGGACAGCTCCACCTTCTTGTCGCGGCGGGTCTTGTCGTAGGCGGTGTGCCGCAGAGCGGTCAGGAGGTAGGCGCGGAAGGCCGAGTCCGGACCCCGGCCACCACGGAGAGTGTCCAACACCTTGGCGAACGCCTCGGACACCAGATCGTCCGCCTCGGCCGTGGAACGGGCGAGCTGGCGGGCCAGGTTGTAGGCCGCCGAAACGTGGCGTTCGTACAGCTCGCCGTAGGCGTCGATCTTCCCGCCGCGCACGGAGCCGATCAGCTCCGCGTCGCTCGGTCCCTGGACGTCAGCAGGAACGGTCGCCACGTATTTCCTCCCTCGCAGCGGCCAGTGTGACTCACGACGTAGCGCTGCGTCACCTCAAGGCCCTCGACTGGTTGGGTGAAATCCCGTCACGGAGCACCGCCCGCCGCGTCCCGTCGTAGTGAACCGACCGGGAGGGGAGACGACCCACGTGGCTGTCGCACAGGCGGAACGCGTCTTGAAGTCCAGGTGGCGCACGGCCAGCCTCGCGGCGGGCTGGGCCTTCCCCGGCGACTGGCAGCTGCGGGAGGTCGACGAGGTCTGCGCCGCGATGGTCGACACGATCGACCCCGACGACGCCCTGATCAGGCTCGGGCGGGCCCGCGCCGAGGCCGGTGCGGGTCTCGGGGAGACCCTGCTCGACCTGGCCGCGCTGCACGCGGTCCTCGACGGCGGTGGCGGCATGGTCGCCCCGGACGTCGACGCCCTGCCCGCCCGGATGCTGCGGCTGACCGCGTCGGGCTGGGCCGACGTCCTCACCGAGGAGGCGGTCGACCGCGGCGCGGAGGACCCGCTGACCGGGCTCGCCACCCGCGGCTACCTGCGCACCCGGCTGGGTGAGCTGTACCGCGAACCGGTGGCCCCCGACGAGGGCTACGCGCTCGTGCTGGTCGCGCTCGACCTGACCCGCGCCACCGGCTGGTCGCGCGTGGTCGCGATGACCCTGCTCTCGGACGTGCTGCGGGTGGTCTTCGACGGCGGCGAGACCCTGGCGACGATCGGCCCGTCCGTCGCGGTCGTGCTCACCCGCCGCGACGCGTCGCTGGCGCAGCGGATCTCCACCCTGCGCGTGCTGGCCGCCGACCGCCTGGCCGTCGACCCGCACGTGAGACCCACCGGTCCCGCCAAGGTCTGGTCGGAACACCTCCCCGCGACCCACCAGGACGCGTGCGCGCTCATCACCGCACTGGCCCGCTGACACCGCTCGCGGGGGCGATGACCCACCGGGTGCTGCACCCCCTGTCCAGCACCTCCCACCCCGCCCGGACGCCCGTCGCTCCTCGGAGCGGCGGGCGTTCGCCGTTGCCGGCCTTGACACGTGATCAAGTGATCCAGTTAGCTAGTGTCTTAGTCGAGTAACACAATTGTTCGAGGAGGGTGGCGTGGTCGAGTTCCGCATCGACAAGGCGAGCGGGCTCCCGGCGTACCTCCAGCTCGTCCGGCAGGTCCGGGAGGCGTTGCGGCTCGGCTGGCTGGAGCCGGGGAACCGGCTTCCGACGGTTCGCGACGTCGTCGCGAGCAGCGGGGTGAACGCGAACACCGTGCTGAAGGCCTACCGCGAGTTGGAGAGAGCGGGCCTGGTGGAGGCGAGGCAGGGCTCGGGGACGTTCGTGAGGGCCACCCTGGGATCGGTCGGTCCCGAGGTGATGGAGCGGCTGCGCACCGGGCTGGTCGGCTGGGTCGACGAGGCGCGCGCGGCCGGACTGGAGAACGAGGACATCGACGCGCTGGTCGGGTCGGTGCTCGCCGAGGGGGAGAGGATCGAGGTGCCATGACGACCGCCGTGGTGGGAACCGCAGGCATCGCCGTGCGGGGGCTGGGCAAGAGGTACGGGAGGTCGGTGGCGCTGGAGGACTGCACCTTCGACCTGCCCGCGGGCAGGGTCGCCGCGCTGGTGGGTGCGAACGGCGCGGGCAAGACGACGCTGCTGACCGTCCTCTCCGGACTGTTGAGGGCGGACGCGGGGCGGGTGTCGCTGCGGCCGGACGAGCGGGTGGCGTTCGTGTCGCAGGAGAAGCCGGTGTACAAGCACCTCACGCCCGTGGAGATGCTCCGGCTGGGTGCGCGGCTGAACCTGGTCTGGGACCAGGCGCGGGCGGAGGCGTGGCTCACGCGGTTCGGCGTTCCGCTGGACCGCCGCTGCGGGAAGCTCTCCGGTGGGCAGCGCACGCAGGTCGCGCTGGCCGTGGCGATCGGGTCGCGGCCGACGCTGCTGCTGCTCGACGAGCCGCTCGCGGACCTGGACCCGTTGGCGCGCACCGAGGTGATGCGCGAACTGCTGGGCGAGGTCGCCGAGTCGGGCACGACGGTGGTCCTGTCGACGCACATCGTCACCGAGCTGGCCGGTGTCGCCGACCACCTGCTGCTGCTGGCGCACGGGGAGCTGCTCGTCGGCGGCGACCTGGACGAGCTGCTCGCGTCGCACGTGATGCTGGTGGGACCGAGGGCCGCCGCACCCCCGGTGGAGGGGGAGGTGGTGTGGGACAGGCACTTGGACGGCCAGTCGCTGTTCCTGGTGAAGACGCCGTCCACGCCCGCGGTGTCCGCGCCGTGGGTGGTGCGGCCGGTGACGTTGGAGGACTACGTGCTGGCGCAGCTGTCGGTCACGCGCAAGGGGGGATCGGCATGACGACGACGCTGACGAGGCCGAGGGTGACCACGGGCGACCTGCTCCGGGTGGCGTGGCAGAGGCACCGGGCGCTGGTCCTGGTCTCGACGGTCCTGGTGGTCGCCGCCGCGGTGACGATCGCGTTCGCGGGGGCGAGGACGGACGCGGTGCTGGGGTCGCTCCCCGGCTTCGTCCTCCGGGTGCTCTGGGAGCCCAGGGACGTCAACCTGCTGTTCGGGGCGGCCGTCGCGGTGTTCTGGGGGGCACCGCTGGTGGCGCGCGAGCACGAGGCCAGGACGGCACTCGTGGCGTGGGGGCAGGACGTCCCGCCCGGTCGCTGGCTGACCGGTCAGGTGGCGCTGCTCGGAGCCGTCGCGTCCTGCCTCGCCGCGGTGCTCTGGCTGGCCGAGGTGCAGCTCGTCGACAAGATCCGCGAGCTGAGCGACGACCGGCTCTACCAGCCGTTCACGACCTGGTTCGAGGTCGCTCCGCAACTGCTGGTCTCCTACGCGCTCTTCGGGTTCGCCCTCGGTGCGGCGACGGGCACCCTGCTCCGGCGGACCCTGCCGTCGATGGCGGTCGCGCTGGTCGTGTTCGGCGGCGCGCGGCTCGCGGTGATGGAGTGGGGGCGCGAGCACTTCCTGCCACCGGTGCGCACGTTCGAGCCGTGGAGCGACGACCACAGGTCGCAGGTGACCGACCACGCGCTGTACGTCGACAGCGGGTACGCCGACGCGAACGGCGTCCCGATCGACTACCAGGACGCCTGGGGCTGCGGCGACCGGGTGGGATCGGCGGGGCAGCTCGACTGCCTCAAGGCCAACGGGGTGGCGGGCCACTACGCCGACTTCCAGCCCGTGGACCGGCTCGACCTGTTCCGGTGGATCGAGGCGGGGGTCTTCCTCGTCCTCGCGGCCGGGCTGCTGGCGCTGGCCTGGTACTGGGTCGGGCGGGCCCGTCGGGTGTAGCCGGTGTCGGGAGTCCACGTTTGTGCAGGTAGAGTGACCGTCCCGTGGACTCCCGTACCGGCCTTCCCGTTGTCGGAATGATCGGCGGCGGCCAGCTCGCCCGCATGACCCACCAGGCGGCCATCCCGCTCGGCCAGTCGTTGCGCGTGCTCGCCGTCTCCGACTCCGATCCCGCCGCCCTCGTCGCACGAGACGTCGTGCTCGGCACGCACACCGACCTGGACGCGCTGCGCGCGTTCGCCAAGGGCTGCGAGGTGGTCACCTTCGACCACGAGCACGTGCCCGGCGAGCACCTGCGGACGCTGGTCGCCGAGGGGGTGAAGGTGCACCCCGGTCCCGACGCGCTGATCCACGCGCAGGACAAGCTGGTGATGCGCCGCAAGCTCTCCGGACTCGGGCTGCCCGTCCCGCCGTTCGCCGAGGTGGACGCCCCTGCGGACGCGCTCGCGTTCGGCGCCGAGCACGGCTGGCCGTGCGTGCTGAAGGCCGTGCGCGGCGGCTACGACGGCAAGGGCGTGTGGATGTTGAACACGCCGCACAGCGCGCAGACCGTGGTCGAGGAGCTGCTGGCCGCGGGCACGCCGCTGATGGTCGAGCAGTGCGTGCCGATGCGCCGCGAGCTGGCCGCGCTGGTGGCGCGCTCGCCGTTCGGCCAGGGCGCCGCGTGGCCGCTGGTGGAGACCGTGCAGTCCGACGGCATCTGCGTCGAGGTCCTGGCGCCCGCGCCGTCCGTCGACCCCGGTGTCGCCGAGGCCGCGCAGGAGCTGGCGCTGCGCGTGGCCGACGAGCTGGGCGTCGTCGGGCTGCTGGCCGTGGAGCTGTTCGAGACCGCGGACGGCGTCGTGGTGAACGAGCTGGCCATGCGCCCGCACAACTCCGGCCACTGGACCATCGAGGGGTCGCGCACCTCGCAGTTCGAGCAGCACCTGCGGGCCGTCCTGGACTACCCCCTCGGCGTGACCGACCTGGCTGCCCCCGCCGTCGTGATGGCCAACGTCCTCGGCGCGGCCGACGCCCCGAAGATGGGCCCCGACGAGCGGCTGCACCACCTGTTCGCCCGGTTCCCCGACGCGCACGTGCACCTGTACGGCAAGGCGGAGCGGCCGGGCCGCAAGATCGGCCACGTGACGCTGCTCGGGGACAGCATGGACGCCGTGCGCGAACGGGCGAAGCTCGCCGCGCACTGGCTGTCCGACGGCGTGTGGCTGGACGGGTACGACATCCACGGAGGGCAGCAGCAGTGACGCAGGTCGGCGTGATCATGGGAAGCGACTCGGACTGGCCGGTGATGAAGGCCGCCGCCGAGGCGCTCGCCGAGTTCGACGTGCCGTACGAGGTCAGCGTGGTGTCGGCGCACCGGACCCCGCAGCGGATGATCGACTACGCGCGCTCGGCCGCAGGCCGTGGCCTCAGGGCGATCATCGCGGGAGCGGGCGGCGCGGCCCACCTGCCCGGCATGGTGGCCTCGACCACGGTGCTGCCGGTCATCGGCGTGCCCGTGCCGCTGAAGTACCTGGACGGCATGGACTCGCTGCTGTCGATCGTGCAGATGCCCGCGGGCATCCCGGTCGCCACGATGGCCGTCGGCGGCGCCCGCAACGCGGGTCTGCTGGCCGTGCGCATCCTCGCCGCGTCCGATCCGGCGCTCCAGGAGCGCGTGGCCGCGTTCCAGGCGGACCTGGAGCGGATGGTGCTCGACAAGGACGCGGCGCTGCAAAAAGCGCTCTGATCGGCGGACGGGTGCCTTCCGGCGTGTCGAAAGGCACCCGTGCGCGGGGATGTGAACGCGCGCTAACATCGTCCCAGTAGGCCCTACTGGGAGGTAACAAGTGGACCCGAGCTTCGGCACGTACCAGCTCGCCGAGGAGCACGACGCGCTGCGCGAAGCCGTCCGCTCGCTCGCCGACAAGGAGATCGCGCCCCACGCGGCCGACGTCGACGAGAACGAGCGCTTCCCGGTCGAGGCGCTCAACGCGCTGGTCAAGTCCGGTTTCGCCGCCGTGCACGTGCCCGAGGCGTACGAGGGCCAGGGCGCCGACTCCGTCGCCACCTGCATCGTCATCGAGGAGGTCGCGCGCGTCTGCGCGTCGTCCTCGCTGATCCCGGCGGTCAACAAGCTCGGCACCATGCCGATCCTGCTGTCCGCGTCCGAGGAGCTGAAGCAGCTCGTCATGCCGACCATCGCCTCCGGCGAGGCCATGGCGTCCTACGCGCTGAGCGAGCGCGAGGCCGGTTCGGACACCGCCTCCATGCGCACCCGCGCCCTCCTGGACGGCGACCACTGGGTGCTCAACGGCACCAAGTGCTGGATCACCAACGCGGGCGAGTCCACCTGGTACACCGTCATGGCGGTCACCGACCCCAAGGCGGAGAAGAAGTCCAACGGCATCTCCGCGTTCGTCGTCCACAAGGACGACCCCGGCTTCGTCGTCGGTTCCAAGGAGCGCAAGCTCGGCATCAAGGGCTCACCCACCCGCGAGATCCACTTCGAGAACTGCACCATCCCGGCGGACCGGATCATCGGCGAACCCGGCACCGGCCTGAAGACCGCCCTCCGCACCCTCGACCACACCCGCCCGACCATCGGCGCGCAGGCCGTCGGCATCGCGCAGGGCGCGCTCGAAGCCGCCATCGCGTACGTCAAGGACCGCAAGCAGTTCGGCAAGGCCGTGGCCGAGTTCCAGGGCGTCCAGTTCATGCTGGCCGACATGGCGATGAAGATCGAGGCCGCGCGCCACATGGTCTACGTCGCCGCAGCCAAGGCCGAGCGGGGCGAACCCAACATCGGCTTCATCACCGCCGCCGCCAAGTGCTACGCCTCGGACGTGGCGATGGAGGTCACGACCGACGCCGTGCAGCTGTTCGGCGGAGCGGGCTACACCCGCGACTTCCCGGTCGAGCGGATGATGCGCGACGCGAAGATCACCCAGATCTACGAGGGCACCAACCAGATCCAGCGCGTCGTGATGTCGCGGGCGCTGCTGAAGGGCTGAGGTTGCCGGGTCGAAGGGCGTGACTCCCACCGGGTCACGCCCTTCGGCGTCTCCCGGTCCGCGTGCAGGAGGAGAATCGGAGGCTCCGCAGACTAGGAGAGGAGTTCCGATGCGCATCCTCGGCCCACCCCCGGTAGGCGTCACCCTCGATTCCATCCAAGCCCGACTTCCCTCGGCGGGCGCGAACGGCCTGTTCGTCACGAGCATGGCCCCGGCGCTCTGGGCCGCCGCCGTGAAGTACGCCGTCGACCCGGTGGGGATGATCGCCCAGTCCCTGAAGGAGACCGCGGGCGGTGCGTTCACCGGCAAGGTGCGGCCGGAGTTCTACAACACGGCGGGCATCAAGATCCGTCATCCCAACGTCGTGCCGGGCGTCACCGACGGCGACAACCCGCTCGCGCACGCGATGTTCGCGAACTGGGCCGTGGGTGCCGAAGCGCACGCCCAGCACCTGCGCGCCTACACCGGTGCCCTGGTCGAGGGCCACCTGGTCGTGGATCCCCGCCTGGTGTTCGTGGTGGGCAGGTACCGCGTCGAGGAGTTCGAGGAGCTGGGCGGGAAGTGGGCGCCCTCGCCGAACTACGGCAACGAGATCGTGGCCATCGCCGACAGGCTCCTTGAAGGCTGACCACGTCCGGTCCGTCGGCGGGCGTGGGGCCACGGCCGCCGACAGGCCGGTGGTGAGCAGCGTCACCGCCTGGCGAATTCTGCCCGGCGCGCAAACGCTTGCCCAATTCTGACAGCGTTTCGACAGCTCTGATCCACTCGAAACGGTGTTCGGATTCCCTAGAGTCTCGTTCAAATCCGAACGAACAACGGGAAGAGTGAGCATGGAGCGCGTGCGGGACTTGGCTGCACTGATCGGGCGACTGGGCGTTGGTGCGGTGTTCATCGCGCACGGCTGGCAGAAGTTCTTCGAGTACGGCATGGACGGCACGGCCGCGTCGTTCGTGCAGATGGGCATCCCCGCCGCCACGGCGTCCGCCTGGTTCGCGGCGGTCGTGGAGCTGGTGGGCGGGGCGATGCTGCTGGTCGGCGCGGCCCTGCCGGTGGCGGGCTCGCTGCTGGCGCTGAACATGGCGGGCGCGCTGGTGCTGGTGCACCTGGAGCACGGGATGCTGGCGCCCAACGGCTACCAGCTGGTGCTGGTGCTCGCGGTGGCCGCGCTGGCGCTCGGGTTCAACGGCGGCGCGTACTCCGTGGACGAGGTCCTCCGGAAGTCCCGCACGCGGGAGCCGGTCCCCGCCTGAGACGACGCCGTGGGGGCCCTCGACGCCCCCACGGCTACCGTCCAGGCCCATGGACAGCCGGATCAGGTCGCTGCTGCCGACCCTCCTGACCGACCTCGCCCTGCCCCTCGGCGGCTACTACCTGCTGCGCCACCTCGGCGTCGACGACTGGGTCGCGCTGGCCGCGGGCGGGGCGGTGTCCGGCCTCCTGCTGCTGGTCGGGGTCGTGCGGAGCCGTCGGGTCGACGGGGTCGCGGCGCTCGTGCTCGGGCTGTTCGCCCTCGGGCTGCTGACCCTGTTCCTCACGGGCGACGCGCGGTTCGTGATCGCCAAGGACTCGCTGATCAGCCTCGTGCTGGGCCTGGTGTTCCTCGGGTCGCTGCTCGCCCGCAGACCGCTGCTGCTGGCGTTCGTGGCGAAGACCGCGCCCGCCGTCGAGGAGCGGTACCGCGAGTCGCCCGCGGTGCGGCGCACGGTCCGCTTCGCCACGCTCCTGTGGGGCGCGGGTCTGCTGTTCGACGCCGCGGTGCGGGTGCCGCTGGCGTACACGCTGCCGGTCGACGTGATGGTGGTCGGTTCACCGCTGCTGACCGTGCTCGTGGTCGCGGTGCTCATCGTCGTGACGCGCGGGTACGCCAAGCGGCAGCACGACTAGCGCGGTGGCCGCGCTCCTCACCGGGTTTCGCGCGGTTCAGGGCGAAACCCGGTGGGGGTCAGCGCACTAGGCCGCGAAACCGCCGTCCACGTTGATCACCGCGCCGGTCGTGTACCGGGAGTCCGGCCCGGCCAGGTGGGCGATGGTGGCGGCGATGTCGTCCGCCGTGGCGTAGTGGCCCAGCGCCGTGAAGCTCCGGATCTCGTCGGCCATCGGGCCGTCGGCCGGGTTCGCGGCGGTGTCGGTCGGGCCGGGGTGGACGAGGTTCACCGTGATGCCCCTCGGCCCCAGTTCCCGCGCCAGGCCCTTGGTCAGCCCGACGAGCGCCGTCTTGCTCATGGCGTACAGGCTGAAGCCGGGGAACGCCGCCCGCTCGGCCATGTTGCTGCCGATGCTGATGATCCGCCCGCCGTCCCGCATGTGCGCCGCGGCAGCCCGCGCCGCCACGAACGGCGCCCGCACGTTCACCGCCACCGTGCGGTCGAACTCCTCGGGCCCCATGTCCTCCACCGGGCCGAAGATGAACACGGCCGCGTTGTTGACGAGGACGTCGATCCGGCCGAACTCCTCGACCGTCCGCTCCACCACGCCCGTCACGGCGTCGACGTCGCCGCTGTCCGTCCGCACGGCCAGTCCGCGGCGGCCCGCGGCCTCGATGCGGCCGACCACGGCGGCGGCGCTGTCCTTGTCGGTCTCGTAGGTGAGCACCACGTCGGCGCCCTGCCGCGCCAACCGCACGGCCACCGCGGCGCCGATGCCTCGGCTGCCGCCGGTGACCAGTGCGACCTTGCCCTCGATCTCGTTCATGACCTCAGCCTGACCGAGCCGAACCCCTTTGTCCGGCGGGAAAACGACGTGGAGCCTAGGCCGCGCCGCCCAGTTCCACGGTGGTCTTCTCGCTGATCCGCCTGGCGGGCAGCAGGTCCGCGTTCAGGTTGCTGCACTGCACCAGGGAAGCGCCGCCCGCGAGCACGGCGAGCAGACCGTTGAGCAACCCGTCCGGCTGGTCCCACTCCACAGTGGACAGCACGCGGGTGTCGAGGCCGATGCCCAGCATCTCCGCGCGGCTGCGGGCTTCGGCGACGATGTCGTCCACGGTGGACGCACCGAGGGCGGGTGTGGTGCCGGGCGTCGGCGCGTAGGGCGTGAAGTCGTCGCCGTACACGCGGACGTCGTCGAGGAAGTCGACCGCGCCGCCCAGCTCCTGGCCGCGCAGGCCGAGGCCCATCGGGTGCAGCGAGGCGACGGCGACCACGTCGGCGCCCGGAGCGGTGCCGCCGGGCGCGACGAACGCGACCTTGGCGCCGTTCGGGTCGTCGGTCACGGTCGCGCCGCACCACCAGGCCCCGAGCAGCACGCCCGCGGTCTGCCAGTGCGCGGGCAGCAGCACGGCGACCCGGTCACCGGGCTCGACGTCGTGCTCGTCGCGCAGCCAGTTCGCCGTCTTGGCGGCCCAGTTGGCGATGGTCGCGCGCGACAGCTCGACCCGCGAGCCGTCCGCGTCGTCGTAGTGGGTGATCAGCGGTCGCCCAGGCCCGGCGGCCAGCAGCGGCGCGAACAGAGCTTCGGTGACGCTCACAGTGGTGCATCTCCTAGTCGACGCAAGGCACTTCCGGCTGGACGACGCGGTGCGCGCCGTCCAGACCGACCACCTTGCCACCCGCCATCCGCTGCGTCGGGCTCGGGGGCGTGCTCGGCGTCGTGCTCGGTGTGCCGGGCACCAGCGTGGAGCCGAGCAGCTGCCCGACGAAGGCCTTCACGGCGGCCACGTCGACCCGCACGATGCTCTGGCCCTTGTCGCTCACGGCGTTGACGTCGACCACCGGGATGGTGGCGAACTCGACGGCCCCGCCCGCGACGCCCCTGGCCTGCTGGGCGAGCGTGACGAGGTCGAGCCCCTCGTCCACCACGATCGACTTGGTGACCGCGTCCAGCAGCCCGGTGAGCTTGGCCTGGTCGGTGAACGTGCCCGCGGACAGCAGCTCCGAGACGGCGGCGGACAGGAACACCTGCTGCCGCCGGATCCGCCCGAGGTCGCCGCCGGGCAGGTTGCGCTGCCGCACGAACGCCAGCGCGTCGCCCCCGTTGACCCGCTGACGGCCCGCCCTGAAGTTCGCGCCGGACGCCGGGTCGCTGGTGCCCGCGTTCAGGCACACCTCGACGCCGCCGATGACCTGGGTGAGCAGGTAGAAGCCGTAGAGGTTGATCTCCGCGTAGTGGTCGACGCGGATCCCGGTCAGCTCCTGCACGACCTGGATGAGCGCGCGCCGACCGGCCTGGTCGCCCTGCTTCTCGCGCTCGGACCGGTCGCCGACGCCCTCGTTCTCCAGCCGCCGCACGGTGGCGTACTTCGTCAGGCCGTACGCCCCGTTGATCTTGTCCTCGCCGACGCCGGGGATCGGCACGTAGGTGTCGCGCGGGATCGAGATGGCCGTGGCCTTCCCGCCGTCGTGGGGGACGCGCAGCACGATGATCGTGTCGGTGTTCAGGCCGTCGGACGCCTCCGTGCGCAACTGGCGCAGCACGTCGGCGGGCAGCGGGTTCCCCTGCGCGTCGGTGCGGCTGTCGCTGCCGACGAGCAGGATGTCCGTCGCGCCGTCCAGCACCGGCGGGGAGTTCGGCACGGTCGAGAGGTCGGCGAGCACGTCGGTGGTGTTGACGCTCTCCTGCACCCGCTTCAAGGTGGCCCAGCCGTACCCCGAGCCCGCGAGCACGGTCGCCGACAGCAGGGCGATCAGCACGCGCACCGTCACGGTCAGGGCAGACCTCAAGACGTCCTCCTCGGTCGTGACAGGGGTGAACGTCAAGGCTAACCAGCGGATGACCCCTCACGTGGACTTCTTCACCGAACAGAGGCTCAGTTCACGTCGCCGAGCAGAGGCTCAGTTCACGCAGGCGAGCCCACCGGCGGTGATGGCGGGAGGGGCCGAGGAGGTCGGCGAGCCGGGGACCGACGTGCCGGGCGTGCCCGCGGGGTCCGACCGGTCCTCGACGGGGTTGTAGTCCGCGCCGACGTAGATCGAGACCTGGTTCCTGGTCAGCGAATCGTCCTCCTCGACGGTCGCGCCGCCGAACTCCTTCGAGAGCTTCTCCGCGACGGCCTTGTCGCCGGGCGCGTAGCGGATCACCGTCGAGTCGAGGAACGTCGGGGCCGAGAGCGCCTGGCCGCGCTGATAACCCTTGCCCACCAACGTCTCCAGCACGGTCGCCGCGAGCTTCGCGATCCCCGACGCGTTGTACACCTGCACGGTCACCCTGTCGTTCGGGGTGACCGGGGTGTTCGACGCCGAGGTGCTGGGCGCCGAGCTCTCGTCGCCCGCCAGGTTCTTGATGAAGTTCTTCACCTTCACCGGGTCGACCTGGAGCACGTTGCCGTCACCGTAGGTGTCCATGGTGTCGCCGACCGGGATCGTGCGGAACTCGATGTTGCCGCTCACCAGGCCCTGCATCTGCTCGGCGAACGTCGTGATGTCCCAGCCCGCGCTCAGCACCACGGACTTCTGCACGGCAGCGACGAGCGCGTCGAGCTGGTCGATGTCGGTGAGCATGCCGGTCGACAGGACCTTCTTCGCCAGCGCGCCGATGAACGCCTGCTGCCGGGCGATGCGGTCGAGGTCGCCGCCGGGCAGGCCCTCGCGCTGCCGCACGAACGACAGCGCCAGCGCGCCCTCGATCGTCTGCGGGCCCGCGACGAAGTTCGCGCCGGACTTGTAGTCGCTGGTGGCCTGGTTCACGCAGACCTCGACGCCGCCGATGGCCTTGGTGACCTCGTAGAAGCTCGCCAGGTTCACCTCGGCGTACCGGTCGATGGTGACGGCGCCGCCGGTGAGGTTCTCGATGGTCTTGATGAGCGTCTTGCGGCCCGCGGTCGTGGACTCGACGTTGATCTTGGCCTGGTCCGCGCCCTGCGCGGCGAGCTCCTCCGCGACGGTGTTCTTCTGCCGGGCGAACGCGGAGTTCAGCTTGTGCTTGCCGAAGCCGTCCGCGATCTCGACGTAGGAGTCGCGCGGGAACGAGAACGCCCGCGCGCGGGTGCCGTCGACCGGGATGTGCACCAGGATCATCGTGTCGGTGTTCATCTCGCCGTCGGCGACGCCACCGCTGAGGAGGTCGAGCACCTCGGGCGCCAGCGGGTTGCCCTGCATGTCGACGCGGCTGTCGATGCCGACCAGCAGGATGTCGACCGCGCCGTCCAGCGGCTTGCGCCCGACGCCGCCCGGCTCCTCGCCCATCTGGGCGGAGATCACGTCGGTCGTCGTCGTGCCCTGGTCCAGGTTGCGCAGGAAGTTCCAGCCGTACCAGGTGACCACCATCACAGCGGCGGACAGCAGTGCCAGGAAGGAACGCCCCGTGATGAGAAGTGCTCGGAGCGTGGTCGAACGCCGGCGTGCGGCGTTCGCTTCGACCCGAATAGGTCCTGGTTGCTCGCTCGCCAGTGGCGGTCTGCCCTCCACGAGTGGTGCCTCCCCCGTGCGTGGTGCTCTCAGCAAAGATTAGTGGGCCAGGTGCCATGAGCGCTGGTAGTTCCTCTTATACGGGAGACGCTGTAACAACCTGGTGGGTTGCACGCTTTACTAGGTGACTCACTGCGGCGGTTACACGGGTGTAAAGGACTTGGACATGCGCGTTCTGGTAACAGGCGGGGCCGGTTTCATCGGCTCCCACTACGTCCGGGAGGTCGTGGGCGGGTCGTACCCCGCCTTCTCCGACGCCGAGGTCGTGGTGCTCGACAAGCTGACCTACGCGGGCAACGAGGACAACCTCGCGCCCGTCGCCGACAGCCCCCGCTACCGGTTCGTCCAGGGCGACATCTGCGACCCCGCCACCGTCGGTGAGGTCGTGCGGGGCGTCGACGTCGTCGTGCACTTCGCCGCCGAGTCGCATGTGGACCGTTCGATCACCGGGTCCGCGGACTTCGTGCTCACCAACGTGCTCGGCACCCAGACCCTGTTGCAGGGCGCGCTGGACGCCGGTGTCGGCAAGTTCGTCCACGTCTCCACCGACGAGGTCTACGGGTCCATCGACGAGGGCTCCTGGCCCGAGACCCACCCGCTGGAGCCGAATTCGCCGTACTCCGCCTCCAAGGCGTCCTCGGACCTGCTGGTGCGGGCGTTCCACCGCACGCACGGACTGCCGGTCTGCATCACCCGGTGTTCGAACAACTACGGTCCGTACCAGTTCCCGGAGAAGGTGCTGCCGCTGTTCGTCACGAACCTGATGGACGGCGGGAAGGTGCCGCTCTACGGCGACGGCCTCAACGTCCGTGACTGGCTGCACGTGGCCGATCACTGCCGCGGCATCCAGCTCGTCGCCGAGGCCGGTCGTCCCGGTGAGGTCTACAACATCGGCGGCGGCACCGAGCTGACGAACCGCGAGCTGACCGAGCTGCTGCTGGACGCGATGGGCGCCGACTGGTCGTCGGTCGAGATGGTGACCGACCGCAAGGGCCACGACCGCCGCTACTCGGTCGACATCACCAAGATCAGCACCGAGCTGGGGTACGCGCCGCAGGTCGACTTCGCCGAGGGCCTCGCGAGCACCGTGAAGTGGTACCGCGACAACCGCCCGTGGTGGGAGAAGCTCAAGGCTCGGGCGAACGGCTGATGGCGCTCGCACTCCTGGTGCCCGGCGGTCGCGGCCAGCTCGGCCACGACCTCGTCGCGGCCACCCCGCTCGACGGGCTCGCGCACGCGCCCTCCTCGGCCGAGCTGGACATCACCGACGCCGGGTGCGTCGCCGACGCCGTGGCGGGCTTCGCCGCGAGCGCCCGCGACGCCGGGCTGCGCCCCGTGGTCGTCAACTCCGCCGCGTACACCGCCGTCGACCGGGCGGAGACCGATGAGGACCGCGCGTTCGCGGTGAACGCCCTCGGCCCCGAACTCCTCGCCGTCGAGTGCGCCCGGCACGACGTGCCGCTGCTGCACGTGTCCACCGACTACGTGTTCCCCGGCGACGCCACCCGGCCCTACGAGCCGTCCGACGCCACCGGGCCGCGCTCGGCCTACGGGCGGACCAAGCTCGCGGGCGAGGAGAAGGTCCTCGCCGCGTGGCGCCGATCCTGGGTCGTGCGCACCGCGTGGGCCTACGGCGCTTCGGGCGGCAACTTCGTGAAGACCATGGCGCGCTTGGAGAAGGACCGCGACACGGTGTCCGTTGTGGACGACCAGCGCGGCTCGCCGACGTGGACCCGAGACCTCGCCACCGGGCTCGTCGAACTCGCCGACCTCGTCACGTCCAGGCGCGAACCGCAGGGCCGCGTGCTGCACGGCACCGGCGGCGGCGAGACCACCTGGTACGACTTCACCCGCGCCATCTTCGAGGAGCTGGGCGCCGACCCGGCCCGCGTGCGGCCGTGCCCGTCGACCGAGTACCCCCGCCCGGCCCCGCGCCCGGCGTACTCGGTGCTGTCCGGGGCGTCGTGGGAGCGGGCCGGGCTCACCCCGCTGCGCCCGTGGCGGGACGCGCTGTCGGCCGCGGTCGGCGCGGGCCTGCTCGGAACGGCCGCGACCTAGCCGGGACCCGTCCGGGACCACACCGTGAACCGGCCGAACGGTCCGCACGTATGCCCACCTGTAACCGGCTTCAGCCGTCGAGCAGGGGAGTGGTCACGTGCGCCATGGTGTGGACTCGGATGTGTTCGGCAAGACCGCGCACAGCCCGTCCTTCTTCGAACTGTCCCGCAAGCTGGGGGACGGCGCACAGCACATGGTCGACTTCTGCATCCCCTGCAACCCGTACTTCCCGACGCCGCAGATGTTCGCCGCGCTGGCGAACAACCTGGAGGGCATCCTCAAGTTCTACCCGAGCGGCACCGACGCCATCGCCGGTCAGCTCGCCAGGACGCTCCGGCTGAACCCCGCCACGATCGCGATGTCGAACGGCTCCACCGAGATCATCACCTGGATCGACCACCTGTGGGTCGAGGAGAGCGTGGCGATCCCGATCCCCACGTTCGGCCGGTGGACCGATCAGCCCATGGAGACGGGCAAGCGCGTCGACATGTTCCCGCTCCAGGAGAGCGAGGGCTTCGAGCTCAACATCGACGCCTACCTGAAGTTCATCCGCGCCAGGGGCTCGAAGGTCGCGGTGCTGTGCAACCCGAACAACCCCGACGGCGGCTACCTGCCCCGCCGGGAGATCATCCGGTTCATGGACGAGCTGGCCGACCTCGACCTGGTCGTCATCGACGAGTCGTTCATCGACTTCGTCGAGGTCGAGCGCAACCCGTCCGTCGTCAGCGAGGCCATGATCAGGCCGAACGTCGTGGTGCTCAAGAGCCTCGGCAAGAACTTCGGCCTGCACGGCGTCCGCTTCGGCTACCTCGTCGCGAACCCGGCGCTGGCCAAGCGCATGGCCGCCACGCTGCCCAAGTGGAACCTCAACTCGCTCGCCGAGGCGTTCGTGTTCATGCTCGGCGACCACCTCGACGAGTACGGCGAGAGCCTCGTCAAGCTGTCGATGGACCGCTACCGCATGGGCATGGAGCTGTCCCGGCTGTCCGAGCTCCAGGTGTACCCGTCGCAGGCGAACTTCCTGCTGGTGAAGCTCGCCCCCGACGTCGACGGCGTCGAGCTGCGCGACTACCTGCTGCACAAGCAGCAGATCTTCATCCGCGAGTGCGGCAACAAGCTGGGCATGAGCGGCCAGTTCGTCCGGCTCGTCGTCCGCCCGGAGGCCGACGTGGACCGCCTGGTCTCCGGCATCCGGGCCTTCGGCAACTCCCGCTGGGACGTGGAACGCCCGTCGCTCGTCTCCTAGGCGTCCTGCCACCGCACGCACGCGGGCCGCTGCGCGGTGAGCAGGAACTCCTTCAGCGCCGCGGCCAGCAGCCCCACCTGGACCCCGCTGCCCGCCGGGTAGTCGACGTACTCCGACGCGTAGACCGGCGACGCCTCCTCGCCGATCAGGGTCGAGTAGTCCTGGTCGGGGTCCGCGTACGTCAGGTACCCGTAACCGCTGCTCACCGCGGCGGCCACGTCGTGGTCCGGGATCTTCACCTCGCCGGGCGCGCCCAGCAGGCCCTCGGCGTCGGGGATGAGCGCGCGCTCCTCGTGCTCGATCACCGCGGCGCCCGCGCCGGGCTCGGCCAGCCTGGCGAGCAGCGCGTCGACCTCCTCGGGGGTCGTCACGGTCATCTGCTCACCGGACTCGTCGGCGTCCTGGACGGACCACACGGCGTTGAAGCTCATCTCGTTGGCCTTCTCTTCGCTAGTCGACGAGGCGGAATGGATGCTCTCAGTGAACGACCCCCGTCGCAAACGGCCGAGGCTTGGGCCGTTGGGGTGGTGACGCACCGGAGGACTGGATAACGCTGCGCGCTTGGGAGAACCTTTTCAGATGTCCGACCACGGGCGCATCCCCGCACCGTCCACCCGCGGCCAGGACGGCGACCGCCGCCGGTTCCTGCGCTGCGTCGCCGCCGTGACCGGGTCCCGGCAGGTCTCGTGGAACACGCTCACCGGTCCGCGCGACGACGCGGACGACCAGTCGCCCCGGCGCTAGGTCAGCCTCCCGGCCACCGAGCCACCCGCACCGGCGCGGGTGGCCGTCAGCCCGTCACCTGCCCGCCGCCCGGTGGTACGCCACCAGGGTGGCCTCCGCGCAGCGCCGCCACGTGTACTCGGCCGCGTGGGTCCTGCGGGCCGCCTGCGCGACCGGGGTGGGCGGGGTCTCGACGGCTTCGAACAGGGCGTGCGCCAGCGCGTCCGCGTCGCCGACCGGGGTCAGCAGGGCGTGGCCGCCCGCGACCTCGCGCAGGGCGGGCACGTCGGAGCAGACGACCGGCACGTTGCAGGCAAGCGCTTCCAGCACGGGGAGGCCGAAGCCCTCGTCGCGCGACGGCAGCACCAGCGCGGACGCGCCCGCGACGACGCTGCGCAGGTCGACGTCGGCCAGGTAGCCGGTGCGGATCACCCGTCCGTCCACTCCGGACTGACGGGGGCCCGCCAGCACCAGCGGTGGCAGTGACGTGTCGTTGGCGTGGGCCCTCAGCAGCGTCTCCAGCCCCTTGCGGGGACCGCCCGCGCCGACGAACAGCACGTACTGCGACGGCAGGCCCAGCCGGGCGCGCAGGGCGTCGTTCGGGGGGCGCGAGGCGAACCACGCCGGGTCGACGCCCAGCGGCGTGACCACGATCCGGTCCCGCCCGACGCCGAGGCGCTCCTCGACCGTGTCGGCGACCGCCTCGGTCGGCGTGCACACCACGTCGGCGCGCTGGGCTGACTGGCGGACCAGCTCCGGCAGGCGCGCGTCGGACGGCGGCAGGTCACCCGGCGACGCCAGGAACGCCAGGTCGTGGATGGTCACGACCCCGCCTGCCCTGATCGTCGGCGGCAGCACGAAGTTGGTGGCGTGCATGACGTCCGTGACCCCGGCCAGCAGCTCGACCGGCGGGAACGGGACGCGCAGCCAGCACTGGCGGAGCAGCCGCGCGGACACGGGCAGGCCGCGGGCCTGGACGCCGTGCGGCAGGACCGTGCGCAGCGCGCGCCAGCCGCGCAGGGTGAACGCGACCGCGCGCACGTCGACCTCGTCCGGCATGGACGCCAGTTCCTCGGCCAGCGCGGAGGTGTAGCGGCCGATGCCGGTGCGGTGCCCCAGCAGCGGGGTGCCGTCCAGGAGCACGCGCAGCGCTTCACCCATGTGCGCCGCCGCGCAGCTTCTTCAAGACCCGGCCGGTCGCGCGCTTCGCCAATTCCGTCGGTCCTCCCTGGTCGAGGTATTCGCGGACGAGCTTGACGTCGCGGCGCACCTTCGCGGTCGTGGTCAACGGCGTGTTGCGGACGAGCGGCGCCCCGCCGGACAGCCGGTCGGCCGCGGGCCGGGGGTTGCGGCAGAACTCGACCAGCGGGGCGAGCACGGTCTCCCAGGTGAAGCGCTCGCGCACCACGGCGATCCGCTCGCGGCAGCCCGCGGCGAACTCCTCGTCGTAGAGCACCTTCTCCAGGGCGCGGGCCAGCTCGTCCGGGTCCTCGGAGCGGACCACGACGCCCAGCCGCTCGCGCTCCACGAGTTCGGCGAACGAGTCGCCGTCCGTGGTGACGATCGGCAGCCCCGACCACAGGTAGTCCAGCACCCTGGTGCGGAAGGCGAACGTGGTCTCGACGTGCTCGTAGTGGGTGGTGACGCCGCAGTCCGCGTCCAGCAGCCAGTTCTGCCGGTCGTGGTAGGGCACCCAGGTCTCGTTGAAGAACACCGAGGAGCCCACGAGGTCGAGCCGGGCGGCCAGGGCGCGGGTCTGGCCCGCGACGTCCATGTCCGGCACCTCGGGGTTCGGGTGCTTCATGCCGAGGAAGAACAGCTTCAGGTCGGGGTGGTCGTCCCGCAGCCGGTGCACGGCGTGGATCAGGGTCAGCGGGTCGAACCAGCTGTAGACGCCACCGGCCCAGAGCACGACCTTGTCGGTGCTCGCGATGCCCGGCACGACGTCCTTGATCGCGGGCCCCGTGCGCTGCGGCGGCTTGCCCGGCAGGCCGAACGGGACCACGGACAGCAGCGAGCGGACCGTGGGGTCGTCGTCGTAGAGCGTGGGCGTGAGCCTGCCGAGCGCGGCGAGGTGGCCGAGCCAGAAGTGCCGCTGCCGCTCGGACGCGCAGAGGAAGAAGTCGCCGCGCTTCAACTGGTTGTTCAGCACGCGGGTCACGCCGACGATGTCCAGCGCCCGCTGCTCGTCGGTGGCGTCCTTGCCCTGCTCCAGCAGCTCCAGGTGCATGGGGTCGTACACGTCGCACACGACGACCTTGGTCGACGCGGTCCGCTTCAGCTCGGGGACCATCTCCAGCACGTGGCCCTGGAGCACGATCACGTCGGCCCAGCCGATGTGCGGGGCGAGGTCCCTCGGCTTGGAGCCGGTGACGGTGAACGGGGCCTCCGGCGGCGCGCACAGCGGGTTCACCGTGACGAGCCTGACCTCGTGCTCGTCCGCCAGCACGTCGGCCATGTTCCACGCCCGGATGGCCGGGCCCGCCATCTTCGCCGAGATCGCGTCGCCGGTGATGATCAGGATCCGCCGCGGCCTGCCGAACACCTCGTCCAGGGCGAAGACGTCCACCAGGACGTCGTGCGCGGCGAGGTAGCGGGGCAGCGGGTAGGCGGGCTCCATCGCCTTGCGCATCAACGGGACCAGGTCGCGGTCGCTGCGGACCCGCTCGGCCTGCTCGACCTTGCGCGACTCCAGCAGCGACGGCATCAGCTCGACGAACTGGTCGATCGCCAGGAACCCGGCCAGCGCCTCGCGGTCCACCGGGACGGGAGCGGCGTCCTCGGTCACGTCGGCGGGTCTGCGGGTGATCTCCAGCTGCGTCGCGTCGATCTCGCCGCGCGCCGTCGCCCTGCGCACCACCAGCGCGAGCGCGGCGGGCAGCACCCTGGCCAGCGTGTCGTCGGAGAAGTTCTTGTACAGCGCGGCGAGCGCGTTGCGCTCCAGCAGGTACAGCTCGCGGCTGTGGTCGATCGACGACATCGAGGCGTGGTGCTTGTGGAACGCGAGCGACGCGGGCTCGTAGCGGACCCGCCAGCCGCGCAGGTTCATCCGCCAGCCGAGGTCGACGTCCTCGTAGAACATGAAGAACCGCTCGTCGAACCCGCCGAGCGCCTGGTAGACCGAGGTGCGCACGAACAGCGCGGAGCCCGTGCCGAACAGGACGTCGCGCGGGGCGTCGTGGCTGCCGTCGTCCGGCTGGCCCGCGTGCCGCTTGTAGCCCATGCCGAACCAGGTCAGCCCGCCGTCGACGAAGTCGACGCCGGTCCCGTCCCAGTCGAGCACCTTGCTCGCCACGGCGCCCACCGTCGGCTCGGCCTGGAGCACCCGCACGGCCGCGCGCACCCAGTCCGGGTGCGGCCGGGCGTCGTTGTTCAGGAACGCGAGCACCGAGCCGGTCGCCGACTCGACACCGAGGTTGCACCCGCCCGCGAAGCCCAGGTTGGTCGGGGACTCGACCACGGTCGCCGACGGCACGGCGGCCCGGATGCGCTCGGCGCTGCCGTCGCCCGAGGCGTTGTCCACGACGACGACCTGGACCTTGTCCGCCGGGTAGGACAGGTCCGCCAGCGCCCGCAGGCACGTGATGGTGTCCTCTGCGCCGCGGTAGTTCACCACGACCACGGATACGACGGGCAGCACCATCACTCTCCTCGCTCCACGACGGCTGTGCGGGGTAAGCCTGCCTCATCACTGCGCGTGTCGTGCGGCGAAGGTGCTACCGGCCCGCCCAGGTGCGCCACACGTCACCTCGGGAGACCGTCGACCGGCGTCCGATCCCGGCGCGCGCGACCAGCGCGGACGGGGTCCGGAGCAGCACCTCGGCCAGGACGCGCAGCCGCAGCCCGACCCGGAAGTTCGCCGCGTCGGGCACCGCCGAGCGGAACGGGAGCAGTGCCGTGGTGGCCGCGAACCGGGCGACCTCGCGCAGCGCGACGGCCGCCGGGGCGCACCGGAGCAGCATCAGCAGCCGGTTGCGCTCGTTCCACCGGTGGAACGGGGCCGAGCCGGGCCGGGTGCTGGCGCCGTGCCGGTGCCGGACCCGCGCCGGGCCGACGGACACCACCCGGTACCCGGCCAGCCGCAGCCGCCACGCCGTGTCGGTGTCCTCGTAGTAGCAGAAGAACGCGGCGGGCACGCCGCCCACGCGCCGCAGGACGTCGGTCCGCAGCAGCGCCGCCCCGCCGCAGAAGCCGAACACCTCCCGGCCCGCGAGCACCACGTCCACGCCGTGACCGTCCGCCGTCAGCGCCACGCCGACCGACTGGGTCGCGCCGTCGGCGAGCACCATCGAGGAGGTGGCCGCGGCGACCCGCGGGTCGCCGTCGAGGGCTTCCTCCAGCGACGACAGCCACCGGGGGTCGGGGGCCGCGTCGTCGTTCAGCCAGGCCACGTAGGGCGTGCCCACCCGGTCCAGCACGGCCGCCAGGCCACCCGCGTAGCCGAGGTTGCGGGGCAGCCGCACGACGTCCGGCCTGCTCGGGTGGGCGGCCAGCAGCTCGGCCGTCCCGTCGTCGGACGCGTTGTCCACGACGAGTGTCCGGTGTGGACTCCGCTGGGCCGCGAGGGCGTCGAGGCACGCGGTCACGTGCTCGCGCCCGCGCCAGGTCACCACGACCACCGTGCTGGGACTGGACACGGCGTGAGACGGTACGGCACGTGCCCCAGCTCGTTGTGCTGACCGAGCAGCTGCTCGCCCCCGTCCCCGGCGGCACCGGGCGGTACACCCGTGAGCTGGCCGCGGCGCTCGCCGCGACCGCGCCCGCCGGGTGGACCGTGACCGGTGCCGTGAGCCGCCACCGCGACGTCGAGGCGGCCGTGGTCCCCGGCGTGGAGGGGCCGAAGGTGCTGCCGCTGCCGCGCCGGGCCCTGATCGCGGCCTGGGAGCACGGCATCCCGTTCTGGCCGGGTGGCGACGCGGTGCACGCGCCGACGCCGCTGGCCCCTCCCGGCGGCCGGGTGGTGGTGACGGTGCACGACGCGGTGCCGTGGACGCACCCGGAAACGCTGACCGCGCGCGGGGTCGCGTGGCACCGGAAGGTGATCTCCCGCGCCACGGCGAGGGCGGGCGCGATCGTCGTGCCCACCCGTGCCGTGGCCGACGACCTCGCGCGCCACGCGCCCGGCGCCGCCCCGGTGCACGTGATCGGCCACGGGGTCACGGCGTGGCCGGAGGAGTCGCCGGTCGAGCTGCCCGAGCGGTACGTGCTCGCCATCGGCACGCTGGAGCCCCGCAAGGGCCTGGAGACGCTGGTCGAGGCGACGGCGGGCCTGGGGCTCCCCCTCCTCCTGATCGGTCCGCGCGGGTGGGGCGAGGTCGACGCCCGCGCGCCGCACGTGCGGGTCCTCGGCCGTCTCCCGGACGCCGAGCTGGTCCACGTGCTGCGGCGCGCGGCCGTGCTCGTCGTGCCCAGCCGGGCCGAGGGCTTCGGGCTGCCGCTGCTGGAGGCGATGGCGGCGGGCGTCCCGGTCGTGCACTCCGACGCACCCGCGCTGGTGGAGGTGGCCGGTGGAGCGGGGGTCGTCACACCGCGTGGCGATGTGGGAGCGCTCACATCGGCCATCAGGTCCGTTGTGGACGATCCAGCCCTCGCCGCTCGCCTGGTAATCGCTGGTCTGCGCCGTGCGGAGGCGTTCACCTGGGAGAAGGCCGCGCGGGAGACGTGGGAGGTCCACACCCGGCTCCATCCACAGCGCGTCACTTGAGCGGCACGCGGTAGATCGCCTGGTCGACGGCACTAGTCTCAGCCCGTGCCCATCGTCGAACCCAGCGTGTTGATCGACGCCACCGCGGTTCCCTCCGACCGGGGCGGGGTCGGCCGGTACGTCGACTCGCTCGTGGCCGCGCTGGCCGCGGACGGAACCCGGCTCAGCGTCGTCTGCCAGCCGCGCGACGCCGATCTGTACACCCGGATGGCGCCGACCTCGCGGGTCCTGGTGGCGGCCGAGTCGGTCGCCACCCGCACCGCGCGCCTCACGTGGGAGCAGACCACGCTGCCGCGGATCGTCACGCGCCTCGGCGCGGACGTCCTGCACTCCCCGCACTACACGATGCCGCTGGCCAACCGGGCCGCGACGGTCGTGACGCTGCACGACGCCACGTTCTTCACCGACCCCGTCCTGCACTCCTCGGTGAAGGCCCGGTTCTTCCGCGGCTGGACGCGCGCGTCCCTGCGGCGGGCCGCCCTGTGCGTCGTGCCGAGCGAGGCGACGGCGACCGAGCTGGAGCGCGTGGCCGGGGCCGACCGCCGGTCGCTGCACACCGCCCAGCACGGCGTGGACACCGATCGGTTCCACCCGCCGTCGGCGGGCGAGACGGCCGTGGTCCGCCGGTCGCTCGGCCTCGGTGACACGCCGTACGTGGCGTTCCTCGGCGCGCTGGAGCCCCGCAAGAACGTGCCCGCCCTCATCCGCGGCTTCGCCCAGGCCTGCGTGGGCCGCCCCGACCCGCCCGCGCTCATCCTCGCCGGGCAGCCGGGCTGGGACAGCCAGGTGGAGCGCGCGCTCGACGTGGTGCCGCACCGGATCAGGGTGATCCGCGCGGGCTACCTGCCGTTCGACCAGCTCGCCGGGTTCCTCGGGGGCGCCGAGCTGGTCGCCTACCCGAGCCTCGGCGAGGGTTTCGGCCTGCCGGTGCTGGAGGCGATGGCGTGCGGCGCGGCCGTGCTCACCACCCGGCGGCTCAGCCTGCCGGAGGTCGGCGGCGACGCGGTGGCGTACTGCGGCGTCGGCGCGGGCGACATCGCCGCGGGCATCGCCGGACTCCTCGACGACCCGGCCCGGCGCGCCGACCTGGCCGCCGACGCCCAGGTCAGGGCGAAGGCCTTCACCTGGTCGGCCAGCGCCGCCCGGCACCGGCTCGCCTACTCCCGCGCGCACCACGTGCACCGGCGGGGCCGCTAGCCCCCGGTCACGACCCGCCTGTCGTCTGGTCCGGAGCCGGGGCCGGGCGGAGGGCTTCGCGGACGCGGTCACCTACGTCAACGCGCCGGATCCGCGGAACGGGGAGATCCGGGCCCACCACAACGCGGGTTGCGCGAACGACTACCCGGACCCCGCCACCCGGCTGATCCGCGACCACGGCGACCAGCTCGGCACCAGCGCCATCGCGCACGTCGTGGTGAACAGCGGCCAGAACACCACGACCCACCTGGCCCGAGCTCGCCCGTGGGCGGGTCGGTCCCCGCGCGGCGGGGGCGTGCGGTGGCGCACCACGTCCACCGCGGCCGACGGTGCACAATGTGGCGCGTGACCGAACCCACGCGCTACGGCGACGCACTGGCGGCGGTGACCGTCACCTACTCACCGGGTGAGACGCTCGACCGCTTCCTCGACACGCTCGCGAAGGCCACGACGCTGCCGGTCCGCGTCGTGCTGGCGGACAACGGGTCGAAGGACGGCGAGCCGGAACGCGCCGCCGCCGAACGCGACGACGTCACCTTCCTGCCCACGGGCGGCAACCTCGGCTACGGCGGCGCCCTCAACCGCGGCGTCGCCTCGCTGCCCGACGACGTCGGCTGGGTCGTCCTGGCCAACCCGGACGTCGAGTGGGCGGAGGGGTCGCTGGACAAGCTCCTCGAAGCCGCGAAGCGCTGGCCGAGGGGCGGCGCGTTCGGCCCGCTGATCCGCGAGACCACCGGCGAGGTCTACCCGTCGGCGAGGCTGCTGCCGTCACTCGGCCGCGGTCTCGGCCACGCCGTGTTCGGCAAGGTCTGGCCCGCGAACCCGTGGACCCGCGAGTACCGGCAGGAGAAGACCGAGATCACCGAGCGGCCCGCGGGCTGGCTGTCCGGTTCGTGCCTGCTCATGCGCCGCGAGGCCTTCGACTCGGTCGACGGCTTCGACGCGCGCTACTTCATGTACTTCGAGGACGTCGACCTCGGCGACCGGGTGGGCCGCGCGGGCTGGCTCAACGTGTACGTGCCGGACGCCGAGGTCGTCCACATCGGCGGCCACTCGACCTCGGGCGCGTCCGCGCGGATGCTCGCCGCGCACCACAGCAGCGCCTACCGCTACCTGGCCGACCGCCACCGGGGCCCGCTGTGGGCCCCGGTGCTGCTCGCCGTCCGGCTCGGGCTCGGGCTGAGGTTGAAGCTCGTCACGCGTCGCCGCTGAGCCGCTGGGCCAGGCCCGGCGGTGGCGGCTGGTCGCCGCTGAGCCGCTGGGTCAGGCTCGGCCGCCCGCTGGGCGTCTGCTGGACCGTCGGCACCGGACCGGGCCCGACCCGCTGCACGGGTTCGGCCTGGTTCTGCGGCTGCTGTTGCTGCTGGTAGTGCTGCTGCTGGGGCGCCTGCTGGTGCTGCTGCGGCTGTTGTTGCTGGTACTGCTGCTGCTGTTGTTGGGGTTGCTGGGGCTGGTGCTGCTGCGGTCGTCGACCGCCGGACGCCATCTGCGCGGAGATGACCATCGTCGACTCCGGGTCCAGTTCGCGCGGGTCGACCGCGTTCACCACGGTCCGCGGGATCTGCTGGGTCGCCGACGAGTCCATGGGCGACGTCATGTTGTCCGGCGTGACGACGTGGGCGCCACGTGCTCGTGCACGGGCAAGCAGCGCGTCGGCCCGGTCGCGGGGGTCCATTCGGATCTCTCCTGCGTTGCCTAGGGCCGGCTGGGGGTGCCGGCGTTCCCGATTTCTGACACGCGCCCGCCAGGGACCACTGCCCGTCTATCGGATGCTGTCTGCCACAGTATTCGAATCGGTCGTTGCGTGTTAGTGGAGGAGGAAAAACGGGCATGTCGGAGCTGCACGGCGTGGAAGCGGTTGTTCTGGTCGGTGGCAAGGGAACCCGACTCCGCCCCCTGACCCTGTCCGCCCCCAAGCCGATGCTGCCGACGGCGGGGGTGCCGTTCCTGGAGCACCTGCTGTCGCGGATCAGGGCCGTCGGCATCACCCACGTGGTGCTCGGCACCTCGTACAAGGCCGAGGTCTTCCAGGACTACTTCGGTGACGGCGCGAAGCTCGGGCTGGAGCTGGAGTACGTGGTGGAGGAGGTCCCGCTGGACACGGCGGGCGCCATCCGCAACGTCGCCCACAAGCTGCGCGAGCGGGACGTGATGGTGTTCAACGGCGACATCCTGTCCGGCGTCGACCTGCGCGGGATCGTCGAAACGCACAGGACCGCCGAGGCCGACGTCACGCTGCACCTGGTCAAGGTCGACGACCCGCGCCGGTTCGGCTGCGTGCCGACCGACGAGGACGGGCGCGTCACGGCGTTCCTGGAGAAGACCGAGGACCCGCCGACCGACCAGATCAACGCGGGGTGCTACGTCTTCCGCCGCGAGGTCGTGCTGGAGATCCCGGAGGGCCGTCCGGTGTCCGTGGAGCGGGAGACGTTCCCCGGTCTGCTGGAGCGCGGCGCTCGGGTGCAGGGCCACGTCGACGCCACCTACTGGTTGGACCTGGGGACGCCCGCGGCGTTCGTCCAGGGGTCGGCGGACCTCGTGCGCGGCATCGCGCCGTCGTCGGCGCTGCCCTCGGAGCCCGGTGAGGCGATCGTGCTCGGCGGCGCCGACGTCCACGAGGACGCCCTGCTGTCCGGGGGGACGACCATCGGCGCGAACGCGACCGTCTCGGCGGGCGCGGTCGTGGCCGGGTCCGTGGTGTTCGACGGCGCCGTGGTCGGCGAGGGGGCCGTGGTGGAGCGGTCGGTGCTCGGCGCCGGAGCGCTGGTGCAGGCCGGGGCGGTGCTCAGGGACGCGGTGATCGGCGACGGTGCGGTCATCGGCGCCCGCTGCGAACTGGTCGGCGGGGCGCGCGTGTGGCCCGACGTCGTGCTGCCCGAGGCGGGGGTGCGCTTCTCCGCCGATGTCTAGGACCTGGTCGCCCCCGTTCCCGCTGGACGTCGGGTCGGTGCTGGGCCCGCTCCGCCGCGGAGCGGGCGACCCGACCTACCAGCAGGACGCGACGGGCGCGGTGTGGCTCACCGCCAACACCCCGCTCGGGCCCGGCACGCTCCACGTCCGCCGACCCGGTGCGGCCGTGGAGGCGACGGCGTGGGGTGACGGTGGTCCGTGGCTGCTGGACGGGCTGCCCGCGCTGCTGGGGGCCGACGACGACGATTCCGGGTTCGAGGGGCACCACCCGCTGATCTCGGAGACCCGTCGGCGGAAGCCGGGGCTGCGGTTGGGGTCGACCGGTCGCGTGTGGGACGTGCTGCTGCCCTCGGTGCTGGAGCAGAAGGTGACCGGGACCGAGGCGCGGCGGTCGTACCGGGAGCTGTGCCGCCGGTTCGGGACGCCCGCTCCGGGCCCGGTCCCGGTGGGGATGATGGTCGGGCCGACGCCTCGGGCGGTTCTGGGGATCCCGGACTGGGAGTGGCACAAGGCCGGGGTGGACAGCGCCCGTCGACGTGCCCTGATCGCTGCCGCTCAGGTGGCGCACCGGTTGGAGCGGGCCGTGGAGCTGCGCGGGGAGGCCGGGCGGAAGCTGCTGCGGTTGATCCCCGGTATCGGGGTGTGGACGGCCGCCGAGGTGGCGCAGCGGTCGTGGGGGGATGCCGACGCCGTCAGCTTCGGGGACTTCCACATCCCGGCCGCGGTGGGGTGGGCGCTGCTGGGGAAGCCGCTGGACGACGAGGGGATGGCGGAGGTGTTGGCTCCGTACTCCCCCCAGCGGCACCGCGCTGTTCGGTACGTGGAGGCTTCCGGGTTCCGGAAGCCCCGGTTCGGGCCTCGGTTCTCGCCTCGGGACTACCGGGCCATGTGAGGTCGGGGTCCTCGCCCCGATCGCGGTCGTCGTCCAGCCCTGCCGGCTCGACCAGCCCAGCCGGCACGGCCTGGCCCGCGAGTCCTGCCTCGCCCGCCCGGCCTGCCTAGCCCGGCCCGGTCAGCCCCGCCGTGCCAGCTCGATCAGCCGGCACGGCCTGGCCCGCGAGCCCTGCCTCGCCCGCCCAGCCAGCCCGGCCTGCCCAGCCCGGCCAGCCCCGCCTTGCCGGCTCAACCAGCCCAGCCGGCACGGCCTGCTCGACCCGCGAGCCCCGCCTTGCCCGCCCGGCTAGCGCAGTCTCGCCAGTGCTGCGTCGATCATGGGTGTCAGGTCGTCCACGTTGCCCGGCAGGGAGTCCAGGGGCCACCACTGGAGGTCCACCGACTCCGCGCTCCTCACCGGCTTCGCCCCCACCGGCGCCCTGACCAGGAACCTCACGTCGAAGTGGCGTGTGGGCAGGCCCAGCGAGCACGTGATCGGGTGGACGTCGAGGTGGATCGGTTGTGCTTCGATCCTCAGGCCGCGGATGCCCGATTCCTCCGTCGCCTCGCGCAGGGCCGCCGCTTGCAGGGTCTCGTCCGTTGGTTCGCAGTGGCCGCCCAGTTGCAGCCAGCGGCCCACCCTCGGGTGGAGGGTGAGCAGCGTTTGCTCGCCCGTGGCGTCCAGCACCAGTGCCGAGGCGGTGATGTGGCCCGGCTCGCACGAGCGGGCGCAGGCGTCCTCCCGTGCGCCCAGGAAGCCGAGGTACGCCTGCTTCAGCGACTCCTGGCCGTGGTCCTGCGGTGTCCAGGCGGTCAGTGTCGACACGGTGTCCGCGTGCAGCGTCACAGTTCCAGGAATCCTTCGTCCAGGTCGCGCGGTTGGCGCGGGGTGAGTGGTTCCTCCGGGTGGCCCACGGCCACCGCGCCCAGCGGCTCCCAGGAGTCGGGCAGGTCGAGCACCTCGCGGACCACGTCCGCGCAGAAGATCGTCGACGACACCCAGCACGACGCCACGCCCTCGGCCGCCAGGGCGACCAGCAGGCCCTGGACGGCGGCACCGCCCGCGATCGTGAACATCGTCACCTCCGCCGCGGCGCGGCGGGGGTCGGGGTAGTCGTGCGCGCCCTCGCGGACGAGGAACGGGAGCACGATCTCCGTCGCGCCGTGCAGCAGGTCGCCGCGCTTGACGCGGCGGGCGACGCGGTCGTCGTCCCAGCCGTCGGAGCGGAGGTCGGCCTCCCACCGCTGCCGCATCGCGGCGAGCAGGGCGGCCCTGCGGGAGCGGACGTGCACGAACCGCACCGGCCGCGTGTGGTGCGGAGCGGGTGCGGTCAGGGCCGCCGCCACGGCCCGGCGCAGCAGCGCCGGGTCGACCGGCTCACCGCTGAACGCGCGGACGGAGCGCCGCACCAGCACGGCCTCGGCGCGGCCCTGGGCGATGGCCTCCTCCGTGCCGAGCCGGAACAGGTCGTCCTCGATCGGACGGGTCAGGTCGCGGGCCGTGGAACCGTCATCCTCAATGGACAGTCCACGCAGGACGGCCACCGGGGTGGCACCGAGCTTGCCCTTCACCAGGTCCGCCGCGGCGGCGATCTCGTCTGCCACGGCGACCTCGGTCACCACGAGTTCGTTGCCCTGGCCGTCGACCTGGCCCCGGTAGCGGTGCACGACGGCCAAGCCCGCCGAGCCGATGGCGGCGTCGGTCTGGCCGATCCGCCACGCGCGGCCCATCGTGTCGGTGACGACGACCCCGACGGTGACCCCCAAGCGCGCCAACAGGTCGGCGCGCAGGGCCGCCGCCGAGGCGTCCGGGTCGACCGGCAGCAGCGCGATCTCGTCGCCCGCCACGTTCGACGCGTCGACGCCCGACGCGGCCTGCACGATCCCCAGCTTGTTCTGCGTGATGAGCGTCCGCGCCTTCCGGGCGATCACGCGCACGGACTCCGCCTCGACCCACCGCCGCCGGACGGCGTCGCGCTCCTCGGGATCGGCGGGAACGGTGACGAGCCTTCCCTCCACCTTGGACACGACCTTGCTCGTGACCACCACCACGTCGCCGTCGCGCAGCCACGGGGCCGCGGCGGCGAGGGCCGCGCCCAGGTCGTCGCCGGGGCGGAACTCGGGCAGGCCGGGGACCGGCAGCAGCTCGATCCCGCCGGGCGCGGAGTGGTCAGCCAACGTCGACCCCCGCGAGGTCCAGCGCCGCCGCGGCCATCGCGGCCGTGGCGTCCACATCGGACATCAGCAGCGGCACGGCGCGGACCGCGACGCCCTCGACGTCCGCGCGGTCGCCGGTGTGCACGAGCCAGCCGTCGAGGACGCCCTCCTCGGAGCACTTGCGGGACCCGTAGTGCCGTCCGACCGCCTCCGCGGTCGTCTCGACGCCGATCGCCGCCAGGCAGGCGTCGGCCATCCCGCGCAGCGGCTTGCCGCCGATGATGGGGGAGAGCCCGACCACACCCGCTTCGGTCTTCCGAAGAGCGTCCCGGATGCCCGGCACGCCGAGGATCGTCCCGACGCTGACGACCGGGTTGGACGGGGCGAGGAGCACGGCGTCGGCCGACCCGATGGCGTCCAGCACGCCAGGACCGGCCGTCGCGGTGTCGACGCCCACGGAGGCGAACGACCGGGCGGGCAGCTCGGCGCGGTGCCGGACCCACCACTCCTGGAAGTGGATCGCCTTCTGCTCGCCGTCCTGCTCGACGACGACGTGCGTCTCCACGCGGTCGTCCGACATCGGCAGGAGGGTCACCCCCGGCTGCCAGCGGGCGCACAGGGCCTCCGTGACGGCGGAGAGGGGGTAGCCCGCCCGCAGCATGCGCGTGCGCACCAGGTGCGTCGCCATGTCGCGGTCGCCGAGGCCGAACCACGTGGGTTCGGCGCCGTAGGCGGCCAGCTCCTCCTTGACGGTCCAGGACTCGTCCTGCCGCCCCCAACCGCGCTCGGCGTCGATCCCGCCGCCGAGCGTGTACATGCACGTGTCCAGGTCGGGAGTGATCCGCAGCCCGTGCATCCACACGTCGTCACCGGTGTTCACCACCGCGACGACCTCGTGCCCCGCCCCGGCCCCCAGGAGGGCCTTCAGGCCGACCAGGAACCGGGCACCGCCAACGCCACCCACCAAAACGACGACCTTCACGGGGCGCGATCCTCCCACGCGGTGCTTCCCACCGTTTCGTCAGCGCCAGAACATGAAGTTGAACTGCCCGAAGCCCGCGAAGGCCATCTCGCCGCCGATGAGCCCGAACACGCTCTCACCGAGGACGAAGAACACGCTCGCCACGGCCGGGAACGCGAACAGCGCGGCGAACAGCGCCAGCGGTGCCCACGGCCGGACCTTGGCGCCGAACTGCTGCGCCTTGTAGGGCATGTACGGCTCCCAGATGCCCCACCCGTCGAGGCCGGGGATGGGCAGCATGTTGAGCACGAACGCGATGATCTGGAGGTAGGCGAGGTACGAGAGCGCGGCGGCGAGTGCCACGGACGGGTTGAAAATCGCCACCGATCCGGCGAGGAGGACGCCGAGCACGAGGTTGGTCAGCGGACCCGCGAAGGACACCATGGACTCCACCCCCTTCGACCGCAGGGAGTGGTGGTTGATCCACACGGCACCACCCGGAAGGGGGATGCCGCCGAACGCCAGCAGCACCAGCGGTAGCACGATGCTCAGCACTGGATCGGTGTAGTGGCGGATGTCGAGGGTCAGGTAACCCTTGCCCGCGACGGAGTAGTCTCCACCCCGGTAGGCGATGATCGCGTGCCCGAATTCGTGCAGGCACAAGGAAACCGCCCATCCCCCGAGGATGAACAGCACGGTTCCGGTGATGGCGAGGGGACCTGTTTCGGCGCCGAAGGTGGTGAGCACGGCCCCCGCTGCCGTGACCGCCAACAGACCCAGGAACAGTGGACTGGGTCGCACAGCTGATCGCTTCACCCCATCAGTGTGGCCTGTCCCGCGGAGCGGTCTCTAGGCCGTTGGAGCTGCGGGCATCGCTGCGAGCGCGGGAGCAATCACCGTCTGTGCTGCTAGTCAAGGGTTTTGGGGCCATTCGCGGGAATATCCCCCGTCCTGTGGACTCGGCTTGACCCCTTGCTGTGACGCAGGTGTAATCACATCGGTGTCATTCGCTGTTGTGGGACTGCGAGTGGTGTCCGCCAACCGGGGAGAGCGGAAGGCGAGGAGGCGGACTGTATGCAGGAAATCGACGGGGATCGTGGCGTGGACCGGTTGGAGGGCCCGGCGCAGGAGCTGGGAATGCTGACCGAGTTGTACGACCCGACTGACGAGCAGGACTGGCAGGAGCGCGCCCTGTGCGCGCAGACCGACCCGGAGGCGTTCTTCCCCGAGAAGGGCGGATCCACCCGTGAGGCCAAGCGCATCTGCCTTGGCTGCGAGGTGCGTTCGGAATGCCTGGAGTACGCCTTGGCGCACGACGAGCGCTTCGGCATCTGGGGCGGCCTGTCCGAACGCGAGCGGAGGAAGCTCAAGAAGCGCGCCGTGTGAAAGCTCGCCGAACCGGCCCGTCGTGAGGAATGCTCAGCGGACGGGTGAGGCGGCGAGCGGCACGGGAGTGGGCACTTGGTGAGCAGTACCACTCCGCGGCTTCGGACCGCGCCGGTGTTGGCCGTGCTGGTCTGCCACGACGGGGACCAGTGGCTCGGCACGGCGCTGTCAGCGTTGCGCCGCCAAGAACCGAGGCCTCGTCACGTCATCGCGGTGGACACGGGGTCCACCGACCGCACGGCGAAGATGCTCGCGGAGGCCGCCGAAGGCCCCGACCGGATCCTCGACGGCGTCCTCGGGATGTCGAGGGGCACCGGGTTCGCCACCGCCGTGCACGCCGCCGTCGACCACGCCGTCCAGCGCTGGGGCGACCCCGGCCGGTGGATCTGGCTCCTGCACGACGACAGCGCGCCCGAACCGGACTGCCTGTCGTCGCTGCTGACCGCGGCCGAGCTGTCGCCGAGCGCCGCCGTGCTCGGCCCGCTGGCCCTGGACTGGGCCGACCCCAGGCTCGTCGTCGAGGCGGGTGTCTCGACCGACTCCTCCGGCCACCGGCAGACCGGCCTCGGACCGGCCGAACCGGACTGGAGCCGCTTCGGCCCCGGCGGTGCCGTGCGGTTCGAGCAGAGCACCGAGGCGCTCGCGGTGTCCTCGGCGGGCTCGCTGATCAGGCGCGCCGTCTGGCAGGACCTCGGCGGCTACGACAAGCGCATGCCGCTGCTGCGCGACGACGTCGACTTCGGCTGGCGCGCCAACCGCGCCGGGCACCTCGTGCTGTGCGTGCCGGTGGCGAGGATGCGCCACGTCCGCGCCGCGTCGCGCGGGCTGCGGAGGCTGGACGCGGTCGCCGCCCGCCCCGGCCCGCTGCTGCGCGGCGTCGACCGCGCGCACGGCCTCCGGACGTTCCTGGCGAACACGTCGACGCCCTCGTTCCTGCTCGGCCTGCCCCGCCTCGCCGTGCTCCAGGTGCTGCGCGCGCTCGGGTTCGTGCTGCTGCGCAGGTGGACGGACGCGCGCGGCGAGTTCGGCGCGCTGCGCTACCTGCTCAGCGGCCGGGCCGGGCTGCTCGCCGCCCGCGGGAGCAGGAGCGGGGGCTCCGGCGCGGTCCGCGGCCTGGTGACCAGCCGCACGACCAGGTTCCGCAACGCCGTCCGCTCGGCCACCTCGTACCTGATCCGCCGCCGCGTCGAGGCGGACGTCAGCCTCGGCAGGCTGCCCGAGGACGAGCGCGGGCCGAGCTGGCGCCCGCCGCCGTCCGCGAAGGACGCCCGCCGCAGGGCCGTCGGCCCGGACGCCCTGCCCGCGGGCGCGCTCGGCCGGGGCCTCCCGGTGCGCGCGACCAGCGGGCTGCGCCGTCCCGCCACCGTGGTGCCGGTCGCGACGGAGGCGCCCGAGCTGGCGCCCGCGCTGCGGCCGAGCCCGAAACCCCGGCCGTCGCCGGTGCCCAGGGGCTCCCGGCCGGAACCCGACCTGGTCTTCGTGGAGGTCGACCGGGCCCGCGTGCTGCGGTCCCTGCTGCTCGGGCCCCCGCTGGTCCTGCTGCTGGGCCTGACCCTGTTCGCGCTGGTGGCGAACTCGGGCAGGCTCGGTCTCGACCTGTCCGGCGGTCGCCTGCTCCCGGTCCAGGGCCTCGGCGAGACGTGGTCGGGCTACCTGGCCGCGTGGAACCCGGTGAGCGGCGGCACGACCGCGCCCGCCCCGGCGTCGCTCGCGGTCCTCGGCCTGCTCGGCTCCGTCCTCGGTGGACCGTCCGCCGTGGTGGCGCTCGTCCTGCTGTTCGACGCGCCGCTCGCCGCGCTGGCCGCGTACGTCGCCAGCAGGCACGTGCGGGTCCGCCGCCCGGTGCGGGCCGTGGTCGCCGCCGCGTACGGCCTGCTGCCCGCCGCGACCTCCGCGGTCAGCCAGGGACGGCTCGACGTGGTCGTGGTCCACGTCCTCGCGCCGCTGGTCTTCGCGGGCGTGCTCGGGGTGCTGCGCGGCGCGGGCGGCAGGCTGTGGCTGCCGGTGGTGTCCGGCACCGCGTTCACCACCGCGCTGGTCGGCGCGTTCTCGCCGCTGGTGCACGTGCTGGTCGTCGTCGGCGCGCTGATCGGCTTCGTGGCCGTCCCCGGTCCGGAGGGCGAGGGCCGCCGCCGGGTGGCCGGGCTGTTCGCCGTCGTGCTGCTGCCCGTCGCGCTGCTGCTGCCGTGGCCCGCGGTGGTCCTCCAGCACCCCGTGGTGCTCCTGCACGGCACCGGAGCGGTCCTGGCCACCCCGGAGGTCGGGCCGCTCGACCTGGTCGCCCTGCGGCCGGGCGGGCCCGGCGCGCTGCCGCTCGTGGGAGCGCTGGTGCTGCTGGCCGCGCTCGGCGCGCTGGCGGTGCGGCCGAACCGGGCGATGCTGCCAGGCCTCGGCGTGGTCGTCCTCGGCGTCGTGGCGGGCGCGGCTCTGCTCGCCGTGCCGATGACCCCGCTGACCGGTGGTTCCGCCCAGCACGGGTGGACCGGCGCGCCGCTGGTGCTGCTCGGCTGGGGCCTGCTGTGGGTCGTCCTGGCCGCGTGCGGGCGCGACGGCCCACCCGCGAGCGCTCGCGTCCGGCACCTGGTGTCCGTGGCGGGCGTCGTGGCCGTCGTCGGCCTCGCCTGCTCCGGCGTCCTCGGCCTGCGCGAGGGCCCGCTGCGGACCGGCGCGGGCGAGCTGCCGTCCACCGTGGCCCACGAGCTGCCCCGCACCGGGCGCGCGGTGCTGGTGCTCGGCGTGAACGGCGAGCCGACCCGCCAGGTCGCGGGCCGGATGCCGTCCTTCGGCGACGACGACCTCGTGCCGACGTCCTCCAGCCCGGCCCGGCTGAGCCGCTGGACCCGCGACCTGACCGGGGGCACCCCCGACGCCGCGCGGCTGGCGCTCGCGCAGGCCGCCGCGGCCGGGGTCGCGTTCGTCGTGCTGCCCGACGCCACCGCGGCCGACGGGCTGCGCGCCGCCGTCGGCGACCTCGTCGCGGACGCGCCCCCGACGACCGACGGCCGTCCGGTGCTGCGCGTCCAGCTGGCGGCGGGCAACGCCGTCCTGCTGTCGCCGGAACTGGCCCGCCGCGCCCGGTCCGGCGGCAACCCGCCGACGGAGCTGGGCGTCCCCGGCATCGCCCCGGTCGAGTCCGGCCCGCCGTCGGCCGCCATGCGCGTCTCGGAGGGCCCGGAGGGCCGGGTGCTCGTGCTGGCCGCGGAGGACGAGCCCGGCTGGCGGGCGGTGGTCGACGGCCGACCGGCCCCGGTGTCCCGCGTGTGGGGCCACCAGGTCGGCGTCACGGTGCCGACCACGGCCAGCGAGGTGCGGATCGAGGCGCCGGGTTCGGTGCGCGAGCTGTTGCTGCTGCTCCAGGCCGCCGCGGCCCTGTTCACCCTGCTGACGGCCATCCCGTCACGGGCGGTGGCTACTCCCCGTCGATGACGTCCGGGTCGAGACCGAGGTAGTTCGCGACCTGCTCCACCAGCACGTCGTGCACGAGGTCGGAGAGGTCGGCGCCGTCCTTGGCGCGCGCTTCGAGCGGTCGCCGGTAGAGCACGATCCGCGCCCGCGTCGGTCCGCCGGACTTGTCCGAGGCTGCGGGCATGAGCCGTGCGAGCGGGACGTTGCCGTCCTCGACGACCCCGCCGTCCTCGCTGTCGGTCGGCTGCACGTCCGGCACGTCGTCCACCGCCACGTCGAGCTGCGTCAGCTCCGTGCGCCACCGCGCCTCGATCGGTTCGAGGGCTTCGAGCACCAGCGCGTCGAACCGCTCGGCCCGGCTGCGGGCGGCGGGGAGGGTCGCCGGGTACAGCGGACCGCGCAGGCCTCTCCCGTGCCTGTCGCGATTGCGTCGCCGAGGAGAACCCTGCCGCCACGAACCCCGAGCCATCACCACACCGCAAGCCTAGTTGCCCAGCTCCGGAGGTACTCAATCCCGCCCCGCGGATACCTGGACGAGAGGTGTCTCACGTCAAAACCAGCGTGCCTCCGACACGGCGGGAGCGAGACGCGCTATCGTCCCCGCCGTGCGGAGCGTGAGACGGTGCTCGCGAACCGGGTGCGCTAACCCGGCAGTCGCCACGCTCACCTATGCCTATGCGGACTCCACCGCTGTCGTCGGTCCCCTCGCCACGTACTCCGAACCGCACAGCTACGACCTGTGCGAGGAGCACGCGTTGAGGCTCACCGCCCCCCGCGGGTGGGAAGTCGTGAGGTACCAGGGTGAGTTCGCGGCTCCAGAGCCGACCGTGGACGACCTGACGGCGTTGGCCGAGGCGGTGCGCGAGGCGGGACGGGCTGATCGGCCGCTGGAGGTGCGCGATCTCCAGCGCGATCTCCAGACGGGCAACATACGGCGGGGTCACCTGCGCGTTCTGCCTGATCCGCACGAGGACTGAGTCACCGGGCGCGTCACCGGTAGGCTTCCGGCCGGGTGGTGTCAAGAGCTGCCCGCAGCCGAGTGTGTCCAGCCGAGGAGTGTCCGCGTGCGCGATCTGTCCGGCGTCGTCAAGGCCTACGACGTGCGTGGTGTGGTGGGCGAGCAGCTCGACGCCGCCGTCGTCCGCGACCTGGGCGCCGCGTTCGCGCGCCTGGTCGGCGGCCCCGCCGTCGTCATCGGCCACGACATGCGCGATTCCTCGCCGGAGCTGTCGAGCGCCTTCGCCGACGGTGTGGCGGCGCAGGGCGTCGACGTCATCAGCATCGGCCTCGCGAGCACGGACATGCTGTACTTCGCCTCCGGCAAGCTCGACCTGCCCGGCGCCATGTTCACCGCGAGCCACAACCCGGCGGAGTACAACGGCATCAAGCTGTGCCGCGCGGGCGCGTCGCCGGTCGGCCAGGACACCGGGTTGGCGCAGGTCCGCGAGGACGCCGAGCGCGGTGTCCCGGACGCGGAGGGCGTCACGCCCGGCTCGCGCTCCGAGCGCGACCTGCTCGCCGACTACGCCGCCTACCTGCTGGACCTGGTCGACCTGTCGGGGAGCCGCCCGCTGAAGGTCGTCGTGGACGCGGGCAACGGCATGGGCGGCTACACGGTGCCCGAGGTCTTCAAGGGCCTGCCGATCGAGGTCGTGCCGATGTACTTCGAGCTGGACGGCAACTTCCCGAACCACGAGGCCAACCCGCTGGACCCGAAGAACCTGGTCGACCTCCAGGCCAAGGTCGTCGAGGTCGGCGCGGACGCCGGGGTGGCGTTCGACGGCGACGCGGACCGCTGCTTCGTGATCGACGAGCGCGGCGAGCCGGTGTCGCCGTCCGCGATCACCGCGCTGGTGGCCGTGCGCGAGCTGGCCAAGGACCCCGGTGCCACGGTGATCCACAACCTGATCACCTCCAAGGCCGTGCCGGAGATCGTCGCCGAGCACGGCGGCAAGCCGGTCCGCACCCGCGTCGGCCACTCGTTCATCAAGGCCGAGATGGCGACCACGGGCGCGATCTTCGGCGGCGAGCACTCCGCCCACTACTACTTCCGGCAGTTCTGGAACGCCGACACCGGCATGCTGGCCGCGCTGCACGTGCTGGCCGCGCTGGGCGAGCAGCCGGGCCCGCTGTCCGAGCTGACCCGCGAGTACGAGCGGTACGCGGCGTCCGGCGAGGTCAACTCGACCGTCGCGGACCAGGCCGACCGCATTTCGGCCATCAAGGCAACCTTCGGGGCGCGGAACGGCGTCACCTTCGACGAGCTCGACGGTCTCACCGTCGAACTCCCCGACGGTTCGTGGTTCAACCTGCGGGCGTCCAACACCGAACCGCTGCTCCGCCTGAACGTGGAAGCCGCCGACTCCGACGCGGTCGCCGCATTGCGGGACGAAGTCCTCGCGATCGTGCGCGGCTGACGAAAGGGAACGACCAATGGCAGTGCAACTCGACGCCCAGCTGCTGGACATCCTGGCGTGCCCGTGCCCCGAGCACGGCGCGCTGCTGGTCGGCGCTCCGCTGACCGGCGCATCGGCCGACCCGGCTGAGTGGGATCAATCGGCGAACTTCCTGACGTGCTCGGTGTGCCACCGCTCGTACCCCGTCACGGACGGCATCCCGGTGCTGCTGCTCGACGAGGCCGTGCGGCTGGACGCCGACCAGGACCCGACGGCCGGGTGACCTGGCGTGTTCGACGACAGCTTGCTGGACGACTCCACCCGGATCGGTGAGAACGACACCGGTGGCTGGCTGCGCGCCGCCGCGCACGCGGGTGCGCAGGTCCGCGCCACCGCGGAGGTCGCGGCGGAGCTGGGCGTGGCGAGGATGTTCGAGGAACGGCCGCGCGCGCTGGTCCTGCTGACCCGTCCCGGTGTCGGCACGTCGGTCGCGAAGCTCTCGTCCGCGCTGCTGGGCCCGGCGTGCCCGGTACCGGTGGTCGTCGCGGACGAGCTGCCGCCGTGGGTCGGCGCGCTGGACGTCGTGCTCGCGCACACCGAGGACCCCGGCGACCACGTGCTGGCCGAGTCGATCCACCGCGCGGGCCGCCGCGGCGCGCGCGTGCTGCTGACCGCCGAGCCGGACGGGCCGGTGGCCGCGTCGGCCGCGGGCCACGCGCTGCTGATCCCGCCGCGGGTGCCCGTGCCGCAGGGCTTCGGGTTCGCGCGGGCGTTCGGCGGCTGGCTGGTCGCGCTGAACACCATGGGCCTGCTCAAGACGGACGTCGGCCTGATCGCGGACGAGCTGGACCGCGAGGCCGAGCGCGACCACCCGATGCACGAGTCGTTCGTGAACCCGGCGAAGTCGCTGGCGCTGCGGATCGCCGACCGCACCCCGCTGCTGTGGGGGCTGGACCACCCGGCGACGGCGGTCGCGGCGCACGGTGCGGGGATGCTCGCCTGCTACGCGGGTGTGGTCAGCGACGTGGCCGGGTACCCGCAGGCGCTCACCAAGTCGGTCCTGCACCGCCGCGCCGTCCAGTCCACGTCCGCCGAGGACCTGTTCGCGGACCCCGACGACGAACCGACCGGCCAGGTCAGGGTGCTGCTGCTCGCGGTGCGGCAGGGACAGCTCGCCGAGATCGCCCGTCGAGCCGCGCACGAGACGCTGCCGGGGGCCGACGTGCTCGAACCGGCTGAGGAAGTGACCGGTGGCGACGCGGTGTGCGCCGCGCTGCTCGCACTGCGGTTCGAACTGGCCGCGCTCTACCTGGGTCTCGCCGCGGGGAAGCTGGGCGGACCGGGGCTGTACGCACCGGCGGTCTGACGCCGACGAGGGAGTGGACGAGACCGTGGAACTGCTGCACAACGCGATCCGGCCGTACGCGTGGGGCTCGCGCACGGCCATCTCAGAGCTGCTCGGCAAGACCGTTCCCGCGCCGCACCCCGAGGCCGAGCTGTGGATGGGGGCGCACCCCGGCGACCCGTCGAGGGTGGTCGGGGCGGACGGCGGGGAGCGGTCGCTGCTGGAGCTGGTGGCGGAGGACCCGGAGGGGCAGCTCGGCGAGGGAGTCGCGAGCCGCTGGGGCGGCAGGCTGCCGTTCCTGATGAAGGTGCTCGCCGCCGAGGAGGCGCTGAGCCTCCAGGCCCACCCGTCCGCGGCGCAGGCCGCCGAGGGGTTCGCGGCGGAGGAGCGGGCAGGCGTGCCGATGGACGCGCCGACCCGCAACTACAAGGACCCGTCGCCGAAGCCGGAGCTGATCTGCGCGCTGACCGAGTTCCACGCGCTGGCCGGTTTCCGCGACCCGCACCGCACCGCGGCGCTGCTGCGGTCGCTGGACGCGCCGGACTTCGCGCCGTACGCGGAACTCCTCGCGGGCCAGCCGGACGCGCAGGGCCTGCGGGCGCTGTTCACCACGTTGATCACGCTGCCGCAGACCGCGCTGGACCAGCTGCTGCCCCAGGTGCTGGACGCGTGCGTGCTGCACGTCAAGGAGCGCGGCGAGTTCGACCTGGAGTGCCGCACGGTCCTGGAGCTGGGCGAGGCCTACCCCGGTGACGCCGGGGTGCTGGCGGCGCTGCTGCTCAACCGCCTGGTGCTCCAGCCGGGCGAAGCCGTCCACCTGCCCGCGGGCAACCTGCACGCCTACCTGCACGGCACCGGCATCGAGATCCTGGCGAACTCCGACAACGTCCTGCGCTGCGGTCTCACCCCCAAGCACGTGGACGTGCCCGAACTGCTGCGCGTCCTGGACTTCACCTGCGGCGACATGCCCGTCCAGCGCGGTGAGGAGGTCGTTCCCGGCCTGGCGGTCTACCGCACCCCGTCGTCGGAGTTCGAGCTCTCGCGCCTGGACCTCACCGCGGGCGCGGACGTCCGCATCGACGACGCGGGCCCGCAGATCCTGCTGTGCGTCGGCGGCGCGGCGACCGTGCTGGACGGCCGCGGCGGCGAACTCGACCTGGCCAAGGGGCAGTCCATGTGGCTCGCCGCGCACGACCCCGAGGTGGTCGTCCGGTCGTCGGGTGACGAACCCGCACTCGTCTTCCGGGCGACCGCCGGCTCCTGAGGCGGTCGGGCCCGTTAGGGTTCGCCTCGACGAATCGGACTTCGACCTCACCAGGGAGCCAACGTGTCAGCAGGGGGCGGAACCAAGGCGATCATCGCCGCGCTCGTGGCCAATGCCGGGATCGCCGTCGCGAAGTTCGTCGGCTTCCTGGTCACGGGGTCGTCGTCGATGCTCGCGGAGTCGGTGCACTCGCTCGCCGACACGTCCAACCAGGGGCTCCTGCTGCTGGGGCAGAAGACCTCGCAGCGCGCGGCGACCCGCAACCACCCGTTCGGCTTCGGTCGCGACCGGTACTTCTACTCGTTCATCGTCGCGCTGATGCTGTTCACCCTCGGCTCGGCGTTCGCGCTCTACGAGGGCATCCACAAGCTCCAGCACCCCGAGGCGCTGTCGTCGCCGATGGTCGCGGTGGTGATCCTGGTCGTCGCGATCGGCCTGGAGACCTACAGCTTCATGACGGCCATCAAGGAGTCGAAGCTGATCAAGGGCAACGCGACCTGGTGGCAGTTCATCCGCCAGTCGAAGGTGCCCGAGCTGCCCGTCGTGCTCCTGGAGGACGCGGGCGCGCTGATCGGCCTGATCCTGGCGCTCGTCGGTGTCGGTCTCGCGACGATCACCGGCGACCCGGTGTGGGACGCGCTCGGCACGATCTCCATCGGTGTCCTGCTGGGCGTCATCGCGATCATCCTGATCATCGAGATGAAGAGCCTGCTGATCGGCGAGGGCTCCTCGCCCGCCGAGCTGGACGTGCTGGAGGCCGAGCTGGCCAAGGGCAAGGTGGAGAGCGTCATCCACATCCGCACCCAGTACATCGGCCCGGACGAGCTGCTGGTGGCCGCCAAGATCGCGCTCAACCCCGGCCTGACCGTCGCCGAGACGGCCGAGGCGATCAACGACGCCGAGCTGCGCGTGCGCAACAAGATCCCGGCCGCCCGGCTCATCTACCTGGAGCCGGACCTGGACCGCAGCGTGGCCGACGCGAACCCCTGATCGGCGTCCGGGGGACCCGGTCGTCCTGACGCGCCCCGGCACGCGTGGACCCCTAGGGTGAAAGGTCGTACTTCACCCTGCAAGAGGAGGACCACCGTGCCGGGGAACGGACTGTGGCGCACCAAGTCCATCGAGCAGTCCATCGAGGACACCGACGAGCCGGACACCAAGCTCCGCAAGGACCTC
The DNA here is from genome assembly GCF_036375055.1 of Umezawaea sp. Taxonomy (GTDB): domain Bacteria; phylum Actinomycetota; class Actinomycetes; order Mycobacteriales; family Pseudonocardiaceae; genus Umezawaea. The sequence goes on from NZ_DASUSQ010000112.1 coordinate 125,776, forward strand.
ACGTCCTGGGACCTGATGGTGTTCGGCGTCGCCGTGGTCATCGGGGCGGGCATCTTCACCGTCGCCGCGCAGACCGCGGGCGACCTGGCCGGGCCGTCGGTCTCGCTGTCGTTCGTGCTGGCGGCCATCGCGTGCGGTCTGGCGGCGCTCTGCTACGCCGAGTTCGCCTCGACGGTGCCGGTCGCCGGTAGCGCGTACACCTTCTCCTACGCCACCTTCGGCGAGCTGGTGGCGTGGATCATCGGGTGGGACCTGGTGCTGGAGTTCGCGGTCGGCTCGGCCGCCGTGGCCAAGGGCTGGTCGTCCTACCTCCAGATCGTGCTGGCACAGGTGGGCTTGGAGGCCAAGACGACCGTCGCGGTCGGCTCGGTCGACTTCGACTGGGGCGCCGTGCTGCTGGTCCTCGCCCTCACCGTGCTGCTGGTCCTCGGCACCAAGCTGTCGTCGCGCGTCAGCCAGGTGATCACCGCCATCAAGGTCCTCGTCGTGCTGCTGGTGATCGTGGTCGGCATCGGCTACATCAAGGCGTCGAACTACACGCCGTACATCCCGTCCGCCGAGACCGGCGGGTCCGGCGTCGGCTCCGAGGGTCTGGAGCAGTCGCTGTTCTCGCTGATCACCGGCCAGGAGGGCAGCACGTTCGGCGTCTACGGCATGCTCGCCGCCGCGTCGCTGGTGTTCTTCGCGTTCATCGGCTTCGACGTCGTCGCCACCGCCGCCGAGGAGACCCGCAACCCGCAGCGTGACCTGCCGCGCGGCATCATCGGCTCGCTGGTCATCGTCACCGTGCTGTACGTGGCGGTGGCGCTGGTGATCACCGGCATGGTCCCGTACACCGACCTCAAGACCTCCGCCGACGGCACGCCCGCGAACCTGGCGACGGCGTTCGCGAACCTGGGCGTCGACTGGGCGGCCAACGTCATCTCCGTCGGCGCGCTGGCCGGTCTGACGACCGTGGTCATGGTCCTGATGCTGGGCCAGACCCGCGTGCTGTTCGCGATGTCCCGCGACGGCCTGCTGCCGAGGGGCCTGGCGAAGACCGGCAAGCACGGCACCCCCACCAGGGTCACGATCCTGGTCGGCACGCTGATCGCGCTGGCCGCCGGGTTCTTCCCGGCGGGCAAGCTGGCCGAGATGGTGAACGTCGGCACGCTGTTCGCGTTCATCCTCGTCTCGGCGGGTGTGCTGGTCCTGCGCAAGACGCGCCCCGACCTCCAGCGCGGATTCCGCACGCCGCTCGTGCCGCTCGTGCCGATCCTCGCGATCCTCGCCTGCCTGTGGCTGATGCTGAACCTGACCGCGTTGACGTGGGTCCGGTTCCTCATCTGGATGGCGGCGGGTGTCGTCGTGTACTTCGTCTACGGCAAGAGCCACTCGGTGCTGGCGCTGCGGGAGAGCGGGAAGCTCACCTCGGAGCCCGTGGTGAAACCGACCGACCGCTCGTGACCCGCCGGTGTGGTCGGCTCCCGCGTTGGGGGTGCCGACCACAC